>JBAQDI010000035.1:0-62574 GCA_049294655.1 Azonexus sp.
TCAGCGCGACCGAACTGACGAACAAGGGGAGTCTGCTGCTCTCGACGGTCGATGATGACAGTAAGGACGACGTCCTGACTGTGGCGCAAAAGTTGATCAACAATGGCACGCTGCAAGCGAAGCGCGCCCTGGGTGTAAGTGCACATGACGCGGTGAACACTGGCACGCTGTTGAGCGAAGGCAACTTGACCATTACCACGGTGAATGGCTATGTGAATGGTGACCAGGAGAGCAAGCCTGAGGCCGTGACGGAAAGCGGCGGCACGTTGACGCTGGATGCGGGCACAGGAGGCATCAGCAACGAAGCCAACGCGAAGATACGCGCGGCGGTGGCGAATTTGAACAGCCAGGAGCAACTGAAGAATGCCGGTACCCTGGCTGCGGTGAGCGGGGCGATGACGCTACGTAGTGGTGGTGGCGTGGACAACAGCGGCACGATATTCGGTGGGAGCAAGGTCGACATTGCAGATGCAAGCGGGGGCGCTACAACGGATGTAACGAACAGTGGCAAACTGGTCAGCCATGGTCTGCTTGATCTTTCCGCCAGAAAAATAAGTAATCAGGCAGCGGCTCTGATTGAAGCCTCGACAGGAACGGTTCTGAATACCGGGGAGCTCTCAAATTCGGGCGAATGGAGGCTTTCCACCGTCAGTGACAATACGAAAATGGATGTCCTGAACAACCTGGCGATTTTTACGAATGACGGTGTTATCAAGGGGGCCCGCAAGCTGGAAATCAACTATGGCGGGGATGTCTTTACCAACAAAGGTAGCTTGAGTAGTAGTCACGACCTCAGCCTTAAGCTGACGAGTCTGGCAACCGATCGTTCGGTGGTCAATGATACGAATGCCATTCTTGCCAGCGGCGGACAACTGACCATCGATTCGGCTGGCTTGAAGATCAAGAATAATGGCGGCGCAAAAATGCTTGCCGATAAATTCTCGCTCAGCGCAGCCGAATTGGAGAACAGCGGTGTGCTTCAGGGAGGGGGCGCTAGCGATAGCAGCATCAATGTCGGGCAATTCAAGAATTTAACCGGTGCTGTGGCAATTCTGAATGCGGCTAAGACCGGTAATACCGTAGTTGTTGCCGATGTCTTCACGAATCAGGGGGCGCTCCAGTCCGCTGGTGACGCTGTGTTGAAAGTCGGGGAGTTGGATAATTCCGGTGAAATTCTCGCGCTCAAGAACATTGATGTGCAGAGCAAGTCTGGCGGAACCTTCACCATTAACAACAATGGAGATTTTCAGGGCGGCGGGAAGATAAGCTTGGGCGTGGATGGCGATTTGCTGGATCTCAACGTGGCTGCCGGCAAATCTATCTATGGCAACAATTTGGCGATCAAGGCAAAAAAGATCACTTTGGAAGCTGGCGCATCGCTGGTCTCGGAGCAGGATCTGAACATCAGGACACAGGCTGGTGGCGAACTAACCATGAAGGCCTCCAATAGTGCCATCAGAGGGGCTTTGTCGCATGCGGGGGCAGTGGATGTTGACGTTGCTGGTGACTACACAAACATTGGCCTAGTGTATTCCGGCAATACGCTAAATTTCAGTGCCAACAATATTAACAATACGTCCACGGGGGGGATTGCCGCCGTTGGTGATCTGATCCTGACCACGCTGTACGATATTGATAACTACGGGCAGTTATGGAGCGGTCAAGCGCTGACCGCAAATGTCAGGAATTTCAGAAATCACGGCTCGCGTACAGCAGCCCAGGGGCGAGTTGACGCGGGAAGTAAAGTCCATATTGCCGGGAATCTGCTCGTCAATAACAGCATTATCAACAGTGAAGGCGGGGTGGAAATTGATGTCACCCAATTGATCAATCAGGTCGAGGGGGGCGATACACGTCAATGGGGCTCGCCAGTCAGAACCACTCGTACCTATTCTGATACCGAGTCCTGTCCGGAAGCGGTGTCCAGCAAATGTAGTGGTGGTGCCTGGAATGCGGGGGGGGCCTACTACGAATACTGGGCGTATACCACCTACAGTGAAACGAGGGATCAATACTATGCTGGCGGGAAGCCCTCTTTCTCTCCCCAGATTACCGGGGCGGGCAAGGTTGACCTGACTATCAATTACGCGCTCAACATGGGCGCCACGATTCAGGGGAATGATGTCAATGTGACAGGGACCGGGTTCCGCCCGTTTTTCGACAATGTCAGTCTGGATCTGCAGCACGAAACTACAACCGGGAAATACTATCAGTACCTGCGTTGGGGAGGGGTGAAGGGTACTGATGCCGAGGCCGTCATAAATCGTGTACAGAACTCCCAAACGGGGGCGACTACGATCAGTAATGCTGAGACCCTGCCTGTCATTCTCGGATCGACCCCCAGCACGCTGGCAGGTGAAACCGTTTCGAGTGGAGTCTATGCCAGTCTCGGGAAGCTGACGATGACGAACGTCTTTCTGACGAACCAAGGCAACCCTTTTGGTTCAACAGATTCCTCGGATAACCCCGGTAACGACGCCGCCCCGGATAATGTGGAAAAGAAAGAAACCGAAACTGGTCCGCTCATTCCGAAAAGTACCGAAGTGAAAGTGCTGGGCGCGGATAGTATTGGCCCGCTTGGTCTTGGTGGCGGTGACCCCATCGATCCCAAAGGGCCGCAGGGTACTCCGGATGTGGCGCAGGGCGGAGCTTCCGTCGGTGGTTTGGTGCCCGCTCCCGCCGCACCTGGCCTTCCCGAGACATTCTCGAATTTCAACGTGACCTTGCCCAGTAACCCCAACGGTTTGTTTGTTCGGGCGAAGGATTCCAGTGCGCGTTATCTGATCGAGACCAATCCGCTGTATTTGTCGGCTTCCAGTTTTGAAGGCTCGGATTACTTTGCCAGAATGCTGGGTTTTGACCCGGATACAGTAAGCAAGCGTCTTGGTGATGGCGCTTACGAGGCTTATGTGGTCAAGCAGCAAATGCTGGCCATGACCGGACGTGCTGTCATGGCGGGGGTCAGTTCGGATGCGCAGCAGATGCAGCTGATGATGACACAGGCGGTCGATCAGCAAGGTTTGTTGGGGCTGGTGTGGGGACAAGCACTGACGGCAAGTCAGGAAAAGTCGCTGCAGAAGGATCTGCTCTGGATGGTGCCGACCGAGGTGAACGGCCAGACCGTGTTGGCTCCCAAAGTCTATCTGTCTCAGAAAACCAAGGATGCCATCCAGAAAGGGGCAATCATTTCTGCGGATGTGGCTGATCTGAATCTGCTCTCCCTGAGTAATACCGGCGGGACCATCAATGCCAACAAATCACTGAAAGTGGTCTCGGTCGGCGATATCACGAACGTCTCGGGGACCATTAGCGGCGGCGATGTTGATCTCAAGTCAACCTCGGGCAGCATTGTTAACAAAACCTATTCCGAGACAGCTGGAAGCAAAGAGGGTTACTCGACGACGATAGGCAAGCAGGCGCAGATTGCTGCACGAGGCAATCTGTCGCTTGATGCAGCCAAGAGCATCACCAATCTGGGGGCGGATGTTTCTGCTGGCGGTTCGGCGAGCTTGAAGGCCAAAGATGGCGTGACTTTTGACACGATAGAGGACAAGAGCAAGAGCACGACGGCATCGAATGAACAGGGCTTCCTGTATTCAAAGTCCAATGTTGAAACTGTCGAACAGGTCAAACAGATCAAATCCGGTCTGAATGTTGGTGGCAATCTATCTATCGAGTCGGATAAACGCATAGTCTTGGCCGGTACCGATGCCAATATTGGTGGTGACGCGGATTTGAAAGCCAAGGATGGCGTACAGATCCTTGCCCGAGCCGATCAGATAAAGCGCGTTTCCGAAACCAAGGAAAGCGGCTTGGGCGTGGGCGGCGGATTGTTCGGCGATTCCAGCACAAAGAGCACTGAAAATGTCAGCAAAAACGTCGCCAGCAATTTCAATGTTGGGGGAAATGCTTCGATCGATGCTGGCAAGAGCGATATCACCATCAAGGGATCCAATCTTAATATTGGCGGTGATGCCGATTTCAAGGCCAAGAATATCAACATCCTGGCTGGCGAAGACAAGGTCGAAAAGAAAACCGAGACGACCACGACAACGTTTTTCAAGGTGGATAACGGAAGCAGCAGAGCATCCGCTTCGGTTGACGCGAAAGCCAGCGCCAAGTCGGGGGGCGATGGTGCTTCTGGCAGCGCAGATGCAAAGGCCGGAGCCAAGGCCGGCGCGAGCGGCGGCCTGGAACTGATGACGACGGAGCAGACGACGACGGAGTCACTCAAGTCAAATAGTGTGAGCTCGATCATCAAGGTGGGCGGCGACAGCAAGCTCAAGGCAGATAACGTCAAGTTGCAAGGTTCCACGCTGGATACCAAGGGGGATCTTGAAGTCGATGCAAAGCGTGTTGATGTCCTTGCCGCGAAGAATGTCGATAGCTCCAAGACTACTACCAGTACGACCAAGGTCGGCCTGATGTCCAATGTTGATGCGGACGCCGGAGCGAGTGCATCGAGTAGTGGCGCGGCAGGTTCCTCGGGGGTTCAAGGAAGCGTGGCAGTCAAGGTTGGGGCGAATGCCGAGGTGGGGTTGAATTTCCTCGATTCGAAGCAAAAGGAAACGGAAACGCTTAATGTCACGCATACGGCCTCGGGTCTGAGCAGCGGCGGTAAAACCAAAATTGTTGCGACCGAGAAATTGACGGTGGAGGGCAGCAATCTGGCCTCGGGGGCGTCCATGACGCTTGAAACCAAAGAGTTGGATGTCCACACCTCGGAAGATGTTTCAATCTCTAAAACCAAGACGACCAATACCAAAATCGGGCTGATGGCCAAGAGTGAGAACAGTGCCGGTGCAGCCGGTGCGGTGAGCGCCGGGCCTGCCAGTCTGACGCCATCAGCATCGGCCTCTGCTGATGCGGGATCCGAAAATACCCTGAACTTGCTGCGGGTGGAGGTTGGTACTGAAGACAAACTCAAAACACGTAACAATAAATCGACCATCAGCGCCGGGACTGATTTGACCGTCAATGCCCAGAAAGCGACCTTTGTTGGGGCGGATGTTCAAGCCGGCGGAGATGCCAGCATTAATGCCAAGGATCAAAGCTACCTGGCGGCCGTTGATCGCGACGAAACCAAGGCAAGCAAAAATACCACCACGGCAGGTTTGTATGTCGGTGCAGGTGCTGGTGCGGGTGCTGAGGCCGGGATCAATAGCAAGGCAAGTGCAAGTGCCGAAATACATCAGGGATATCAGGCCAAGAATGTGGACGAGAAATCCACAACAGGCAAGACGACTGCAGTGACAACGACCATCAAGACGGGTGGGAACCTGAACCGTAATGCAGCGGGTGGCAAGCTCGTTGATGAAGGAAGCAATATCGATGTTGCCGGTTCGCTGACGCAATCGGCCAACACGATTGAGTCCAAGGCGGCACGTAATACAACTTACAGCTCGTCGGAGCGTCTGGATAACACCGCCAAGGTGAGTGCCTATGCCGGCGCTTCGGCAGGGGCTGGGATGACGAGCGGCGCCGGATATGATGCATCCGTCGGAGTTAGAACCAATTTCGATACGGCACACAGCCAGTCAGAGTCTGCGTCCAGCAAGGCGGTGACCGGTAACGTCAAGGTCGGAAAAGACTTCAATAGCAAGAGTACGGAGAAAACTACCTTCGAAGGCACCAAGGTCGATGTTGGCGGAGATGTAGATGTTTCGGCCAAGTCGCTTGACTTCACTGCTGCGAAAAATACCAGTAGTACGAAGTCGAGGGATACCACCGCCGGTGTGGCGGTCACGGTCAACGTCAATCTGATGTCGGTTGTCGGTGGCAGTGTTAGTGCCCAGGCTGGAACAGAATCCAAGGAGGCGAGCCGCAGTACCGATGTTGCTGGTTCCATCAAGTCAGGTGGTTCGACCAAGATCAAGACGCAGCAGGACGCCACGTTCAAGGGTACCAGTATTGCAGCCGGCGACAGTGTCGACCTGGATGTGGGCGGCAATCTCAATATGCTCGCTGCTGAAGACAAGAGCAAGAGCAAGTCAGAGGGCGGAGGCGGTGCCGTTTCGCTTGGCATGAGTACCGGCGGCAAGGCTGGTGGTGGCAAGAGCAGCGGGGGCATGTTCGAAGTTAGCGCGCAATTCTCGCAATCAAGTTCCGAAGCCAATAACAAGACGGCGGCCAGCATATCGAGCGGTAGTAATACCAATATCAAATCCCAGAATCTTGACCTTGAAGGGACGAAAATCAAGAGTGGCGGAGATACAACGCTGGATGTCAAGGGCGATACCAAGCTGCGTTCCGCGCAAAGTACGTCAAGCAGTCAGAGTGTTTCTGGCGGGGTGGGGCTGTCCGGCGAGGTTAACAAGAAGACCTCTGCTAATACGACGGAGACCGAAAAGTCCGCCACAGGCTCGGTAGCAGGGGCATTCGGTAGCTCGCAAAAAACCACGAACGATAAGGTTTCCATTCAAAGCAAGGGAAAAACCAGCCTTGATACCAAGGGTGATTTACGCAATGAAGGCGCGACGATTTCCGGCGGCAAAGGTACCCAAGTCAAGGCGGGTGGCAACACAGAGAACGTAAAGCTTGTGGATTCCGCAAGCAGTATCAGTCTTGGTGCGGCAGCCGAAATTACAGTAAAGAGTACATCGAAGACAGAAAATAACGTGCCAGGAAAGGGCGACGACGGCAAGGGCAGTGTGCCGGCCCCGTCGGCCAAGGGCGACGACGGCAAGGGCAGTGTGCCGGCTCCATCGGCCAAGGGCGACGACGGCAAGGGCAGTGTGCCGGCCCCGTCGGCCAAGGGCGACGACGGCAAGGAGCATATCGGCCAGCCGGCACCGCAGGTGAAAGCTGACGATGGCAAGGGTAAGGGCAGTGATATTGCTCTGCCGCGAATTCCGCTGCCGCCGCCGGTTGATGCCAAAGGTAGTGGCATGGGGCTTATGTCCATGCCACTACCCCAGCCGGTAGATGCCATGGCGCCATAGTCTCCAGGGGTATGGAGAGATTCTGTGCGAGGCGTATTGATAGGCTCGCGAACGAGGTGTTAGGTTCTGGCGGGAGGTATTGCTTTGCTTTTCAATTGGAGTCATGTGCGGTCAGGAGGTCTCTTGTGAGCAAGATTCGTCCTCCGAACATTTGCGTTTCGAACAAGAATACGATTGCTGGGCGAGGTGTTATCGCTCAACGTGATTTTCGGGCAGGAGAAATCGTTGAAGAGGCGCCGGTGTTACTGCTTGATTGTGGGTACGACGAGCTTGACGAGACGTTGAAGTGCTATGTTTTTAGTTGGAACGCATTGACTGCTCTGGGGGTTAAGCAGGCGATCGCGTTTGGCTATGGTTCCTTGTACAACAATGCCAATCCAGCCAATATGCGTTATTTGGCCGACGTGGTCAGGCAAAGCATCCTGTTTGTTGCCGAGGTGGATATTGCCGAGGGAACCGAGTTAACCATTAACTACAATGGCGCTGCTGGGGCATCGGAGTCTGAGGGTAATAACTGGTTCGTCTCCCGTGGAATCGAACCTTTATGAGTGTTATCCCTCATTCTCCTGTTCTGCTGGCATATTCGTGTTTTGGAAGCATCAGCGGTTTTGCCCGTATTGCGCTCCTGAAAGTATTTCTGCGATAAGACCAGTGCTTTACCGCGTTGCCTGCGATGAAGCCGTCTTTTCGTTCTCCGGGCAGGGCTGGCATCCGCTAGATGCTCCCCGGCGCTATAATCCCGCCCATGGTTTCCGTCGTTCATTCTGTCGCCGCCCAGAGCGACTTCGATAAGTTCCTCGTCACCCTCTCAGCCGGGCTTCCCGAAAGCGATGCCGGGCGCCTGAAGGTGGCCGTGGAATATGCTTGGGAAGGTTATGGCGAGCGGGTGCTCGGCAGTGGTGAGCGCATCTGGTCGCACGCCCTGGGCATGGCCGTGATCATTGCCGGCCTCAAACTCGATGTCGAATCGCGCATTGCCGCCTTGCTGTTTGCCATGCCGGCCCAGGACGAACATGCCGTGGCGCGCATCGAGGAAAAATTCGGCAAGCCGGCGGCGCACCTGGTCGGCGGGGTTTCCCGTCTCGACCGCCTGCGGCCGATCACCAAGGGTTTTGTCGCGGCCAATATCGAGGCCGGCGAGGTCAATCCGGCCGAGGTCAAGGCGCAGATCGAAGTCCTGCGCAAGATGCTGCTCGCCATGGTCGAGGACATCCGCGTCGTGCTGCTGCGCCTGGCCAGCCGGACGCAGACCCTGCGCTACTACGCGGCCCATCCGGACGACCTGCGCGTCCAGGTAGCGCGCGAAACGCTCGAACTCTATTCGCCGCTGGCCAACCGGCTCGGGGTCTGGGAACTGAAATGGGAACTCGAGGACTTGTCCTTCCGTTTCATTCACCCCGAGACCTACAAGAAAATTGCCGGCATGCTCGACGAGAAGCGTAGCGAGCGCGAGCAGTTCATCACCGATGCGGTGCTCAAGGTGCGCGAGGAGTTGGCCGCGGCGGGTGTCGACAAGGCCGAAATCTACGGCCGGCCGAAGCATATCTACAGCATCTGGAACAAGATGCGCAAAAAGGGCGTCGAGTTTTCCGAGGTGTACGACGTGCGCGCCCTGCGCATCATCGTCGACGACCTCAAGGACTGCTATACCGCGCTGGGCATCGTGCATAACCTGTGGTCGCCGATTTCCAAGGAATTCGACGATTACATCTCGAATCCCAAGGGCAACAACTACCGCTCGCTGCATACCGCCGTGCGCTGCCCGGACGGGCGCAGCCTGGAAATCCAGATCCGCACCTGGGAAATGCACAAGCACGCCGAACTCGGCGTCGCCGCCCACTGGCGCTACAAAGAAGGCAGCAAGCGGACGACCGAGGACGACTACGACGAGAAGATCGCCTGGCTGCGCCAGCTGCTGACCTGGAAGGACGAAGTCGCCGACAGTTCCGACTGGGTGTCGCGCTACAAGCAGGCGGCGCTCGACGAGACGCTCTACGTCATCACGCCGCAAGGCAAGGTCGTCGATCTGCCGCAGGGTGCAACGCCGGTCGATTTCGCCTACCGCGTGCATACCGATCTCGGCCATCGCTGTCGTGGCGCCAAGGTCAATGGCCATCTGGTAACGCTCAATACCCCGCTCGAAACCGGGCAGCAGGTCGAGATCGTCACCGCCAAGGTCGGCGGGCCGTCGCGTGACTGGCTCAATCCCGGCCTCAACTACATCCATACCAAGAGCGCCCGGGTCAAGGTGCGCGCCTGGTTCTCCAACCTGGCCCTGGAAGAAACCCTGTCCGAAGGCCGGGCGGTCGTCACCAAGGAACTGCAGCGGGCCGGCCAGACCGGCGCCAATATCGAGGAACTGGCGCACAAGCTCGGTTTCTCGAAGGCTGACGACATGTACATCGCCGCGGCGCGCGGCGAAATGAACCTGCGCCACTTCCAGACCGTGGTGCGCGGTGGCGATCTGCTCGCCGAAACCCTGCTGCCGGACGAAGTGCAGACCAAGCCGAGCAAGCCCGTCGAAGGCAATCAGGGCATCCTGATCGTCGGCGTGGACAAGCTGCTGACCCAGCTGGCGCGCTGCTGCAAGCCGGCGCCGCCCGACGAGATCCAGGGCTTCGTGACGCGCGGCAAGGGCATTTCCATCCATCGCATGGATTGCTCCAATTTCGCCAACCTCGCCGCCATGCACCCCGAGCGCGTCATCGAGACCGACTGGGGCGTGCAGACGACGGGCGTCTTCGCCGCCGACATCGTGGTCGACGCGCACGACCGCCAGGGCCTGCTGCGCGACATTTCCGAAATCTTCACGCGTGAAAAACTCAACGTCGTCGGCGTCAATACCCAGTCGAAACAGGGCAAGGCGCACATGAGCTTCACCGTCGAAATCACCAACCTGCAACAGATGCAGAAAACGCTGACCCTGATCCACGAGGTCGAAGGCGTCGTCGGCGTGCGTCGTGCATAAGGGCTCGTTTAAGGCCAAGGAGTCAGCATGAAGGGAAACTTCGCCGCCAGCGTTCTGGTGCTGTTCGGCATCGTCGCACTGGCCGTCAATCTCGGCTATGTCAGCATCGACCTCGTCGCCTTGCTGCGCACCTGGTGGCCTGCCGCCCTCATCGCGCTGGGCGTCGCCCTGTATTTCACGCCGGGCGACACGCCGGGCAAGTGATTAACTTGCCGGCCGTGGCCCGTAGGATGCATTAAGCAAAGCGCAATGCACCGTGCGAGGCCCGAAAGAACAGCGGATGGGGTGGGTACGAGCCTGTAAAACAGCGATCGCCCCACGCTTTGCGATTGGCCCCCGGGCGGATGCCGTGGCGCACATCAGTCCACCGCCTTGTTTCATGCCATGCGATTGACTTCGGAAAAGCGCTCCTTACAATCCCCATAGCCATCGCCCGTCCGGCGGTTCAGTCCAACGAGGTTTATCCGCCGATATGACTTTCTGCCTTCTTCAAACTCGTCCGCGTCGGCGGATAAACGCTATTCGTTTGGCGTGCGCATTCTGTCGATAGCCATGAAGCTGCCCCAGAAAACACTTTACGTATTTCTATCCATTCTCATCGTCGCCGGGTGCGCCGATGACATTGAGAAGATGAAGCTAAGCAAGGAAGAAAGAGAGAGGATTATTCCTCTTCAGAACCCCTTCGGAAGCAATCTCGTACGACTAAATCCATTGGGGGAAGACAGTCCTGTCCTGATTGGGCTACAAGCTTGTACGGTGTACCGTGCTGAACCTGAGCAAGGTGTGGTTACCGAGTGGGTTCGTGTGAGAGAGGTAGATGGGTTCTACCCACTCCCGTCTGGTTGCAGTCGCGAACGCATGGAATATGACGGCGAATACGTAACAGTCGAGTTCTGCAAAACGCCAATAGGTGCAGGCGGAGGGTGTGCAGGAGGAATCAACCCGCACCGAAGCAGAAACGGCAAAAACTGGGAGGTCCGCGTCGGCAAAGACAAATGGAAACCTCTCGGCGAGCGTTCTTAGAGTCGGCGACGCCTTCGATGGAATGTCCAGCCGGCTGCGCCATTTTGCCACCCCGCATGTCACACGTTCCTGACTGTCCGTTTTCGAAGCTGGCTACTTCCGCTTGGGCACCTTGCTGTCCTGCAGGTGGTTCCGCTCAAGCTGTATTTTCATCAGCCAAACCATCCTCCCTGTTCCTGCCCATCTTCGCCAGAAAACGCTGCTGGTCTCGCATGAAGGCACCTAGTCCGGCGTAGTCGTAGCGAATTCCATATTGCGGCGCGATCTTCGCGATGATGCCGCCCAGTGCCACGTAATGGCGGTGGCTCCAGTCGGGGAACAGGTGATGGGTGAGGTGCATGTTCATGCCGCCCAGCCAGTAGCCGATGGCGTCCGGGGTGGTTTTCCAGTCGAAGGTGGTGGCGAACTGGTGTTCGTAGCGGCCGTGCGCGAAGGCGCCATCGGGCGGGGCCTGGAAGAATTTTCCCTTGGCCCAGTGGGTGCCGAGGATGAGCAGTACGAAGAGCAGCGAGGCGCCGGTCTGGCTGAAGAAATAGGCGAAGACGATGGTACCGGCGCCGATCTGCTCGGCGCAGAAATACAGTGGCAGGCCGAGGCTCAGCGTGACGTGCGCCGCCTTGGCCAGCAGGAAACCGGCCCAGCCCCGCCAGCCCTGCGTGTGCATGCGGGTGCCGACCGGCGTCAGGCCGGCCCGGTCCTGCCAGTCGAAAACCCAGATGATGGTCGGGAAGGTCATGGCGGCGACCAGCGGCCAGTAGAAGCGCTGCCAGCGCATGAAGGGTTTCCAGCGCTGGAAGGGCGTCTGGCGCAGGACGCCGTTTTCCTCGATGTCGAGGTCGTAGCCCTGCACGTTGGTGTAGGGGTGATGGAAGATGACATGGCGGACGCGCCAGCATTCCGGGTCCATGCCGAGCGGCAGGCTGATCAGCATGTTGAGCAGACGGTTGGCGCGCGCACCGCGCAGGAAAGCATTGTGCGAGGCGTCGTGGATGACGTTGATGGCGAGCAGCAGGGCGGCGGTGATGAAAACGAAATAACAGCCGACGAAGCCGGCTGCCGTTTCGCGGCTGAAACACAGGGCGTAGGCCAGACCGCCGAGGGCGAGCAGGAACAGCATCTTGGCAATCATCCCAGCATCGGCCAGGCGGTGTTCGCCGTGTGCTTCGAGCCAGGCCTGCGCCGCTGCATTGAGGGCTGCGTGCAGGGGCTGGTCGTTTTTCTCGAAATGCATCGGCGGCGGATTTTTCAGCATGCCGCCTCCGGTGCGCGGCCCATGGCTTGCAGGAACTCCTGCTGGGCGCGCAGTAGTTGGCGATAGCCGAGGCAGCGGTAGGGCAGGCCGTATTCCTCGGCGGTGGTGGCAACGATGGCGGCCAGCGCCACGTAATGGCGGTGATGCCAACCGGGGAACAGGTGGTGGGTCAGGTGCAGGTTGAGGCCGCCCATGATCCATTGCAGCCCGCGTGGTTCGGGGAACCAGTCGCAGGCCGTGGCGAAATTGTGGGCATACCAGCCGTGCGCCATGACGCCGTCGGCCGGGGCCCGATAGAAGCTGGCTTGCGCCCAGTGCGTGCCGAGCAGCAGGAAGACGACGAACAGCGAGGCCGCCATCTGCGCCGCGAGGTAGGTCAGGATGACTACCGGCCAAGCGATGCCGTGGGCCTGCGCGGCGTACAAAGGAATGATCAGGGCCAGCGTCAGATGGCCGAGCTTGGAGGCGATGAAGAGCAGCCAGCCGGCGAGGCCGGGCAACAGGTTCTTCTCGCGCAGCGCCGTGCGTGCCAGCCGGTCTTGCCAGTCGAAAACCCAGGCAATATAAGGCAGCGACATTGCCGCCATCAGCGGCCAGTAACGATGCTGCTGGCGCATGTGGGGGCGCCAGCGCTGGAAAGGTGTCTGGCGGAAGAAGCCGTTTTCCTCGGTGTCGAGGTCGTAGTGCTCGATATTGGGATAGACGTGGTGATAGTCGGTGTGGCGCACCCGCCAGTAATCCGGGTCGATGCCCAGGAGCAGCGTGACCAGCCGGCCGACGACGCGGTTCGCCAGATGATTGCGCAGGAAGACGTTGTGCGAGGCGTCGTGATTGACGTCGATGTTGAGCAGCATGCAGAAGAAAACGGTCGCCACATAGGCGCCGATGAAGGTGAACGTCGAGCTTTGTTGCAGGGCCAATAGATAGCAGCCGACACAGGCGACGGCGAGGCAGAAGGCCTTGAACAGGCGCCGGCCGCCGGCAAAGCGATGGTCCTGGCGGGCGGCCAGGTAGGCCTCGGCGCGTGCCTTGAGCACGCGCCGGAAATCGGCTTCACCGGCTTCGGCATAGCGCAGCGGCGGCAGTACGGTGGCCATGCTTCAGGCGCTCGCGGTGACCGGCTGGCGGCCGAGGCCGAACGCCAGCGCCATGCCATGTGCAGCGAGTGGTGGCATCAGCCAGGGCCAGGGGCCGGCGAACCAGTGCAGGCCGCCCAGGTAGCACAGCGGAA
This sequence comes from Azonexus sp., assembly GCA_049294655.1. Taxonomy (GTDB): domain Bacteria; phylum Pseudomonadota; class Gammaproteobacteria; order Burkholderiales; family Rhodocyclaceae; genus Azonexus. Next base: position 13,416 of record JBAQDI010000035.1, read on the forward strand.
TGGCGACGGTGACGGCGAGCCAGGCCGGGACGGCCCAGGCCTGGCCTTCGGAAATACCGCCAAGGGCGACTGCGCCGCTGACGAGTAGCACAAACAGGATCATCTGCGCGGCGCTGATCGCGTCGTAGCCATAGCCGTAGCGGTCCACGTAGGCGATGACCAGGCCAAAGAGCAGGACGGCGCCGCTGCAGATGGCGAGCTTGTCACAGTGGTAGCGGACGGCCGGCATGCTCCGCCCGAAAGGCAGGCCGAAACGCCGGAAGAAGGGCAGGTTGCTGGCCCAGAACGGGTTCTCGGACGGTTTTTCGCGGCCGACGCCGTAGGTGAAGGGCGTTGCTGGCAGTTCCGGTTCCAGGCTGCCGAACAGCCGGTCCCAGAAGGAAAAGCTGCCACCGTAATTGCTGTTGCAGTAGCGCGCCTCATTGACATGGTGGATGCGGTGCAGGGCCGGCGTCACCATGAAACTTTCCAGCCACTTGAGGCGCGGCACGAGGTTGTTGTGGTTGTAGAACTGAACCGTGTAATGCAGGATCGAAATACCGACGAAGACGGGCAGCGGCACGCCGGCCAGCGCCAGCAGCATGAAGAAGGGAATCGAGGTCAGCGACGAGTACCAGGAGTTGCGCACGCCGAGCGAGAGGTTGTAATACTGGCCCTGGTGGTGGATCAGGTGCACGGCCCAGAGCAGCGGCCATTCGTGGTGCAGGCGGTGCAGCCAGTAGAAGCCGAGATCCCAGAGAAACAGCGTGAATAGCCAGACGGCGACGGGCGGCCAGCTATCGAGCAGGCCCAGGCTGAAATGGCTGGCGACATAGCCGTAGCAGGTGATTTCCAGGCCGCGAAACAGCCACAGCATCATGTGCCCGGAATTGAGGTTGAAGACCACGTCGTGCCAGTTCACCTGCTGACGGCCGGTCAATTGCAGGACCAGGGCTTCGCCAAAGACGATGAACAGCATGAAGGCAATCGGCCAGGCCAGTTCGCTCATGAAGGGGCTCCTTCTTGAAGTCTTGTGGAAAAGCTAAGGAATCGTCGGCACAGCCAGCCGATGGTCAGACCAAGGCCGGTGCCGGCAATCAGGTCGATGAACAGGTGGCGGCGCAATTGGATGATGGAAAAGGCGATGCCCAACCCCCACAGCCAGAACAGGGCGTTTTTCGCCGGGCGCTCAGTATCGTGCAGCGCCCAGATGGCGAGCACGGTCAGCGCCATGTGCAGCGAGGGAAAACAGTTCTGCACCGAATCGATCTGGCTCAGCGTGGCGAGCAGCGTCGAACTCAGCGTGCCGCCGGGGTCGGCCGGGTAGCTCAGGGTGGTCGGCCAGGCCAGGAAGACCGCGCCGGCCGTCAGTGCGGCAAGCTGAAAGGCGCTGCGCAGCCAGATCAGGCGTTTTTCCGGGCAGCTGAAGTAGGCGGCCGGAATAAGCAGGAAAAAGGACAGGTAGAGCCAGACGCCGGCCGGGTCGAAGGGGATCAGCCGGTCGATTGGGCCAGGTTGCAGCACCTGGCCGACGCCCTGCCAGCGGTCGGCGGTGTTGTAGATCAGGCCGACGCCGCCCCAGCCGAGCAGCATCTGTTTGATGCGGAAAAGTGCGCTGTTCATGATGTCTGGCGGATGATACGCCGCCGCTTCTGGGCGAAGGCCGGCGGAATCGGCTGGCCGAGCAACTGCCAGTGCAACTGTTCGACGGCGACGCCCTGGCGCGCGAAACCGGCGGCCAGTTGATCCCGACAGTTTTCCAGTTCGCCGGGCGCGCACTCGGCGATCAGCAGCAATTCGCCGGCGCCGCGTTGCAGCAGACGATAGTCGGCGGCCAGCGGCAGGGCGTTGGCGATGATCCGGCTGCACAGGTCGGCAAAGACCTGGCGCGGCGCGCCATCGGTGCCGGGCAGCAGCAATTGGTCGTCGTGCCGGCCCTCGATGCCGGCCAGCGCCATCGTCACCCGGCCGCAGGGGCAGGGCTCGGCGCGGCGGACCAGCACGTCGTCGAGGCGGTAGCGGACGATGGGCTGGGTCTGCCGCGTGAAATCGGTAATCAGCGGCGTGAAGCGGTTTTCGTCGAGCCACTGCGGCTCGATGCGGAGGAATTCCTCGTTGAGATGCAGGGTGCCGTGGGCGCAGGTCGCCGCCAGGAAACCTTCGGTGGCCTGGTAAACCTCGCCGACTTCAGAGAAGACCTGGGTCAGCAGGCTGCGGTCCTGCGGCTCGAGGACTTCGGCCACCGAAATGACCTTTTTCGGCGAGAGACGAAGTTCGCCGCTCAGCACGGCCAGCGCCAGGGCGCGCAGCACCTGGGCCGGGGCGACGATGATGCTTGGTTGCTGGTCCTGCAGGCGGGCGCACTGTTCAGCGAAGGGCGCGAAGAGATCGTAGAAGTGCAGGCTCAGCCAGCGGTTGTCGACGCTGTGGTAGAGATTGTTGTCGGCGCGCAGGAAGAGGGCGACCTTCTCGCCGGCCAGCAGGCCGTCGGGCAGCATTTTGGCGAGCATGCCGCCGGCCCACACTGCCTGTTCGCGCGGACTGACGACGAACAGGCCGCGCTGACCCGAGGTGCCGGACGACAGGCCGACGCTGAACTGGCCGACGCGCGGCGAAAAATCGCGGTCGGCCTCGCTCTGCCGGGCACAGGCGAGCAATTCGTCGCGTTTCAGGCCGGCGGTGTTCATGGCATCGAAATGAGCCATCATCAGCGCCTTGTCCATGGTCGGCCAGGTTTCGAACGGGCGCTCGACCCAGGGGGCGAAATAGGGGCTGCGGCTCAGGACGCGGCGGGCAAAACGGCCGAGCTGGCGTTCCTGGTGGGCGAGCAGTGCGGCCCGGTCGGCGAAATGCAGGCGTTTCGTGCGCCAGTAGTGCCAGAGGGTTTGCACGGGAATCACAGGTGGCCCTCATGGCACAGGCGGATGCTGACTTTGCCGCCCAGTTGCAACTGCTGGAGATTGCGCAGGGTCTGGTAATAGGCCTTGGTATCGTCCATCAGCAGGTGGGCCAGGCGCGACGGGCCGCGCAGGTCGCGGTAGCCCTGCGGCGCCCAGGCGGCATCGCTGGCCAGCAGGGTCCAGCCCGCGGCGGTCAGCACGAAGGCGCCGATCTGGCCCGCGGCATGGCCGGGCAGCGGGACGAGAATGACTTCGCCGCGACTGTCGGGCAGCGCATAACCCCACTCAAAAGGCGCCAGTTCCGCGGGCAGCGGAATCTGCGCAAAGCTTTCGACAAAACTTAAGCGCGTTTCAAAGCCGTCGGGAATCAGGCCAGGCACGAAGGCCCGACGGAGTGCAGCAAAGCCGCGCAATTGCCGGGTTTGCTGCCAGCCTTCACCGGAACAGATGAAATGGCCGGGGGCGAAATCGCGCAGGCCGGCGATATGGTCTCCGTGAAAATGCGACAGGATCAGGCCGCTGATGTCGCCAGGGGCCAGACCGCGCGCCTGCAACTGGGCGAGCAGCGCTTCGTCGTCGGCGAAATAGACCGGGGTGATTTTGCGGTAAATCTGGAACAGGCCGGATTGCGTATGTTCCAGAAAATGCCGGGCATAGCCGGTATCCCACAGCCAGTGCCGGTCGCCGACGCTGATCAGGTAGGCGCGGGCGGGGAATTTGCAGACCTGCCAGCCGGCACCGCGCAGCGCCATGGCCGCGACATGCGTGCAGTAGCCGGCGGTGAAGGTGCTCAGCTCAGCCATGCGCCGCCCTTTCCTGCGCCTTGAGCCAGGCGGCCGTGCGGCGGATGCCGCGGTCCAGCGTGTAGAGCGGCGTGTAGCCGAGTTCGGCAATGGCGCGGGCGTTCGACAGAGTCAGCGAGAAATTGACGGCGCCGACGCTGTAGCGGGTCAGCATGGGTTCGCGGCCGGTGAAGCGGGCGGCGATTTCCATGGCGCCGGCGACGGCGTGCAGCAGCGGGTAGGGGACCGCCTGCAGGCGATAGGCCAGGCCCATTTCGCGCTTGAAGAGGCGTTCGAGGATGTCGGCCAGGCGGCCCGGTTCGTGGTTGCCGATATTGTAGATGGCGCCGGAAACGAGTGGCCGGATGCTCGCCAGATGCATGGCATGCACGACGTTGAGCACGAAAGTCAGGTCGAGCACGGCCTGGCCGCCGCCGGGCAGGCGCAGTACGCCGCCATCGCGCTGCATCTGCTGCAGCAGGCGGGGCAGGATGACGCGGTCGTGCGGGCCGAACAGGGCGCGCGGGCGCAGGATGACGTAGGTTGCCGCGGGGTGGCGTTCGACCAGTTCGGCGATGCGCTGCTCGGCTACGAACTTGGTGGCGGCGTAGTGATTGACGAAGCGCTTGGCGCGATAGCTTTCGTCGACCTCGAAATGATCGGCGAAATCGAAGTAGATCGATGGCGTTGAAATATGCACGAAACGCCGGATGCCGCGCTGGCCGGCGGCACTCGCCAGCTTTTCGGTGGCCGCCACGTTGGCCGCGTAAAAGCCGGCGTAGTCGCCCCAGGGCGAGGATTTGGCGGCGCAGTGCCAGACCGTGTCGATGCCGCCGAGCAGGGCGGCGCATTCGGCGGGCGAGGCGAGGGCCAGGTCGAGCGGCACGAATTTGGCGCCGAGCGCGACAAGGGCTTGGCCGGCCGCCAGATCGCGGCCCGTGGCGCGGACGCGGTGTCCCGCGCTAAGCAGCCATTCGACGGCATTGCGCCCGAGGCCGCTGGTCGCGCCGGTGACCAGGAAGTTCACGGCAGCAGGGTCATGCCGCACAGCGTCAGGCCGGCGGCGGTGCCGACCAGCAGGGCTGGCTGACCGGGATTGAAGCGGCCGGTGGTGAAGGCTTCGTGCAGGGCGCAGGGAATCGAGGCCGAAACCTGGTTGCCGCGATGGCGGTAGATGTCGATCAGCGCTTTGGGCGAGACCTTGAGGCGGCGGCGCATGTGTTCGAGTGACAGATGGCTGGCCTGATGCGGAATCACCGTGACGATATCGCTGAGCTTGAGTGCGCTGGCCCCCAACAGGCGGTCGAAAAAGCCTTCGATCAGGGCCGAGGCTTGTTTGAAGACCTGCTTGCCGTCCATGTGGAACAGGAAGTCGCTGTCGCGCATGCCGGCGCGTGGATTGCAGCGGGTTCCGCCAGCGCGGATCTCGCAGTATTCGCTGCCTTCCGGGTAGGTTTCGAGGCGGCAGGCGATGATGCCGCTGTGGCCGTCACCCTTTTCGACAATGGCGCAGGCCGCGCCGTCGCCGAAGATCAGCGAGGATTCCTCATGCGCCCAGTCGATGCCGCGCGAGGCGATATCGGCCGAAACGATGGCGATGCGTCGGTAGGCGCCGCTGTTGAGCAGCCCGGCCGCAACCTGCAGGGCCTGGATGAAACTGACGCAACTGGCATTGATGTCGAAACCGGCGATGCCGACCGGCAGGCGGCTCGCTTTGAGGATGTGGATGGCGCTATAGGGCAGGGCCTGCACCGGAATGGCCGAGGCCGAGATGAGCAGATCGATGGAGGCGGGATCAATGTTCTGGCGCGCCAGCGCATCGTCGAGTGCAGCCACGGCCAGTTCGGCCTGGCTAGCCTCGTTGCTGGCATGAAAGCGATGCACGATGCCCGAGCGCTTTTCGACATAGCCGGCCTTTTTGCCGAGTTTGGCGTCGAGCGCCGAGGATTCGACGCAGTCGGGCGGCAGGGCCATGCCCGTCGAGATGATCTTGACCGGCACGAGGGTGGGGGTGATGCGGGGCGTCATTGCTGCAGTCCAGTCGGGGAATTGATGGCAGCGCATTGCTGCCCGGCCATTGGGCGCATGGAACCTGGATTCTGAACTACTTTTTCTGCCGGGGTGAAGCTGGAAATCGCTGGCGATGCCGGGCGCCGGGCAGGCGATTTCAATATTGAGCTTGTGGTCACAGCGTGGATGACAGGGCAGTCCGGAGAGGTGGGGCACCCGTTTGTCGGGTGCGGCCGGAATATGCCATGGCTGGTTTTTTATATCAAGCTGGCATTTGGCCGGGGCCTGGAGGTTTGCCGGGTTTTGGGCCAGGGCAATGAAAAATGCGGCGTTGCCGCCGCATTTTCGGGTCAGGCTGGACTATGGCTGCTTCAAACGCCGCCCAGGGTCAGCATCAGTTCGCCCTGGGCATGGTGCGGATTGGCTCTTGGCGAACGGCGGCGCTGGTAGACGCCTTCGCTGTTCATGTCCCAGCCCTGCTGGTTGTCGGCCAGATAGAACTTCAGGCCTTCGGTGATGACGCGCTTCTTCAGTTTGGGGTCGAGGACCGGGAAGGCGAGCTCGATGCGCTTGAAGAAATTGCGGTCCATCCAGTCGGCCGAGGACAGGTAAACATGTTCCTTGCCGCCGGCGAAGAAGTAGAAGACGCGGTGGTGTTCGAGGAAGCGGCCGATGATCGAGCGCACCTTGATGTTCTCGGAAAGCCCGGGCACGCCGGGACGCAGCGCGCAGACGCCGCGTACGATGAGATCGACCGTGACGCCGGCTTGCGAAGCCTCATACAGCGTGTTGATGACTTCCGGTTCGAGCAGTGAATTCATCTTGGCGACAATGTGCGTCTTGCCGCCGGCCTTGGCGATTTCGATTTCGGCGCGGATCATCGCGACGACATTCTGTTGCAGCGTGAACGGCGCCTGCCACAGGTGCTTGAGCGTGCGTGCCTTGCCCAGACCGGTCAGTTGCTTGAACACTTCGCTGACGTCGTTGGTAATTTCCTCGTTGGCCGTCATCAGGCCGAAGTCGGAATAGAGGCGGGCGGTGCGCGGGTGATAGTTGCCGGTGCCGAGGTGGGCATAGCGCTTCAGGCCGTGTTCTTCGCGGCGCACGATGAGCAGCGCCTTGGCGTGTGTCTTGTAGCCGACCACGCCATAGACGACATGGGCCCCGACTTCCTCGAGCTTGGTGGCCCAGCTGATATTGGCTTCCTCGTCGAAGCGCGCCATCAGTTCGACGACGACGGTGACTTCCTTGCCGTTCTGGGCGGCGCGGATCAGCGACTGCATCAGTACCGAGTCGGTGCCGGTGCGATAGACGGTCATCTTGATGGCGACGACCTGCGGGTCGATGGCCGCCTGGTTGAGGAACTCGATGACCGGGGCGAAAGACTGGTAGGGGTGGTGCAGCAGGATGTCGTTACGGCGCACGCTGTCGAAAATATTGGCCCCCTTGCCGACGGCCTTGGGGATGCCGGGAACGAAGGATGAAAACTTCATTTCCGGACGGTCCACCCAGTCCGGCACCTGCATCAGGCGCACCAGGTTGACCGGGCCATGCACGCGATAGAGGTCGGCTTCCTTGAGAGCGAACTGGGACAGCAGGAATTCGGTCATCGCCGGCGAGCAGTTGTCGGCCACTTCGAGGCGCACGGCATCGCCGAAATGGCGGTGCGAGAGCTCACCCTGCAGCTTGGTGCGCAGGTTGGTGACTTCTTCCTCGTCGACGAACAGGTCGGAGTTGCGCGTCGCGCGGAACTGGTAGCAGCCGAGCACGGTCATGCCGGTGAACAGTTCGCCGACGAATTCGTGCAGGATCGACGACAGGAAAACGAAACCGTATTCGCAGCCGGCCAGTTCCTCGGGCAGGCGGATGACGCGCGGCAAAACGCGCGGCGCCTGGACGATGGCCGAGTTGGAACTACGCCCGAAAGCGTCCTTGCCTTCGAGTTCGACGGCGAAATTGAGGCTCTTGTTGAGCACCTTGGGGAAGGGGTGCGAGGGGTCGAGCCCGATCGGCGTCAGCACCGGCACCATTTCGCGGATGAAGTAGCTGCGGATCCATTCGCGCTGCGCCTCGTTCCAGGTCGAACGGCGCAGGAAGCGGATGCCCTGTTCGGCCAGCGCCGGCAGGATGATGTCGTTGAAGTGCAGGTATTGCTCAGTGACGATCGCTCGCGCCTCGGCGGCAACCAGCCGGAAAGCCTCGTGGGCGGTCTTGCCGTCGGTGGTGACGACGCGGGCATTGGCGCGCACCTGCTCCTTGAGACCAGCCATGCGGATTTCGAAAAACTCGTCCATGTTGCTCGAAACGATGCACAGGAAGCGCAGACGTTCGAGCAAGGGCACGCGTTCATCCTGGGCCTGGGCCAGGACACGGCGGTTGAAGGCGAGCAGACCGAGTTCGCGGTTGAGATAGTTCTCTGGCGGGAAGCGGAGTTTGGGTTGGGGATGAATCATCGCGCGCTCCATGTTTTTTCTGAAGTATATGCTTTAAGTCCATCATTTTGTTGCACTAATGTTTCAGTCTGATGACGGAGTCAGGCGTGGTCCGGGCGAGGACGGAATCAGCTGGCTTTTCTATCTAGCCATTTTCCCAGCATGGCAAAGAGGATTTCCGGATCGACCGGCTTGGCGACGAAATCGTCCATGCCGGCAGCCAGGCAGCGCTGGCGGTCTTCGCTGAAGGCATTGGCAGTCATCGCGATAATTGGTGTCTGGCCGTAGGCGGGCAGGGCACGAATGGCGCGACAGGCTTCCAGACCGTCCATGCGCGGCATCTGGATATCCATCAGGATCAGGGCGTAGCGGTTTTTTGCAACTTGTTCCAGGGCTTCAATACCATCCATCGCCACATCGACCTGCAGCCCGATGCCTTCCTGCAGCAGCTCGCGGGCAACTTCCTGATTGATGCAGTCATCCTCGACGAGCAGGATGCGCTGGCCTCGATGGCGCAGATACGGGCTGGCTTCATTGGTGGCGCTGGTGAGGGGGCCGGCTGGCTCGGCCTTGTCCAGGCGCAGCGTGAAGCTGAAGGTGCTGCCCTGGCCCGGCGTACTGCTCACCACGAGTTCGCCATCCATCAGATTGACCAGGCGCTTGCAGATGGCGAGGCCGAGGCCGGTGCCGCCGTGCTGGCGGGTCGTCGAACTGTCGGCTTGCTCGAAGGGCGAGAAGATGCGCTGGAGCGCTTCGGGTTGAATGCCGATGCCGGTATCGGCAATGCTGATGCGCAGCAGCACGTCGTGGGCTGTTTCGCGCTCGATATCGATGGTCAGCGTGATCTGGCCATGTTCGGTGAACTTGATGGCATTACCCACCAGGTTGAGCAGGATCTGTTGCAGGCGCAAGGAGTCGCCGATCAGGCGCAGGTCGAGTACGGGCTGCGTCCGGTCGTGTACGAACTGCAGTTGCTTGGCTTCGAGTTTTTCGCTAACCAGACTGCCGACATTGGCGATCAGGCTGCCCAGCCGGAATACCGATTTTTCCAGGGTCAGGCGTTCGGCGTCGATTTTCGACAGGTCGAGGATGTCGTTGAGCAGGTGCAGCAGATGATTGGCGGCATTGGTGATCTTGTCGACTTTCTCGCGCAGCTTCGGGTCTTCGCTCTTGCGGCTGACAATGCTGGCCAGGCCGATGATGGCATTCATCGGTGTGCGCAGCTCGTGGCTCATGTTGGCGAGGAAGCTGCTTTTGGCACGATTGGCGGCTTCGGCCGCTTCCTTGGCGATCGACAGGTCGGCGGTGCGAGCCTTGACCAGCTCCTCGAGGTGGTGACGATGCTGCGCCAGTTCGATTTCGGCGCGCTTGCGCTCGGTGACGTCGACGATGACGCCGATCACCGCCGATTGCCCCTCGTATTCCATGGTCCGACCATAAACCTCGACATTGAACAGGCTGCCGTCCTTGCGGCGGCCGACAAAGGCGTAATTGATCGCCTCGACCTCGCCGCTGAGGCGGCGCTGCAGGTTGTTAGCGACTTTGGCCTGGTCGCCCGGCATGACCAGTTCATCGACCCGAACACGATTGATCACCTCGTCAGGGGTCGCGAAGCCGAACATTTCGGCAAAACGCGGGTTGGCGTAGGCAAAATGCCCGGCCTGGATGATGTAAACCCCGACCAGTGACTGTTCGATCAGCCCGCGAAACTTGCGCTCGGCAGCGAGCAGCGCCTGTTCCGCCCGCTTGCGTTCGCAGATGTCGCGGCAGATGGCGAGCAGGTTGCCGTTCGGCAGCAGTGCCGCATTGAGTTCGACCTCGGTGGGCGAGCCGTCCTGCCGGCGCAGAAGAAGTTCGGTGCGCAGGTGGCCGTCGGTGAGTGCCTGCACGAACAGGCGCTGGTATTCGCCGCGCAGTTTCTCCGGCATCAGGTCGGTAACGTTCAGCCGCAGCAAGTCCGCGGGGGCGTGGCCGACCAGCTTTCCGGCTTCCTGGTTGGCGTACTCGAAGCTGCCGTCCGGATGGGCAATGAACACCGCATCCGGGGTGTTTTCAAGAATGCTGCGCAAGGAATTTTCGCTGTCGAACAGGCGGCCGGCGATGGTCTCGACCTGGCGCTGGTGGCGGGCATTGCTGAGCAGCACGATGAACACCATCAGCCCGAGCAGCAGGCCGGCGACGGCGATGCTGTCGGGCAGGTAGCTGGTGGTCACCTGATCGAATTCCGGCCGGCTCTGGAAGCGGGCAACCCAGTGGTGGCTGCCCAGATTGATCGGCAGGTAGGTGAAGTATTTGCCGCGTTTGCCGGGCGGCTGTTCCACCGTCGAATCGAAGAGCAGGTTTTCCTGGCGGGCTTCAGCGTCGAACAGCTCGAGATCGACGTCCTTGCGGTCGCTGCCGAGGATGTTGCGGATCAGGTCGCCGGCCCGGAAGGCGATAAAGACGTGGCCGAGCAGGGCCTGGCGGCGCTCCTCGATGCTGCCAAGTGGCATTTCGTGACGAAAGAGCGGCATGAACATCAGGAAGCCGGCTTGGGCGTCCTGGGCGGATTCCTGAATCAGTACCACCTTGGCGCTGAGGGCCGGGCGGCCGGTATCGCGGGCCCGTTCCATGGCTTCGCGGCGGACCGGTTCGGAGTAGGCATTGAAGCCCAGGGCCAGCTGGTTGCGGCTGGTATCCGGTTCGCAAAAAACGATCACGTTGTACGGGTTGTACTCGTCTGTTGGCCAGATTCGGTAATCGGCCACGCCTTCCCTTTTTTGCTCGCGTTCATGTCTGACTTTATCCGGCGCGGCGAGAAGCCGGGTGACGCCGAAGCTCTGGATGCCGGGCAGGTTGGCATCAAGATGCAGGTAATTGACATAGCGGTGCCACTCATCGCGACTGACCTCTTGGCTGGATTCAAAGAGGGCGACGCCACCACGCAGGACCTGATCGTAGGCCTGCATGTGCTGGAGGATGTGGTCGCGTTCCTTTTCGGCCCGGTAGAGAAAACGCTCATGGCCCCGGTTGCCGGCAACCTCGCGGGCGATATACCAAGCCCCGAGCGTGAACAGCAAAATCAGGGCGAGCGCAATCCAGGCCTGGGACTCCGGGGCGAAAAAGCCCGGGCGGCGAGTCTCGAACGGCCTGGCTTCTGCCGCGATTGGGTGGTCATTTCTCAAGAACGCTCCCTGTCCTTGTGCGATGCGGCAAGATAGCACTTTTGCCAGTTTCTGAGGAGCGTCGCTGTCCGCTTAATGTCAAACAAATAAAAAAGCCGCCGGTGAAGGCGGCTTCCAGTGCGGCGAGTGGTGCTTATTCCTTGATGGCTTCGACGGCAATGTCGATCGTCACGTCGTCGCCGACGTAGGGCGCGTACTTGCCAGCGTTGAATTCCGAGCGTTTGACGGTGACCGTGGCATTGGCGCCGATCGCATCCTTCTTCACCATCGGGTGCGGCATGGCCTGGAAGGAGGTCACGGTCAGGGTGACCGGCCTGGTGACGCCCTTCAGGGTCAGGTGGCCTTCGATGCTGGCCGGCTTGTCGCCGGCGAAGGTGACTTTGGTCGATTTGAAGGTGGCGGTCGGGTACTTGGCAGTATCGAGGAAATCCTCACCCTGGATATGGCCGTTGAAGGTTGTCGAGCCGGTGTTGACCGAAGTGGTGTCGATCACGATATCGACCGAGCCGGTCTTGGCGTCCTTGTCGAAGACGATCTTGCCCGTCGTCTTGTCGAAGCGGCTGAGCTGTGTCGAATAGCCGAAATGGCTGTAGGAGAAGCGCGGGAAGCTGTGGCCGCCGTCGAGGACATAGGTTTCCGGGGCGGCCAGGGCGGGGACGGCGGCAGCGGCGAGAATGAGGGCGGCAGTGAGTTTGCTCAAGTTTTGCATGGTGGTTCTCCGTTTGGGGTGGGGGTTATTTGCCGGGGGTGGCAATGATCTGGAACTTGACCTGGATTTCGTTGGCGACCGTATCGAAGGCGGCCCACGAACCTTCGCCGATGGCGAAGTCGGCCCGCTTGAAGCTGAAGCTGCCGGCGAACAGCGCCTGATTGCCCTGGGTTGTGAAGGTGACCGGGGCGACGATGTCCAGCGTCCGGCCCTTGATGCTCAGCTTGCCGGCGACTTCGTAGCGGTTGCCGCCGAGCGCCTTGACGCCGCTCGAGACGAAACGGGCGGTCGGGAAAGCTTTGGTGTTGAACCACTGCTTGCCGGCGACTTCCTGATCGGCTTCTTCGGCGCCGGTGTCGATGCTGGTCAGGTCGACATCGAGCGTGGTCTTGGCAAGCGTCGGTTTGGCCGGATCGAAATTCAGTTGCGCGGCGAACTTGCGAAACTTGCCATCCATGCTGACGCCCATTTGCTTGTAGGCAAAGTTGATGCTGCTTTGGGCGGTTTGCACCTGGGTATATTCGACGGCCTGGGCGGCGAGCGGCAGAGCCGTGGCGAAAAGCAGGGCGGAAATCAGTTGTTTCATGTTCATTTCTCCGAAGAACGGGCGGGCAACATGCGGCTCAGGATGTCGTCCTTGTCGAGGTAGTGGTGTTTCAGGGCGGCCGCGATGTGGCCGAGGATGACGGCAACGAAGAACAGGTTGAGTCCCATGTGCACGGTTTGCAGCAGGTTGCCCAGTTCCTTGTTCTTGTCGAGCAGGTCGGGAATGGGCAGGAGGCCGAACCAGACGGTCTGGAAGCCCTTGGCCGAACTCATCAGCCAGCCGGACAGCGGAATGCCGATCATCAGCAGGTAGAGCGCCAGATGGCCAGCGTGGGCGGCAAATTGCATGACTTTCGGCATGCTCGCCGGCAGCGCCGGCGGGCGGTGCGTGATGCGCCAGAACAGGCGCAGCCAGACGAGCAGGAAGGCCGTGACGCCGGCCCATTTGTGCCACGAATAGAGTTTCAGCTTTTCCGGTGATAGCGGCAGACCTTGCATGTAAAAACCGAGGGCGAGCAAGCCGAAGAACAGGATGGCCATCAGCCAGTGCAGGCTCTTGGCGGTAGGGGTGTAATGCGCACTCATGCTTGGGCTCCCTGACGTGAGGTGAAGCGGTAGGCGTCCATGGCGATCACGTAATCGTCGATGCCGGCGTGGAAGCGCTCAGCCTGCGCCGCGTCGCCTGCCGCTCCGAGTGCGACAAACAAGGGCAGCAAATGTTCATCGCTGGGATGTGCCTGGGAGCCGCCCGGCGCCTGCCGACGGTAGTCGAGCAGGGTGGAAATGTCGCCAGCCTGCAGGTGTTCGGCCAGCCAGTCGGTGAACTGGCGCACATAGGCCGGCGTCTGGCCGTTATTGCGGGCGGCCAGCTGGTAATCGCGCAGGTTGTGCGTCAGGTTGCCGGACGCGATGACCAGGAAGCCTTTTCCAGTCAGCGGGGCGAGTGCGCGGCCCAGTGCGTAGGCCTGTTGCGGGCCGCCCCGGCTCTGGATGGACAGTGGAATGACCGGTACGTCGGCATCCGGGAACATCAGGCGCAGCGGAATCCAGGCGCCATGGTCGAGGCCTTGTTCGGTATCTTCCCCGACCGGCAGGCCGGCCGCCTTGATCGCAGCAACGACTTCATTGGCCGCCTCGCGGCAACCGGTGGCCGGATAGCGCAGGCTGTAAAGTTCTTCCGGGAAACCCCAGAAGTCGTAGATGGTTTCCGGGCGTTCGGCGAAGCCGACGGTCGGGATGGCGGTATCCCAGTGGGCGCTGACGATGATGATGGCGCGCGGCAGCGCCAGGGCGCGCGCCGCGGCAACCATGGCAGCGCCGGCGGCGCCCGGGCGCAGCGCGAAAGTCGGCGCACCGTGCGGAACAAAGAGGGCGGGTTGCAGCTTGGGCATCGGGTCTACTCCTGTGTCGATGACTGCACTGTAGCCTCCCTTTTTGTGGCGAAATAGAGCACAATCTGCAAATCATTATTGTCAAAGTTGCAACAATGGACCGGCTCGCCGCCATGCACCTTTTCGTCCGGGTCGCCGAACTCGGCAGTTTTGCCGCCGCCGCGCAGCAGACGGGCCTGGCCCGCTCTGTCGTGACGCGGCAGATTGCGGCACTTGAAGCGCATCTCGGCGTCAAACTCATGGCGCGCAGCACGCGGCGTCTGACGCTGACCTCGGGCGGCACCGCCTACCTCGAAAAATGCCGGGTCATCCTCAATCTCGTCGAATCGGCGGAAACGGATGTCGCTGCCGAGCGCCTGACGCCGCGCGGCAATATCCACATCAGCCTGCCGCTGAGTTTCGGCCTCAAGCGCCTGGCGCCGCTGCTTCTCGACTTTTCCGGGCGCTATCCGGAAGTCGGCTTGAACATGGATTTCAGCGACCGCCGGGTCAATCTCATCGAAGAAGGCATCGACCTGTCGATCCGCATCACCCGCCGCCTCGATCCGGGAGATGTGGCGCGCAAGATCGGCACCAGCCGCATGCTGGTCATCGCCTCGCCGGATTATCTGGCCCGCCACGGCCGGCCGCAGCATCCGGCGGAACTGGTCCACCACGAATGCCTGGGCTACACCGCCGGCGGCCCGGCAGGCAGCTGGGCCTTCATGGTCGATGGCGCACTCGAAAGCTTCCCGGTGCACAGCCGGATTCATGCCAACAATGGTGAAGTGCTGACCGAGGCCGCGGCGCAGGGCCTGGGCATCACCTGTCCGCCTGATTTCATTGCTGATGAATTTCTCGCCGCTGGCCGGGTTGAGCCCATCCTCACCGACTTCCCCATTCCCGAACTCGGCATCTACGCCATGCTGCCAAGCAACCGGCATATTCCGCACCGGGTGCGGGTACTCATGGATTTTCTGGTGGAGGGGTTGGTGGTGAACTGACAGTTCATCCAACGACTAACGCCGCCACAAGGCTCTGTGGGCGTCAAGGGAAATTGACCTGGGGGCACGAAGAGTGAGGCTGGACCAGTTTTTGTACCCGTATTGACTAGAAAAATTCAGCTCTTTGAATCGCACCCAAGCAGTCAATTTTCCAAGGAATTGGTGTTTAATATCATTTGTCAGAAAGACGCTGCATGCTGAAAATTATTCCATTCATATAAATCAAGCGCCGTGAACTTGAACCCCGAGCAAAAGAGGAACTTCCTTTGCGTCGTGCCCGTTTCATCGTGGCATTGACCAATCCCTTTGGGCTACGTCCCGACTTGCCGAAGGTCGCCATATTGCTATGCACCTATCGCGGCCAACGCTACCTTGCCGAGCAACTTGAATCCTTCAAGGCACAAACCTTTTCCAACTGGCAAGTCTTTGCCTCTGACGATGGTTCCGAAGATAACACCCTCGCCATACTTGAAGCGCACCGGCAAGAATGGGGTCCTGACAAACTTTCGGTCCACTTTGGCCCTGCCAAAGGGTTTGCGGCTAACTTCCTGTCACTCACCTGCAATGGCAACATTCAGGCCGAGTACTACGCCTACTCAGATCAGGATGATGTGTGGGAGAGGGATAAATTACAACGTGCCATTGAATGGCTCCGGACTGTGCCGCCCGATATCCCCGGCTTGTATTGTTCCCGCACCCAGTTGGTGGACGATGGCAACAGCTGTATCGGGCTCTCCCCGTTGTTTAACAAGCCGCCCAGCTTTGCCAATGCCTTGATGCAAAACATTGGTGGCGGAAATACCATGGTGTTCAACGATGCCGCGCGCCAACTTTTGTGCCAAGCGGGTGACAAAGTGGACGTTGTCACGCATGACTGGTGGGCTTACCTGGTAGTTGCGGGTTGTGGCGGCCGAGTTTTTTATGACACTTATCCATCGGTGCGTTACCGTCAGCATAACCACAACATGGTTGGCATGAACAACAACTGGCGCGCACGCCTGAAGCGAATGCGCATGCTGGCGCAAGGTCAATTCAAACGCTGGAATGACCGCAATATTGCTGCCATACAGACAATCACGAATAGATTGACTCCGGAAAGTCAGGAAATTCTTGAATTATTTGTCACCGGTCGAGTTCAACCCCTGTTGCCCCGCCTAATGCAGCTAAAGCGCTCGGGTATCAAGCGCCAATCCTTGCCAAGCAACATCGCATTGCTTATTGCTGCGATTTTCGGAAAAGTTTGAGTTAATGACATTGTCTTTGGTGCTCGTCAGCCTTCATGGGACCCACCCCCATTCCTCTCGTATTTTGGTAAAGGCCTCTGGCGCAATCGCCAACTCATCTTGCAAATGACCAATCGCCAAGTAGTCGGCCGCTACAAAAGCTCGTCCATCGGGTTAGGCGAGCATTCTTGGTGCTCATGAACATGATTTCGTTGAAACAGCTATATCAACTTCACAATGGCAAAATTTCTATCAAATGGGCTAGTTATCTTTCTGTGTACGATCGTATTTTTTCTGAAATAAGAAACAAACCTGTTCGTATATTGGAAATTGGTGTCCAGAATGGAGGGTCTCTTGAAATATGGGGAAAGTATTTTGAGAAAGGCGAAAAGTTTGTGGGGTGTGATATTGACCACAGATGTTCCATGCTCGAATATGAGGACGAACGAATATCGGTGCTGGTTGGTGATGTCAATGATGAGGCGGTTCGCGACGAAATAATAAAATATGCTGAATCCTTTAGTGTTGTTATTGATGATGGTTCTCATATATCCGACGATGTCGTCAAATCTTTTTTAAACTATTTCAAATTTCTGGATGTTGGTGGGATTTATATTGTTGAAGATATGCATGCGAGCTATTGGCAGGAATATCAAGGAGGCCTGTATTTTCCGTATTCATCGATGTCATTCTTCAAACGAATGGCCGATGTCATTAATCATGAGTCATGGAAAACTTCGAAGTCGGTAGATGAATATCTTGGGAAAATATCTCAGCACTTGTCGATGAGTTTCGATATGGAGCTGCTTGCTGGCATCCACTCCGTTGAGTTCGTAAACTCGATGTGCATTATAAGAAAAGATTTCAAAGAGAGTAATGGTCTAGGTGGTATTGTTGTCGCCGGTGAATTTGATCTAATAACGCCAGGATGTAAAAATTCGGGGTTCGATATAGTGTTTCCTGATCAATCCGGGAATCCGTGGTCAAATTTGGCAGAGGCCCCCGATGAATCTTATGAGTCTGGTATTGAAAAAATAAAACAGATGGAAAATTCGTTGCGTGATTGTGAGCAATGTATGGAGAATTTAAATATTGATGTTTTGAATTTAAAGTCCAGCATTGATGCGATGCAAAGCTCTATTTCCTGGCGCCTAACCAAGCCTCTTCGATATCTGAAAAAGTTGGCATATAGATGCTTGTCGTTATAAATTTAATTTGGCACAAAAACAATATAGGTTAAAAATGAAGTATCAGGCAAAAATTGTTCTTTCCAACAAAAATAATGCGCACACTATCGCGTTTGATCGAATAAATGAAATTTCTGCCGGGCGAAAACTGGCTATTCTTGAGGTGGGCTGCTCAACAGGGTATTTCGGTGCTGCACTTGTTGCTCATGGTCATCAGGTGTGGGGTGTGGAGCCTTCCCCATTGGCAGCGGAAGAGGCGCGCAAGCAGCTTACCTTCGTGCATGACGGAAATATTGAGGGTTTCTTCGAGAATAACCCAACCGTAAAATTCGATGTCATTGTCTTTGGTGATGTGCTTGAACATCTTGTTGCGCCTGAAACCGTCCTGCAGACATCGAGAGCGTTTCTAAATCATGGGGGCGTGGTCGTTGCTTCTGTTCCAAATGTGGCGCATACGGCCATTCGTGCCATGTTGCTAGAGGGAAGATGGGACTATGTCGACCTTGGAATTATGGATCGCACCCATCTGAGATTTTACACGCGAGACTCACTCGTTGATCTTTTCAGTGAATCTGCTTATCTGGTCAGAAGTGTTGATGCCGTTCGTGTATCCGCAGAAGTGGTGGACGAGTTGTGCGCGATGAACCTCAAAACCGAAAGTATTGCTTTGGCAAGGAGTGCGGCCACCGATCATCGGGGCTATGATTTTCAATACATTGTTGTTGCTGAGCCGGGTCAATCGAATATTCCGTGCCATGAAGCGAACATACCAATAAAAACTGATGCAGGGTTAAGGGTTCTGTGTCTGCTTCATACGACAGAGTCCTCGATCGTGGATATTCGGGTTCGGACCCCTTTGAAACAATGGGCGAAGCGACACGGTGGTGCCGTCAGAGTCATAAGTATTTTTGAGCATACAGTCGCAGATTTGCAGTGGGCTGACGTAATAATTTTTCAGCGGGATGCTGGCGAATATATCCTGAATTTGGCCAAGCAATTGAAGGTGCATGGCAAGAAGATAGTTTTTGAGATTGATGATTTTCTTCTGGAACTTCCACCTTTTCTTGCGCATCATGAACCTGCTATCAGTCGAAGCAGGCCTTACATAGTTGAGCTTATCGGTATGGCTGATGCGTTATCGGTATCGACTAGAAAGCTTGGTGATCAATTAGGTTGTTACAACAAAAATATTCACGTCACCCCTAATTATTCTCAAGCAAATGCAATTCATGCCCAGCATTCCGAATGCAGTACTGAGTCTGTCACGCTGGTAATCGCCTCCTCAGATCGTGTATTGGTAGATATGCTCGTTGAACCTTTGCGCCTGCTGCAACAGAAATATGCGTGCCAAGTCATTGGAATTGGGCCGCCAGGTCAATATCTGGCCAGCCATGGGATTGAAGTGCAACAATATGACAATATGCCTTATGAGGATTTTTTTCGCTTCCTGTCTTTGCTTGCTAATGCCATTGGTGTTATTCCATTGGATGGGTCATTATTTAGCTCTTGTAAAAGTCCGGTGAAGTTCTTCGATTATTCAATGGCCGGGTTGCCATCGGTGTGCTCCAATGTACAGCCTTATTCCGATGTGATTAAGAATGGCGAAAATGGGTATCTCGTCGACAATGAAACATCCGGATGGATCTCCGCTTTGGAGGCTCTGATAGTGCAAAGTGAATTACGGGTAAAAGTATCCGAAAACGCCAGATTATTTGTTGCGAAAAGCCACAACTTGAATATTGCCGCAGATGCTTGGGCTGAGGTTTTTGAGTCGCTAAATATCGATTTTTCAAAAGTCAGAAATGGCCAAGCTGGTTTCGTCACGGAAGCCGCATCTTTGAAGCGCATGACAGTTCATGTGTTGCGACATTTGATCCGCCCAGCTTCTTATCTCAAAGCGATGTCAACTTTGAAGCGTCACGGCATCAGAGGTCTTTACGAAATAGTGCGTCGAAGATGATGTTCAGGCATCTAACGCGACGAGATAAGAACGATCTGCTGCCAAGCGCTAAAAACATATGAAAATCCCCCTCGCTTCAACTTTTAAGACGCACTACATTTCTCTCGGAGAAAATACGGCAGCGGTTAATTCATCCCTTGATCGAAGTAACCTTGAGTGGATGTCATATGATGTGGTTTCAGATTCCAGAGATCGTTTCGGTTTGGGCTTTCTTGTTCCATTCATACGTAATAATATTTCTTTCGTTGATGTCAGAATTGCACCGGGAAATGTCCGTCTTTTTCGACTTGAAATGACAGGGCACGCTACCCGGATGCAGAAGGGGTATCTGGAGTTTTTGGCAAATGGTGAAATTGTAACTTTAGGTGAGGAAGTTATTTCGGCAAGAGTTGAACATGATGAGAATGGATTGCTTCATGTGTTCGCCGAATTTGAGCCATGGCAATCACGCTTGGACTGGCTTTATTTGTTTGCGTGGCCAGAGGGAGATGCACCAGGGGCGTTCAGCGGTGGCGAGCTAAAATTCAGCATGGGAGCGCCAACCTCCGAGAAGTTGGACACAATTTTCCCCAAGAAATCGGGGCAGAGCGATGTGCTGTTTATTGTCAATGCACTGCAAAGATTCCGGAATTATCTGCATGTCGAATTTGAAATATATAAGCCAGATGTGGCGCTTTCCAACCTTTGGCTGATTTCTCCGGAAATTGTGGAAACTGCTCAATGGTGGACTTCCGATGTGATTTCGCCCACGAACCAACCGGGTGATTTGCCGGATGGACTCAAATTAACTCAACAGGTACCGGATTTCGCGCTCCCTTCGCCCTCACTTCTGGAACTGTTCGGTGTAAATCATGGCTGGCGCGGTCACTGCATTTCAGCCGTTTACAAAAAATATCGTGATGTTCGCTACCTCGATACGCTGCAGAGCGACGAGCAATTGTCGCAACTTAAATTGGTCGCTCAATTCTCGGATGGCAGCACAATAATCCTGCCTTTCATTGACGGTGTCCCGGCTCAGCCAGATTTTCTGGTAGAAATTGAATCCATGGACCGCTACAGGATTCCCTCCCTGGACCGTCAGCCGCTATTTGTCGAGGTCGGTGCACACGGTCCTGCGAGCAGCAAGGTGCGCAGTATGGTTGAAGACAAATATCAATACCTGGGAGTTGATTTATCTTCCGGCGCGAATGTCGATGTTGTTGGTGACGCGCACCTGTTATCGGACATTGTCACTGCTGCCTCAGCCGATGTCGTCTTCTCTCATTCCGTTCTGGAACACCTGCTTGCGCCCATCAAATTTGTGATTGAAGCAAACAAGGTTTTGCGGGTGGGGGGGCTATTCATTGCTCATGCACCAACATGCTGGCCCCTCCATGCGGAGCCGTGGGACTACTGGCGCTTTAGCTCACATGCATGGCGTGGGCTGCTGAATGAAAATACCGGATTCGAAATACTTGAGATAAAAGAAGAAGGGGATGCGTCCATCGTTCCCACAATATCAACTCCCTCGGGTTACTCAAGAATGCAATTTGCCCCAACTCCGTTGTTTACCAGCGTGATCGCCAGGAAAATATCGGAAACCAATTGCGACTACACTGCCTGGTCACCCGACCTTGCCGTTGGCAAGTACGGATGAGCGAAGTATTCCGGCTACTTCACGCCGTGGTGCCTAAGCCGGGGGAGTCCAGCCAGATAGAAATCAAGATTTTCATAAAAAATATCTCCCTTGCTTCAGAAACCTGTCGAGCTACGCCAGTTGAATCTGACCTGCCGAATGACTGGTCGACGCTAATGCCTGACTTGGATGCGATGAATGGGGCGCTGGCCACGATGCTTACCTTGGTGTCGCACCGCCCAAAACCTAGGCGCAGTGTTCAACATCCCGGCGGATCAGGATGCCGCTGCCCAGCGCATCCATCGCCGCTTCGCGGCAGGCCAGTGCCCGGAAGTGGCGGCGGAAGCGGCTTTCATCGCGCAGTACCAGGGCGGCCGGCTGGTCGTCGTTGCCGCTGAAGTAGGCGAGGCCGGCGGTGTCGAGCAGGCTGGCCATCTGTTCCGGATCGGCATCTGATTGTTCATATTCCATCTCGGGCATGGCAAACAGCCAGGCAGCGTCGTGCACGCTGATGCCGGGAGCAAGTTCGAAGCCGAGCAGGGACTGGACGGCCTCCGGGCCGCGGCGCCGGTAGTCGGCGAGCTGGATGATTTCTGACATACGCCAAGTATACGAAAACTTTTGCTTGAAGCGGCATGCTCGCAGCCCGGCCCGCTCTGGACGGGGCTATTGAGGTGGCGCGGCATTTTGCCAGCCGGCGGCCGGGAACATTTGGCCTGGCATCGCGGTCCCATTTCCGGACCGAAAATTGTCGCGCCGGGGTGGCCAGCTTGCCGCAGCGGTGCTCCCAAGGTGCTGGGCAGGTGAGGCCGGAATGAACAAAAACAGGTTGGAAGCCTTCAGTGACGGGGTTGTCGCCATCATCATCACGATCATGGTGCTTGAGCTCAAGGTGCCGCATGGCCAGAGCATTGAGGCGCTGCAGCCCTTGCTGCCGGTCTTTCTGAGTTATGTGCTGAGCTTCGTCTATGTTGGTATCTACTGGAACAACCATCACCACATGTTGCAGACCTGTGAGCATGTGACGGGCCCGATGCTCTGGGCCAATTTGCACCTGCTGTTCTGGCTCTCTCTGTTTCCCTTTGCCACCGGCTGGATGGGCGAGAACCACTTTGCGGCCGCACCGTCGGCGGTCTATGGCGTAGTGCTGCTGATGGCCGCGCTGGCCTATCGGGTCCTGCAACTGACCATCATCGCTTCGCAGGGCAGCAATTCCCTGTTACAGAAGGCGGTCGGCCAGGACTGGAAGGGCAAGGCGTCGCTGCTGGTCTATGGCCTGGCAGCCATCTCCGCCTTCTGGTCGCCGCCCCTGGCGCTGGCTTTGTACGTCTTGGTGGCGCTCGCCTGGCTGGTTCCGGATCGCCGCATCGAGCGTGCCTTCGGTACCGCCAAAGGGTGATCGATCCGGCTGGTGGAATTCGATAAGCAGGAACTTTCTTCGGCCTGCACAGGCCGAACTGCTACCCGGTTTTGATCAAGCCGGAAATGCTGCGCTTCTGAAGGAGGTGCAATGAAATCTGAAAACGATTTTTTCTTCGAGGAATGGGCTTTTCTGGCGCGGGTCGATCCTGAAGCCTTCGAGCGCCGCCGGCGGAATCTCATTGCCGAGTTTCTTGCCGCCTCGCCGCGCCAGCGCGCTCTGGGCGAAGCGCTGCAGGCCAGGATTGATCTGGCCAGAGGGCGCGCCGCCGAGCCGTTGGAAGCCCTGTTGGTCATTGCCGCGATGTTACGCGCCGAGTTGGGCCGACTGGCCGAAAAACTGCATGCCCTTTATGTGGTGCTGGACGGGCCCCTTGTCTCCGAAAAACCCTCTGCTGCGGCTGCGCCGCCGTTACCCGTTACCCGGAGCTCAGTCGATGCCGGACATGCCGAACACTGATGATCGCGAGCTGGTCCTGACGCGCCTGATCGATGCCTCGCGCGACAAGCTGTTTCGTTGCTGGACCGAGCCGGCGCTGATCGTGCAGTGGTTTACCCCGCCGCCGTGGCGGACCATCCTCGCCGAGACCGATGTTCGTCCCGGCGGCGCCAGCTATATCCTGATGCAGGGGCCGGATGGCGAGGAGATGCCGAATCGCGGCGTCTATCTCGAAGTGATTCCGAACCAGCGCCTGGTCTTCACCGATGCTTACAGCACAGCCTGGGAGCCGGCGGCCAAGCCATTCTTCACGGCGATCCTCAGCTTCGCCGATGAGGACGGCAAAACCCGCTACACGGTGCAGGCTCGCCACTGGACGGTGGCCGATCGAGAGCAGCACGAAAGCATGGGTTTCCACGCCGGCTGGGGGATCGCCACGGACCAGTTGGCGGCGCTGGCCGCCCGGCTTTGATGTGCTGCGGCAGCGCTGCCGCATGCCATTCAACAGGAAAGGAGATGACAACATGAATCCCGTTGTTCACTTCGAGATGCCTTACGACGACCGGGCCCGCATGGCCGGCTTTTATCAACGCGTGTTCGGCTGGCAGACGCAATTGCTGGGGGAGGAGATGGGCAACTACGTACTCGCCGCGACCACCGAATGCGACGCGGCCGGGCCGACGAAACCGGGCGCCATCAACGGCGGCTTCTATCCCCGCCGGGCGGACTGGCCGGCCCAATACCCGTCGCTGGTCATTGCCGTGGACGACCTGCGGGCTGCCATGCGGCAGATTGGCGAGGCGGGTGGCGAAGTGCTGGGCGAACCGATGAGCATTCCCGGTGTGGGTGACTACATTTCCTTCTTTGATACCGAGGGCAATCGCGTCAGCCTGTTGCAAGCCTTGCCGCGCCCACAAGCGGCTTGAGGAGAACCCCATGTTGGCTGTACCCGGCGACAAGATCACTCCCTTCCTGTGGTTCGACCACGCAGCGGAAGAGGCTGCCAATTTCTACGTCAGCCTGTTTGCCGACGCGAGAATCGTCGATGTCGCGCGCTGGGGGCCGGGCGCCCCGTATCCCGAGGGCTCGACGATGAGCGCGACCTTCGAACTGTTCGGCCGGCCCTACATTGCCTTCAATGGCGGTCCGTATTTCAAGCCGAGCGAGGCCTTCTCGCTGTTCGTCAGTTGCCGGGACCAGGCCGAGGTCGATCGCTACTGGGCGGCCCTGACTGCCGATGGCGGCCTGCCAGGAGAATGCGGTTGGCTCAAGGACCGCTTCGGGATTTCGTGGCAGATCGTGCCGAGTGCGCTGATCCGCCTGCTCGGCGATGCCGATCCGGGGCGGGCCGGACGGGCGATGCAGGCAATGCGGCAGATGGGCAGGATCGACATCGCCACGCTGGAGCGGGCGGCGGCCGGAGCTCCCTGATTAGCGGCCGCCCGCTTTCCAGGTGGCGACGCAGTTTTGCCGGAAGTACTTGAGCGCCCGTTCCATGTAGCTGTCCGGCATCTGCGGATCGTTGTCCGCGAGGTGGATTTCGGCGTCGGGCTTGAGGTCCTGCAGCCACATGTTCTTGAGGTCGTCGCGCTGCTCGAACGGCGCCTGCTCGTCGATGAAGGCGAGCACGGCGGCGCTGTCGAAGCCCTTGTTGCGGAAGGACTGGATGATGCTTCTGGCGTCCTTGAGCAGGGCGCTGGCCTTGGCCGGGTGGCCGGTCGCGACGTTGAGGAATATGGTCGCCAGGACGGCCGGATCGTCGGCGTCGCCCTTGGTGATGCGCACCCATTCCTTGGCCACCAGCTTGTCGTAGGCGACGACGTCTTCTTCCGGCATTTCGCGCAGGAAGAAGGCGCCCTGGGCCTCGGTGTGGAGGATTTCGTCGGCTGACTTGCTGCTCGCCAGCAGGCGGGGCAGGGTGGTTTCGACGAAGTCCTGCATGGCTTGCCGGGTCAGCGCGGCGAAGGCTTCCGGCGCGTTGCGCAGGAAGGTTTCCAGTGTCGCGGGCTGGGCCTTGAAGGATTTCTTGCGCAGGCTCGCCAGCAAGGCGACGAACTGGCTTTTCGATGGGATTTCCAGCGTTTTCGGGCCGACGTGGAGGACCAGCATGGCCGAGCGGACAACTTCCTCGGCGCTGTAGCCTTCGTAGTCGTCAGCCGTGGCGCCGAGTTGGCGGGCCAGCCAGCGGGCGAAATCGATATTGAGCTGGTTGGCCTGGCATTGCCGGACCTGCTCGCGATAGCCGGCCAGGCTCAGCGGGAAGGCGAAGCTGCGTTCATTGACGAAGAATTTCTGCGCTGTCGCATCGGCCGGGCGCGGGTGCAGGCTGGTTTCGCCCGGCATGGCATGCAGGCGCTTGAGCATTTCCGAGCCGCCGCGCGAGTGCGACAGGAAAGTGTTGTCGCGCAGCGAGATGGCGGCGGCGCGCAGGTCGCCGTTGCTGCTGTCTTCGAGGAACAGGCTGACCAGGTTGACCAGGCGGGCGACCGCCGTTTCGAGGTCAGTACGCAGATAGGCCGTGCCGAAATGGTCGGCGATCTGGACGATGCCCTTGGGTGCATCGGCTTGCATGCGGCTGATGTCGTCGGGCTTGAGCAGGCCCATGTCGAGCCCGTAGCGCACGGCCTTGTCGAAGAACGGGCCGTGGTCGGCAATGGCAACGGATTTGTTCACTTGAGCCTTCCCTTACAGTGCCGATTCCTCGTCATCCGCCGCTTGGGCCGGGCGGGGGCTGCTCGTCGCAGCGGGCGCTTCCTCGATATCGACGATGCGTTTGGCCAGGCGGTCGCGCAGCGTGATGACGATTTGCTCGAAGATGTCGGACAGCTCGTAGCGCAGCACCCAGGCGGTTTCCATCCAGTCGTGGTCGGCGATATCGCCGCGTGCCACCTTGGGCCGCGAGCCGGTGATCGAATTGCCTTCGTGCAGGGCTTCGTCGAGTTCGTCGATCTTTTCGTTGAGCCAGGAAATCGAGCGCGCCTCAATGCCGCCATCCATGTGGTAATCGTCGGAGAAGTCGCCGGACATGGCGAAGGCCAGCAGTTCGTCGTCGCGTTCGCCGAAGTAGTTGGCCAGCACTTCGTAGCCGCCCTCGATCTCGCCGATGGCTTCGAGGTATTCGCTGCACAGCTCGGGCTCGCGGAAGAGCACGGCATTCATCATGCCGTGCAGGGCGGCATGGGTCTGGTCGCGGTAGCGGACTTCGAGGATGACGGCGCGGGCGAACTGGTCCGGCGTGACCAGCATGTTGACCACCGACTGCTTCGAGCCGTCGAAGCTGCGCATGATGGCCAGCAGATCCTTGGGCGGGACATCGTCGAGCAGGGTGACCAGGGCCTCGTCGCCCTCGGTATCGGCGATGGCGGTCAGTGCGGTTTCGGCGCCCTTGATGTCGCCGGCCAGAATGAGCTGGGATGTCTTGATTACGACGGGATGTGTCATGTCATGCCTTCTTCAATTTACGAATTCTTGGTGCGCTACGCTTCAGGACTTGTTGGAATCGAAGCCCTGGTCGGCCAGCCAGTCGTCGCCGGCTTCGCCGAGGTCACGATCCTCGTCGTCGTCGCTGTCTGACTCGTTCTTTTCCGCGTCCTCATCGTCGCTGTCGTCTGCCTTCTGCGGCGCGGAATGGTCGAACTGGCGGATGAATTCCAGGCCGGCCACGGTGACCATGAAGTTCTCGCCGGCGCTTTCGCCGAGCACGGCGTCGACTAGAGGGCGGGCCCAGCTGGCGAAGCTGATGTCGGCGGCCAGTGACTCCCAGCTCGGGAAGTCGCCATCGTCCGGTTCGCACTGGATGGCGGCGCTCATCGCCTTCGGATTGTCGAAGGTCAGGCCATCGTAGAACACCGGCACGACCATTTCCGGGCTGAATTCGATCATCGGCAGGATGGCCTTGAGTTCCTGGCGCTTTTCGGCCAGACGCGCCTTGAGCGCCGACTTGCCTTCAGAGTCGCTGAGCAGGTCCTGAATCTCGGCATCGTAGGCCGAGGCGAGCTCGGCAAAGTAATAGGATTGTTTCATTTCTGCAGGTTTCCCAGGTAATTGCTCCAGATTTCCCGGGCCACTGCCAGCGGGTCATCGATCAAACTGCTGCGCCGAGTTTCGTCGTAGACCTTGCGGCGCTCGGTATCGCTCAATGTTTCGTAGGCTTCCTGGACGGCCCTGAACTTGCTGGCGGCATCCGGCTCCGGATTGCGGTCCGGGTGGAACTGCGCCGCCTTTCGCCGGTAGGCCGTCTTGATGGTGTCCGTGGTCGCATCGGGCGAGATGCCGAGCAGTCCGTAATAGTCTTTCATGGGTTTTGTCGTTGGTTCAGGCGGCTTCGCGCACCCGTTTGGCTTCTTCAAGCAGATAGCGCTGGTAGTCTTCCAGGTCGCCGTCAAACGGCGCGACGCCGCCCTTGGAAACCAGCCAGAATTCGTCACACACCGAGCGCAGCATGGCGCGGTCGTGGCTGACCAGCATGACCGTGCCTTCGAACTCGTTGAGGGCGACGGCCAGGGCTTCGCGGGTGTTGAGGTCGAGGTGGTTGGTCGGCTCATCGAGCAGCAGCAGGTTGGGGCGCTGCCAGACGATCATGCACAGCACGAGCCGCGCCTTTTCGCCGCCGCTCATGGTGCCGACCGGCTGCTTGACCATTTCACCGCCGAAATTGAAGGTGCCGAGGAAATTGCGCAGTTCCTGCTCGCGGCCCGGCACATTGCTGCGGCCGTTGGCGATGGCTTCCTTGGCGAGGCGCACCATGTGTTCGAGCGGCGTGTCCTGCGGCCGCAGCACGTCGAGTTCCTGCTGCGCGAAGTAGCCGATGTTGAGGCCCTTGCCCTCGGTGACGTCGCCGGCAATCGCCTGCAAGTCGCGGGAAATGGTCTTGACCAGCGTGGACTTGCCCTGGCCGTTGGCACCGAGGATGCCGATGCGCTGGCCGGCCATCACCGAACGGTTGATGCCGCGCACGATGGTCGTCGGCGGCGTGCCGGCCGGCGCGTCTTCAGCCGGCGGGTAGCCGATGCTGACATCCATCATCGAGAGCATCGGGTTGGGCAGGTTCTGCGGTTCCTGGAATTCGAAGGTGAATTCGGCATCGGCCAGCACCGGCGCGATCTTTTCCATGCGGTCGAGCGCCTTGACCCGGCTCTGCGCCTGCTTGGCCTTGCTGGCCTTGGCCTTGAAGCGGGTGATGAAGGACTGCAGGTGGGCGATCTTCTCGGCCTGCTTGGCCATGGTCGCTTGTTGCAGCAGCATCTGCTCGGCGCGCATGTCCTCGAACTTGCTGTAATTGCCGCCGTAGCGGACCAGCTTAGCGTTGTCGATGTGCAGGGTGACGCCGGTGATGGCGTCGAGGAATTCGCGGTCGTGGCTGATCATGACCAGCGTGCCCTGATAGCGCTTCAACCAGGCTTCGAGCCAGACCAGGGCGTCCAAGTCCAGGTGATTGGTCGGTTCGTCGAGCAACAGGATGTCGGACGGACACATCAGGGCGCGGGCCAGTTGCAGGCGCATGCGCCAACCGCCGGAGAAGCTGTCGACCGGGTTGTGCAGTTCCGACACCTTGAAGCCGAGGCCGAGGATCAGCGACTGGGCGCGCGCTTCGGCATCGTGTTCGCCGGCGTCGTTGAGCGCCATGTAGGCTTCGGCCATGCGCATGCCGTCGTCGCTGGCTTCGGCTTCGAAGACTTCATTGCGGGCGGCGAGCAGCGGCGTGTCGCCGTCGATGACGAAGTCGGTCGCGCTCTGGTCGGTTTCCGGCATTTCCTGCGCAACCTGGCCCATCCGCCATTGCTTGGGAATGGAGTAATCGCCGCCGTCTTCGTGCAGCGTGCCGTTCAATAGTGCAAACAGCGTCGATTTGCCGGCGCCATTGCGGCCGACCAGACCGACTTTTTCACCGGGATTGATGGTGACCGAGGTCTTGTCGAGCAGCACCTTGGAACTGCGGCGCAGGGTAACGTTCTTGAGGATGATCATGAGCGGAAATTTCGGGGAGGACGCGCATGATAGCCAGCCGGGGCCGGCCCGGCCATGACTATTTCACCAGCAGGGACTTTCAGTCGGCCTTGCTGTTGCGCCGCAACATATACAGGTACAGGGATTCGACCCGTTCGCGGGCCCATGGCGTGCGCCGCAGAAATTTCAGGCTCGAGGCGATGCTCGGGTCGTGCGTGAAGCAGCGGATGTCGATTTCCTCGCCCAGCCTTTCCCAGCCGTAATGGGCCTGCAGTTCCTTGATGATGGTTTCGAGGGTGAGGCCGTGCAGCGGATTGTTGGCTTGGCTTTGCGTCATGCGGGTTTTTTGAGGCGGCAGGATGTTGTCCGCCATGATAATGCGTCGGCGGCCAGCAGCCGTTAAATTTGCACTTGACGCAGTGCACAATATTCCTTCAGAATCAGTCCATGCTTATCGCCAAATCCGCTTTCCCGATGTCCGCCTGCCGCCGCGCCCTGCGCGCTTGGCGCGTCGTCGTTGGTCCGGGGCCGGGAGCGGGATAGCAGTATTTATTCACCGAATTCTCCAGAGGCCGCGGACTGAATCCCGCGGCCTTTTTGTTTTTTGCCTTGCCCAAGCTGAGGAGCCACCATGCAAGTCGCCACCTGTACTTCGCTGGACGAAGTTCGTCCGCACATTGATCGCCTGGATCGCCAGCTACTGGCGCTGATCGCCGAGCGCGGTGCCTACGTCAGCCAGGCCGCCCGTTTCAAGAAAACGGCGGGCGAGGTGGCGGCGCCGTGGCGTGTCGCCCAGGTCATCGACCGTCTCAAGACGCTGGCGCTCGAGGTCGGCGCCGAGCCGGCGGTCGTCGAGGCGATCTGGCGCGCCATGATCACCGCCTTCATCGAAGTCGAGCGCACAACGCACGCCGCCTTGCATCCCCCTTCGCAGCACCTGCATTAAGGAGTTCATGATGTCCGTTTCCGCAGCCTATTTCGCCATCATCCTGATCTGGGCGACGACGCCACTGGCCCTGCAATGGAGCACGCAGGGCGTCGATTTTGCGTTCGCCGTGCTGGCCCGCATGCTGATCGGCGTGGTCATTGCCGGCTTGCTGGTGTTTGTCTGGCGTATCGGCATGCCCCTGCACGGTCGGGCGCGCAAGGCCTACCTGGTCGCCGGCCTCGGGCTGTTCGGCGCCATGGCGCTGACTTACTGGGCGGCGCGCTATGTCCATTCCGGGCTGATTTCCGTGCTCTTCGGGCTGTCGCCGGTGATGACCGGCATCCTCGCCGCGCTGTGGCTGGGCGAGCGTTCGCTGACGCCCTTGCGGCTGGTCGGCATGCTGCTCGCCGCCTGTGGTTTGGCGACCATATTCATTCATGGCGACAGCCTCGGCGATGAGCACGCGCTGGCCGGGCTGGCGGCGCTGCTCATCGCAGTCTTCATTTACTCGGGCTCGCTGGTCTGGCTCAAGCGTATCGATGACGACAGCCCGCCGCTGGCCACGACAGTCGGTTCGCTGCTTGTCTCGCTGCCGCTGTTCGGCGTGGTCTGGCTGGCCAGCGACGGCCATCTGCCGGCCATGGTGCCGCCGCGTTCGGGGGCGGCCATCGTCTATCTTGGGGTTTTCGGCTCGGTCATCGGTTTTGCGCTGTATTACTACGTGATCAAGCATCTCGAAGCCTCGAAGGTGGCGCTGATCACGCTGATCACGCCGGTCCTCGCGCTGCTGCTCGGGAATCTGCTGAATGGCGAGAACATCGGCCTGCGTTTGTGGCTGGGGACCGGGCTGATTCTCTTCGGTCTGAGCGTGCATCAGGCGGATGCGCTGCTGCACCCGGCGGCCGACGAGGCCGGGGCCTGAATGGTCGCGCCGTCGGTTGTTCCGGCCGTCGGCGCTTCTGCTAAGCTTGGCAAAAAAGGCGGCGCCTGGCCGACCGCCGCTTTATCCCCAAGTCCGGAGTTTTTCAGATGCGTATCCTGATCGTCGATGACAACGCTGCCATGCGCAAGGTGCTGGCGGCCATTGTAGCCAGCACCGGCCATCAGGTGGTTGGCGCGCTGGAGGATGGCAATGATCTGGAAAGTGGCATTCGCGAGCTGGAACCGGATGTGATCTGCCTGGATTACAACCTGCCGGGCCGCGATGGCTTGAGTCTGCTCAAGATCATCCAGAGCGAATGGCCGCAGATTGACGTCATTTTCATCACCGGTTCGAGCGAGTCGGGGATCGAGGAAAGAGCCGCCGATGCCGGGGCTTCCGGCTTCATCCGCAAGCCCTTCGGCCAGGAGCCGGTGGTCAGGGAATTGCAGGCCGTCGAGGAAACCCGGCGAGTCGCCAATCACGCCAGTCCGCCGTCCGCCAAAGAGGAAGTTGCTGGTCCTGTGGCTACCGTGGCCGACAAGGCCACGCCGCGAGTCACGGCGGTCATCGCCGATGACACGGGTTCGGTGCGCCTGGTTCTCAAGGGGCTGCTCGAAGAATGCGGCGTGCAGGTGGTGCAGTCGGTGGCCAATGGGGCCGAAGCCGTGCAGGCGGCGCGCAATCACCAGCCCAGGGTGGTTTTCCTCGATATCAACATGCCGGTCATGGGCGGCATGGAGGCCCTGCCACGGGTGCTCGAGGCCAGCCCGGCCAGCGCCGTCGTCATGGTCACCGGTTGTGCCGACAAGGCCATGGTGGCTCAGGCGGCCGGTCTCGGGGCGGTCGGTTACATCCTCAAGCCGTTGCGGCCGGCCTATGTCGAAAATTTCATGCGCCGGCTGATCGGCGCCTGATATTTTCAGGGAATTGATTGGCGCAGGCGTGGTCACAGAACTACGCAAAAAGCATGAAAAGGAGTTCCCTGATGAGTCATACCGTAACGCTGGGCGGCAATCCGATTGAAGTGGCGGGCAATTTTCCCGTCAAGGGCGCGCCGGCCGCTGCCTTCTCGCTGGTCGGCAAGGATCTGGCCGATGTCACGCTGGCCAGCCTGGCTGGCAAGCGCAAGATCCTGAATATTTTCCCGAGCGTCGATACGCCGACCTGCGCGATGTCGGTGCGCAAGTTCAACCAGTCGGCCAACGATCTGAAAAATGCCGTTGTGCTCTGCATCTCGGCCGACTTGCCGTTCGCCCAGAGCCGTTTCTGCGGCGCAGAAGGCTTGGCCAATGTGCAGACCCTGTCGACCATGCGCGGCCGCGAGTTCCTCGAAGCCTACGGCGTGGCGATCCAGAGCGGCCCGCTGGCCGGGCTGGCGGCGCGGGCCGTTGTCGTGCTTGATGAAAATGATCGCGTGCTGCACAGTGAACTGGTCAGCGAAATCAAGAACGAGCCGGACTACGCGCCGGCCCTGGCGGCGCTGGCTTCCTGATTTCCGGCCCAGCGTCGATTCCGGCGGGGGCCGGGCCTGTCGAGAACTCACCATTGCCCATGACCCGGCTTTCCCTGCTGGCCGTTTCGACCCCCGCTGTTGAGGGGTTGAAACTTTCCGAACTGATTTCGGCCTTGAGTCACGCGCTGGATATCACCGAAGGCCAGCCGGCCGGCCATTGCGTGCGCTGCTGCTGGATCGGCATGCACGTCGGACGGGCGGTCGGACTCGACGACGATGCGCTGTGGGAGCTCTATTACACGCTGCTGCTCAAGGATCTCGGCTGCAGCAGCAATGCGGCGCGCATCTGCGAGCTCTACCTGACCGACGACCTGGCCTTCAAGCGCGATTTCAAGACGGTCGGCGACAGCCTGCCGCAAGTGCTCAATTTCGTGCTCCAGCATACCGGGCTCAAAGCCGGGCTGGCTGAGCGCTTTCGCGCTGCGCTGACGATCATCCGCGACGGCAGCGAGATTGCCCATGAACTGATTGCCACGCGCTGCCAGCGTGGCGCCGAGATCGCCCGCCTGCTGCGCTTCCCGGAAGGCGTCGCGGCCGGCATCTACAGCCTGGATGAGCATTTCAACGGGCAGGGCAGGCCGGCCGGACTGGCCGGTGAGGCGATACCGCTTTTTGCCCGGATCGCGCTGCTCGCCCAGGTCGTCGATGTCTTCCATACGACGGGCGGGCCGGGCGCCGCGCTCGACGAAATCCGCACGCGCTCCGGGCGCTGGTTCGATCCGAAACTGGTCCTGGCTTTCGAAAACATTGCCGATGACGATGGCTTCTGGGCGACGCTGGCTTCGCCGGAAATCGGGGCGGCTGTACTGGCCCAGGAGCCGGCCTTGCATGTCGCCGAACTCGACGACGATTACCTCGACGATATCGCCGCCGCCTTCGGCCAGGTGGTCGACTCGAAGAGTCCCTACACCAGCGGCCACAGCGTGCGCGTCGCGCTGTATACCGACATGATTGCCGAAACCCTGGGCCTGGCGCCGGAGCGCCGGCGCTGGCTGAAGCGCGGCGCGCTGCTGCACGATGTCGGCAAGCTCGGTGTCAGCAACAGCGTGCTCGACAAGCCGGGCAAGCTCGATGACGAGGAGTGGGCGGCGGTCAGGGCGCACGCCATGTACACCGAGACCATTCTTTCGCGCATCGCTTCCTTTGCGGAGCTGGCGCGCGTTTCGGCGGCGCATCATGAACGCCTCGATGGTGGCGGCTACCCGCGCGGAATTTCAGCCGCCGATATCTGCCTGGAGACCCGCATCATCACGACGGCCGATATTTTTGATGCGATTACCGCCGAACGCCCGTACCGGGGCGCCATTCCCATTCCTAAGACCTTGGAAATCATGGCCGAGAACGTCGGCACGGCCATCGATGCGCAATGTTTTGCCGCACTTAAACAGGCTTTGGACCGTTTGCCGGGCTGATTCCCCGTAAAATACGACCTTTCGAATTCCGGCTTGCCGGGCAAGGTTTTTACCGCATGAATAGCAAACAAAAGGTGCCGACCGTCGGCTTCGTTTCCCTGGGCTGTCCCAAGGCCAGTTCGGACGCCGAACTCATCCTGACCCGGCTGCGCGCCGAAGGCTACGAGATTTCGCCGAGCTACGACAATTCCGATCTGGTCATCGTCAATACCTGCGGCTTCATCGACGCCGCCGTCGAGGAATCGCTCGACGCCATCGGCGAGGCGCTCAACGAGAATGGCAAGGTCATCGTCACCGGCTGTCTGGGTGCCAAGGGCGATATCGTGCAAAACACGCACCCGTCGGTGCTCGCCGTGACCGGCCCGCATGCCGCCGAAGAAGTCATGGGCTATGTGCACAGCCACCTGCCCAAGCCGCACGATCCGTATTCCGACCTGGTACCGCCACAGGGTGTGCGCCTGACGCCGGATCACTTCGCCTACCTGAAGATTTCCGAAGGCTGCAACCATAGCTGCACCTTCTGCATCATCCCCTCGCTGCGCGGTCCGCTGGTTTCGCGCCCGGTCGGCGACGTGCTGGCCGAAGCGGAAAACCTGGCGCGGGCCGGCGTGAAAGAGATTCTGGTCATCTCCCAGGACACCAGCGCCTACGGCGTCGATCTCAAGTACCGCACCGCCTTCTGGGGCGGCAAGCCGGTGAAGTCGCGCCTCAAGGAATTGTGCGAGGCGCTGGCCAGCTTCGGCATCTGGGTCCGCCTGCACTACGTTTATCCCTACCCGTCGGTCGATGACATCATTCCGCTGATGGCCGAAGGCAAGATCCTGCCGTATCTGGATGTGCCCTTTCAGCACGCCAGCCCGAAAATCCTCAAGGCCATGAAGCGTCCCGGTTCCAGCGAGAACACGCTGGAACGCATCGCCAAGTGGCGCGAAATCTGCCCCGAGCTGGTCATTCGCTCGACCTTCATCACCGGCTTCCCCGGCGAGACGGAAGAGGATTTCGATCAGCTGATTCAGTTCCTCGAAGACGCGAAACTGGATCGCGTCGGTGCTTTCGCCTATTCGCCGGTCGAGGGTGCCAAGGCCAACGAACTCGGTCTGCTCCTGCCGGAAGACGTGCGCGAAGACCGCCGCCGCTGGCTGATGCAGGTTCAGGAAGACATCTCCGCCGACAAGCTGGCCGCCAAGATCGATACCACCATCGAGGTGCTGGTCGATGCGGTCGACGAGGAAGGCACGATTGCCCGCTCCAAGGCCGATGCGCCGGAAATTGATGGTCTGGTCTATCTCGACGGCTTCTTCGACGCCCAGCCGGGCGACTTCCTGCAAGTGAAGGTTGTCGACGCCGACCACCATGACCTCTACGCCCAGTCTGCCTGAGCAACTGGTTGCGCAGTTAGCCGAAGCGGTCGGGGCGGCCAACGTCCTGACGGATGCGGTCGATATCGCGCCCTTTGTTACCGACTGGCGCGGCCGTTATCACGGTGCGGCGCTGTGCGTCGTCCGCCCGGCCGATACGGCTGAAGTTGCCGCAGTGGTCCGCGCCTGTGCCGCCGCCAACACGCCGATCGTGCCGCAGGGCGGCAATACCAGTCTGTGCGGCGCGGCGACGCCGGACGAGGCGGGCAGGGCGGTCGTCCTTAACCTGGCGCGCCTGCATCATGTGCTGGCGATTGATGCGCAAAACAACACCATCACCGTCGAGGCTGGCTGTCCGCTGGCTACCGTGCAGGAAGCGGCGCGTGCCGTAGATCGGCTGTTTCCGCTGGCCCTGGCTTCCGAAGGAAGTTGCCAGATCGGCGGCAACCTGTCGACCAATGCCGGCGGCGTCCAGGTGCTGCGCTACGGAAATACGCGCGAACTGACGCTCGGCCTCGAGGTCGTCCTGCCCAACGGTGACATCTGGGATGGCCGGCGCGGTCTGCGTAAGGACAATACGGGCTACGACCTCAAACAGCTTTTCATTGGCGCCGAAGGCACGCTGGGCATCATCACCGCGGCCGTGCTCAAGCTCTTTCCGCGACCGAAAAGTCAGACCACCTGCTGGCTGAATATCGCCTCGCCGGCTGCCGCCGTCGAACTGCTCAATGCCGCCAAGACTGTCTTCGATGCGCAACTGACGGCGTTCGAACTGATTTCCGAAACGGCGCTCGGCCTGGTTCTGAAAAATATCCCGGAGCGCCAGCGGCCGGCGGCTGTCTCGCCCTGGTACGTGCTGGCCGAGTTTTCCGATGCGCCACTGGCGGCCGTCGAAGACTGGCTGGCCGGCATGCTGGAAGGCGGCCACATTGCCGACGCCGTGCTCGCCCAGAACGAAACGCAGGCGGCGAGACTGTGGGCATTGCGCGAGAACATCTCGGAAGCGCAGAAGATCGAAGGCATCAGCATCAAGCACGACATCGCCGTGCCGGTCTCGGCCATTCCCGAATTCCTGGCGCGCGCCGATGCGGCACTGGCGCAAGAGTTTCCCGGACTCCGCGTGGTCGCCTTCGGGCATGTCGGTGACGGTAACCTGCACTACAACCTGTCGAAACCGGGGGCCCAGGAAAACACCGCCTTCATTGCCAGCCAGCCCGAAGTTAACCGCATCGTGCACGATACGGTCGCAGCGCTGAACGGCTCGATTTCCGCCGAACACGGCATCGGCCAGCTCAAGCGCGAGGAATTGCTGCGCTACAAGAGTCCGGTCGAAATGGCGCTGATGCGCTCGATCAAGCAGGCCATTGACCCGCTTGGCTTGATGAATCCGGGGAAGATTCTTTAGTTCCCCGTTGGAGGGCGAGCAGGAATCCAAGCCAGAAAGCAGAAAGCCCATGCATTTCTGTATGGGCTTCGTAAATCCTGGACCAAGGCACTGATGGCCTTGGTAATCGGCTATTCGCCGTTGGTGGTGCTACTCGGTCTTCTCGACAAACTGCGGCGGACTATCAACCATAAAACCTCCAGTCATCTGAAAAACTGCCGTTCCGATAAACCTGAAACTGCCCGGAACTCGATTCCAGAGTACTCCTTTGAAACGGAATGTCCAGTACCTTTTGCAGAAAATTTTTCCGAATTTTTCGGCTGCAACGTACCGATACAAAGTGTTGCAATGCCCATGAATTCGCGATGCCGGTTTGGTGTGAAGATAGGCCTTCCTCTTTTTTAAAAGCAAATACGAAATACCCCGTTTCAACATCGTTCCAAGGCAAGTAAGATTGTTCACGCAAAACTACACACGGGAGATTTGGCCGAATGAAAGTGAAGTCTTCAATCGAACGCGGTGCCGAGTATCTGTGCACCAAACTGGGCGACGTCGTAACCGCCATTGAGCAAGTTGCCGTCGTCAAAGGCTCTGCCATGTGGGAAGTCGAACGAAAAATCGGTGCCGGCATCAGAAAGCGCCTGATCGTTTCCGAACGTTCCCTGATACCTCAGCAGAGTCTGGCCTAGCGCCAGCAAAACGCATGCAGAATGCAACAAGGCCAGCCTGGTGCTGGCCTTTTCTTTGGCCTGCCAGCCTGTGCTATGCCATGGCCAGTGACGAATGCTTGCGGTGAAAGCCGGGAACCTTGTCTTTTCCTGTGACTCGAAAGACTGAATGGCAGAATGACTGGCCATTCTTGTCATGCGTCGTGGCGACCCGTGGTTCGCCAGTCGGCGCGAAAGGAAGAGCGATGAACAATTTCTTCAGCAGGCTGTTTCATCTGGACCGCTCCGGGCGCCCAGCCGGCGATCTTGATCGCGGCTATGTCTCCGAATACACCCATTTCATCGATCAGTTCCTGGCCGAACATCCCGAGGCGCTGGTTGATCAGCACGATGGACGACTGATCTACTGGGAAAAGAAAGTCGATGAGGTGGCCCGCCAAAAGGCCGAGCAGGACCGTGCGGAAGATGACGGCTACGGTTTTTACAGCTCGGCCTGGCGCGCCACGAAGCATTAGGCGCTGATCGGGAGCTTGGTCATGGCCACCGTTGCCAGCCTCCCGTCCGTCGCGCTCGCCGATCTGCGCGCCATCACTCCGCTGGTCGAGCGGGCCGCGACGGCGCGCGATGTAGCGAGCAATGCGGCGAGTAATTCGGCGCTTCCGGCCAGTCCTTCGAGTGTTGTCCGGCTCTCCGAGTTGGGGCGCTTCCTGGCGGCAACGACAACCGGGACGCCGCCACAGACCGCCTCGACTACCTCCGCCACAGCTCAAACCGGCCCGCTCGCGACGACAACGGCAACAGGCGATGCGCCGAATGCCGACAGGCTGGCGGCCGGGCAGAGTGCCGTGGCCGCCAGCCTTGCCCTGCAGGCCCTGGTGAATGATCCCGCCGTACGTGCCATCGCCAACAATCTGTTCAATCCGGTCTATTCGGCGCTCCTTGCCGCTGCCCGCCAGCAGGATTTCAATACGCCGCAAGTCCTGACCCGGGCCAATGCCATCCCGGTCGATATTCCCGCACCGGTTCTGCCGGTTGACCGGGTCGAGGGGATCAGCAATTACAATCAGGCTGCCCGGGAGTTTGCTTACCGCCAGTCGCCCGAACACAGTTTGAGGCGAGCCTGACTGAACCGTTACCGGCGCGCCAACCAGGAGCCCTGTCATGCAAGCCGCCTGCAATTTGAGCGAAAAGACCTGTACCCCATGCGCCGGCGGCTCCCCGCCCTTGTGCCAGGATGAAATTGACCGACTGTTGCCGGATCTCGATGGCTGGCTGCAGGCTGGCGGAGAAATCAGCAAGATCTTTGAGTTCCGGAATTATTACGAAACCATGGCCTTCGTGAATGCAATTGCCTGGATAGCGCACCGGGAGAATCACCATCCCGATCTCGAGATCGGCTACCGGCAGTGTCGGGTGCGTTACTCGACCCATGCCATCGGCGGCCTGTCCGAAAACGATTTCATCTGTGCCGCCAAGGTCGAGCGCTGCCTGCTCGGCGCATGAGTCAGGGCGCCCGCATGGACAGCCCCTATGTGTCGACCTTTCTCGGTCATCGATTTTTCCTGACCAGTCCGCATATCGATGATGTGGCCATCGAGGATATCGCGCACGGCCTCGCCTATCAGTGTCGCTTCAATGGCCAGACGCGAGAGTTCTATTCGGTTGCCCAGCATAGTTTGATGGTCATGCAACTGGTGCCTGTCCCGTTGCGCCTGGCGGCCCTGCTGCACGATGCCGCCGAGGCCTATCTGGGCGACATGGTCAAGCCGCTGAAAAACCTGTTCCCCGAATTCAGTGCCATCGAGTCGAGGGTCATGCAGATCATCGGCCAGCGCTTCGCTGTCGATCTCGATCATCCGGACCCGGCGATCAAGGCCGCCGACCTGATTGCCCTGGCCACGGAAAAGCGCGACCTGATGCCGCACTCGACCGAAGCCTGGGCCAATCTGCGGGACATCCGGCCGTTGCCCGAAAGCATCCGGCCGTTGAGCCCGCCAGCTGCCAAGGCAGCCTTTCTCGACAGCTTTCACCAGCTACGCGGCTGACCCGGCTTCAGAACAGTGTTGCCAACCCCTGCACAATGCTGAGCAGGGCGGCCGAGATGATCAGCAGGCCGAACCAGGCCAGAACACCGGCGGCTGTCACCAGATTCGAGATGTAGTGGGTCTTGCGCGCGTCATCGACTTTGAGCAGCGGCCGCACGCCATGCCGGATGAGCGCTGCCGAAGCGACCCATGCTGCGGCCACGACCAGCACATTGACCGTCAGGCTGGGCACCAGCAGCGCCAATGACGACAGCCACAAGGGCACCGGTGCGATGGCCGCCAGGGTATAGGCGTTCTCGTAACCGGGGTCGTGGTCCTGGGCCATGGCCATGCGCTGGATCAGCATGGCCATGAAGGAGACCATGGTCAATTGCACGAGGAACAGGACAATGCCGCTGGTCAGTAACTGGTCGCCGGTCATGGCCGGCACGGAAAGCGGGAACACTGCGCCGGGATAGGCCATCTCGGCAAAGGCGTACATCGCGGGGGGAATGATCGACAGGGGCATGACCAGGCCGAACAGCAGGGAGCGGGCGGGCGGATGGTTGCGTTCGATATCTGACCAGCCCTCGGTTTCGGATATCAGCATCGCCGGAAATTGAGCAAGGGACATGATGGACCTCCTTGTCTCCGCCAGAAATGCCGGAGTGCCGGGGCGGCATCGGCAGGCGCGGGACAATGCTTAGAGGTGGATGTTTGGTTGCCGGTTCCCGCCCTGTCGCGCGCGCCCCGAAAAATCGCTTGCCGGTAACCGGATGCCGATCGGGTCCCGGCCCGGCCCCCATCAAGACGTCAACCGGGACGGTTGTCCGAGCCATGGACAAAGCCTGTCAGGCGCACATCCACCGTAAGCGAAAGCGCTGTCAGTTCGGCCGCCCGGCTACGCCCCTCGGCGCTCGCCCGGTAGAGGTGCGGGGTCATCGCCAGCAAGTCGGCGATCTGCTCCTTGCCGCTGAGCTCCAGTGTGTAGCGGACGCTGGTGCTGTCGCACCAGCGAAAGCCTGGCGGAACTGGCGTTTCGGCACTGCGTTCCGGCTTCAGACTGGGATAGATGATTTCGCGCAATTCCCGCAGATGGTCGGGGCCGGCGTCGACCTGCAGCAACCGGCCGCCGGCCTTGAGGACGCGGGCGAATTCGCCATAGACCGGGAAACCGAACATGCACAGCACGCTATCGAGGGTGCCGGAGAGCACCGGCAGATTGGCGTTGCTGCCGACCACCCAGTTCGGGCGCGGGTCCTGTTTGGCGGCGGCGAGCACGGCCCATTTGGAAATATCCAGGCCGAGCAGGGCGAGGTTTTGTGCCTCGCCGGCAGCGGCGGCCAATTGACGCAGATAGTAACCTTCACCGCTGCCCGCATCGAGACAGGCGGATGTGCCCTTGCTTGGCAGGTCGGCCAGCACGGCTTGGCTGACGGCGGCAGCAATCGGCTGGTAGTGGCCGGCGTTGAGAAAACGGCGGCGGGCGGCGACCATTTCCTTGCTGTCGCCAGGGTCGAGCGAGCGCTTTTTCTGGACCGGCAACAGGTGGGTGTAGCCCTGGCTGGCAATGTCGAAACTGTGGCCGGACGGGCAGCGCCAGCTGGCGCCCTGGCGTTGCAAGGGGGCGCCGTCCAGGGGGCAGGCCAAGGCCTGGAATGGGGTGATGGTCATGGGTGGGCGGGTGAAAGCGAAGGTGCAATGCGAAGGTGCAATGCGCCTTTGGCTTATTGCACCCTACGGCTTATTGCATGGCAGGTTTGCGATGGGGCGAATCTACCGCATATGGCTGGTGAGGTGTTGCCGGCGTGCCCGGTCGAGCGTTCAACGCGGCCCGCCGTATTCATCGGCCAGCCGGTCGTAATGGACGTGTGCCTCGGTTTCGAGCAGGGCTGCCTGGTACCACTCGAGCATGGCCGGGTGGCTCAGCATGGCGGCGCTGTAGGCCGTGGCGACCGGCGGCAGGGCGACATTGTAGATGTGCAGGCGCCAGACGATAGGAGCATACATGGCATCGGCCACCGAGAAGTTGCCGAACAGGTATGGGGCATCACCTGTCGCGAAGTGCTGGCGGGCTTCTTCCCAGATTTCGACTATGCGCTCGATGTCGCGCTGGACTTCCGGCGAGGCCGGCCGGCCCTTGAGTTTCAATTTCAGGTTCATCGGCATGGCGGTGCGCAACTTGGCGAAGCCGGCATGCATTTCGGCCGAGATGCTGCGCGCCCGGGCGCGGGCCTGGCTGTCGGCCGGCCACATTTCCGGGTGCTGTTCGGCCAAGTATTCGGCGATGGCGATACTCTCCCAAACCTGGAAGCCCTTGTCGTGCAGGCAGGGAACGCGGGCATTGCCGGCCAGCGGTTTGAGCAGCGGGTTGTAGTCGCGGCCGGCGACCGAAACCAGGTGTTCGTTGAAGGGAATGCAGAAATGCCTGAGCAGCAGCCAGGCGCGCAGCGACCAGGATGAGTAGTTCTTGTTGCCGATATGGAGTTCAAGCATGTTGATTTCCTCTCCTTCAATATTGGGGATTTATCCGGTGGCGTGGCGCACGGTTTGCCTGATATTTTCGCATCCGGCCCGGCTTCGGAAAGGTGTTTCGTTGGTTTTGCGGTCAATTGCTTTTCCCGTGTCGGGCGGCGTTGGTCAGGTTCGGCAAGTTCAATGGCGACAAGTTTCGTGGCGATGAATTGGCGTCGCGCTGCGGGCTTAACAAATTTTTTCGCGTTCCGGGCTGGCTGGTTACAATTTGACACCAGTCGGCACGGCCTCCTGTCGGGTGGGTAGCTTAAAATGCCGCCAATGCTTGATCAGGAATTTTCTCTCAAACGGCGTGCTCCGCTGTGGGCCATCGCCGTTTCGCTGATGATCCACGGCCTGATCCTGTTCGTCCCGCGCAGCGATCCGGCCCATGGCAACAATCTGCCGCGCCTTGAAGCCAGTCTTGCGCCCCGTTTCCCGAAACGGCCGCCCGAGCCGAGCCGCGAAACGCCGGAGCCCAGGGAGAGCGCCAGGGCGGTGAGTAAGTCGCAGCCCCTGCCGCGCCTGATGACGGCCAACAAGCTGGCGCGCCAGAGCTGGTCGGTAGCCGAGAAAAGGGAAATGAACGATTTCCTTGATGAACTGGCGACACAGTCCCGCAATGAACCCAAGCCGAGCCTGGCCCAGCGTTCACTGGCCATGGCGCGCGAGGCCGGCCGCCAGATGGCGCAGCAGGAAGCGGCTGACTCGGCGACCCTGGAAATGCGGCCCAATGCACCACCGGCCGATCCGTTCAGTCTGGAAATGTACGTCGATGGTCTGGTCAAGCGCCTCAATCGCAGCGCCGGTTTTGTCCGAAACGATCCGCGCAGCCAGGGCGTGCGCCAGGCCTCCGTGCAGTTCCGGCTCAATCCGGATGGCAGCCTGAAATCCTTTGTCGTACTCAATATGGCGGACCAGGCCGAGGAAATCGCCTTCATCAAGTCGGTGGTCGAGCGTTCGATTCCCTTTGCTCCGTTCCCGGCCGATCTCAACCGTTCGGCCCGTTCTCTGGCGATGACCATCTGCATCGTGCCGGGTAGCGGCAGTGGTGGCGGTTTCGGTTTCACCCGCAACAGCCATGGTCGGGGCTGCTGAAGTAGCGGCTTTGTGATTGCCGCGCTATTGGACTAATGTCCATGGGAGCCGAGCCATCGAGCGAGTAGGATACTGGCTCTCATTTTCCGGTGGCCGCAAGGGAACGCGATGGACAAGGATCAGGAAATCCTGGCAATCAGTCGGTTGGTTTTTGAACTTACCAAACTGGGGGGCGTCGATGTCGATCTTGATGCCATGCTGGTTCGCCTGTTCGATCTGTTGCAAAGTTTGCCGGCTATCCGGGTCAGGGCGCGTAGCGCCATTCTGCTCCGCAACTCACTGGGTGGCCTGACCCAGGTTGCCCAGTTTGGTTTGCCACCGGTCTGGCAGCGCGCGGTGAATGCCCGGGCGGACGGCGGGTTTCCTGGCGACGAGCGGGCTGCTGTCGTGGTGGCGAGTGAGCAGTATCCCTACCTGCTGGCACCGGGTGCGGTCGGCGAGGCCGCCTGTTTTGTCCTGCCCTTGAGCGCCGAGGGGAAGCCCCTGGGGCGCGTCCTGCTGTTCATCGAGCCGGACTGGGTGCCGGATGCCATCGAAACCGAATTCATGACCGATCTGGCCGGCGCGCTGTCGATGCTGGTCTCCCGCTGCATCATCAACGAAACCTTGCGCGTCCGCGAGGCCGAGCTCGAAGATGCACGTACCGATGCGATTCGGCGGCTGGGGGCGGCTTCTGAGTACCGGGACAATGAAACTGGTATGCACGTCATGCGCATGACCCATTTTTCGACGGCCATCGCCAAGGCCATGGGATTGTCGGAAGATCAGCGGGAACTGCTGGCCATCTGCGCGCCGATGCACGACGTCGGCAAGATCGGGATCCCCGACGCCATCCTGCTCAAGCCAGGCCGGCTCAGTGCCGACGAATACGAAGTCATGAAGACCCATACCGAGATCGGTTCGCGCCTGCTCAACGGGGCCGATCGCCTGATCCAGACGGCCAAGGATATTGCCGCCTGTCATCACGAGCGCTGGGATGGCGAAGGTTATCCGGCGGGCCTCAAGGCAGAGGAAATTCCGCTACTGGCGCGTATTTGCGCGGTTGCCGATGTTTTCGATGCGCTGACCTCGGCTCGTCCTTACAAGGGGCCGTGGCCGATTGAAGAGGCTGTCGAGTGGGTTCGGCAGCAGGCCGGCAGTCATTTCGATCCACAGGTCATCGCCGCCTTCGAGCTGGCCTTGCCGGACATCCTGCGCATTCGCCAGCTGTATCGC
Organism: Azonexus sp.; assembly: GCA_049294655.1. Lineage (GTDB taxonomy): Bacteria > Pseudomonadota > Gammaproteobacteria > Burkholderiales > Rhodocyclaceae > Azonexus. The sequence continues at coordinate 57,137 of JBAQDI010000035.1, forward strand.
GACGACATCATCGATCCGAACCAGATTATCGAACTGATCCGGCCAGAGGTTTCGCAGTCCGCCTGGGTGCCTTGGGAGGAGCGGCTCAGTGTCGGCATCGACGTCATCGACGAGCATCACCGTTACCTGTTCGACTTGACCAACGACCTGTTCGAAGTCGTTTCCCAAAAGCGCGGGGCGAACGAAGTGGCGCGCGTCATGAAGGCCTTGAGCCAGTACGCCCAGGTGCATTTCCGGGCCGAGGAGCGGATGATGGAACATCACGGCTACCTTGGCATCGGGGTCCAGCAGCACCAGCACAGCGATTTCGAGCGGCGCCTGAGAATGTTCCATGACGAGTTGCATCACAATCCGCTGACGGCGCAGTTCGAGGTCCTGATCTATCTTCGCAACTGGCTGATCCATCATATTGTGCACGAGGATGCCAAATTGCGTGGGCTGGTGAATGATGCTCCGATGAACCGGAAGAACTGAACGGAAGAGGTTTTTCGCATGGCAATACGAAACATTCTGCGCATGGGCGATCCCCGTCTGCTGCAGCTGGCGGCGCCGGTGACGGCATTTGCAACGGCGGAACTGCATGCCCTGATTGCCGACATGTTCGACACCATGCAGGCCGCCGGCGGCGTCGGCCTGGCGGCGCCGCAGATCGGCGTCAGCCGGCAACTGGTGATTTTCGGTTTCGAGGCCAGCGAGCGTTACCCGGAGGCTGAGGCTGTGCCGCAGACCATCCTGATCAATCCTCACATTACCCCTCTTGGCAATGACGAGGACAATGCTTGGGAAGGCTGTCTGTCCGTACCCGGCCTGCGCGGCGAAGTGCCGCGTTTTAGCCGCATCCGTTATCAGGGGTTCGATCCCGAGGGCGAGGTCATCGATCGGACGGTTGAAGGTTTTCATGCCCGTGTTGTGCAGCACGAATGCGACCACCTGATTGGCCGGCTCTACCCGTCACGGATGCGCGATTTCTCGCGCTTCGGATTTACCGACGTGCTGTTTCCTGATTTCAAGCCCTAGCTACAGCCCGAGCCTGCTCTGGGTGTGCAGCAATTTTTTGGCGATGCCCAGCCCGAAGGCTTCCATCTGGTCCAGTGTGCCGAGTTCAAAGCCGCCAGGCCGGGTGCCGGTGGTTTGTTCCCAGAGTCGGGCGACATCCAGCGGCGGCAGGGGGGTGGCAACATTGTCCGGCTGCTCGAAAAAGGCGACAAAGCCGCGCTGCCAGTGATCTCCCGGAGCGAAGCGGGCGCCGATATGCTCGATTTCCAGTAGTGCATCCTGGCTCGCCAGTGCTGACCATAAACCGTCGGTATTGCAGGCGAAGGCACTACCGTCGGGCAACGGTGCGAGGCTGGCCGAGCGCTTGTCGTCGCTCTGGGCGGCCTCGAAGCGCAGGATGCCGAGTTGGTGGGTCTGCAGCAGCGGCAGAATCCGGTTCTCGATCAGCCAGGATTCGAGATGGTGCGTTCCGGCCATGATCAACTTGACCAGATCGCCGCCCTGCTTGGCCTGATCAAGCAGGGCGCCGGCGCTTTGCGGCCAGTTCAGTGACAGGTGGGTCATTGGAAATGCCTCGAAGAGTCTATGCCCGGTATTTTAAGAGCGATTGGCCGCTGGCGGGGCTGGTTTGTAGTCAAGTTGAGTAGATCGCACCGGATGGCGACTACGCCAGCAATCAGCAGCGATAAGTGGCTGAATCGTGCACTAACAGACTGGTCAATTTCAAGTCGTTGAGGCCAAAGTCGAAATGCCAACGGTATGTTTGATTATGCCCTTTGTCTGAATTGTGAAATGGCGTCTTAGCGTTGATAATGTAAAGATTGTTGATGTTGTTGGCATGTATGCGAGCCCGGAAGGTTGTGCACTATATGTTCATGAATGTCGTTCTTTCATTTTATGTCGTTAACTGCCAGCCTCCATCGACGGTCTGGGTTTCATCATAAAGGTTTGTAAATGGCTACTCCCACCACTTGGGGCGCGTATTCTTACTCAAGTTCTGCCAGTACTGCAGCAGTTGACTCATTAATCTATGGAACACAGTGGTCAAATAAAGTAATAAGTTACAGCTTTCCGAATGCTGCTTCATACTGGTCGACCGATAGTATGACCGGTTATGGTCCGACATACTTTAATGCAGAGCCTTGGGTCAGTGGGTATCAAGGATTGGATCCTTCGGATATTTTAGCGGTTCGTAAGGCACTGGTTTCCTGGGCCGGTGTTGCAAAAATAAGTTTTGTGGAGGTTCCTGATAATTCGTCGACGGTTGGCGACCTCCGGTTTGCATATGCATCTGGCGCTGTTTCTGATGGGCAGGCCTGGACATATATGCCCGGCGGATACACGGCGGGGGGAGATGTCTGGTTTAACGCGGACGGCACGTCTCACTTCTATCAATGGATAGAAGGGTCATACGTGTACCTGACGGCAGTTCATGAGATAGGGCATGCTTTAGGCCTGAAACACCCATTTTCTGCATCTTTTTATAACGATACGGTACTTGATTCGAGTCTGGATTCTCGTTCATTTACCATTATGAGTTACTCAGCTCAGCCAGGAAATAACGCTACTTATTTTTCTTATGAACCAACGGGGCCAATGGTTCTGGATGTGGCGGCAATACAATCATTATATGGCGCTAATTACTCCTATAATTCTGGTAATACCAATTATGTTTATGATGGTTCATCAACCTATCATCAAACAATTTGGGATGGTGGTGGTATTGATGCAATTACCTACACATCATCAGCAGGGGGCTTGATAGATCTCAGGGCAGGTGTCTCATATGGATCAAAGTTGGGAAATGCAGTATATGTCAACGATGTATATGGAACGCATTTATATTCAGTTAATAACATATGGATTTCTTATGGTGTGGTTATCGAAAATGCGACCGGGGGGAGTGGTAATGATCAGCTTGTCGGGAATGATGTCGGTAATGTATTAAATGGCGGCGCCGGTGCCGACACCCTGATCGGCGGACTGGGTGACGACACCTATGTCATCGACAACGTCGGCGACCTAGTGAGCGAACTTAGTAACCAGGGCACCGACCTCGTACAAATCGGCATCGCCACGGCCGGAGGCAGCTACACCCTGACCGACAATGTCGAAAATGCGACTTTGAGCAGTGTTGTTGCTTTCAAGATCATTGGTAACAGTCTCGACAACATCCTCATCGGCAACACAGGCAACGACACGCTTGATGGCGGTGCTGGCAACGACACCATGAACGGCGGTGCTGGCAACGACACCTACTACACTGACAGTGTTGCTGATGTCATCACTGACTCAGCCGGTACAGACACCGTCATTGCCTCGGATAACTATTCCATTGGCAGCACCATTGAGAATCTTACTTTAACGGCTTGGGGCCACACAGGTACCGGCAATGCGCTTGCCAACATCCTTACCGGCGCAGGCAACGACACCCTGATCGGTGGTGCAGGCGACGATACCTATTACCTAACAGGCGGCGATATTGCTCTGGAAGACGTTTCCGGCGGTACCGAGACCGTCGTCGCATCCGCTTCCTATACCCTGGGTGACAATCTTGAAAACCTGATCCTGACTGGCTCCGATCCCATCGAGGGCGCCGGCAACTCTCTCAACAACACCCTTACCGGCAATAGCGGCGACAATTTTCTCTTTGGCGATGCTGGCAACGATTCTCTCGTCGGTGGTGCCGGCAATGACTCTCTGAGAGGAGGTGTCGGCACGGACTCGCTGATCGGAGGCTCTGGTGACGATACCTACATCATTGACCTCACTGCCACCAACGCAGTGCAAGACATCCTGACCGAGGCTGCTTCTGCAGGCACCGACACCCTCGCCGTGTATGGTGGATCAGCACTCTCGACTGCTGTGACCATAAGCCTTGCAGCCAATTTTGAGAATCTTAATGTTTCCGAAACCGGCGCTGCCAAACTCAACCTCATCGGCAATTCTGCCAACAACTTCCTCACTGGCAATGATGCCGACAATATCCTTGATGGAGGTGCCGGCAGCGATACCCTCATCGGAGGCGCAGGCAACGATACCTACGTTGTCGATAGCTTCAGCGACCTCATTTACGAAAATTTTGGTGGTGACACAGCCGGCACCGCTGATACAGTCATCATCAAGATCGCCTCGTCCGGGGTTTTCACTCTCGGCGACTTTATAGAAAATGCCACCCTGAGCAGTACCGTTGCCTTTTCCCTCATCGGCAACTTCCTGGACAATACCCTCATCGGTAACAGCGGCAACGACACACTTGATGGCGGTACTGGTATTGACGCCATGAATGGTGGCGCTGGCAATGACACCTACTACGTTGATAGCTCGTTCGACAGTATCACCGACACTGCCGGCATCGATACCGTCATCACTTCCGTCAGCTACACTTCCCTTGACTACACACTTGTCAGCGGCCTTGAAAACCTCACTCTAACGACTGGTGGCCTGACCGGTACCGGCAACATGCTCGCCAACATCCTTACCGGCGTTGGCGACGACACCCTGATCGGCGGTGCTGGTAACGACACCTACAATGTATGCAAGGGTGATCTCGCCATCGAAACTATTTCCGGAACTTCCGGCGGGGTCGATACCGTCGTTTCCTCTGCTTCCTACACCTTGGGTGACAACCTTGAAAACCTGATTCTGACTGGCTCCGGCTCCTTCGAGGGGGCCGGCAATACTCTCAATAACACCCTCGGCGGCAATACCGGCAACGACCGCCTGAGTGGTCTGGACGGCAACGACACCCTGAACGGCGGCGCCGGCCACGACACCCTGGATGGTGGCACGGGCGCCGACCTCCTCAACGGCGGGGCTGGCGACGACCTCTATCTCGTCAATCTGAAGAGCGTTGGCAGCGGTGTCGCGATGAGCGTTGCACTCGAAGACACGATCAGCGAACTGGCAAACGAGGGGACGGACACGCTGCAACTGAGCGGCAGCATCGCGCTGACCAATGCGACGACGCTGACGCTCAACGCCAATTTCGAGAACCTCGATGCCAGCGGCGCGGTGGACACCAAACTAAACCTGACCGGGACAGCCGTTGCCAACATCCTGACCGGCAACAACACCGCCAACATCCTCAATGGGCTGGCCGGTGCCGACAGCCTGATCGGCGGTGACGGCAACGACACCTACGTCCTCGACAACGTCGGCGACCTGGTCAGTGAGCTCAGTAACCAGGGCACGGACCTCGTGCAAATCGGTATTGCCACGGCCAACGGCAGCTACACCCTGAGCGGCAACGTCGAGAACGGCACGCTGACCAATACGGTCGCCTTCAACCTGACGGGCAATGCCCTGGACAACCAGTTAATCGGCAACGGCGCCGCCAACATCCTGGACGGTGGGGCAGGCAACGACACGCTCAACGGCGGGGCCGGTGCCGACAGCCTGATCGGCGGTCTGGGCAACGACACCTACGTCCTCGACAACGT
>JBAQDI010000036.1:0-76518 GCA_049294655.1 Azonexus sp.
TGCCGCCGTTCTTCTCAACAACAAGCTCGAGCCGATCGGCACGCGCATCTTTGGCCCGGTAACCCGCGAACTGCGTACCGAGCGCTTCATGAAGATCGTGTCCCTGGCTCCTGAAGTGCTGTAAGGAGAAATACATGGAAAAGATTCGTAAAGGTGACGACGTTGTCGTCATCACCGGTAAAGACAAAGGCAAGCGCGGTACCGTGCTGAGTCGTGTCGGTGAAGAGCATGTGCTCGTCGAAGGTGTCAATCGTGCCAAGAAGCACGTCAAGCCGAACCCCGTCAAGGGTGTGGCCGGTGGCATCGTCGATAAGGACATGCCGATTCATCTCTCCAATGTTGCGCTCTTCAATCCGGCGACCAAGAAAGCTGACCGTGTCGGCTTCAAGGCGCTCGAAGATGGCCGCAAGGTTCGCGTGTTCAAGTCGAACGGCGAACTGGTAAACGCATAAGGAGCACTCATGGCGCGTTTGCAACAATTTTACAAAGAAACCGTCGTTGGCGACCTGTCGAAGCAATTCGGCTACAAGTCCGTGATGGAAGTCCCGCGTATCACCAAGATCACCCTGAACATGGGTGTTGGTGAAGCTGTGGCCGACAAGAAGGTTCTCGAAAACGCCGTTGGCGACATGCAGAAGGTTGCGGGTCAGAAGCCGGTGACGACGAAGGCCCGCAAGTCCATCGCTGGCTTCAAGATTCGTGACGGTTACCCGATCGGTTGTATGGTTACCCTGCGCGGTCCGCGCATGTTCGAGTTTCTCGATCGTCTGGTGACCATCGCCCTGCCGCGTGTTCGCGACTTCCGTGGTGTCTCCGGCAAGGGTTTCGACGGCCAGGGCAACTACAACATGGGCGTCAAAGAACAGATCATTTTCCCGGAAATCGAGTACGACAAGATCGACGCTCTCCGGGGTATGAATATCAGCATCACCACGACCGCAAAGACCGATGCAGAAGCGAAAGCTCTGTTGGTCGCGTTCAAGTTCCCGTTCAAGAATTGAGGCAATCATGGCAAAACTTGCTCTGATCAATCGTGAAGAAAAGCGCCGCAAAATGGTCGCGCAGTACGCCAAGAAGCGTGCTGCTCTGGAGGCAATCTTCAATGACGTTAGCCTCTCCGACCAGGAGCGTTACGACGCCCGTTTGAAGTTCCAGGCTCTGCCGCGTAACTCCAGCCCGTCGCGTCTGCGTAACCGTTGCCAGCTGACCGGTCGTCCGCGTGGTGTTTTCCGTAAATTCGGTCTGTGCCGTCACAAGATCCGCGAACTCGCCTTCAACGGCGAAGTTCCGGGTGTTGTTAAAGCCAGCTGGTAAGAGGAGATTCAGAAATGGCTATGAGCGATCCTATCGCGGACATGCTGACTCGCATCCGCAACGCCCAGCTCGCCGAAAAGGCGTCTGTCTCCATGCCGTCTTCCAAGGTCAAGGTTGCCATCGCAGCCGTGCTCAAGGATGAAGGTTACGTTGATGACTTCGTCGTTCGCGATGCTGAAGGCAAACCAACCCTCGAAATCGGTCTGAAGTATTACGCCGGCCGCCCGGTTATCGAACGCATTGAACGCGTTTCGAAGCCTGGTCTGCGTATTTACAAGGGCTGTGACGATATTCCCCGTGTCATGAATGGTCTGGGTGTGGCGATTGTTTCCACCCCCAAGGGCGTCATGACTGATCGCAAGGCCCGCGCCAGCAAGGTTGGCGGCGAAGTCCTGTGCATCGTGGCGTAAGGGAGAAAACATGTCTCGAGTTGGTAAGAATCCCATTATTGTCCCGGCCGGCGTTGAAGTGACGGTTGGTGAGCAAATTACGGTCAAGGGCCCCCTGGGTGTCCTGAAGGCTGCTGCTCACCCCGCCGTTCAAGTCGTCGTCGAAGGACAGAGCGTCCAGGTTTCCAAAGTTGAAGGCGCCGTCAATGGCAGCGCCATGTGGGGCACCATGCGTGCCAACCTCAACAACATGGTGACCGGTGTTTCCAAGGGTTTTGAGAGAAAGCTGCAACTGGTTGGCGTGGGTTACCGCGCCCAGGCTCAGGGCGATGTCCTGAATCTGTCGCTGGGCTTCTCGCATCCCGTGGCACACAAGATGCCCGCTGGTGTGAAAGTCGAGTGCCCGACCCAGACCGAAATCCTGATCAAGGGTTCGGACAAGCAGCAGGTCGGCCAGGTTGCCGCCGAAGTTCGTGCGTATCGCAAGCCGGAGCCCTACAAGGGCAAGGGCGTTCGGTACTCGGACGAAGTGGTGGTCATCAAGGAAACCAAGAAGAAGTAAGGGTGGCATATGTTTAACAAGAAACAAGCGCGTCTGCGCCGTTCCCGCCAAACCCGGGCCAAAATTGCCGAGCTCAAGGCTGTGCGTCTGTGCGTTAATCGCACGAACCTGCACATCTATGCCCAGATCATTTCCGCCACCGGTGGCGAAGTTCTGGCCTCGGCTTCCTCGCTGGATAAGGATGTTCGCAAGGACCTCCCGAACGGCGGTAACAAGGCTGCTGCCACCAAAATTGGCACGCTGATTGCCGAGCGCGCCAAGGCCGCTGGTATTGAGCAGGTGGCTTTTGATCGTTCCGGTCTTCAGTACCATGGTCGTGTTCAGGCGCTGGCGGAAGCCGCGCGTGAAGCCGGTCTGAAGTTCTGATCGCCGCGAAAGGATAAGAAAATGGCTAAACCTGAAAGAAACAAGAAGCCGCAACAGGCTGAAGAGCGCGATGATGGCATGCGCGAAAAGATGGTTGCGGTTAATCGCGTCACCAAGGTGGTCAAGGGCGGCCGGATTCTCGGTTTTGCAGCCCTGACCGTCGTCGGCGACGGCGATGGCGGCATCGGCATGGGCAAGGGCAAGTCCCGCGAAGTGCCGGTCGCTGTTCAGAAGGCAATGGAAGAGGCCCGTCGCAAGATGGCCAAGGTCAACCTGAAGAGCGGTACCGTGCATCACACCGTGTTTGGTCGTCATGGTGCTACCACCGTGATGATTCAGCCGGCTCCGGACGGTACGGGCATCATCGCCGGCGGCGCCATGCGTGCTGTCTTCGAAGTTGTCGGTGTCACCAACGTGGTGGCCAAGGCTCATGGCTCGACCAATCCCTACAACATCGTGCGCGCTACCATCGACGGTCTGTCGAAGGTCAACACGCCGGCCGAAATTGCCGCCAAGCGCGGTCTGTCGGTCGAACAGATCCAGGGGTAAGCCATGGCTGACAAGAAAATCAAAGTGACGCTCGTCAAGAGCATCATCGGCACCAAGCAGGACCACCGCGCCACCGTGCGCGGCCTGGGACTGCGCAAGCTGAACAGTTCCTCTGAACTGGAAGATACGCCGGCTGTCCGCGGCATGATCCAGAAGGTTCAGTATCTCGTCAAGGTTGAGGGTTAAGCCATGCGTCTGAATACCATCAAGCCGGCTGAAGGCTCCAAGAAAGCCGCCAAGCGCGTCGGTCGTGGCATCGGTTCCGGCCTCGGCAAGACTTGCGGCCGCGGCCACAAGGGTCAGAAGTCCCGTTCCGGCGGTTTCCACAAGGTCGGTTTCGAAGGCGGTCAAATGCCTTTGCAACGTCGCCTGCCGAAGCGCGGTTTCAAGTCCCTGACCCGTGCCCGCAATTACGAAATCCGTCTGACGGATCTGGATCGTCTGCCGGTCGATGAAATCGACTTGCTGGCCCTGCAGGCCGCTGGTCTGGTTCCGGGCGATGCCCTGTCGGTCAAGGTTATCCTGTCCGGTGCGATTACCCGCAAGGTAACGCTCAAGGGTGTTGGCGCAACCAAGGGTGCGAAGGCTGCTATTGAAGCAGTCGGCGGCTCCATCGCTGAGTAAGACTGAAAGGTAGAACGTTGGCAGCAAATCCCAATACTGTTGGCAAGGGCGGCAAATTCGGCGATCTGAAACGCCGTCTGTGGTTCCTGCTCGGCGCCCTGGTTGTGTATCGCATTGGCGCTCACATCCCGGTTCCCGGGATTGACCCCAACGTTCTCTCTGATCTCTTCAATTCGCAGAAGGGCGGCATCCTGGGCATGTTCAACATGTTCTCGGGTGGTGCCCTGTCGCGATTCACGCTTTTCGCGCTGGGGATCATGCCGTACATTTCGGCATCGATCATCATGCAGCTGATGAGCGTGGCCAGCCCCCAACTTGAGGCACTCAAGAAAGAGGGCGAGGCTGGTCGTCGCAAGATTACCCAATACACGCGTTACGGTACGCTGGTTCTCGCCCTGTTCCAGGGCCTGGGCATCGCCGTGGCGCTCGAAGCGCAGGCTGGTCTGGTTTCCGACCCCGGCTTCCTGTTCCGCCTGACCACCGTCACGACGCTGGTTACCGGCACGATGTTCCTGATGTGGCTGGGTGAACAGATCACCGAGCGCGGTCTGGGCAACGGCATCTCGATCATCATCTTCGGCGGTATCGCCGCCGGCTTGCCGAATGCTATCGGCGGCCTGCTTGAGCTGGTGGGTACCGGTGCCATGCACCCGCTGACCGCGCTGATCATCTGCGTCCTGGTCGTCGTCGTTACCGCCTTCGTGGTCTTTGTCGAACGCGGCCAACGCAAGATTCTGGTCAATTACGCCAAACGCCAGGTCGGCAACAAGATTTATGGCGGTCAGAGCTCGCATCTGCCGCTCAAGCTGAACATGTCCGGCGTCATTCCGCCGATCTTCGCCTCGTCGATCATCCTCTTCCCGGCAACGGTTGCCGGCTGGTTTGGCTCCGGCGATTCCATGCACTGGCTCAAGGATGTGGCTGGCACGCTGTCGCCGGGTCAGCCCATTTATGTGATGCTGTACGCTGCGGCGATCATCTTTTTCTGCTTCTTCTATACCGCGCTGGTCTTCAATTCGAAGGAAACCGCCGACAACCTGAAGAAGAGTGGCGCTTTCGTACCGGGTATTCGTCCTGGCGAACAAACGGCCCGCTATATCGACAAGATCCTGATGCGCCTGACGCTGATCGGCGCTGCCTATATCACCGTGGTTTGCCTGCTGCCGGAATTCCTGATTCTGAAGTGGAACGTGCCGTTCTACTTCGGTGGCACCTCGCTACTGATTATCGTGGTCGTGACCATGGACTTCATGTCCCAGGTCCAGGCCTATGTAATGTCGCACCAATATGAAAGTCTCTTGAAGAAAGCAAACTTCAAGGGGTCACCAATGATCAAGTAACCAGTTATGGCCAAGGAAGATTACATTGAAATGCAGGGCGAGGTTGTTGAAAACCTGCCTAATGCGACCTTCAAGGTCAAACTGGAAAATGGCCATATCGTGCATGGCTTTATCTCCGGCAAGATGCGTATGCACTACATCCGCATCCTCCCCGGCGACAAGGTTACCGTGCAACTGACGCCATACGATTTAACGAAGGCGCGGATCGTTTTCCGCGTCAAGTAAAGATTCTCTACGCAATAAACCGCAGGGTAAGGAAACACGGCTGCTTCCAAGCCCTGCAGACGAGGAGTGAAACATGAAAGTGCAACCTTCAGTGAAGCGCGTGTGCCGCAACTGCAAAGTCATCCGTCGCAAGGGTGTCGTACGCGTCATTTGCAAGGACCCGCGTCATAAGCAGCGTCAAGGTTAATTCCCTGACTTTGTCCGGCATTTGTTAATTTTCGAAATAGTGGAGTGATTCAATGGCCCGTATTGCAGGGGTAAACATTCCGAACCATCAGCATGCTGAAATCGCCCTTACCGCGATTTTCGGCATCGGCCGTACCCGCGCACAGAAAATCTGTGATGCGGCCGGTATCGTTCGTTCGACCAAAATGAAAGACCTGTCCGATGCGGACATGGATCGTCTGCGTGATGAAGTAGGCAAGTTCACTGTTGAAGGTGATCTGCGCCGCGAAGTCACCATGAACATCAAGCGTCTGATGGACCTCGGTTGCTACCGCGGTCTGCGCCATCGCAAGGGCTTGCCCTGCCGTGGTCAGCGCACCCGTACGAATGCACGTACCCGCAAGGGCCCGCGCAAAGCCATCGCTGGCAAGAAGTAATAGGGACAGAACATGGCAAAGACTGCTACCAAAGTTCGCAAAAAAGTTAAGAAGAATGTGGCTGAGGGCATCGCCCACATCCACGCTTCCTTCAATAACACCATCATTACCATTACCGACCGTCAGGGCAACGCGCTGTCCTGGGCAACGTCTGGTGGTGCCGGCTTCCGCGGTTCGCGCAAGTCCACCCCGTTCGCCGCTCAGGTCGCCGCCGAAGCCGCTGGCAAGGCAGCTCAGGAATGTGGCGTCAAGAATATTGAAGTCCGCATCAAGGGACCCGGTCCTGGTCGTGAATCTTCCGTCCGTGCGCTCAACGCGCTGGGCATGAAGATCACCTCCATTTCCGACGTGACGCCGGTACCGCACAACGGTTGCCGTCCGCCCAAAAAGCGCCGCATTTAAGGAGAAAGACCAGTGGCTCGTAATCTCGATCCGAAATGCCGTCAGTGCCGCCGCGAAGGTGAGAAGCTTTTCCTCAAGGGTGAAAAGTGCTTTACCGACAAGTGCGCCATTGAGCGTCGTTCCTACGCACCTGGCCAGCATGGCCAAAAATCCGGCGCCCGTCTGTCCGACTACGGCGTCCACCTGCGTGCCAAGCAGAAGATCCGTCGTGTCTACGGCGTCCTCGAAGGCCAGTTCCGCAAGACTTTCTTCGAAGCTGACCGCCGCAAGGGCCAGACCGGTGAAAACCTGCTGCAACTGCTGGAATCCCGTCTGGATTCCGTCGCCTATCGCATGGGTTTTGGTGCTTCGCGCACCGAGTCCCGTCAGGTCGTTCGTCACAACGGCGTCCTGGTCAATGGCAAGCGCGTCAATATCCCGTCTTACATCGTCAAGCCGGGTGACGTGGTGCAACTGACCGATCGCGCTCGTGCTTCCCTGCGTTGCAAGGCTGCCCTCGAGGCTGCCGAATCCCGCGGCTTCCCCGAGTGGGTTGCGGTTGACGTCAAGGAAGGCAAGGGAACGTTCAAGGCCATGCCGCAGCGCTCTGAGCTGCCGTCTACCCTGAACGAAGGTCTTGTCATCGAACTTTACTCGAAGTAATCACTGAGCTGAGGAATTTAGCCCATGCAAAGCAGTGGACTTCTGAAACCCCGCATCATCGACGTACAGAGCGTTTCGCCCGTGCAAGCCAAGGTAGTGATGGAGCCGTTTGAACGCGGCTACGGTCATACCCTTGGCAATGCCCTGCGTCGCATTCTGCTGTCGTCCATGCCGGGTTACGCGCCGACTGAAGTCGGTATCGAAGGTGTGCTCCATGAGTACTCTACCGTTGATGGTGTTCAGGAAGATGTCGTCGACATCCTCTTGAACCTCAAGGGTATTGTCTTCAAGCTGCACAACCGCGATGTGGTAACACTCAATCTGGTCAAGGAAGGTGAAGGCGTTGTTCGTGCTGGCGATATCGAATTGCCGCATGACGTCGAAATCATCAACCCGGAGCACGTTGTCGCACATTTGTCTCCCGGCGGTAAGCTGGCCATGGAGATCAAGGTCGAAAAAGGCCGTGGTTACGTGCCGGGTAACGTCCGCAATCTGGGCGATTCCAAGACCATCGGCAAGCTCGTGCTGGACGCTTCGTTCAGCCCGATCCGTCGTGTCGCCTACTCTGTTGAAAGCGCTCGCGTTGAACAGCGTACTGACCTCGACAAGCTGATCGTCGACATCGAAACCAATGGTGTTGTCGAGCCGGAAGAAGCCATTCGCTACGCTGCTCGCGTGCTGATGGAACAACTCTCCGTCTTTGCCGATCTGGAAGGTACCGCTCCTGTTGCCGAGGCTTCCAAGCCGGCCCAGGTTGATCCGGTTCTGCTCCGGCCGGTTGATGATCTCGAACTGACGGTTCGTTCCGCGAACTGCCTGAAGGCCGAGAACATTTACTACATCGGCGATCTTATCCAGCGTACCGAGAATGAACTTCTCAAGACCCCGAATCTGGGTCGCAAGTCGCTGAACGAGATCAAGGAAGTGTTGGCCGCACGCGGCTTGACCCTGGGCATGAAATTGGAAAATTGGCCGCCGGCCGGTCTGGAAAAAGTCTAAAGCTTTTTCCGACCCGGGCAGTCAAGGGACGCCTGTAGAACATAGAAAGGATTAACCATGCGTCACCGTTTGGGACTTCGCAAACTGAACCGCACCAGCAGCCATCGCCTGGCGATGCTGCGCAACATGACTGTTTCCCTGCTCAAGCACGAGGCCATCAAGACCACGTTGCCGAAGGCAAAGGAGCTGCGCCGTGTTGTTGAACCCATGATCACCCTCGGCAAGAACCCGACGCTGGCTAACAAGCGCCTGGCTTTTGACCGTCTGCGTGACCGCGACATCGTGGTCAAGCTGTTCGCCGAGATCGGGCCGCGCTACGCCAAGCGTCCGGGTGGCTACCTTCGCATCCTGAAGTGTGGCTTCCGCGTTGGCGACAATGCCCCGATGGCTTTCGTCGAACTGCTGGATCGTCCGGAGCCGACCGAGGCTGTGGAAGTCGACGAAACCGCTGAGTAAGCGTTTCGGGTTCAAAGAAAAAGGCCGGTCAAACCGGCCTTTTTTTCGTTCACGAAATTGTCAATCAAGGGCAGTCGATGACCATCAGGGAAATGTCATCGGCGGCGACCGTCCCTTCCAGATGTTTGGCGAGCGCCTGCTCGATCTGTTGAAAACGGATGGCCGGCGCCGTGTTGGCCGCTGCGGCAAGCAAGCCGTTGAGGCCAAATTGCACGTTGTGGCGATCATTGGCCTCGATCAGGCCATCAGAATACAAGACGATCTGACTTTCCTTCGTCCAGGTAAATTCGACGGGCTGACACTCCATCTCGTCGTTGTCGATAATGCCGAGGGGCAGGTTGGCGGGCATGAAGGCCTGTTCGGAACGGCCCCAGCGGTCGATGAGGATGGCTTCCGGCGTGCCACCGACCCAGATTTCTCCTGTGTGCTTCTGTTCATCGAGGCAGACCAGTGTTGCGGCGACGAAGCGGCCAACCGGCATGGATTCCTTCAACTGCTGGTTCAGTTCGAGGATGATTTCGCGGACCGTATGGTTGCGGCGGGCCAGGCGATAGAAGATGGCCAGCACGGGTAGGGCACTGATCGCCGCGGTCAGGCCGTGTCCCGTCGCATCGGCGAGCAGAGCGTAGAAGCGCCCTTCCGGTGAGCGACTGGCGGCGACGATGTCGCCGCTGAAACTTTCGGCGGCGATGACCTTGTATTGCAAATGCGGGTCGATCAGGCCGCGCCGGTGCAACTGCTTCTCCATCAGCCGCATGGCTAGCTGCTGCTCGTTTTGTGTTTGATCGTAGTAGGTCTGAAGCTGGGCGGCATTCTCGCGCAGCTTTTGTTCCGCCTGTTTCTGGGCCGAAGTGTCGCGAATGACACCAATGAACATGCGCCGGTTATCAAGTGTCACCTCGGTCACCCCGAGGGTGACGGGAAAGCTTTGCCCATTCTTGCGCCGGCCTTTCCCTTCCCGTTCGCGTCCGATGAAGTGGGTCAGGCCGTTGTCCGCCGGTTGCTCGGGCTCGCTGCCGGCCAGTGCCGGCAGCAGCAGGCCGACTGGCTGGCCGAGCATTTCGTGGGCGCTATAGGCAAACATGCGTTCCGTTGACCGGTTAACCGAGGCAATGAGCTTGTTCTCGTCGATGGTCAGGATGGCATCGAGGACGTTGTCCGAAATGGCCTGGACCCGCCGCAAGGAGTCGATCGACTCCTGCTGCATGCCGAGCGAACGCTGGACCGAGCGCAGCTTGGCTTCGAGGACGACAAAATTGATCGGCTTGGTCAGATAGTCGTCGGCCCCGGCATCCAGGCCCTCGACGAGGTTCTCGTCACGGTTCAGGGCCGACAGGAAAATGATCGGAGTCCATTTTTCCCGGGGGGCCGCCTTGATCCGGCGCGCAGCTTCAAAGCCATCCATGACCGGCATCATGATGTCGAGCAGGATCAGGTCGGGCGCATCATTCTCGAAGCGGCGGACAGCCTCCTGGCCATTTTCGGCCAGGATCACATCGTGACCGAGCTTCTTGAGGAAGACCTGGAGGATATGCAGGTTGGTCCGGTTGTCATCGACCGCCAGTACCTTCATTTTGTTCATTACCTGACCCATGTGTGCCGATGTGCCTTATGGCGTGTCCGTGTCGGAAGAAATAGTGGCGACTGCGATATTGCCACAACCTTCATAACTCAGACTCGAGAAACTGAGCATGCCGGCCAGTGCTATGCCCCTGCCATTCGGGTCGCAGGCGCGTTCGGGCGAAATTTGCAGGAAGTCCTGCCAGGCGAAGCCCTTGCCGTGATCCTCGACGCGCAGCGTCACCGCATTGGCCTGGCGAGCGATGTTGACGCGGACTTCCTTGTCGGCATTCTCCGGCAGGGTCAGACGCCGGGATATTTCGGCCTGCCAGTTGTCGTCACGCTTGAGGCGGGCTTTTTCGCCGTAGCCGAGGCCGAGGTTGCCATGCTCGACGGCATTGATCAGCAATTCCGAAATGCCGAGTATCGCCCGGTCGGGATGCGGGCAGGCCTGCGCCAGGAAGGCGGCAAGCTGGCCGGCTTCGTCGATGCTGCGGAAACGGAAATCAGCCCGCGACAGGAATTGCAGCGAGCCGACATGCTCGTCCAGACGCCGCCGCAAGGAGTCATGGGCCCGGGCGTCGGTCAATGCAGCCAGAACGATGGCGATCAGTGCATCGTGTCGATAGGGTTTGGTCAGGTAGTAATAAGCACCTGCTTCCAGGCCTTCCCGGATTTCATCGGCGGAATCGGCGGCAGTCTGGAGAATGACGGGAATGTCGGCTAGTCGTGGTTCGCTCTTGATGCGCCGGAGCAGCGAGATGCCATCCAGCCCGGGCATCATGCGATCAAGCAGGATGATGTCGAAGTGATTGGCCGGGTCCTGCAGGAGCGCCCAGGCGCCTTCGCCGCTATCGATGCAGGATGGGGAAAAGGGAGGTTCTCCTGCGAAGCCGAAATACTCGGCCAGAATCTCCAGATTCAGCGCCTCATCGTCTACAACCAGTACTTGTACTGCGTTCATTGCGGCCGGCTATCCCGTTTCTGCATCCATCGACGGGGATGGCCTAGCGCCAACCCCCGGTATTTTCGGCGCCCATCGTACCATGGCGCTTGCCAACAATCGCCCGGCCGACCGACGAGCCGCCATGTGGCGGGGCGGGCGGCATCTAAGCTTGAACGCCACCGGCCATGTCCTCCTGCTGTTGCAAGGTCCACATCCGGGCATAGCTGCCATTGGCGTCGAGCAGGGCGGCGTGAGTGCCCCGCTCGATGATGTGACCATTGCTCATGACCAGGATTTCGTGCGCATTCATCACCGTGGACAGGCGATGGGCAATGGTCAGCGTGGTCCGCCCGACGGCAGCCATTTCGAGTTGTCCCTGGATGGCGCGTTCGGTGGCTGAGTCGAGTGCCGAGGTGGCTTCGTCGAAAATCAGGATGGGGGGATTCTTGAGCAGCGCACGGGCGATGGCGACGCGTTGCTTTTCGCCGCCGGAAAGCTTCAGGCCGCGCTCGCCGACGCGGGTTTCATATTTTTGTGGCAGGCTCTCGATGAAATCGTGCAACTGGGCGGCGCGCGCCGCCCCATAAACTTCTTCGCGACTGGCATCGGGGCGGCCGTAATTGATGTTGTAGAAAATTGTGTCGTTGAACAGCACGGTATCCTGCGGCACGATGCCGATCGCAGCCCGCAGGCTGGTTTGTTTGAGCTGGCGAATATCCTGGCCGTTGATGCGGATGGCGCCGCCAGTGACATCGTAGAAACGATAGAGCAGGCGCGACAGCGTCGACTTGCCGGCGCCGGAATGGCCGACGACCGCCACCGTCTTGCCCGGGGCGACCGCAAAACTCAGGCTTCTCAGGATGGCCCGGTCCGGATCGTAGGCGAAGTCCACCGCATCAAAGTTGATCTGCAGCGGCCCGCCCGGCAGGTCGCGGGCATCCGGCGCATCGGCGATTTCCCGATTGGCCTTGAGCAGATTGAACATGCGCTCGATATCGGTCAGTGCCTGGCGGATTTCGCGATAGACGATGCCGAGGAAATTGAGTGGCATGTAGAGCTGGATCAGGAAAGCATTGACCAGCACCAGATCGCCGATCGTCATCCGGCCATCGACCACCCCGCTGGCGGCGCGCCACATCATCGCCGTGACGCCAAGGGCGATGATCGCCTGCTGGCCGAGATTGAGGAAAGCCAGCGTCGTCTGGCTACGCGTCGCCGCCTCTTCCCATTTGAGCAATTGTTCGTCGTAGCGCTGCGCTTCCCAGGCTTCGTTGTTGAAATACTTGACGGTTTCGTAGTTGAGCAGGCTATCGACGGCCCGGCTGTTGGCGGCCGAGTCGTTTTCATTGACCGAGCGGCGGATGTCGATGCGCCAGTTGCTGACCTTGATCGTGAAAACGATATAGGCGAGCAGCGAAATGGCGGTAATCAGCACGAAACCGCTGTCGTACTTGACGAACAGGATGCCGAGGACCAGTCCGATCTCGACCAGGGTCGGCAGGATCGAATACAGCGTGTAGGAAATAAGGCTGGAAATCGAGCGCGAGCCGCGTTCGATATCGCGCGAGACGCCGCCGGTCTGGCGTTCCAGATGAAAGCGCAGGCTCAGCGAATGCAGATGACGGAAAACCTCCAGCGCGACCTGCCGCACGGCGCGCTGGGTGACGCGCGCGAAGAGGATTTCGCGCAGTTCGGTGAACAACGCCGTGGAAAAGCGCAGCAGGCCGTACATTGCCAGGAGGAGGATCGGTAGGGCCAGCACCTGCTGGCTTCCCGAAAGGCCGTCGATCATGTCCTTGAAAACCAGCGGTACGGCAACATTGGCCACTTTGGCGCCAACCAGGCAGGACAGGGCGGCAACGACGCGCAGCCGGTAGCGCCAGAGATAGGGAAACAGGGTGCGCAGGGTCAGCCAGACATGGTTTTCCGGCAAGGCCTGGCCGGCTGGGGGCTTGGGGAGGGCGGAGGCATGACGCATGGCGAGGGGGCTTCAGTTGGGCGGGTGGTGGCAGTATATGAAAACTGGCCGCTTTCCGCGAAAATCAGGGCTCTATTTGAAATTGGACAAATCATGGCGAGCGAAAGCATCACCCTGCCGGAAAAGCATTCAACGCTGCGCGTCATGCCCATGCCGGCCGATCTCAACCAGAACGGCGACGTCTTCGGCGGCTGGGTCATGGCCCAGGTCGACGTGGCTGGCGCCATTCCCGCCATGCGCCGGGCGCGTGGCCGGGTGGCAACGGTTTCGGTCAATTCCTTCCTGTTCAAGCAGCCCGTCTCGGTGGGCGATATCGTCAGCCTTTATGCCGAAATCGAACGCGTCGGCCGGACCTCGATTACCGTCAAGGTCGAGGTGTATGCCGAGCGGAATTACAGCAATCCGGTGGTCGTCAAGGTGACCGAAGCTGAATTGACTTACGTGGCAATCGATCTGGATGGCAACAAGCGCGAGGTTCCGCCCGAAAACTTGTCCGAAATGTAATAAAATCGGGCAGTTACTCGTTAAGCCGTCCTCAATGGAGTGAAGCAATGAACAAAATGACGCTGCGTACCCTGCCTGCCATGCTGATGATCGCCTTTTCCGGCGCCGCATCGGCGAGCGCCTTTCAGCTCTGGGAGCAGAGTGCCAGCGGTGTCGGCAACGCCTATGCCGGTTCGGCCGCGCTTGCCGACAACGCCAGCATGGCCTTCTACAATCCGGCCAGCCTGACGCAACTGAGCGGTATCCAGATTTCGGCTGGCGTCGCCGCGGTGGGGCCGAGCTACAAGTTCCGGAATGAAGGTTCAACGGGAACCGGCGGCAATGGCGGTGATGCCGGCGGCTTGGCAGCGGTACCCAACGTACACTTCTCCTGGCAAGTGGCACCCAACTGGGTCCTTGGTTTCGGTATCTCGTCGCCCTTCGGCCTGGCGACCGAGTACAAGGACAGCAACTGGATCGGGCGCTATCAGTCGCTAAAGTCGGAAGTGACGACGATCAACTACAACCCGTCCGTCGGCTATCGGATAAACGACAAGATTTCTCTGGGTTTTGGTGTCAATTATCAGACCATTGATGCCGAGCTTTCGTCTATCGGGACAGCCAATCTGCTTTCCACTCTCAAGGGCAGCGATTCGGCCTGGGGCTGGAATGCCGGGGCATTGTTCACCCTGTCGCCAGCCATGCGGGTCGGTTTTTCTTATCGTTCCAGTATGAAGTACACCCTGGAAGGGGATGCAACCCTGGGTAGTTTCCCGGCGGCCCCGGTGCGGACTGAAGTCAAGTTGCCCGATACCTTCATCCTGTCCGTCTGGCAGCAGGTATCTGATCGCTGGGAAGCGATGGGCGATTTGTCCTACACCCGCTGGAGTTCGTTGAAAACGCTCGATGTATATCGTCGTGATAATGGCGCTTCCCTGCCGGGTGAAACCTTCAATTACCGCAATGCCTGGCGCCTGGCCTGGGGCGCGGCCTATCAGGCCAGCGATGCCATGAAGCTCAAGTTCGGCATTGCCTATGACCGGACGCCGACCACCGACGCCTACCGTTCGGCCCGTGTGCCGGACAACAACCGGATCTGGCTGTCGCTGGGCGGACAATGGAACATGGGCAAGAGCGGCAAGGTCGATCTCGGTTACTCCTATCTCTACGTCAATGATCCGAGTATTAACCAGACCAAGACCGTGACCGGGGTTGGTACCGAAACCCTGGCTGGGAAATACGACGCCAGCGCCCATATCGTCGGTCTCCAGTATTCGATGGGGTTCTAGGCCTTTGTCGATGGATCTGGGCGGCGTGGTGCTGGGCATGCGCGAAGCTGTGATTGCCCTGATCTCGCTGGTCGCGATCTACATGGCCTTTGTCCTGTTGCGCATGCGCCGCTTGCGCAACAGGCGAGCCGAACCGCCGGCATCGCCGGTCATGGCAAGCACAGGTGACCCCGGGTTGCCGCTTGATCCTGAGCCGCCCGCCACTTCCGGGCGCGATACTCCGCTTGAGGATGTCTGGCAGAGTGAGCCCGGCAGAACCGCGGACAACTCGGGAGAGGCTCTGGCGCAGGAAGTTTCCCAGCTGAGGGAAGAGCTCGATGCCATCCGTGGCGAACTGGCCGCATTGCGCGAGGACATGTTGCAGGAAATGGCCCATGTGCGTGCCACGCAATCGGTTTCGCCGATCTACGGTGACGCGATGCAGATGGCCGCCGCCGGTTACGAGCCGGCGATGATTGCCGAACGCTGCGGAATTGCCCGCGCCGAGGCTGAGCTGGTTGTTGCCCTGGCCAAGAGCAAGGAGCGTTGAGGTGAATGATGGTCGATAAACCCGAAGTGACAGAGCCCGAAGAAAGCGCCGCCGATCTGCGCAACACGCTGATCAAGCGGCTGGCCGTGGCCGGTGTGCTGGTCGCCATCCTGCTCGGTGTCCTGGCCTTTTTCGATTATTTATCGACGCCGCCCGAGGAATCGGACGAACCGGAGTTTACCCAGGCGGTCCCGGTCGCCCCGAAAAAAGCGCTGTCACAGCCGGTCACGCCGGCCAGCGAGTTGCCGGAGCCGCCCGTTCCCGCGCCGGTCGTGGCTGAAATTCCGCCACCGCCGCCGCAGCCTGCGGCACAGTCAACGCCCGTGCCCGAAGCGAAACCGGAAACAGTCGCGCCGCGCCAGGAAAGTCGGCCAAATGTGCCGGCCCCCGCTTTGCTCAAACCGGTGGTGTCAGCACCTGTTCCGGCCGAACCCAAAGTGCCGCCCGAACCGAAAGTGCTGCGCCCGGTTCCGGAATCCACGGCGGCGCCGATCGTTAACACGGCGCCGGAAAGTGTTGCCGTGCCGCCTGCCAAGCCGGCAGCGCGTCCCGTCGATACCCGTCCAACCGTGGTTGTCCCGCCATCCGGCGCATCGCGCCTGTTTTCGGGGTTCCTGCTCCAGGCTGGCGTGTTTACCAGCCAGCAGCGCGCCGAGGAGTTGCATGCCAAACTGACCCTGAGTGGTGTTCCCTCAACACTGGAAACCCGTGTTCAGGTCGGGCCGTTCAAGACCCGTCAGGAAGCCGAAGCGGCGCAGAGCAAACTGAAGGAACTTGGCGTAGAAACCGTGCTGGTGCCACCCCGCTCCGGCAAGCACTGAGTCCTGATCAGGGCATGCCCGGTAGGCGCGGCAAGCCGAGACTGCGTCGGACGTCGCGGTGAGCGCGCGCCGCGTCGTCGAAAGGTGAGTTGGAGCGGCGCTGTTCCTGGTAACGCGGTGCCTCGCGATAATGGTGATCACCGCGGTTGCCGTAGTAAGGACGATCATATTGGTAGTAAGTGCCGGGATAACCGGAGCGATACGCCGGATAGGTCTCGACATAGACCGGTGCCGCCCGGTAACCCGCCGGATAGGCCGGCACCACGGTGCAGGCACCCAGGCTGCCGAGCAGGACGGCGGCAAGCGCAAGGCGGGAAAAGATGGGGTGGAGCGTCATTGGGGCTGGCCTGTAGGTGTCATGTAATCACTTAACGCGCCAGCCTCTGGCCCGGCTGACTGCCATGCCGGGCCATTTTGTAAGCAAATATGAAGATATCCGGATGACGTTCTACATAATTGAGCGTTTCCGGATAAAAGATTGCGTTGGCAGGATTTCCAGTCTGTATCAATGACACGCATGACAGGCCTTTCGGAAGTCCGTGAAATCTATTCTTGTTGTGTTGCAGCTGGCTCAAGGGCCATCTTGAGCCGCCTGATGAACACTTTCATTTCCTTCGCCGCCTGAATGTCACCGCGCGCCTCGGCGACAGCAATCCCTTGCTCATAGGCAGCGAGCGCTCCGGCCGTATCGCCGGCTTCGTTGAGCGCCTTGCCGAGCGCCTTCCAGGCAGCCGAATAGTTTGGGTCGCGGTCGACCGCCGCCTGGTAGCATTTTCCGGCGGTGGCTGGATTGCCGGCCTTGAGGTATTCGTTGCCCAGCGAAAAGCGGAGCAGGGCGCCGTCGCGCGGGCCGTCGAGCATTTTTTCCAGGGATTCGATGCGTGGGTTCATGGCAGGTCAGGTCTAAAATAGCGTTTTTGAATTTTCAGGACAGGAAGCAGACATGGTCAAAACCATCATCGCCACCCCGAACGCGCCGGCTGCCATCGGCACCTATTCACAAGCTGTGCGCGTCGACGATACCGTTTACCTGTCGGGGCAGATCGGCCTCGATCCGGCTTCCATGCAGATGGTAGACGGTATCGATGCGCAAATCGTTCGCGTCTTCGAGAATCTCAAGGCGGTGGCCGAAGCGGCCGGCGGCTCGCTGGCCGATGTCGTCAAACTCAACGTCTTCCTGACCGACCTGGCCAATTTCGCCAAGGTCAATGAAACCATGGCCAAGTACTTCAAGGAGCCGTTCCCGGCGCGCGCCGCCGTCGGCGTCAAGGAGCTGCCGCGCGGGGCGCTGGTCGAGGCCGATGCGGTGATGGTCATCGGCTGATGCCGGATGCCGGGGCTGCGGCCCCTGCCGTGCCGCCCGCTTCGCCAGCGATCCGGGCGCCCGAGGCGCTGCTCAAGAAGCTCGCCAAGATCGGCCTCCATTGCGAGGCCGATTTGCTGGTGCATCTGCCGCTGCGTTACGAGGATGAAACGCGCGTCACGCCGGTGGCGCACGCGCCCTGGGGTGAAGCGGTACTGGTCGAGGTGGTGGTCAGCAGCTGCGAGGTGCAGTACCGGCCGCGCCGGCAGATGGTGGTGCGGGCGCTCGACGATAGCGGCGAGTTGGTCATGCGCTTCTTCAGCTTCTACCCGAGCCAGCAGGCGGCGCTCGCGATCGGGGCGAAAGTGCGTGCGTTCGGCGAGGTGCGCGGCGGTTTCTTCGGCGCCGAGATGGTGCACCCGCGCTTTCACAAGGTGCGCGACGACGAGCCGTTGCCTGATGAAATGACGCCGGTTTACCCAACCACGGCTGGCGTCGCCAATTCGGCCTTGCAGAAGCTGGTCGGCAAGGCGCTGGAGGTCGGCGATCTCTCCGATACCTTGCCTGATGAATTGCGCCAGCGCCTGAAGCTGCCCGCCCTGGCGCGCAGCCTGCGCTTTTTGCACCGGCCGCCGCCGGGTACCGATCTCGACACCCTGCACGCGCGCAATCACCCGGCCTGGCGCCGGGTCAAGTTCGACGAGGTGCTCGCCCAGCAGATGTCGCTGCGCCGCGCCTACCTGGCCCGGCGCGAGCAGGGGGCGCCGGTGCTGGTGGCGCAGGACGATCTCGGTGCCCGCCTGGTCGACAGCCTGCCCTTCGGCCTGACCGGCGCTCAGTTGCGGGCGATGGCCGAAATCGCCGGCGATCTCGCCCAGCCCTACCCGATGCAGCGCCTGCTGCAGGGCGACGTCGGCGCCGGCAAGACCATCGTCGCGGCGCTCGCCGCCTGTCAGGCCATTTCGGCCGGCTGGCAGGCCGCCTTCATGGCGCCGACCGAAATCCTCGCCGAACAGCATTACCTCAAGCTCAAGGACTGGCTGGCACCGCTCGGCATCAAGGTCGCCTGGCTGTCGGGCAGCCTCAAGTCGAAAGCCAAGCGCGAACAGTTGGCGGCAACGGCAGCCGACGCGCAACTGGTGGTCGGCACGCATGCGCTGATCCAGGATGGCGTCGATTTCGCCAAGCTGGGTCTGGCCATCGTCGACGAGCAGCATCGTTTCGGCGTCGCGCAGCGCGTGGCGCTGCGCAAAAAGGGGGCGAATCCGCACCAGCTGATGATGTCGGCGACGCCCATCCCGCGCACGCTGGCCATGAGTTATTACGCCGACCTTGACGTCACCGTGCTCGACGAATTACCGCCCGGCCGGACGCCGATCAAGACACGGCTGGTTGCCGACAACCGGCGTCAGGATGTCGTCGGTTTCGTGCAGAAACTGGTCGAGGAGGGCCGTCAGGCCTACTGGGTCTGCCCGCTGATCGAGGAGTCGGAAGCCCTGCAGTTGCAGACGGCGCAGGAAACCTATGAAACGCTTTCGGCCGATTTGCCGGCGTTGACCGTTGGCCTGGTGCACGGCCGCCTCAAGGCCGACGAGAAGCAGGCCGTGATGGCCGCCTTCGCGGCTGGCGAGATCGACGTGCTGGTGGCGACGACGGTGATCGAGGTTGGCGTCGATGTGCCCAATGCCAGCCTGATGGTCATCGAGCACGCCGAACGCTTCGGTCTGTCGCAACTGCACCAGCTGCGCGGCCGGGTCGGGCGCGGCCAGTACGAATCGAGCTGCGTGCTGATCTACGCCGGGCCGCTCGGCGAAATCGCGCGGCAGCGCCTGAAGATCATTTTCGAGAACACCGACGGCTTCGAGATAGCCCGCCAGGACCTGCAGATCCGCGGTCCCGGCGAATTCGTCGGGGCCCGGCAGAGCGGCGTGCCGCTGCTGCGCTACGCCGACCTCGAAATGGATGCCGACCTGGTCGAAATGGCGCGTGAAGTGGCTGAAGAAATGCTGACCCAACATCCCGACCTGGCCGAGCGCCATCTCAAGCGCTGGCTCGGGGCTCGCGAGGAATTGCTGAAGTCCTGATCGCCGGCACTTTCAGTCACATTGCCGGGTTTCCGGACGGGTTAGACTTTGCGACCCGGATATTTTCGAAGGACAGTCGGCCGATGGCTGAATTGATTTCAAGCGGCCCCATCTGGCCGGTCATTACGCATCTGGGAACGGCCAGCATCGTCTTGCCGCTGGTCCTGATAGCCGCCATTGCCTTATGGACGTGCGGCCAGCGCGCCGCCTTGCGGAACTGGCTGCTGGCTCTGGCCGTTGCGGCGGGCATTGCGCTGCTTTCCAAAGTCATGTTCATCGGTTGGGGTATGGGCATTGCCGCCATCGATTTTACCGGGCTCAGCGGTCATGCCTTGCTCGCCACCGCCGTCCTGCCAATTCTGTTCGCCTGGCTGTGGGCACCCCTGCGCGGGCCTTTCAACCGGGCCGGAGCCGTATTAGGGCTGCTGCTGGGCGCCCTGGTTGCTGTTTCACGCGTCGTGCTCGGCGCGCACAGTGTCAGCGAAGCGCTTCTCGGCTGGCTGGCCGGTTTTATGGTCAGTTGGGTCGCGCTGAACAGCCTGAGCGATCCAACGCACCGCCCCTGGCTGACGCGCCTGTCCATCCTCCTTCTGGCGCTGGCCCTGATCGGCGATATTTCGACTTATTTGCCGACTCACCACTGGGAAACGGCGCTTGCCCTGCGCCTTTCCGGGCGGAGCAAGCCTTTTACCCGTCAGCACCTGCACCTGGAAGCACAGGGTCTGACGGTCAGCCTTCCGGCGCCGCGAAATAGTCCTCGATAATGCTGGCGACGACCGCCGGCTGGTCGTGGTGCAGCATGTGGTCGGCTTCCTCGATCCAGCTTTCCTCAATATTCGCGAAACAGGCCTGGCGTGCTTCCCAGTCACCCGGGCGGGCGGCAAAATCGCGCACTACCCAGGACTGGCGGCCGGCCACCCAGAGCACCGGGCAGGTGATCTGTTTCCAGATCGCCATCGATTCCTCGAGGCGGAACAGGTAGGGGGCGGGCGCCTTGTGCCAGGGGTCGCCGTTCCAGATGATGCCGTGCCGGCGCTGGCCGCCCTTGGTTTCGCCATCACCGATGCGCGCCAGGTGACGCGCCAGGTAATTGGCCCGTTCCGGTGTCAGGAAACGGTCGCTGGCCAGCAGGCGGCGGGCGAAGGCGGCGCGGTCGGCATAGGCATGCATGCGCGGCGGCTGGCGCAGGGCACCCAGCCACTGGCCGTAGCGTTCTGGCGCCATTTCCGGCGTGGTTGGGGCAATGCCGAAACCTTCCAGCGTGATCAGCTTTTCGACGCGTTCCGGCTGGATGCCGGCATACAGGCAGGCCAGGATGCCGCCCATGCTGTGCCCGGCCAGGCGGACCTGGCCCTGCGGTGCGTAGCGGTCGAGGATGGCCTCAAGGTCGCCAAGGTGCTCGGCGAAAAAGTACGGCCGGTTCAGCCATTGCGAATTGCCAAAGCCGCGCCAGTCGGGGGCGACGATATTCCAGTCGCGCGCCAGTTCATCGACGACGAACTGGAAGGAGGCGGAGACGTCCATCCAGCCGTGCAGCAGGAAGAGCATGGGGGCCTGCGGGTTGCCCCAGCGGCGGACATGCAGGCGGACATCGGGCAGGTCGAGGTATTCGGAGCGTGAAAGGCGCATTGGGTAGAGGAGATTGCAGGGGCGGTAGCAGCTGGGTAGGAGGATTGTAGTCTGCCTGCCGGCTCCGCGCTAAAGGGGTATTGCCATGGCGCGCGTGGTGGCCGGGGTCTGTTGTGAATAGCTTGGGATCATATCACCGTTGTCATGGTGCTTCTTTGTACTCCCCCTTCGGGTGGCCGTCTTCGCGAACTTTATGAATTTTGTCGCATGGTTGGCAGGATGTTTGGCGATATTATTCGGTGCCGGGTGTTGACATGTACATATCGATGTAACTAAGATTATCGACATGAGAAATGATTACTCCCGTGCCATCCCTCCCGAGTGGAAAGAAATGTCCCGCATTTTCGTTGCCCTGGGCGACGAACACCGGCAGCGCATGCTGTTGTTGTTCGAGCCGGGCGAGCGGCTGAATGTCGGACAGATTGCCGAAGTGTCGACGCTGGCCCGGTCGACGGTGTCACACCACCTGAAAATTCTGCATGAATCCGGCGTGCTGGCTTCCGAGAAGATTGGCAAGGAAGTCTGGTTCTGGATCAACCGCGAGTCGCTTGAAGCGACCTTTACCAATGCTCTCGATTACCTGAAGGAAAATTCCTGATGCGCAAGCTGTTGCGGCCCCTGTTGCGCGGCCTGGCCCGCCTGTTGTTCCGTCTCGAGCTGGATGTTCGCGAGGCCGATTTCAACCATGAGCGCCTGCTTGTCGTGGCTAATCATGAATCTTTCCTCGACGGTCTGCTGATTGGCCTGTTCCTGCCGATCGATCCGGTTTTCGTGATCAATACGGCGATTGCCCAGCGCTGGTATTTCCGCCTGCTGCTTTCGCAGGTCGATTACCTGACGGTCGATCCGGCCAGCCCGATGGCCATGAAGAAGGTCATTCGTCTGATCGAGTCCGGCCGCCCGGTGGTCATCTTCCCGGAAGGGCGGATCACGCTGACCGGCAGCCTGATGAAGGTGTACGACGGTCCGGCCTTCGTTGCCGCCAAGACTGGTGCGACGGTCGTGCCGGTGCGCATGGATGGCGCCTCGCGCAGCTATTTTTCGCGCCTGTCCGGCAAGCATCCGCGCGTGCTGTTTCCCAAGATTCGCCTGACCGTGCTGCCCGAGCGTACCTTCCCGATGCCCGAAGCGGCTTCCGCCAAGCTGCGCCGTCACAAGGCGGGCGAGGCGATGCGCCGGCTGATGCAGGAGATGGTCTTCGTCTCGCGGCCGACCCAGACGCTGTATTCGGCCCTCTGTGACGCGATGAGCATTTTCGGTCGGGGCCGCCGCCTGCTCGAGGACATGAAGCAGGTCGAGTATTCTTACAACGACCTGCTCAAGATGGCGCTGATCCTGAGTCGCCAGATCGAGCGCATCTCGGCACCCGGCGAAAAGCTCGGCCTGCTGCTGCCCAATGTCGTGCCGACCCTCGGCCTGATTTTCGGCCTGAGCGCTCGCCGCCGCATCCCGGCCATGCTCAATTACACGGCCGGCGTCGATGCCATGCAGACGGCCTGCGATGCCGCGCAAATCAGGACCATCGTCACCTCGCGCGCCTTCGTCGAGCAGGCCAAGCTGGGCAACAAGCTGGCCGGCCTGACGGGCGTGCAACTGGTCTATCTCGAAGATGTGCGCGAGAAAATTGGCCTTGGCGACAAGCTGTGGCTGATGCTGTGGGCCATCCACTTCCCGCGCGCCTATGCCTTGCCGGCCCAGCCGGAAGACGCCGCCGTCGTGCTGTTTACTTCCGGCTCGGAAGGCAAGCCGAAGGGCGTCGTGCTGTCGCACCGGGCGATCCTCGCCAATATCGCGCAGATCCGTTCGGTGATCGATTTCTCGGTCAACGACAAGGTGCTCAATGCGCTGCCGATTTTCCATTCCTTTGGCCTGACGGCCGGTGCGCTGCTGCCGGTGCTCAATGGCGCCAGCCTCTTCCTCTACCCCTCGCCGCTGCATTACCGGGTGATTCCGGAGCTCGCCTATGACCGCGGCTGCACGGTGCTCTTCGGGACCTCGACCTTCCTCGGCAATTACGCCAAGTTCGCCCATCCCTACGACTTCTACCGCCTGCGCTATGTCGTGGCCGGCGCCGAAAAACTGTCGGATGGCGTGCGCAATCTATGGTTCGAGAAATTCGGCCTGCGCATTTTTGAAGGCTACGGGGCGACCGAAACGGCGCCGGTGCTCGCCGTCAATACGCCGATGGCCTACCGCAGCGGCACGGTCGGCAACCTGTTGCCGGGCATCGAGTCGCGCCTGGTGTCGGTACCCGGCATCGAGCAGGGTGGCATCCTGCATGTCCGTGGTCCCAACGTCATGTCCGGCTATCTCAAGGGCGACCAGCCGGGCGTCCTGCAGCCGCCGGTTTCCGATCTCGGCGAGGGCTGGTACGAAACGGGCGACGTCGTCGATATCGACGAGGATGGCTTTGTCAGGATCGTCGGCCGGGTCAAGCGTTTCGCCAAGATTGCCGGCGAGATGGTCAGCCTGGAAGTGGTCGAGAAACTGGCGGTTGCCGCCTCGCCCAGCCTGATGCATGCCGCCTCCAGCCAGCCCGATGCGAGCAAGGGCGAAGCCCTGGTGCTATTTACCACCGACCCGGCACTCGGCCGCGAGCAACTGTCAGCCAAGGCGCGCGAACTCGGCATGCCAGAACTGGCCGTGCCGCGCAAGATCCAGCTGGTCGAGGCGCTGCCCCTGCTTGGCACCGGCAAGACCGATTACGTGACCCTGAAGCGCATGGCGGAGACTGTCTGATGGCCCTGTCGATGAACCGTCGTCGCTTCCTCGCCCTGCTCGGCGGCGGTGCGGCCCTGTCGGCAGCCGGCTGGAGCGCGGCCCGGCCGGTCGTGGTGAATAGCTGCCGGGCGGCCATTCCCGGCCCGCTGCTCGACAGTCCCTGGCTCAAGCAGGCCTGGGCCGGGCTCGATCCGGCCGAAGTCTGGGATTGCCATGTGCACCTCGCCGGTCTGGGTGACGGCGGCAGCGGCATCGAAGTCGGGCCGCAACTGTCCTCGCTGCTGCATCCGCTCAATTACGCCCAGCGCCTGTTCTACATGAATGCCGGTTGCGCCCACAATGCGCCGGGCAAGGTCGACCAGGCCTATGTCGCCCGCCTGCTCAACCTGTGCGATGCGATGCCGGCCGGCTTCAAGGTCATGCTCTTCGCCTTCGAGCGCTTTCACGACGGCAAGGGCGACGCGCATCCCGAACATTCCGCCTTTTTCGTGCCGAATGCCTGGGCGGCCAAGCTGGCCCGCGATTTTCCGGCACGTTTCGAGTGGGTGGCTTCCCTGCATCCCTATCGGGCCGATGCCGTCGAACATCTGCAACAGGCCGTCGCCGACGGCGCGCGCGCCGTCAAATGGCTGCCGGCCGCCATGGGCATGGACCCGGCCGATGCGCGTTGCGATGCTTTCTACCGCACGCTGGCCGCCAGTGGCACGCCGCTGATCGTCCATTGCGGCGAGGAAAAAGCCGTCGAGGGCAGCAACACCCAGGCTTACGGCAACCCGCTGCGCCTGCGCCGGGCGCTCGACGCCGGGGTCAAGGTGGTGGTTGCCCACTGCGCTTCGCTGGGCAGCGATGTCGACGATGACGGCAAGGTTCGTCGCCCCAGCTTCGATCTCTTCCTCAAACTGATGGCCGAGCCGCGTGCCAAGGGGCTGCTTTATGGCGACATCTCGGCCATTACCCAGCGCAACCGCCAGCCGGTGATCATCCGCACGCTGCTCGAACGCGGCGACCTGCACGACCGTCTGCTGCATGGCTCGGACTATCCGCTGCCCGGCATCGTGCCGCTGACCTCGCCAAACAGCCTGGCCAAGGCCGGCCTGTTGCCGGCCGGCGCGGTCAATGACCTCGAAGTCCTGCGTCAGCACAATCCGCTGCTTTTCGACTTCAGCCTGAAGCGCCTGCTGACCTGGCAAGGCCATTCTTTCGCCCCGGCCGTGTTCCAGACCCGGCGCGTTTTCGCCGCCCGCCGGGCCTGATGCCGCCCTGTATTTGCCAAATAAAAATTGAAATATTCAAGGAGAAATCTGCAATGAAGCGACCCGTCCTTCCCCTGGCCTCCCGCCTGCTTTCCGCCGGGATGTTGTCCCTGCTGGCCGCCCCAGGCTTTGCCGCAAGCGCGGTCAACGATGCACTGGCCGTGGGTAATCTGGGCCTTTATGGCGCGGCCGATTTCCGTCTGAGCAATGGCGATTGCCGCGATTGCCCGACGCCGCCGCAGGCCCTGTGGTATTTCCGCGGCGACCAGCTTGCCGTGCCGACGGCGCAGCCGGCCGGTTTCGAGGCAAAACTGCGGGCCCAGGACGATATCCGCCAGTGGAACGCGGCGCGCCAGGGCAAGCCGGAAGGCAGCCGGCCGAGCCTGGTCTGGATCGGTTCGCCGCAGGTGGCGCGCGGTGCACTGGCCGCCAATGGCGATGCGCTGCAGGGCGCGGCCGGCGAAAAACTGCCGTTTGCCGTGGTGCCGAAAATTGCCAGCAATCTCTCGTATTACAACGATGCCAGCCTGAGCTACTTTGCCGGGCGCAGCATCAAGGCGCGCGGCCAGCTGGAAAATGGTCGCTTCACCGCGCGCACCCTGTGGCCCGAGGATTTTGCGCTGACTGCTGCCTTGCCAGCCAAGCCGCTGGCTGCCGATGAGTCGCTGAGCCAGCTGATCCGCGCCGAGAGCGGCGGTGCCGCGCAGCCCCTGGCCAGTCGCCTGCTGTGGAGCAAGGGCGGGGCAGCGCCGGACCTGGCCGGCAAGCCGGTCATGGCCTTTGTGCTCAATGGCGCCCAGGGCGATGACGACGAGGCGCACGGCGGCCATTTCGCCGTCGCCACCGGCCGTTTCGGCCCGCATGGCGAATGGGACGACTGGCTGGTCAATAATTTCTACAACCTCGATTCGGTCAGCGAGAAGGGCATCATCGCCTCGACGCTGCCGATGGATGCCTACCAGACCGACCTGAACAGCGGCCAGTCCTGGTACCGACCGAGCTACATGCTGGTCGCCGTGCTCAAGGACGGCCGCGCTCCGGCGCTCTACCAGGAAGCCATCGGTCGGGTGTTCAACCACTTCTACCGCCATGATTTTCGCTACAACCATGCCACCTCGAATTGCGCCGGCATCAATCTCGAAACCCTGCGCTCGCTCGGCTGGAACATTCCCGAACAGGGCCCCGGCGGGCGCCTCAAGGCCGTCGCCGCGCTGCCCTACATGACCGTCAAGGAACGCAGCCTGGATCACGGGCGCAAGGCTTATGACTACCTGTCGGCCGAGAAGACCAATCTCTATCCCTTCGTCGCCTTCACGGCGGCCGGCGAGGACATCCTGCAGCGCCTGGTCGCCAATCCGGCGAATGCCACGCCCTACGAGAAAATGCTCGCCGAGGACATCGAGGCGCTGCTCTATGTGCGCATTCCGCAATTCCCGTCGTCGCGGGCCATGGGCCAGGCGCCGGTCGCCTCGCTCGACGAGTTCATGGCGCGCACGCCGGCCGACAAGGCGGACTGGAAAATCGTCCCGAACGACGAGCGCCCCTTCCCGGCCGAGATGAAGGATCCGGCCGCACCGCCTGAAGAAGCGCTGCCCTCCCAATACGCCCTGGCCGGCTACGGCGGCTTCTTTGCCTTCCTCGGTCTCGGTGGTCTGCACATCAAGCGCCGGCGTCGGGCGCAGGCCAAAAATGGAGAAAAATCATGAGCGGCCAGTTTCACCTGCTGAAGACCAAACGCTTTGGCCCCTTTTTCGTCACCCAGTTTCTCGGGGCCTTCAACGACAACCTGTTCAAGAACGCCCTGGTCGTCCTGCTGACTTTCCAGACGGCGCAATGGACGACGATGAAGGCCGAATTGCTGGCCAATATGGCGGCCGGCATCTTCATGCTGCCATTTTTCCTCTTTTCGGCGACGGCCGGGCAACTGGCTGACAAGTACGACAAGGCGAAACTGGCGCGCCTGGTCAAGGTGCTGGAAATGCTGATCATGGGGGTCGCCGCTGTCGGCTTCGCAATGCACGACCTGCGCCTGCTGATGGGGGCACTGTTCCTGCTCGGCCTGCATTCGACGCTGTTCGGGCCGATCAAGTACGCGATCATGCCGCAGCACCTGCATCCCGATGAACTGATCGGCGGCAACGCGCTGATCGAGGCCGGCACCTTCGTTTCCATCCTGATCGGCACGCTGGCCGGCGGCCTGCTCGCCGGCTCGGTCGACCACCCGGCCTGGATCGCCTTCGGCGGCCTGGTCGTGGCTTTTGCCGGTTACCTGGCGAGTCGCGGTATTCCCACGGCACCGGCCCCGGTGCCGGAACTGAAGATCAACCTCAATCCGGTCAGCGAAACCTGGCGCAATATCCGTTTTGCCAGCCAGAATCGTTCGGTGTTCCTGTCGATTCTCGGCATTTCCTGGTTCTGGCTGTATGGCGCGCTGTTCCTCGCGCAGTTCCCGGCCTACGCCAAGAATGTGCTGGGCGGCGACGAATCGACGGTGACCCTGCTGCTCGCCACCTTCACGGTCGGCATCGGCCTTGGTTCGCTGCTCTGCGAGCGGATGTCCGGCAAGCATGTCGAAATCGGCCTGGTGCCCTTCGGCTCGATCGGCCTGACGTTGTTCGGCATCGATCTGTATTTTGCTTCGCCGATCGGCATGGTTGGCGTCACGGCGCACAGCCTGCTCGGCGTCCTCAGCGTGCCGGCCGTCTGGCGCGTGCTGTTCGACCTCGTCATGCTCGGTGCCTTCGGCGGCTTCTTCATCGTGCCGCTCTATGCCCTGATCCAGGTGCGCAGCGCGCCGGAACAGCGGGCCCGCATCATCGCCGCCAACAACATCGTCAATGCGCTGTTCATGGTCGGCGGCGCACTGGCCGCCGGCGCCCTGCTCGACGGTCACCTGAATATCCCGGAACTGTTCGGTATCGCGGCCGTGCTCAACGGCCTGGTGGCGATCTACATCTACCGTCTGGTGCCGGAATTCCTCATCCGCTTCATGGCCTGGCTGCTCATCAAGGCGGCCTACCGGCTGCGCAGCGAAGGCCTCGAGCACATCCCGGAAGAAGGCCCGGCCGTACTCGCCTGCAACCATGTGAGTTTCGTCGATTCGCTGGTCATCATGGGCTGCGCGCCGCGCCCGGTGCGCTTCGTCATGGATCACCGGATTTTCCGCATCCCGCTGCTCAACTACATCTTCCGGCACAGCGGCGCGATTGCCATCGCCTCGGCCAAGGAAGACCCGGTCCTCATGGAAAAGGCCTTCGCCGAAGTGGCGGCCGCCCTGGCCAATGGCGAACTGGTCGCCATCTTCCCGGAAGGCGGACTGACGCCGGATGGCGAGCTGCAGACCTTCCGTTCCGGCATCGCCCGCATCCTCAAGGAAAACCCGGTGCCGGTCGTGCCCATGGCACTGTCCGGCCTGTGGGGCAGTTTCTTCTCGCGTATCGATGGCGCGGCAATGAAAAAGCCTTTCCGGCGCGGGGTGTTCTCCAGCATCGCCTTGCGCGTCGGCGCTGCCATGCCGGGCACCCAGGCGACGGCGGAGATGTTGCAGCAGCAGGTGGCCGGGCTGCGCGGCGCCGAACGATAATCAGCGGCGCCGTCTTCCACCATGCCTTCCGCCTACACCACCCGGGTTTGCCCGGTCGACAGCTTGTCGCCCGAGCAGATCCGGGCGATGACCGAGCTCTATCTGGCGCTCTACGCCGGTAGTTCGCCTCAGCGCTTTGGCGACGATCTCCGGGAGAAGGACGAGGCGCTGCTTCTGTTCCATGACGGGGAGCTGGTTGGCTTCACCCTGATCATGAGCTATGCCGCAACCAGACATGCTCAGCCTGTTCGCATCGTGTATTCCGGCGATACCGTCGTCGCCCGCCCCCACTGGGGTCAGCAGGCCCTGGCTTTCGCCTGGCTCGCCCATATCGGCGAAATCCGCCGCCAGGCGCCGAGCACGCCGCTGTACTGGTTCCTGCTCGTCAAGGGCCACCGGACTTTCAAATATCTGTCGGTTTTTGCCCATGATTTTTTTCCCCATTGGCAAACGCCGCAACCCGAACTGCAGGCCCTCGCCAGACAACTGGCAGCCGAACGTTACGGCAGCTGTTTCGATGCGGCGCGCGGCATCGTGCATTTCCCGGTCTCGCAGGGCCATTTGCGGCCGGAGTTGGCCGAGGCAACGCCCGAGGAATTGAGCAAGCCGGCCGTGCGTTTCTTTTTCGAGCGTAATCCCGGTTTTCGCACCGGTGACGAACTGGTCTGCCTGTGCGAAATCGAGGCCGGCAACATGAAGCCGCTGGCCGCCCGGATTTTCCGCCGCGCCCTGGATGGGGGCGAGCATGCGGGCTAATTGCTGGCCGGAACTGGAACAGGCCGTTTTGCCACAGCCTCCCGGCCGCTGGCTGGAAGACATGCTGGCGCGCAATGCCGCTTGCGCCTATCTGGCGGCTTGCGGCAGCCCGCTGACCCTTGAGGATTTTCGCGCCCGGGTACCGCTCTGCAGTTACGAGGATCTGACGCCCTGGCTGGCGCGCCTGCAGGCCGGCGAGGCGGACGTGCTGTTCGCCGGTCGGCCGGTCGCCTATGAGCGCACTGGCGGCAGTTCCGGCGGCGCCAAGCTGATTCCCTACTCGGCGCGCGGCCTGGCCGATTTCCAGGCGGCCGTCGTCCCCTGGCTGGCCGAAACGGTACGCGAACATGGGATTACCGGTTCGGCCTATTTCTCGATCAGCCCGGCGACACGCCCGGCCGAAGACATTGGCGGCATTCCACTCGGCCTGCCCGATGCGGCCTACCTCGGCGCGGCGGCCGGCCGCGTGCTGCTCGCGCAAAGCGCCGTATCGCCAAGCGTCGCCGCGCTTGGCGATGTTGCCGAATGGCGCCGCCAGACGCTGGCCGCCCTGCGCGCCGCCAGCGATCTCGAACTGATCTCGGTATGGAGCCCGACCTTCCTGCTTCGCCTGCTCGACGACATTGCCGATCCCCTGGCCTGCTGGCCGCGTCTCAAGCTGGTCAGTTGCTGGGCTTCCAGCGCGGCGGTGCGTTATGCCGAAGAATTGCAGGCCCGCCTACCGGGGGTGAGGATCCAGCCCAAGGGTCTGCTGTCCACCGAATGCGTGGTCAGCGTGCCCGACGCGGCCGGGCGGCCGGTCCTGACGCCGCACGGTTTTTATGAATTCGCCCGGGCCGGCCAACTGCACCTTGCCGACGAACTGACGCCGGGCGAGACCTACGAGGTCGTGGTGACGACGGCGAGCGGTCTCTATCGCTACCAGACCGGCGACCAGGTGCGCTACGCCGGCCGCAACGTCGACGGCAGGGCGATCCTCGAATTCATCGGGCGCGGCGCCCTGACTTCCGACCTGGTCGGCGAAAAACTCGACGAGCCCTTCGTCACCCGCTGTCTGGCCGATCTGCCGGGCTTTGCCATGCTCCTGCCGGATGCCGGCCAGCCGGGTTACGTGCTGGTTGCCGGGCAGGCGCTCAATGCCAGTCGCCTGGCTGCCCTTGAGGCCGCCCTTGAAACCAATCCGCAATATACCTATGCCCGGCGTCTCGGCCAACTGGCGCCGCTGCGCGCCATCCACTGCCCGGATGCGCTGGGTCGGCTGGAACAGGCCCTGATGGCGCGCGGCGTGCGCCTCGGTGATGTCAAACCCCTGGCCTTGCGCCGGGAAGAATTCTGGTTGCCGCTGTTCGAGGAGAAAAGTTGATGAAAATTGCCCTGATTTCGCCCAAGGGCCCGCTCTACCGGGCGCGCGGCGGCATCTTCAAGAAATCGCTGCGCTACCAGCCGCTGACCCTGACCACGCTGGCCGCCCTGGTGCCGCCCGAACTCAATGCGCAGATCGAGGTGTACGACGAGGGCAACGCGCCGCTTCCGGAAAAGCTCGAGGCCGACCTGATCGGCATCACGGTGATTACCGGCACGGCGGTGCGCGCTTACGAACTGGCCGATGCCTGGCGCGCCGCCGGCAAGACCGTCGTGCTCGGCGGCCCGCATGTCACGCTGCTGCCGTTTGAAGCGGCCCAGCATGCCGATGCCGTCTGCGTCGGCTATGCCGAAGACAGCTGGCCCGAATTGCTGGGCGACTACGCGGCCGGCCGGCTCAAGCCGCGCTATGACCAGGCGCCCGATTTTTCGCTGGATCGGCCGGCCATGCCCTTCGCCCGCCGCGACTTGTTCGCGCCCGGCCAGTTCCTGACTTCGGCGGTGTTCGAGGCGACGCGCTCCTGTGTCCATGACTGCGAATTCTGCGTCGCGCCGACCGCCTGGGGACGCAAGCAGTACCAGAAGCCGGTCGATTGGGTGATCGAGGACATCCGGCGGGTCGGCCAGAAAAAGCTCATTTTTGTCGACCTCAACCTGATCTCCGACCGTGAATACGCCCGGGAACTATTCACCCGGCTGATCCCGCTCGGCGTGCAGTGGTTCGGCCTGTCCACGGTACTCCTCGCGCACGACACAGAATTGCTCGAACTGGTGGCGCGCAGCGGTTGTCGCGGCCTGCTGCTCGGTCTCGAGACGGTGTCGCCGGACAGCCTCAAGGACGCCAAGAAGAAATTCAACGAGTCGGTCGATTTCAAGCGCTTCGTCGGCGACCTGCACCAGCTTGGTATCGCCGTCCAGGGTTGCTTTGTCTTCGGGCTCGATCACGACACGCCCGAGGTTTTCGACACGACGGTCGAGTTCGCCATCGACGCCGGCGTCGATCTGCCGCGTTTTGCCGTCCTCACGCCTTTCCCGGGCACGCCGCTGTACACCCGCCTGGAAAGCGAGGGCCGCATCCTGACCCGCGACTGGGAGCAGTACGACGGCCAGCACGTCGTCTTCCAGCCGCGCGCGATGTCGGTGCAGCAACTCGCCGAAGGCCACGAGCGCGCCTGGAAGCAGGTCTACCGCTGGTCGGCAATTGCCCGCCGGTTGTGGAAGGCGGGTAATTTCCAGCCGTTGGCCCTCTCCGCCAACCTCGGCTACCGTTTCTACGCTCACAACCTGCACCGCTACTACACCTGTGACTGGCCGATCCAGACCCTGCCGCCGCTGTTCGGCGCGGCTGCGCAGCCCACCCCGGACGCCCCGAAGACCGTATGCGGCTGACCCTGATCCAGCCGGCCATCGGCCATCGGCCGGGCGAAAGCTATATTCGTTCGTGGCAGATGGAGCCGCTGCCGATCGCCACGCTGGCCGGCCTGACGCCGGCCCACGTCGAGCTGAGTTTCCACGACGACCGCCTGGAAGGCATTCCCTACGACGCGCCGACCGACGCCGTGGCGATTCCCGTCGAAACCTACACGGCGCGCCGCGCCTACCAGATCGCCAGCGAATACCGGCGGCGCGGCGTACCGGTCATCCTCGGCGGTTTTCACCCGAGTCTGGTGCCCGACGAGGCGGCGCGTTTCGGTGAAGCCATCGTCTGTGGCGAAGCCGAGGCGATCTGGCCGGAAGTCCTCGACGACCTGGCGCACGGCCGGCTGCAGTCGCGCTACCAGGGCGAACGTGGACCGCTGGCGAATATCGTCGTCGACCGCTCGATTTTTCGCGGCAAGCGCTACCTGCCCATCGGTCTCATCGAAACCGGGCGCGGCTGCCGCTTTCCGTGCGAGTTCTGCGCCATCCAGACTTTTTTCGGGCGCAGCTACCGCAGTCGGCCGGCCGCAGACGTGGTGCGCGAACTGAGCGCCTTGCGCGCCGAGAAAAAACTGTTCTTCTTCGTCGACGACAATTTTGCCGGCGACATGAAAGCCGGGCGCGAACTGCTGCCCGAGCTCGCCGCCTTGAAAACGCGCTGGATCACCCAGATCAGCATCAACGCGGCGCACGACGAGGCCTTCGTCGCAGCCATGGCGCAGGCCGGTTGCCGCGGTGTGCTGATCGGTTTTGAGTCGCTCGACGCCGACAACCTGCGCGCCATGAACAAGCGCTTCAACACCATGAAGACCGGCTATGCCGGCGCCCTGGCCAATTTGCGCCGGCACGGCATCGGTGTCTACGGCACCTTCGTTTTCGGCTACCAGAACGATACGGCCGCTTCCTTCGACGAAGCCGTTGATTTCGCGCTGGAACAGAAAATGTATCTCGCCGCCTTCAATCACCTGACGCCCTTTCCCGGCACGCCGCTGTACACCCGTCTGCAGGCCGAGGGCCGGCTGCGTTTCGACGCCTGGTGGCTGGATCGTCGCTACCGCTACAACGACCTGCCTTTCGTCCCCGAGCGCCTGGCGCCCGAGGCGGTGACCGCCGGCTGCGTCGCGGCGCGCCGGCGTTTCTATGCCTGGCCGAACATCCTCCGGCGCAGCCTGGGCAATGCCCGCGATGCCTTCATGTGGCGCAATTTCTTCCCGATCAACGCCATGCACCGCAACGAAGTCAGTTTGCGCAACGGCTATCCGCTGGGTGACGAAACGGCCGAATGGCCGTTGCTGGAGTGCGCATGATTGATTACGCGCTGGCCGGCCCGGCCGATGAAGCCATCCTGCGCCAGTTGTTGCGCGACCATCCGATGCCGTCCTGGGTGGCGATGGCGATGACGCGCGAGCCGGATTTTTTTGCCGGCGCCAATCGTTTCGGCCGCGACTGGGCGGTGCTGGCGCGAGAGGGAAACACGCCGGTCGGCATGTACAACTGCGCCGAACAGCCCGTGCATGTCGACGGTCAGCCTGGCGAAACCAGCTATCTCGGCGCCCTGCGCGTCGCTCCGGCCTATCGCCACCGGCTGCGTGTGCTGCGCGACGGTTATGCCTCGATCCGCCGACTCTCGCCCCAGCCGGCGGCGGACCTCTGGTACACCGCGGTCGCCAGCGAAAACCGTCCGGCCCGCCGTCTGCTCGAAGCGGGCCTGCGTGGCATGCCGCACTATGAGCCGCTCAACGAACTGGTGACTTTGGCGCTGCCGTCCGGGCGTGGCCGGCGGCACGGGTTTTGGCAAGCTGTTACTGAGGATCGTCTGGATGGGCTGTGCCGGTTTTACAACGAGCAGGCCCGCGCCTGGCAGTTCTCGCCAGCGCTGACGCCGGAGATCGCCTGCCGTAGCGGTGCCGGTTTTCATGTCGTCGAACGCGACGGCGCCATCGTCGCCAGCATGGCGCTGTGGAACCAGCAGGCCTACAAGCAGGTCGTCGCCTGTGCCTACCGCTGGCCGCTCGGGCCGCTGCTGCCGGCTTACAACCTGTATGCGCGCTGCGCCGGGCGCCTGCCGCTGCCGCCGGTCGGACGGCCGCTCGACCAGTCGGCGCTGGCCTTTTTCGCCGTTGCCCCTGTCCTCGCCGATGCCGTGCCGGAATTGATCGAGGACGCGCTGGCCCGGTGCCCGACGGCGGCCCTGAGCTTCGCCCTGCATGCCGGTCATCCCTGGCTGGCGGGGTTGCTTCGTCATTTCCGCCCTGCCACCTATCGCAGCTGGATCTACGCCGTCAGCTTCGCTGCGCCGGCCAGTCTCGACGGCCGGCCAGCCCAGCCCGAGGCAGCTGTCCTGTGAAAATCGCCCTGATCCGCCCGAATATGGGCGACTACCGTAGCGGCGATGCCATGCCGCCGCTTGCCATGGGCATCCTGGCGGCGCGCTCCGTTGGCCACGCAGTGAGCTTCTTTGACGATCGGGTCGAAGCCATCCCGGAGACGCTGGATGCCGACCTGATCGCCTTCAGCGTCGAGACCTTCACGGCCCGCCGCGCCTACCAGCTGGCCGACCATTTTCGGGCGCAGGGCCGGCGCGTCGTGATGGGCGGCTATCACCCGACTTTCCTGCCCGAGGAAGCGCTAGCGCATGCCGATGCTGTCGTTGTCGGCGATGCCGAGGGGGTCTGGGAAAACCTGCTGGCCGATACGGCGGCCGGCCGCCTGCAGCGCATTTATCGCAGCGACAACCGGGCGCCGCTGGCCGGCTGCCAAATTGAGCGCGGCATTTTTGCAGGCAAGGCCTATGCGCCCGTCCAGCTCGTGCAGTACGGACGCGGTTGCCGCTTCGCTTGCGATTTCTGCTCCATTCACGGCTTCTACGGGACCCATGTCCGTGTCCGGCCGGCCGAGGAGTTGCACGCCGAACTGGTCGGCATGAGTCGGCGCCGGCTGCTCTTCTTCGTCGACGACAACCTGTTCAGCAGCGCCGCTCAGCTCGATGCGCTGCTCGCCGTGATCGGGCCGCTCAAGTTGCGCTGGTCGTGCCAGATCAGCATCGACGTGGCGCGCGATCCGGCGCTGCTCGACCGCTTGGCCGAGGCCGGCTGCCGCTTTG
The DNA here is from genome assembly GCA_049294655.1 of Azonexus sp. Taxonomy (GTDB): domain Bacteria; phylum Pseudomonadota; class Gammaproteobacteria; order Burkholderiales; family Rhodocyclaceae; genus Azonexus. The sequence continues at coordinate 35,290 of JBAQDI010000036.1, forward strand.
TGCTGATTGGTTTCGAGAGCCTGGAGGCGGCCAACCTGCAGCAGATGAAAAAGGGCTGGAACCAGGTCGCCGGCGGTTACCACCAGGTCGCCCGCGCCCTGCACCAGCGCGGCATCGGCATCTACGGCACCTTTGTTTTCGGCTACGACCACGACACGCCGGACAGCATCCGGCGTTGCCTCGATTTCGCGCTGGAAGCCGGTCTCGAAGTGGCCAATTTCAACCCGCTGACGCCGACGCCGGGTTCGCCGCTCTACGACCGGCTGCAGGCCGAGGGCCGGCTGCTGTCGCCGGCCTGGTGGCTGGACGAGGGCTACCGCTACGGCGCGCCGATTTTCCGGCCGGCCGGGATGTCCGCCGAGGCGTTGGCCGAGGGCTGTTTTGCGGCGCGCCGGCAGTTTTATGCCTGGTCGTCGATCGCCCGCCGGGTGGTCGCCAACGACCAGCCTTTTTCGCTGTTCGGCGCCTCGATGAGCCTGCTCGTCAATCTCATTTCGCGCCGTGAAATCTATCGCAAGCAGGGGCGCCGGCTCGGCAATTGAACCATGAAAATTACCCTGATCAAACCGACCATCGGCCGCCGCGAACACAGCCTGTACATCGACGAGGGGCGCATGGAGCCGCTCATGCTCGGCGTGCTCGGCGGCCTGACCCCGCCCGACGTCGAACTGGCGCTCTACGACGACCGCATGGAGCGCATTCCCTACGACGAGCCGACCGATCTCGTGGCGATCACCGTCGAGACTTTCACCGCCCGGCGCGCCTACGAAATTGCCGCCGCCTACCGGCAGCGCGGCGTGCCGGTCATTCTCGGCGGCATGCATGTCGCGCTGCTGCCCAGCGAGGCGCAGCAGCACGCCGACAGCATTTTCGTCGGCGATGCCGAGGGCGCCTGGGGGCGGGTCGTTGCCGATGCGCGCCAGGGCCGGCTCCAGCCGCGCTACGACGCGGCGCCGGGGATTGGCCAGGGCGGCGGCGTTTTGCCGCGCCGCGACCTGTTTCGCGGCAAGGACTACCTGCCCATTTCGCTGATCCAGTTTTCGCGCGGCTGCCATTACGCCTGCAATTTCTGCGCGGTCAGCCAGTATTTCGAGCGCCGCCACTACCTGCGCCGGATCGACGAAGTGGTCGCCGAGATCGAGGCGCAGCAGCGCAAATTCCTGTTCTTCGTGGACGACAACATTGCCTCCGACCGCAAGGCGCTCAAGGAACTGTGCCACGCGCTGACGCCGCTCAATGTGCATTGGGTCAGCCAGGCCAGCCTCGACGTGACGCGCGATCCGGAACTCATGCGCCTCATGGAAAGAAGCGGCTGCTGGGGCAATGTCCTGGGGTTCGAGTCGATCAGCCCGGCCAGCCTGCGCGCGGCCCGCAAGTCGCAGAATCTCTCGGGTTTCACCAATTACGAACATGAAGTGCGCGTGTTGCGCGACCACGGCATGCAGACCTGGGCCGCCTTCACGCTGGGCTACGACCACGACACCGTGGACAGCATCGCGGCGACCGTCGAATTCGCCCTGCGCAGCCGCTTTACCTTCGCCGCCTACAACATCCTGACGCCTTATCCGGGCACGCCGCTCTATGCCCAACTGGCCGCCGAGGGCCGCCTGCTCTACGACGGGCAGTGGTGGCTGCATCCGGAATACCGCTTCAACCACGCTGCCTTCGTGCCCGCCCTGATGTCGCCCGAGGCCCTGACCTCGGCCTGCCATGAGGCGCGCACCGAGTTCAATACGGTCGGCTCCCTGCTCCGCCGTTTTTCCGACTGGCGGACCAATCTGCGCACGCTCGGCCGGGCCTGGGCCTTCTACCGCTACTCGCGCCTCTTCCGCAAGGAAGTGCACAAGAAACACGGTCTGAGGTTCGGCCTCGAGTGATGCCGCTCATCCGCATCTACCCCTATGTCGCGCCGCTCGTCCTGGCGCCGCTGTCGTTCTGGTTGTGGTGGGGCGAGTATGGCAACTGGCCGCAGGTCCTCGTCGCCTGGCTGATTCCCGTGCTCTGGGCCTACATCGTGCCGGGCGTCGGGACCAATATCTGCGGCGTCTGGGAATTCGATGCGCGCTGGAAACTGGGCCGTTTCCGGCCGCAGCACGGTTTCGTTTTCGGCAGCGCCACGGCGAGCCTCGCCTGGCTGCTGCACGGCCAGCCGGCGCAGAGTGTTGGCGATGTGCTGCGCTACGCCGTGGTGCTCTGTTCGGTGCTCGGTTTCTGGAATTTTCTCTACGAGGTCAGGGCGCTGCAGAGCGGCATGCTCAAGGTCTACAACCAGCCCTGGGCCGACGGCCGGGGCGAGGAAGCCATCGTTTTTGATTACGCGCCGTGGTTCTTCGGCGGCTTCGGTGCGGCTTACGGCCTGCTTGTCGCCGGCCTGGAATATTTTGTTCACCGGCAGGGCTTGCCCGGTCCCTGGCTGACGGCCGCCGTCGTGCTCGGCGGCCTGGCTGGGTGCATTGCTTTACCGGTATTCGGATTCATTCGCCAGTCCCGGCGAAAACATGGTCATCCGGGCACGCGCCCGGTTTTTCGGGAGTAATCGTCATGCCTGGTTTGCTCAACACCGTGGTTCTTGTCGTTTCCTTGTGCGTCAGCTGGGTCTGCCTGTGGGCGGCCAGCCATCTCGGCCTGGCCTGGGCGCTGCTCGGCGTCTGGGGTTTCTGCCTGATCAACAACACGCCTTTCGCGATGATGCACGAGGCCGTGCATGGTGTCGGCTGCCGCTCGAAAACGGCCAACGAGATCCTCGGCATCGTCTGTGGCTGGGCTTTTCCGACTTCTTTTTCGATGCAGCGCCTGGCCCATGCCGGGCATCACCAGCGCAACCGCACCGACGTGGAGCTCTACGACTACTACCTGCCGCACCAGTCGAAGCTGGTGCGCAATCTCTGGCTCTATCTCGGCAACCTGCTCGGTGTCTATTGGTGGTCGGTGCTGTTCAGCAACCTGCTGTATTTCCTGGCGCCCTGGGCCTACCGCTCGCGTTTCTTTGTCGAGAAGGTGGCGCCGGTCCTCGGTTTCGGGCCTTTTGTCGCCGATCTGGCCAAACTGCCGCCGCTCCGCGTATGGAGTGAAATTGCCCTGGCCTTCGCCTACCAGGCGGCATTGATTCATTTCCTCGATCTTGGCTTCTGGGGCACGCTGGCCTGTTACTGGGTGTTTGCCATGCACTGGTCGGTGCTGCAGTATGCCGACCATGCCTGGAGCGCCCGCGACGTGCACAGTGGCGCCTGGAACCTGCAGGTATTGCCGCCGTTCCGCTGGGTGGCGCTGAATTATCACTACCACCTGGCGCATCACCAGCAGCCGGAAGTGCCTTGGTACAAGCTACCGGCCATCGTCGACCGGAGTACCCGCCAGCCATCGTTCTGGCGGGTCTATTTCAGTCTCTGGCGCGGCGTCCGGCCGGCCCCGCCGATGGGCGCGCCAGCCGACCTAGACTTTCTGTTTCCGGCGGAAAAGAAGCCAGCCTGATCCCAGGCCGAGCAGCAGGCCGCCCAGGGCGCCGAGCCCGGCGGCCTTGCCCAGGGCGTGTTCGGCTTCGCTCAGGATCGGGTTGTCGAGGAAGTCGGTGCCGATGTGGATGCCGCGAATGCGCCACTGGCTGTCGGCTTCCCTGGCCATGGTCGCCGTCCACCGGGTGTGCAGTTCGTAGGGGCGGCCGTCGGCCAGGATGTATTTTTCGACGCCCGTGCCGCGCACCAGACCCCAGCTCTTGTCGGCCGACAGTTCGGTCAGTTCATCGGCCGAGAGCTGCATTTCCAGCTTTTTCAGGTAGCCGCCCTGGCCGAACCATTTCTTGAAATAGGCGGAGACGGCCGGTCGGCCGCTCAGGAATTCCTGGTTGATCGGCGTCGCCCGGACCTGTTCGCTGAGCACCGGCAGCATCTTGTCGAAATCGCCCGAGTTGATTGCCGTTTCGACAGTTTTCAGGACGCCGCGCAATTCCTCGTGGATGGCGTGGTCGGCCTCCTCGGCGAGGGCGGGCAGGGCGCTGCCGAGCAGGCAGCAGAGTAGAAGCAGGGTCCGGATCATGTCATTCCTTCCAGGAAAAACGCATCAGCGATGCAAGGGCCAGCCCGGCGGCAACGTCGAGCAGATGATGCTGGTGTACCAGCAGCGTGGAAACGGCAATCAGCGCCAGCCAGCCGGCGAAGAACAGGCGGTGGCCGAGCCCGGCCCGGGCCATGACGGCGAAGACGATGGCCGCCGAATAGACGACGTGCAGCGAAGGCACCAGGTTGAAGGGCTGATCAAGGAGAAAGATGCCTTCGTACAGGCTTTTCAGCGTCGGATCGTCGGGAACGACGCGGGGAAAACCGAGGCGGGCTGGCAAGAGCAGGAAAATGAGGCCGGAGAGCAGCGTGCCGGCGATCAGTTCGCGGGCCAGGCGCTTGAGTTCGGGCGGATTCAGGAAAAACGGCGGCACGGCGAACAGCAGGTACATCGACAGATACAACCAGATGAATTGCGGCACGAAGGGCAGGGCCAGTTCGGCTTCGAGATACAGGGCGTGCTGCCCGCTGCGCAGCCCGGTCAGCCAGTTCATCGTCGGGTAGATGCTGAAGAAGGCAATGCCGACCAGGGCGCCCCAGCCGGCAAAAGTGGCGAGGCGCGCCGGCAATGGTGGCAGGGCTGGCAGGGCGGGGGAAAGCGGCGTTTCTTGCATCGGGAAAATGGCGCGGCGCAGTCAGGACGGTCGGGGCGCCAGTGTATTACAGGTGCAATGACATTGGCTTGTCGGCTTGTTCGCCGCGGCGGCTCCGGGCGCAAGTCGGCGCGCCGGGAAAGCGGACGGCAAGGTAAAATGCGGCGATGAACTGGCCTGCCATTAAAGAGAAACTCGACCTCTACGAAAAGCTGATGCGGCTCGACAAGCCGATCGGCATCCTGCTGCTGCTCTGGCCGACGCTGTGGGCACTCTGGCTGTCGTCGCTGGGCCAGCCGGACTGGATCGTCGTCTGGGTTTTCGTGCTCGGCACCGTGCTCATGCGCTCGGCCGGCTGCGTCATCAACGACTATGCCGATCGCGATTTTGACCGCCATGTCGAACGCACCAAAGAGCGGCCGCTGACCGCCGGCCGGGTGACGGTCAAGGAAACCCTGCTGCTCTTCGCGCTGCTCTGCCTGCTCTCCTTCGTGCTCGTGCTGTTGCTTGGCAACAAACTGGTCATCTGGCTGTCGGTGCCGGCCGTTTTCCTGGCCGCCAGCTATCCCTACACCAAGCGCTTTTTCGCCATTCCCCAGGCCTATCTCGGCATTGCCTTCGGCTTCGGCATCCCCATGGCCTACGCCGCGCACACCGAGGGCGTGCCGGCCGCTGCCTGGTGGCTGCTGCTGGCCAACGTTTTCTGGGCGATTGCCTACGATACCGAATACGCCATGGTGGACCGCGAGGACGACCTGAAGATCGGCATCAAGACCTCGGCCATCACTTTCGGGCGCTTCGACGTGGCGGCCGTCATGGCCTGCTATGCGCTGACCCTGGGCATCCTCGGCTGGCTCGGTTACCAGTTGCACATGAACTGGCCGTTCTACAGCGGCCTGGCGCTTGCCGCATGCATCTTCGGTCTGCACTACAGCTGGATTCGCGGCCGCGAACGGATGCCCTGCTTCAAGGCTTTCCTGCACAACAATTATGCCGGCGCCGCGATTTTCGCCGGCATTGTCCTGAGCTTCCTGATCCGATGAAATATAAAGACCTGCGCGACTTCATGTCGCAACTGGAAAAGACCGGCGAGCTGAAGCGCGTTGGCGTCGAGGTCGATCCGCATCTCGAAATGACCGAAATCTGCGACCGCGTGCTGCGTGCCGAGGGCCCGGCCATCCTCTTCGAGAAGCCCAAGGGGCATACGATCCCGGTGCTCGCCAACCTGTTCGGCACGCCCAAGCGGGTGGCGCTCGGCATGGGCGAAGAATCGGTACAGGCGCTGCGCGAGGTTGGCAAGCTGCTCGCCTACCTCAAGGAGCCGGAGCCGCCCAAGGGGCTCAAGGATGCCTGGGACAAGCTGCCCATCCTCAAGCAGGTGCTCAACATGGCGCCGAAGACGGTGTCATCGGCGCCCTGCCAGGAAATTGTCTGGGAGGGCAAGGATGTCGATCTCGGCAAATTGCCGATCCAGCATTGCTGGCCGGGCGATGTGGCGCCGCTGATCACCTGGGGCCTGGTGGTCACCAAAGGGCCGCACAAGAACCGGCAGAATCTTGGTATCTATCGCCAGCAGGTACTCGGCCCGAACAAGGTGATCATGCGCTGGCTGGCGCATCGCGGCGGCGCGCTGGATTTTCGCGATCATCAGATGGCCAGTCCCGGTCAGCCTTTCCCGGTCGCCGTCGTGCTCGGCTGCGATCCGGCGACCATTCTTGGTGCCGTGACGCCGGTGCCCGATTCCTTGTCGGAATACCAGTTCGCCGGCCTGCTGCGTGGCGGCAAGACCGAGCTGGTCAAGTGCCTGGGCTCCGGCCTGCAGGTGCCCGCCTCGGCCGAGATCGTGCTGGAAGGCGTCATTCACCCCAATGAAATGGCGCTCGAAGGGCCGTACGGCGACCACACCGGCTACTACAACGAGCAGGCCGATTTTCCGGTATTCACCATCAAGCGCATGACCATGCGCAAGAACCCGATCTATCACAGCACCTACACCGGCAAGCCGCCCGACGAGCCGGCCGTGCTCGGCGTCGCGCTCAACGAGGTGTTCGTGCCGCTGCTCCAGAAGCAGTACCCGGAAATCGTCGATTTCTACCTGCCGCCCGAAGGCTGCTCCTACCGCATGGCCATCGTCTCGATCAAGAAGCAGTATCCCGGTCACGCCAAGCGCATCATGTTCGGCATCTGGTCTTTCCTGCGCCAGTTCATGTACACCAAGACGATCATCGTCGTCGATGACGACATCGACATCCGCGACTGGAAGGAAGTGGTCTGGGCGATGACGACGCGCATGGATGCGGTGCGCGACACGACGCTGGTCGATAACACGCCGATCGACTATCTCGACTTTGCCAGCCCGGTGGCCGGTCTCGGCTCGAAGATGGGGCTGGACGCGACCAACAAGTGGCCGGGCGAGACGGCGCGCGAATGGGGGCGGCCGATTGTCATGGCACCCGAAATCAAACAACGGATTGATGAAATGTGGGGAAATCTGGGCTTATGAGTCTGCAAGTCGTTGCACTGAATCTCAATGATGCCGGGCACGCCGCGGCCCTGCTCGAGCTGCTCGAACATTACGCGCAGGACCCGATGGGCGGCGGCAATGGCCTCAAGCCCGAGGTCAAGGCGGCGCTGGTTGAGGGGCTCAAGGGCGTGGCGCATTTCCATGGCGGGCTGGCCCTGCTCGACGGCCAGCCGGTCGGTCTGATCAACTGCTTCGCCGGTTTTTCGACCTTCGTCGCCAAGCCCTTGCTCAATATCCACGACATCGTCGTGCGCCGCGAATGCCGCGCCCAGGGCATCGGCCAGGCGCTGCTGGCCTGGGCCGAGCAAAGGGCCGGCGAACTCGGCTGCTGCAAGCTGACCCTGGAAGTGTTGTCGAACAACGCGCGGGCCATGGCCTCCTACGAACGCGCCGGCTTTGCGCCCTACGTGCTCGATCCGGCGGCCGGGCAGGCGCTGTTTTTACAGAAGTACCTGAATCAGGAGTGAGACATGCCGGAACCCGTTCCTGTCGTTGATCCGCAAGGCGTGCGTCCGTCGCTGGTGCAACTGACCCACGTCATCTACGGCCTGCACGCAGTGGCCGTCTTCGTCGGCGTGACTTCATCGGTGGCGACGGTGGCCGGCGGTTTCGTCTTTGGCCTGCCGTCGCTGATTGCCGTCTTTCTCAATTACCTGAAGCAGGGCGATGTCGCCGGCACCTGGCTGGAGAGCCATTTCCGCTGGCAGATCCGTACCTTCTGGTTCACCCTGCTCTGGCTGGTGATCTCCGGGCTGGTCATGCTGACCATCATCGGCATCCCGCTGGCCGCCTGGGTGATGATCCCGCTCCTCGGCCTGTGGGTCGGCTACCGCGTCGTACGCGGCTGGCTGGCGCTTTCCGGCGTCCGGCCGATCGGCGGCTGAGGAAAAGACCGGCGCCTATTCGTTGAGCAGTTCCGGCGGTTTTTCGCCGACCCGACGCTGCGCCACCCAGAGCAGCAGTGCATCGATCGCCGCACTACCGGCCTGGGCCCGCGGGTGATTGATCAGGAAAGTCACGACGTAATGCCGGCCCTGCGCATCGAGCGCGTAGCCGGCCGCTGCCTTGACGCCATCGAGTGTGCCGGTCTTGATGTGGGCGCGGCCACTGGCTTCGGAGGCGGTCAGGCGTTTCTTCATCGTCCCGTCGATGCCGACGATGGGCAGGCTGGAAACGAATTCCGGCATCACCGGGTTCTTCCAGGCATCGAGCAAGAGGCGATTGAGGTTGCCGGCACTGATCCGTTCGCTGCGCGACAGGCCGGAGCCATTGTCAAGAACGAGTTCGCCAAAGCGCAGTGCACGAGCATTCAGCCAGTCGCTGATGCGCTGCCGTGAGCGCTCGGCGGTGGCTGCGCTATTGTCATTGCCCAGCGTCAGGAAAACCTGGCGGGCCATGACGTTGTTGCTGTACTTGTTGATCTCGCGCACGGCATCGGCCAGCGGGGCCGATTCGTGGCGGGCGACCTGCTGGCTGCCGACCGGAATGGTGCCGTTGCGCACCTGGCCGCCTAGCGTGCCGCCCAGCTCGCGCCACAGGCTGCGGATCAGGCCGCCGGCCTGGGCATCGGCTGGCAGGGGGGCGAGATTGAGGGTTTTTTCGCCGCACAGGGCGCTGTAACTACCGGAAAACTCCAGGCGGTTGCCGTTGTTTTCGGGAATCAGACGAACCGTGATCAGATCCTTCCAGTCGCTGCTGCAGGCGCCATTGGCGGCCTGCAGGCGGTTGTCGATGCGCAGCCCGTCGCTCGGCGTTTCCATGAGCAGCCGGGGTTTGCCGTTGTCCGGCTGGAGCGTGAAGCCGATCGTCCGGAAATTGATCAGCAGGCCGTCCGGGCCGACGTTGTAGGGGCGCATCGGCTTGTCGTCGAAGGCGCCGGGGTCGATGGCCGGCACACTGAATACCGTGCGGTCGAGCACGATATCGCCGGCAATGTGGCTGATGCCGCGGACGCGTAACTGGCGCAACAGGGCCGCCAGGTGCTCGATGGCAAAATGCGGGTCGCCGCTGCCCTTGAGGTAGAGATTGCCGGCCAGCCGGCCGTCGCTCGGTGCGCCATCGATCCAGGCCGTGGTCTTCCAGGTCCAGGCCGGGCCGAGCAGGTCGAGGGCGGCATAGGTCGTGACCAGCTTCATGGTCGAGGCGGGATTCATCGCCTGTGCTGCGTTGTGGGCAAGCAGCGGGGTCGCGTTGTCGACTGGCTGGACGACGACGGCGACGCTGGCGGCCGGGATCTTGGCCGCCTTGAGCGCATTGAGCACGCCAGGCGGCAGGCCGTCGGCCAGGGCGCTCAGGCTGAGTCCGGCCAGGGCGAGGGCGGCAATGAATTTGTTAAGCATCGGAACCGTTCAGTAGACGAAAAAAGGGAGGCCGCAGCCTCCCCGTCATTCTAAGTGCATCGTCCTACTTCCGGTAAAGCTCGAAGCCGGCAATCAGCGCATCGAGCTGGTGGGCGGTACGCCGCAAGTCGTCGGCGGCCAGCTTGGCGGCCTGGGCCGAGCCGGTGTTCTGCTCGATGAGGTCGGTGATCTGCTGCATGCTGCTTGCCACCTCTTCGCTGGCCACGCCCTGCTGGCGGGCGGCATCGGAAATCTGGCCGGCCATCTCCGAGACATGGCTTGACGAATGGGTGATGCCTTCCAGTCCGGCGACACTCTGCCGTAGCATGCCGATGCCCGTCTCGACTTCCTGGGCGGCCAGTTCCATGCTGGCCACGGCCTGGCTGGTGACGCTCTGGATCTCGTTGACCGTGACGTTGATGTCGGCCGTCGAGCTGGTCGTCCGCTCGGCCAGCTTGCGCACTTCGTCGGCGACGACGGCGAAGCCACGCCCCTGTTCGCCGGCCCGCGCCGCCTCGATGGCGGCATTCAGGGCGAGCAGGTTGGTCTGGCTGGCGATCTCGGCAATAACGCGGGTGATGTCGCCGATTTTCTTGATCGAATGATTGAGCTGGTCGATGGTGCTGTTCGAGGCATGCACCGCCTCGACGACGCGGTTGGTCGCCGCCATGCTCTGGGCGATGCTGGCATTGCTGGTGCTGACCTGGGTTTGCGATTCGCGGGCGGCAGCGGCCGCTTCCTGGGCGTTGCTTGCCACTTCCTGCACCGACTGGCTGAACTGCTCGGTGGCCGCGGCGACACCTTCGACGCTCGATTGCTGTTGCAGCGATTGCTCGGCGACCATCGTCATCTGCGTCTCGAGCTGCATGCTGCGCGCATCGATGGCCCGGGAGGCCGTGCTGATTTCGTCGAGCATGGCCTTCAGTGTGCCCTGCATGGTCGCCAGGTGGCAGAGCAGGGCGCCGGTTTCGTCGCGGCCGCGAATGTCGATTTCGTCGGTCAGCCGGCCTTCGGCAATGTGTTCGAAGTGCCCGATGGCCTTACGGATCGGGCCGACAATTGCCCTGACGAGCAGGGCGCCGCCGGCCAGGGCGAGCAACAGGGCGAAAACCAGGCTGGCGATGACGATATTGCGTACCTTGCGGTAGCGCGCTTCGGCTTCGATGAAATCATTGTTGGCCGAGCTGGCCAGTTCCTGGATCAGGGCTTCGCCGTCATGCCGCATTTCGGTATAGAGCGGGTTGATCTTGAGCAGCAGCAACTCGTTGGTCTGCGTGTATTTGCCTTCGCTGAGCAGGCCGCGCGCCAGATTGATGCCTTCCTTGGAGAAGCGTTCGCGGGTTTCGCCGAACTTGGCGAGCAGCGCGTTTTCCTTCTCGGTCAGTTCGAGCTTCTTGATGTCGTCGAGCAATGCATTGATTGCCTGGCGATTCTTCAGGGTGGCTTCGATATGGCGGTCCAGCGGGTGGTCATGCAGTTTCGAGTTCGCGTTGCCCGGGTCGTGCTGCAGGGCCAGCATGATCTGCGAGCGGTTATCCGAAAGCAGGGCCATCATCTGATTGGCCATGTTCGAGGAAAGCAGCTTTTCCCGATACATGCGATCGAGCTGGCTATTGCTGTCGGCGATGCCCTGGATGCCAAGGATGCCGATCGCCGTCATCAGTGCCAGGATGACGGCAACGGCCAGCCACAGGCGACTGCGTAGCGCCAGGCTGCGCCGGCCGGTGCCTGGCAGCTCGCCCGTGTGGCCGGCGGTGGCATAGGCGGCTTCGGCGGCGGCGCGTTTGTCGCGGCTGGCTGGGGTGCGCACCGACATGTAGCCGGTGAGCTGCCCATTTTTCTTGAGCGGGACAACGAAAGCCTCGACCCAATAGAAGTCGCCGTTCTTGCAGCGGTTCTTGACCTGGCCGCGCCAGGGCAGGCCGGATTTGACCGTGGTCCACAAATCCCGGAAAGCCGTTTCCGGCATGTCGGGGTGGCGCACAAGGTTGTGGTTCTGGCCGATCAGCTCATCCCGGCTGAAGCCGCTGATGTTGACGAAGGCGTCATTGGCATAGGTGATGATGCCCTTGAGGTCGGTCCGCGAGACGAGATAGGTGTTGCTGGGGAAGGCGACTTCGCGCTGGGTGACCGGCTGGTTATTTTTCATGGGATATCTGTTGTCGTGCTCAGTGGGTTGGATGGGGCAACAGCAGCTATTCCTGCTTTTTGGTCAGGATGGGCTGACGACATTGTAATCATTTTCGCCAAAAAACTATGACTTTCGGCATAGATTGTTTGCCGCCCGCCGCCGCTTGCCGATGCCTGACTGGCTCAGCCGCAGAGCTTGAAGCCGCCATCCTCGAGGGAGAAGTAGATGGCGCGGTTGCGCCCGTCGTGCTTGGCCTGGTAGAGCGCGACATCGGCCGAGGAGAGCAGGGTGTGGGTGTCGGCTTCTGCTTCGCCTTCGGGCAGCATGACCGTGCTGCCGATGCTCACTGTCAGGTACTTGCCCTGACTGGTTGCGGCATTGGGCATGGCCAGGCTGGTGACGCGCAGGCGCAGGTTTTCGGCCAGCTGACAGATCTGGCGCTCGTTGATGCCGGGCAGGATCAGCGCGAATTCGTCGCCGCCATAGCGGGCGACAAGGTCCACCACGGGGCGGACTGCATCCTGCAGGGCGGCGGCAATTTCAAGCAGCCGGGCATCGCCCTGCTCACGACCATAAAGGGCGTTGTAGGCGTTGAACAGGTCGAGATCGACCATCATCAGGCCGAGCGGCTGGTGATTCTGGCGCGCCTCGTGGAATTCCGTGGCCAGCATTTCGTCGAACTGGCGGCGGTTGGCCACGCCGGTCAGCGCATCCTGGGTCGTGGTCCGGCGCAGGGTCTCGGTTTGCTGGCGCAACAGGCGTTCGCGGGAAATGTTGGCGGTCATGTCGCTGATCTGGATTAGGCAACTGGCCGGCGAGTCGTCATGCAGCGGCAGGACGTGGATCATCTGCTGCATGCGTTTTTCCCGCAGCCGGTCCTCCGCCGTCTGGTAAAGCGGCAGCAGGGTGCCGTGCAGGGCCGGCGAGAGCAACGAAGGCAGACGATCGTGGGTAGCGTGCCGGATGGCCTGCTCCAGCCGGCTGTTGGCGACATCGGCAAAGGCCTCGGCGAAAGGCCGGCCGACCATCGTTTCCGCCGCGATGCCGCTGCGCAGGGCCAGCCAGCGATTGCTGTGCAAGATACGCTGTTCCCTGTCGAGGATGATGACGCCGACTTCCAGGCTGTCGATCACCATGCGCAAGCTGGTGCGGCCGAGATTGCCCGGCATCAGCTCAGTCCCTGGCTGGCCAGATAGTCGTCGAGACAGGCCAGAAGGCTGCTCATCGAGGTGACGCTGAGCAGGAACAGGATATGGCCGCGGATGCGCTGCTGGCTGATCACCATGTCAACCTGCAGCAGAAGGACCATCTGGTCCTCGTCGCCTTCGAGGACGGGCAGGTTGTCGGCATTGCCGAAGCGGTGCAGCGGCAGCGTGCTGTTGAAGCTGACATGGAAAATGTCGGCCAGCGAACTCATGCAGGCATTGAGAATGATGTTGCCGATTTCGCACATCGCTTCCTGCTCGAATTCCGAGAGTTCTTCGATGCTCATGTGCGGCCCGACCATCAGGCGGACGATTTCCAGGGCATTCGCTTCGGGAAAGACGAGCAGGGCCTGGGCCTCGAAGGGGCCGGAAAAATTCTGGCTGACCGAGCTGAATTGCTGCAGTTCGCTATTGCGCAGCAGCGAAGCGGCCTGATCGATGTGGATCAGCGAGACGTCGGGGGCGGTGAGCAGGACTTCGTCACTGACGATCTGGCTGAGGCTGGAGGCGGCCCGGCCCACCCCGATATTGAAAATCTCGCCCAGCGCATCGTGCTGGAGTTCGCTCAGGCTGAGCACGTTCAGGCCTCGAAGAAGGCGATGGCATCGGCCACGGCAGGGGCGGTGATCGGCTTGGCCATGAAGTACACACCGGCCCGGCCGGCGGCCTCGCGGGTGCTTTCCTGGATATTGGCCGTGCACAGCGCGATGCGCGTTGCCGGGTGCCGGATGCGGATGCGGCCGGCGGCTTCCAGGCCACTGATCCCCGGCATGTTTACATCCATGCTGACGAAATCCGGGCAGGTTTCCTCGACCATTTTCAGGGCCTCGTCGCCGTTGATGGCTTCGATGATGCGCCAGTCGGGGCGATTGTCGGCGACGATGGCGCGGAGCAGCATGCGGGACATCCGGCTGTCGTCAACAATCAATAGAAGGGGCTGGGTCTTGTTTTCTTCCATCCCGCGATTATGAACAGAACAGCCCGGTTTTTGTATGGAGATATGTAAAAAACCGGGTGTTGGAACAGCGAGGCATTGCTGTCTCGATCACTTATTTGCAAGCCAGCTCTTGAAATCGGCGGGGGGCGACCTTATTATTTAGCACTCACCGGAGACGAGTGCTAACAAAGCCCGCTCCGTTCCCGGACACCTTTGGTGGGCCGGCCGATTTTATCTCTGTGAACCACGAGGAGCTTGTATATGAATATCCGTCCTTTGCACGACCGTGTGATCGTCAAGCGCGTTGAAGCCGAACGCACCACCGCTTCCGGTATTGTCATTCCCGATTCAGCCGGTGAAAAGCCGGATCAGGGCGAAGTTCTGGCCGTCGGCCCGGGCAAGCGCGACGACAACGGCAAGCAAATCACGCCGGACGTCAAGGTTGGTGACCGTGTGCTGTTCGGCAAGTACGCCGGCCAGCCCGTCAAGGTCGATGGTCAGGAAGTCCTGGTCATGCGTGAAGAAGACATCGTCGGCATTCTGGTCGCCTAAGCGCCACGCCTTCAATTTACAGAATTCAGGAGAATTAAATGGCAGCTAAAGAAGTCAAATTCGGTGATTCCGCCCGCGCCCGCATGGTCGAAGGCATCAATGTCCTGGCTGACGCAGTCAAGGTCACCCTTGGCCCCAAGGGTCGCAATGTCGTGCTCGAGCGCTCTTTCGGCGGCCCGACCGTGACCAAGGACGGCGTTTCCGTCGCCAAGGAAATCGAACTGAAAGACAAGTTCGCCAACATGGGCGCCCAGATGGTCAAGGAAGTTGCTTCCAAGACCTCCGACATCGCCGGTGATGGCACCACCACCGCCACCGTGCTGGCTCAGGCCATTGTTCGCGAAGGCATGAAGTACGTCGCCGCCGGCATGAACCCGATGGACCTGAAGCGCGGTATCGACAAGGCTGTGATCGCTACCCTGGCCGAACTGAAGTCCTTCTCCAAGCCCTGTACGACGACCAAGGAAATCGCCCAGGTTGGCTCCATTTCTGCCAACTCCGATGCTGACATCGGCGAAATCATCGCCAATGCCATGGAAAAGGTCGGCAAGGAAGGCGTCATCACCGTTGAAGATGGCAAGTCCCTGGCCAACGAACTCGACGTCGTCGAAGGCATGCAGTTCGACCGCGGCTACCTGTCCCCGTACTTCATCAACAACGGCGACAAGCAGCAAGCGCTGATGGAAAACCCGCTGGTTCTGCTGTTCGACAAGAAGATCTCGAACATCCGCGACCTGCTGCCGATCCTGGAACAAGTCGCCAAGGCCGGCCGTCCGCTGCTCATCATCGCTGAAGATGTCGATGGCGAAGCCCTGGCTACCCTGGTCGTCAACAACATCCGTGGCATCCTGAAGACCGTTGCCGTCAAGGCCCCGGGCTTTGGTGACCGTCGCAAGGCCATGCTCGAAGATATCGCCATCCTGACCGGCGGTACCGTGATCGCCGAAGAAACCGGTCTGTCGCTGGAAAAGGCTGTCCTGAAGGATCTGGGCCAGGCCAAGCGCATCGAAGTTTCCAAGGAAAACACCATCATCATCGACGGTGCCGGCGAAGCCGCTTCCATCCAGGCTCGCGTCAAGCAGATCCGCATCCAGATCGAAGAAGCCACTTCCGATTACGACAAGGAAAAGCTGCAGGAACGTGTTGCCAAGCTGGCTGGCGGCGTTGCCGTCATCAAGGTTGGCGCAGCGACCGAAGTCGAAATGAAGGAAAAGAAGGCCCGCGTTGAAGATGCCCTGCACGCTACCCGTGCTGCGGTTGAAGAAGGCGTTGTCGCCGGCGGCGGTGTTGCCCTGATTCGTGCCCGCGCTGCCGTTGGCAAGCTCAAGGGTGACAACCACGATCAAGATGCTGGCATCAAGATCGTCCTGCGCGCCATGGAACAGCCGCTGCGCGAAATCGTCGCCAACGCCGGTGACGAGCCGTCTGTTGTCGTCGACAAGGTGCAGCGCGGCAAGGGCAACTTCGGTTTCAACGCTGCTACCGGTGAATACGGTGACATGGTTGAAATGGGCGTGCTCGATCCGACCAAGGTGACCCGCACCGCACTGCAGAACGCCGCGTCCATCGCCGGCCTGATGCTGACCACCGAATGCATGGTTGCTGAACTGGCTGAAGACAAGCCGGCCGGCGGCATGCCTGACATGGGCGGCATGGGTGGTATGGGCGGCATGGGCGGCATGGGGATGTAATTCCCGGCCGGCTGATACGCCAAACAAAAGCCCCGCCGAGTGCGGGGCTTTTTTTCGCCTGGCGAAAGGCTGTGCGTGCAATCGATTAACTATTTCGAAATCGCTTTATCGACTGTAAGTTCGCTGTAAGACGCCCCGCCTACAGTACGCTCCGCAGCAATGCCTCTATAAACAATATAGTCTGAGGAGCAAATCAATGTCACAGCATACCGGCAGCTATGCGCAGATTCGGGATAACCCGAAATTCATCTCGCTGATCGCCAAGCGTAATGCCTACTCGTTCGTCATGACCTCGCTCATGATGGTCGTGTACTTCGGCTACATCCTGTTGATCGCTTTCAACAAGGAGTGGCTGGCCACCAAGATCGGCGAAGGTTACGTCACCTCCATCGGTATCCCGATGGGTCTGGGCGTCATCATCTTCACCATTGTTCTCACCAACATCTACGTGCGTCGCGCCAATACGGAATTCGACGACGAAGCTGCCCAAGTTCTGAAGGAGGCCGGTCAGTGAACGCCAACTACAAACATATCCTGGGTGGCCTGGCCGCCCTGCTGGCTGCCGGTGCAGCCTGCGCCGCCGGTGCCGATCTGGGTCAGACCCAGCAACAGGCAACCAACTGGACGGCAATTGCCATGTTCGGTGCCTTCGTTGGCCTGACGCTTTTCATCACCAAGTGGGCCGCCGGCAAGACCAAGACGGCTGCTGACTTCTACACGGCGGGTGGCGGTATCACCGGCTTCCAGAACGGCCTGGCAATTGCCGGCGACTACATGTCTGCCGCTTCCTTCCTGGGTATTTCCGGTCTGGTGTTCGCCAACGGCTTCGACGGCCTGATCTTCTCGATCGGCTGGCTGGTCGGCTGGCCGGTCATCACCTTCCTGATGGCCGAGCGTCTGCGCAACCTGGGCAAGTTCACGTTCGCTGACGTGGCTGCCTACCGTTTCGCCCAGACCCCGGTCCGCTCCTTTGCCGCTACCGGCTCCCTGGTCGTCGTCGCTTTCTACATGATTGCGCAGATGGTCGGTGCCGGTCAGCTGATCAAGGTGCTGTTCGGTCTGGAATACCACTACGCAGTCGTGATGGTCGGCATCATCATGATGATGTACGTGCTGTTCGGCGGCATGACCGCCACGACCTGGGTGCAGATCATCAAGGCAGTGATGCTGCTGGTTGGCGCGACCTTCATGGCCGTCTCCGTGCTGCTGCAGTTCGGTTTCAGCCCGGAAGCCCTGTTCGCCAAGGCTGTTGAAGTTCACACCAAGCACGACGCTATCATGTCGCCGGGTGCCCTGATCAAGGATCCGATCTCCGCGATCTCCGTTGGTATGGCCCTGATGTTCGGTACGGCTGGCCTGCCGCACATCCTGATGCGCTTCTTCACCGTGCCGTCTGCCAAGGAAGCCCGCAAGTCGGTTGCTTGGGCAACCACCTGGATCGGCTACTTCTACATCCTGACCTTCATCATCGGTTTCGGCGCCATCGTCAATCTGGTGCAGAACCCGACCGACTACTACGTCGGTGGTGAAATCGCCAAGGGCCTGAAGGGCGGCGGCAACATGGCTGCTATCCATCTGTCCAAGGCAGTCGGCGGCGACATCTTCCTCGGCTTCATCTCGGCCGTGGCCTTCGCCACCATCCTGGCTGTGGTTGCTGGTCTGACCCTGTCCGGCGCTTCCGCTGTTTCGCACGACTTGTACGCCACGGTGTTCAAGCACGGCAAGGCAACTTCCGAAGACGAACTGCGCGTTTCCAAGATCACCACCATCTGCCTCGGCATCCTGGCTGTGGTTCTCGGCATCCTGTTCGAAAAGGAAAACGTCGCTTACATGGTCATGCTGGCTTTTGCCATCGCCTGTTCCGCCAACTTCCCGGTGCTGTTCATGTCTGTGCTGTGGAAGGATTGCACCACCAAGGGTGCAACCATCGGCGGTTTCGTCGGCCTGATCGCTGCCGTGACCCTGACCGTGCTCTCCGCCAACGTCTGGGAAGCTGTGCTGCATAACCCGAAGGGCTCGGCTCCGTTCCCGTACTCTTCACCGGCCATCTTCTCGATGACCCTGGCTTTCTTCACGATCTGGCTCGTGTCCATCCTGGACAACTCCGAGCAGGCCAAGAAGGAACGTGCCCTGTTCCCGGATCAGCTGATCCGTTCGGAAACCGGCCTGGGTGCTTCGACGGCTTCTTCGCACTAAGCAGAGTTCCACTTTGCCAAAAGCCCGGGTTTCGACCCGGGCTTTTTTGCGTCCACATTTTTCGGGCGCGCGCTCCAGGTCGCACAAAAATGTGGACGAGCTTGTGCACTGCGGGAATTGCAGTGCAGTTTATTTGTTAGACTTGGCGGGCTTTAGGGGAAAAAAACGGTAGGGGGTTACCCAGTGCAGGATCGGGCCACCCCCTGAGCTGCGGCTGAACCGCAGACTCCGAGACCATAAAAGGAGAACAGCCCGCGCAGAATAATGCGACAGGCTTACAAAAATCTTACGTCAGCATGAGCAACGAATAAATGCGCATTCTTATCGCTGAAGACGACACCATCATCGCCGACGGGCTGTCACGCTCGCTGCGCCAGGGCGGCTATGCCGTCGATTGGGCGCCCAATGGCCTGGAGGCCGACACCGCTCTGCTGACCGTGGCCTACGATCTGTTGATCCTCGATCTCGGCCTGCCCAAGCTGTCCGGGCTCGAGGTCCTGAAGCGCCTGCGCAGTCGTAACTCCTCCGTGCCGGTGCTCATCCTGACTGCCCTCGACGGTACGGGTGACCGCGTCAAGGGCCTTGATCTCGGGGCCGACGATTACATGGTCAAGCCTTTCGAGCTGGCCGAGCTGGAGGCCCGTGTCCGGGCCCTGACCCGGCGCTCGGCGGGGACGACGCCGACCATTCAGTGCGGTTTGCTGAGTTATGACCAGGTTGGGCGGGTGGCGCAGATCCAGGGGCACTCCCTGGAATTGTCGGCGCGCGAAATCGGGCTGCTTGAGGTGCTGCTGACGCGCATGGGCCGTCTGGTCAGCAAGGACCAGCTGGTCGACCACCTGTGTGGCTGGGGCGAAGAGGTCAGTCACAACGCCATCGAGGTCTATGTCCATCGCCTGCGCAAGAAGCTCGAGCCGGGCGGTGTGAAGATTGCCACCGTACGTGGTCTCGGCTATTGCCTCGAACGGCCGCAGGGCGAGTAGTTGAGCTCTCTGCCTCCCGCCGAAACCGAACGCTCGCTGTTCGGCGAGATTCTCGACTGGATGCTGGCGCCACTGCTGTTCGTCTGGCCGCTGAGCATTGCCTTTACCCACTATTTCGCCAACAACGTCGCCAACTACCCGTACGACCAGGCGCTGCGCGAGCACGTTGCGGCCATTGCGCGCCAGGTCAAGCTGGTCGGCGGCAAGCCGGTGCTCACCCTGCCGGCCTCGGCGCGCGCCCTGCTGCGGGCCGATGAAACCGACAGCGTCTATTTCCACGTCGTCACCCAGGACGGCAAGTTGCTGGCCGGCGACAAGGATCTGCCGATGCCGGCCGGCATGGTGCAGGATGATTCGGCGCTGTCCGGTGACATCTACCTGCGCGATGCTGAATACAACGGGCAGGATCTGCGCATGGCCTACACCTATCTGGCCGATGCCCAGTTGCCGCGCGAGCGCTGGATCGTCGTCGAGGTGGCCGAAACCACCGACAAGCGGACCCAGTTGGCCAACAAGATCGTCGCCAGCGTCATCCTGCCGCAGTTCATCATCATTCCCCTGGCCGTGATGCTGGTCTGGTTCGGCCTGTCGCGTGGCCTGCGCCCGCTGACCCGCTTGCGCCAGACCATCGAAACCCGCGAGCCGGCCGATCTGTCGCCGATCGCCACACGGCGCGTGCCGGAAGAGCTGGAGCCGCTGGTCGAAGCCTTCAACGCCATGCTCGAGCGCATGAAAAAGAACGTCGAAGCCCAGCAGCGCTTCGTTGCCGATGCTGCCCACCAGATGCGTACGCCGCTGACCGGTCTGAAAACCCAGGCCCAGTTCGCCATCCGCGAAACCGATCCGGAGGCCTTGCGGCACGCCTTGCGCCAGATCGCCACCGGCGTCGACCGGGCCGGTCGTCTGGTCAATCAGTTGCTGACCCTGGCCCGTACCGAAGGCGGCGAGCTGGCAGCGCAGCAATATGAGCCGCTCGACCTCGCGCTGCTCGTCCGGGAAGTCGTCGAAGACTGGGTCATGCCGGCTATCGACAAGGGCATCGACCTGGGCTATGAGTCGGATGGTCCGGCGATGATCATGGGCAATCCCTTCCTGTTGCGTGAACTGGCCAAGAACCTGATCGACAATGCCCTGCGCTATACGCCTTCGGGTGGCCACGTGACCTGTCGTATTCTGAATACCGGCATTACGGTCATGCTCGAAGTCGAGGATGACGGTATCGGGATCAGCGAAGAAGATGCCGAACTGGTTTTCGAGCGCTTCTATCGCGTGGACGATGCCGGTCCCGAAGGCAGCGGCCTGGGCCTGGCCATTGTTCAGGAAATCGCCATGCAGCATGGTTCGCGGGCCACCCTGCGGCCCAATCCGCGTGGTCAGGGGGCAGTGGCCCACGCGACTTTCGTCGCCTGGCATCCGCCACCGCCGCCACCACCGCCGCCCGATGATTTTTCCGAGCTTTATCGCCAGTCGCCGCCGATTGGTGCCTGATGCGGAGATGGAGCGAATCGGAGAATTTGCCCGAAACTGTTGCCACAAGGGTGCGACGTCGCTATAATTCGGCCTCCTTGTTGGCCAATTAGCTCAGTTGGTAGAGCAGCGGATTGAAAATCCGCGTGTCCGTGGTTCGATTCCGCGATTGGCCACCATCAGAATTCAAGCACTTAGCCTCGGCCTAGCGCCGGGGCTTTTTGTTTGGTGAGCTCCGTAAGTGTCATTACGGAAATCACGCAGTTTTATCGGACGCGGGGTGGAGCAGTTGGCAGCTCGTCGGGCTCATAACCCGAAGGTCGCAGGTTCAAGTCCTGCCCCCGCAACCAAAGAATTCATCGAAGGATCAACTGCTTAACAGCGTTGGTCC
Organism: Azonexus sp.; assembly: GCA_049294655.1. GTDB lineage: Bacteria > Pseudomonadota > Gammaproteobacteria > Burkholderiales > Rhodocyclaceae > Azonexus. Next base: position 56,351 of record JBAQDI010000036.1, read on the forward strand.
TTTTTTGTTTTTGGGCAGCTGTTCCGGGGCGAAGGACTCGCCCCGGATGTTTCGCCTAGTTGTGGCAGAGCAGCACCTGGTCGGCCAGGGCGCTGTCCGACATCTGCTGCAGGCTCTGGATGACGCGCAGGCTGGCGCTTTCCATGGTTTCGACATGTCTCAGCATGCTTTCGGTGTCGCCCTGGTTCTTGGCGTCCAGCGCGGCGATGCCGTATTTGTGCACATCGATGTGCGGCGCCTCGATTTCGCGATAGCCGGGTAGTTTGCCGAAACACTCGCGGCCTTCGCCTTCGTAGTACCACTTGCCCAGGCGGCAGGTCTGGTGCGAGGCGACCTGCCGGGGATCGACGCTTTCCAGATCGAACAGGCCGATATAGATGCGGAACTTGAATACCAGGTGGTCGACCTTGGCCAGTTCGACAAAGCTCTTCAGCGCACTGCCGGCAATCACTTGTTCCATCTTGCGCGACAGGCCCATCAGGCGCTGCATGCCTTCGGTGGCAGTGTTGCCGCGGATGCTGAAGTCGTCGGCGGTCTTCGACAGCACTTCCATGGCGTTCTTGGCCGAGGTCGAGTTCTGGCGAATGCTGGTGACCAGGCCTTCGATGTCCTTGGTGGCCTTGGAGGTGCGCTCGGCCAGTTTACGGACTTCGTCGGCAACGACGGCAAAACCGCGGCCGGTCTCGCCGGCCCGGGCGGCCTCGATGGCGGCGTTGAGGGCGAGCAGATTGGTCTGGTCGGCAATTTCGTGAATGAGCTGGACGATGGCGCTGATTTCGCCGGCCTCGCGGGCCAGGGCGTCAACCTCGCGGGCGGTATTGGCCGAGCTTTGGGCCAGTTGATGCAGGTTGGAAGCAATTTCGGTGGTCGTTTCGCCACTGCTGATCGAAACTTCAGCGGCCTCGATGGCCTGGATTTTCTCTTCCTTGAGCAGGTTGGCCATCTGGCCCAGGCTGGTCTGCGAACCGGAAAGCGTCTGGCTGAACAGGGCCAGATTGCGCATGATGGATTTCAGCGTGTCGCATTCGCGTTCCTTGACCATTGCGGCTTGCTCACGGCCGGCCAGTTCGTTCTTCAGGCGGGCGACTTCCTCGGTCAGGGCTTGTTCCTGCTGTCTTGATGTGGCGAGGGCCTGCTCGAGGGCCTCTTGCTTCTTGTGGTTACTCCAGAACATCGTTTCCCTCACGCATTATGAATTTAGAATTTTTGTGTATTTTCAACGAATTAATCAAATCGTAATTATCTCATGATTTATTTTCCCGCGGCGGCGGTGATTCGTTGTCTCCTGAGAGCAAAGGTCATTGGGTTTTCAGGCTTATGGTCTATAGTTTTTCCCGCAAAATCCCATTGCGATATTCCTTCTCTTTTGCCCGCCAGAGTCCCGAGTCCATGCGCCGCTTTCTTCCCCTGCTGTTCATTTTTCTGACCGCTTGCGCAACAGTGGTTTCTCTGCAACTCGACGACCGTTTCGGCAGTCCGGATCCGGGCCGTTTCGATCATCGGCCGGTATCCGGCAATGGTCCGGCCCCGGATTACTGGACGGCGGTCCGGCCTATCCTCGACCAGCGCTGCGTCAGTTGCCATGCCTGCTACGACGCGCCCTGTCAGTTGAACCTGACGAGCTACGAGGGGCTGACCCGGGGCGCCAATCCGGAGACGGTCTATTCCGGTATCCGCCTCCTGGCCGACCGGCCGACCCGCCTGGGCATTGATGCCCATACGACGGTTGCCTGGCGGGACATGGGTTTTTTCCCGGTCATCAACGAGCGCCAATCGACACCGGAAGCCAATCGGGTCGGCAGCGTCATGCATCGCCTGCTCGAACTGAAGCAAACGAATCCCGGCCCGGCGAGCGGCGCTCTGGCCGACGAGGCTTTCGATTTTTCGCTCAATCGCGCCCAGATGTGCGTCCGTCCCGAGGGGCTGGACGATTACGCGCAGCGCCATGCGCAGCGCGGCATGCCCTTCGGCCTGCCGCCGCTGGCCGATGCCGAATATCAGACGCTGACGCGCTGGCTGGTGGCCGGGGCACCCTATCAGGCGCCGGCCCCGCTGCCCGCCCTGGTGCGGGGCAAGCTGGCCGAGTGGGAAGGCTTCCTGAATGGCGACAGCCTCAAGGAACAGCTGATGGCGCGCTATATTTTCGAGCACTGGTATATCGGGCACCTGTACTTTGACGAAATGCCCGGCCAGTTTTTCGAGCTGGTGCGCAGCCGGACGCCGTCCGGGCAGCCCATCGACCTGGTGGCGACGCGGCGGCCCTACGACGACCCCGGGGTCGAGCGGGTCTATTACCGCCTGCAGCGCATGGAGGCGACTTCGGTGGCCAAGAAACACATGCCGCTCAAGCTCGATGCCGAGCGCCTGGCCCGCCTGCGCAGCTGGTTCCTGGCGCCGGGTTATACCGTCAACTCCTTGCCGGGCTATATGCCGGAAGTCGCGGCGAATCCCTTCGTCGCTTTCCACGATTTGCCGGTCGATGCGCGCTATCGGCTGATGATCGATGAGGCGCAATTTACGCTGATGGGCTTCATGAAGGGCCCGGTCTGTCGTGGCCAGGTGGCGCTCAATGTCATCAACGACCATTTCTGGGTGGTCTTCGTCGCGCCGGACAGCAAGGAAACCCGGCTGATGAATGCCATGCTCGATGCCGCGATGCCGGCCCTGCGTCTGCCGGCCGAGCAGGAAAGCACGATCGGGCCACTCGCCTGGCGGCAGTATGCCGAACTGGAAAACCAGTACTTGCAGGCCAAGCGCACGGTGCTCGCCAAGTCGGCGAGCCAGGACTTCCTGCCGGCGGTCGACAAGCTGTGGGATGGCGGCGGGCGCAACCCGAATGCGGCGCTCACCGTCTTCCGCCATTTTGACAGTGCCTCGGTGGTGCGCGGGCTGGCTGGCGAACGGCCGCAAACCACCTTGTTGCTCGGCTATCCGCTGTTCGAGCGCATGCACTATCTGTTGCTTGCCGGTTTCGATGTGTACGGCAATGTCGGCCATCAGGTCGCCACCCGCCTGTACATGGATTTCCTGCGCATGGAGGGCGAACTCAATTTCCTGACCTTGCTGCCGCTCAAGGATCGCCAGCCGGTGCTCGATCACTGGTACCGCGGGCGCAGCGAGCCGCATATCCGGCAATTTGCCGATGCCGCCGCCTTCTTCCCGCAGGAAAGCGGCATGCGCTATCGCAGCCAGGATCACCTCGGCGAACTCTACGCGGCCTTGCGGGGCCGCGTCGCCGCCGTGCGCGAGCCTGGCCTGGACTGGCAGGCAAACGGCTGGTCGGCGAGTGGGGTGGCGCAGTTGCAGCGTCTGAACACGATACGTGGCAAGGCCGCCTCGGTGATGCCGGAAAACAGTCTGCTCGTCATCCGCCTGCCAGGTGAGCGGCTGCATCTGGTGTCGCTGGTCCGCAATAGCGCGCACAGCAATGTCGCCGAGCTGTTCCACGAGGCCAAGCGTCGCTTGCCCGAGGAAGATACGCTGCTGGCGCTCGACGGCGTGGTTGGCGCCTACCCGAATGCCTTCTATGTGATCGACCAGGCCGATCTCGGGCGCTTTGCCGAGGCTGTCGCCGGCTTGGTCAGCGAGGAGGATCTGCTGCGCCTGACCGAGCATTTCGGGGTGCGCCGCACGGATCGCCGTTTCTGGCCGCTGAGCGATGCGATCCACGCCGAATGGCGACGAATTGCACCGCGTGAGGCGGCCATCCTCGACTACAGCCGTTTCGAGAACCGTTAGCCGCTCTTTCGCTCGCGGGCTTCCTTGCGCAGGGATGCCCACACCGAGGCGCCGATGATGGTGGCGACGACGGCCAGCGAGAAGCCGACCGGGATGCTGTAGATGTCGAGCAGCAGCATCTTGACGCCGATGAACATGAGGACCACGGCCAGGCCATACTTGAGCAGCGAGAAACGGTCGGCGACGCCGGCCAGCAGGAAGTACATGGCGCGCAGGCCGAGGATGGCGAAGATGTTCGAGGTCAGCACGATGAACGGGTCGGTGGTGATGGCGAAAATGGCCGGGATCGAATCGACGGCGAAAACCAGGTCGGAGAGCTCGACGAGGACCAGGGCGAGGAACAGCGGCGTCGCATAGCGGATGCCGTTTTGCCGCGTGAAGAAGCGTTGGCCGTCAAAGCTTGAGCTGATGTTCATGTGGCGGCGCAGCCAGCCGATCAGGGGGTTGTTCTCGAGGTCGGGCTGTTCGTCGGCGAACCAGTACATCTTGATGCCGGTGAGCAGCAGGAAAGCGCCGAAGACATAAAGAATCCAGTGGAACTGCGTGATCAGCCAGGCGCCGGCGAAGATCATGCCGGTACGCATGACGATGGCGCCGAGCACGCCGTAAAGCAGGACGCGCTTCTGCAATTCCAGCGGTACGGCGAAGAAGGAGAAGAGCATCAGCCAGATGAAGACGTTATCGACCGCCAGCGCCTTTTCGATCAGGTAGCCGGTGATGAACTCGAGTGCCTTGGTGTTGGCGATTTCGCGTCCCAGGCTGCCATCGAGGTACCACCACAGGCCGCCGGCGAAGGCCAGCGTGAGGCTGATCCAGACCACCGACCAGACGGCCGCTTCCTTGAAGCTGACGCGGTGTTCCTTGCCGCCGCCGACCACGAAAAGGTCGATCGCCAGCATGACGAGGACGATGCTCGCGAAGGCGAGCCATAAACCGGTACTGCCGATGGTTTCCATAGCAATTTCCCTGTTGCGCATTCCACAATGCAAACGGCCCGTGCCGGATGGACAGGGGCCGTGGAATGCCAAAGGAGCCTCGCCGTCGCGGCAAAGGTCTTGCTCGCAGCGTGGTGCGCTGCCCGGTTGCCGGAAGCTTGCGCTTCGTGATGACGACAGGCCGGAGTTGAGCTACTCCCCCTTGGGATGTGCTCAATCTAATAAACCCGACAACTGTTGTCAACTATTTGTTGTGCGGCGGCCATGCTATTGCAATGCAGGCGTAACATTCACCGTTCATCATTCCGCTTCTTTGAAGGAGGACCTGACGATGGATCTGTTGCTGTGGCGCCATGCCGAAGCCGAAGATGGCGAAGATGACCTGAAGCGCCGCCTGACCGAGCGCGGCGAGAAACAGGCGCGGACCATGGCGGCCTGGCTGCACCAGCACCAGCCCAAGGATCTGCGCATCATCGTCAGCCCGGCCATCCGCACCCAGCAGACGGCCGAGGCCCTGAAACTGCCCTTTGAAACCCAGCGCAAGATCGGGCCCGACGCCTGCGTCTCGGAACTGATCGCCGCCTCCGGTTGGCCGCATGCCCAGGGTTCGGTCCTCATCGTCGGGCATCAGCCCTCGCTCGGGCGCATGGCTTCGCTGCTGCTGGCCGGCCATGAGTCGGAATGGACGATCAAGAAGGGCGCGCTCTGGTGGCTGAGCAACCGTGTCCGCCGTGGCGAGACGCAAACCGTGCTGCGCGCGGTGATTCCGGCCGAATTGCTGGACTAGACAAGTGCGCCGCTTAGGCGTGAAATGACCTCTTTCGCTGCAGCGCTTGGAGAAGAGGGTATGGTTACCAGAAAAAAGACAACAGCAAGTCCGTCGGCCACCCCGGTGGTCCCCCCGAAAAAGGCTGCCACCCGCCAGCGTGCCGTGGCCCGCGGCGATATTGCGCCGCAGCTGACGCCGGAAGGGATCGAGGGCTTTACCGTGCATGCCGCCGTTGATGCTGCCCAGGAGTCGAAGCTGGGCGCCATGCGCGATGTCATCGCCGGCATGCCGGCCGATGAAAAGGTCGCCCTGTTGCGCGGCCTGCTCAAGCAGCAGGGCGTGTTGGCCGAAGAGCTGCCGCTCAGCCCGGACGACGAGCTGGCCAAGGACTGGCGCGACGGCGGTTATCCCTACAAGAACCTGATGCAGCGCCGCAATTACGAGCGGCAGAAATATCGTCTGCAGGTTGAGTTGCTCAAGCTGCAAGCCTGGGTCAAGGAAACCGGGCAGAAGGTGGTGATTCTCTTCGAGGGCCGCGATGCGGCGGGCAAGGGCGGCACCATCAAGCGTTTCATGGAACACCTGAATCCGCGCGGCGCCCGTGTCGTGGCGCTGGAAAAGCCGAGCGAGATGGAACGCGGTCAGTGGTACTTCCAGCGTTACGTGCAGCACCTGCCGACCAATGGCGAGATCGTCATGTTCGATCGTTCCTGGTACAACCGGGCCGGCGTCGAGCGGGTCATGGGTTTCTGTACCGATCAGGAATATTCCGAGTTCGTCCGCCAGGCGCCGGAGTTCGAGCGCATGCTGGCGCGCAACGGCACGCACCTCATCAAGTTCTGGTTCTCGGTCAGCCAGGAGGAACAGCGCCGGCGGTTCGGCGAACGCAAGGTGCACCCGCTCAAGCAGTGGAAACTGTCACCGATCGACATGGCCTCGCTCGACAAGTGGGGCGATTACACCAAAGCCAAGGAGGCGATGTTCTTCCACACCGATACCGCCGATGCGCCATGGACGGTGATCAAGTCAAACTGCAAGAAGCGGGCGCGGCTCAATGCCATGCGCTATGTGCTGCACAAGCTGCCGTACAACAACAAGGACACCGACCGCATCGGCAATCTCGATCCGCTGATCGTCGGGCGCGCCAACGTCGTGTACGAACGCGGCGAGCAGCAGGGCGTGCCGATTCTCTAGGGTACTAGCTGACGACGTAGGAGGCGCAGCCGGTGGCGATGAGCAGGCCGGTTTCGTTCTCCAGCGTCATCTGCACCGAGGCGATGCGGCCGCCGAGACGGGTGATCCGTCCGGTGGCCGTAAATTTTTTGCCGATCCCCTGGTGCAGGAAATCGGTGCGCAGGTCGATGGTGCCGATGCGCCCGAAGCGGTGGCCGACCTGTTCCGTCGTTTCGCCGTTGAATTTCTCGGCGATGGCAACTGTGGCCGCCAGACCGCCGACGGTGTCGAGCACCGTGGCAATGACACCACCGTGCAGTCGGCCGTGCAGGAAATGGCCGATCAGCTCGGGGCGCATGGCGAAGCTGATCTGCGGTGCGCCCGGGTCTAGCGATTCGACCTTGAAACCGAGCAGTTCGTTGAAGCACAGCTTGTGTTCGAAGACATCGCGCAGGGTGGCTTCAAGGCGGGCCTGTTCGGCGGCGGAGCGACGGGGAAGGTGGGCGGTTGTGGTCATCGGGAGTCATGAATGGAGAAGGTGGCGACGGCTGTCGCCAAAATGTCGGCCAGTTTAACCGGTGCGCCTTGCTCAGGCCTCGGTGATCAGGGCTGCCAGGCCGGCCGCATCGCGGATCAGCGTGCAGCCGCGGCCGGTTTCGACGTGGCCGGCGGCGACCAGTTCGCGCAGCAGGCGGGCCACGACTTCGCGACTGGTGCCGAGATGGCTGGCCATCTGCTGCTGGGTCATGCGCAGTTCGCCGCTGGCCGAGGCGTGCACCAGCAGCAGGTTGGCCAGGCGCTGATTGAGCTTGTAGGAGTGGACTTCCTCGAGTTCGGCCATCAGCCGGAAGACCAGGGTCGACAGGGTGCGTACCGTCAGGTCGCGGATCACCGGTTCGGCGGCGAACAGGCTGTGGAAGACCGGTCCGGGAATCAGGGCGATGGTGGTTTCCTCGACGGCCTGGACCCAGGCCGGATAGAGCAGGTCGTTGAACAGGCTGTTCAGCGCAAAGACGCAGGTTTCGCCGGGCTCGATGCAATAGAGCGTGGCTTCGCTGCCGTTCGGGGCCAGGGAAAAGACCCGCAGTCGTCCCCGCAGGACGAAATAGGCGCCGGAAACGCGCTGCCCCTTGTAGAGCAGGGGCGAGGCCGAGGCGCAATGCCGGCTGACCTGGCCGGCGCGCAGCAGCTTCTTGCCCGGCTCGCTCAACTGACAGAAGGGATTGAATGTTTCCAGCCTGAGCATCGTCTTGCCTCCCGGAAGTTTGCATATTTTGCCGGGAGGTATTCTATCTGCATGGATGGGCCTGGTGTCGATCGGTACGAGGACGGACTTAGCGGGTGTCGCGCTCCGCTTTGGCCAGTAGCTGTTCGCTGCTCAGGGATTTCAGGAAGGCGACGAGGTCGGCCACCTGCTGGTCGTCGAGCGGCGAGCGATCGAGCTTGCCGAGGGCGCTGTCCGGGTTCAGCCAGGCCATGAAGTTGCCGGAACGTCCCAGTTGCGCGCTGGCCATGATGCGGACGACCTCCTCGAGCTTGTCCACTGAACCGTTGTGCAGCCAGGGGCCGGTCAGCGCCACGTTGCGCAGCGAGGCGACCCGCCAGCTGCCGCGGACATCGCCCGGCAGCAGCAATTTGTATTTTTGTTCGTAGGGCGTCGCGTTAGCCGGGAACAGGCGTTTCGGATTTTGCCCGCCGAGCAGGCCGGCGTCGCTGAAATTCGGGCCGCGGTGGCAGAGGATGCAGCCCGTCGATTCGAACAGCGTCATGCCGCGGATCTGGGCCTGACTCAGGGCGGTGCTGTCGCCGCGCACGAAGCGGTCGAAGGGGGCGTCGGGGGTGACCAGCGTGCGTTCGTAGGCGGCGATGGCCTGGGTGATGCGCGCGAAGCTGATGCGGCGGTCGCCGTCGAAGGCCCTGGCGAAGGCGGCACGATAGGAGGCATCGGCGGCCAGCCGGCGTTCGGCCAGGGCGGCCGAGGGGAGACCCATTTCAATCGGGTTGAGGATCGGGCCGCCGGCCTGTTCTTCCAGCGAACGGGCCCGCCCATCCCAGAACAGGACCGACTGGAAGGCCGCATTCCAGACGGTCGGCGTGTTGCGCTCGCCGCGCTGGTCGGCGATGCCGAGCGCCGTCCGGCGCCCGTCGCCGCCGGCCTTGGCGGTCAGGTCGTGGCAGGAGCTGCAGGACAGCGTGCCATCGCCGGACAGACGTGTTTCGAAAAACAGGCGTTTGCCGAGGGCGATCTTTTCCGGTGTGGACGGGTTGTCGGCCGGTTCGGGAGCGCGCTCGGGCAGCGCCTGCCAGACATAACGGCCGCTTGGGTAGCCGAGGTTGTCGAATGAGGAAAAATCGCTTTCCCTGTCCGGATCGCTCGGCCGCTGCGCGGCGGCGAGCAGCGGCGCGATGGTGTTTTCGGGCATCCGGGTGAGGGCAAAAGCCACCGCCATTTTCAGCGAGAAGGCCAGGATGCCCATGCCGAAGGCGCCGGTCAGCAGCCATTTGCCGCCGCTGCCCAGGCCGGCGAACGGACCGAACTCCCGGTGCACCATCAAGGACAGGGTGACGAGACCGAGCAGGATCAGCGGGATGCCGATGTCGAGAACGTCGATCAGATCTGTATTCATGTTCTGCTCCGCTGGCCCCGCTGCGCTCAGGCGTTGGTCGGGCGGCGGAAGAAGGTGTCGCCGGGACTGGCTGTGCCGACTTCGCTGATCTCGTCGAAAGGCAGTCCGACGCGCGCATGGGCACGTTTCACCGCCTCGGCATCGGGCGCCAGGTTGAGGCAGAAGGCACGGCCATCGGCATAGCCGACGTGGGTGCGCAGCGGAATCACGCCCTCGGCCCGGCAGGCCTTTTCGTACTCGGCATAAAAGACTTCGAAATCGGCCGGCGTCAGTTGTTCGGGGAAGCTGCCCCGGGCGCGGTCATGGGTGTCGAGAAAATAGCGCATCGTTTGCATGTTGCAGTCCTTTCATGAAGCTACGGGATGTAGCAAAACGAAAGGTAGTGATGCGCGACGGCCGGGTCTGTAGCAAAAGTCACACTGGCCGGCATAGCCGCCGGACGTGAAAAGGGCGACCGTGCTGCGGTCGCCCTGTGTCGTTCAGGCAGTGCCTAGCGGCTTAGCCGGCCTTGTCGATCTCGAAGGTCAGCCGGTAGCCGGCCGCTGCGATTTCGTCGCCGTGATGCAGGGCATGGGCTTCCGCCGTGATCGCCTTGCCGTTCAGGCGGGGCAGTTGCGGGCCTTCGACATGGGTCAGGAAATAGCCCTGCGGTCGCCGGGTGATAACTACCAGCTGCTCGCCGGGTGTGCCGAAAGTGGTGACGACGCGATCCAGGCGGACGACGACGCCGAGCGAATATTCGCCGGTCTTGGCGGCCAGGACCTTGACCCGGGCTTCGGGCAGCCAGGCCTTGCTGCTGCGGATGGCCGGCATGGCCGCGTGCGGCTTGTCTGCAGCGGGCTGGCCGTCGCGCGGCAGGGCCTTGATCAGCATGGTGCGCTCGAGATCGACATCGGAGGCCATGCGCGTGTTCAGGTAACGCAGGGTATGGTTGCCGAGTCCGATGACGTCGCGATGGTGGAGGATTTTCCGGGTGACCGGCACGCCGTTGATCAGGGTGCCATTGCTGCTCTGCAGATCCTCGACGATATGGTCTTCGCCGACCGTCGTGATGCGGGCATGTTCGCGGCTGAGCAGTGCGTCATTGACGGCGATGTCGTTGGCCTCGTCGCGCCCGATGCAGAGCACGGACTTGTCGGTGAAATACTGGTTCAGTACGTTGCCGTTCAGACTCAATACCAGCTTGGCCAAGATCGTTTCTCCGGAATCAGGAAGCCAGCCAGCCGAAGAGGCGGGCAAACCAGCCTTTCTTCTTGCTGGCGGAGGTGGTGTCGCGGACGCGGACGAGGGCGACCGAGATATTGTCGTAGCCACCGTTATCGTTGGCGAGCTGGACCAGATGCGCGGCAGTCAGCGTCAGATTGGTTTTCAGGGAGTCGATGATGAGTTCGATATCGCTGTCCCCGACCAGATCGTTCAGGCCGTCCGAACACAGCAGGAAGACGTCGCCGCTGCGCACATCTTCCTCTTTCAGGTGGATCGGGACTGTGGCGCCGATGCCCAGGGCCTGCGTCACGAGGTGGCGGTTGTGCGAGTCGCCGGCATCCTCGGCGGCGATCAGGCCGAGATCAACCTGGTCGCAGAGCAGCGAATCGTCGCGCGTCAGCAGTTCCAGCTGGCCGTTGCGCAGCCGGTAGATGCGCGAATCGCCGACATGCAGCAGGGCAACACGCTGATCGTAAAAAAGCGCCAGGACCAGCGTCGTCCCCATGCCGGTGCAGCCTGACTGCTGGCGGGCCGTGCTGAAAATCGCCCGGTTCGCTTCGCCGATGATTTGTTCGGCAAACTGCAGTGGTGTCGGTTGCCGGGCGCCGGCCCGAAATTGTTCGATCTTGCTGCGCAGGCGCTCGCCGATGATGTCCGTCGCCATGCGACTGGCAACATCGCCGGCGCGATGTCCGCCGATCCCGTCGGCGACCATGGCAAAGCCGAATTCTCCATCGATGGCAACGGCATCTTCGTTGAGCGTACGGACCCGGCCGGTGTCGGTCAGGCTGGCAATCTCAAGGGGATAACGATCGGTTTTCAATGTGTTTGGCCGGAAAGCGAAGGAAACAAGCGTCGCAGAATATAGCACATTGGCACGTCTATTCTTGACAGGCGGCGCCTGAAAACCCAATATCGGGAAGCTTCTTTGCGCCAGTTTCAGTTTTTCCCCTCATTTTCCCCTGCCTTCTCATGTCACTAGCCCAACTCGGCCGCTTCAAGATTACCGGAACGCTCGGTCAGGGCGCCATGGGCACGGTATACCGTGCCCATGACCCCTTGCTCGACCGGACGGTGGCGATCAAGACGGTGGGCTGTGCCGGGATGTCGCGCGAGGAGGCGGCGGCCTTCGAGGAGCGCTTCTATTGCGAAGCCCGCTCGGCCGGCCGGCTCAACCATCCCAATATCGTGACCATTCACGATGTCGGGCGCAGCGACGATCTGGCCTATATCGCCATGGAGTACCTCAACGGCCACAGCCTGCGGGAAATCCTCGATTCCAGCGTCGTCCTGCCGGTCGAGCGCAGCGCCGACATCGCCGCCCAGATCGCCGACGGACTGGCCTTTGCCCATGCCAACGGTGTCGTCCATCGCGACATCAAGCCGGCCAACATCATGGTCTTTGACAACGGCACCGTGAAGATCGCCGATTTCGGCGTCGCCCAGATGTCGAGCGGCGCGCAGACCGTGGCTGGGGCTACCTTCGGCTCGCCGAAATACATGTCGCCAGAACAGGTTTCCGGCCAGAAGGTGGATGGGCGTTCCGACGTCTTTTCGCTGGGCGCGGTGTTCTACGAAATGCTGGTCGGCCGGCCACCCTTTACCGGCGACGACCTGCACGCCATCCTCTACCAGGTGCTCAACGGCGCCCCGCCTCTCCCGTCGACCTTCATCCCGAACCTGCCGCACGGTTTCGACCGAATCGTCGCCCGCGCTCTGGCCAAGAATCCGGACAAGCGTTTCCAGAGCGTCGCCGAAATGGCTGCAGCCCTGCGCAAGTATCGCCGCATCGTCCGCCAGGCCGAGAAAGAGCAACTCGGGGCCGGCGCAGCACCCGCAACGGCCGGTCCCGGCGATGCCACGATGCTGGTGAAGACCGTCAAGGCGCCAGTGCCTGCCAAAAAAGTCAAGGCGCCCAAGGCGAACGCGCTGCGCTATGCGGTGCCCCTGTTCCTGCTCGTCGTGCTGGTCGGCTGGCTGGTTTTTAATGCTGCCCAGCCATCCGCCTCCGCTGCGTCGCCGGCCTCCGTGCCAGTACCTGACAAGCAGGCGGCCGAGCCCGCTCCCGCTGCTCCGGCACTGGCCTCAGTCGAGCCGGCTCAGGTCGAGCCTGGCAAGGCTCCCGTGGCATTGGTGCCCGCTCCGGCCGCTGGCGGGGAAGCCGAGGTGGCCAAGGCGCCGGCCGGCAACGGCCGCATCCGCCTGGCCATTGCCCCCTGGGGTGAAGTCCGGGTCGATGGCAAAATGCTCGGGGTCTCGCCACCGCTCAATGAAATCCGGCTGCCGGCCGGGAAGCACAGCATTGAAATTCGCAACGGGAACTTTGCCCCGCATCGGCAAACCATCGATCTGGCTGGCGATGCCAGCCTGCGCATCAAGCACAAATTCGAATGAAGCCAAACTCTGTCCGCCTGCGTACCTGCCTGAGCCTGTTTGCCCTGCTGCTGTTGTCGGCCGGCTGCGTCCCGAATAACGTCAAGGAAGCGGAGCCGCCGCCCAAGGAAAGCCGCGAGCTGCCCAAGCCGGTCGCTCCCGCCCCGGTCGCAGTGTCGCCGCAGGCCGAGAAGGCTCAGCAGGAACTGCTGGGCGGTATAGCCAGCTATGAAAATGGCAGCTACAAGGTTGCTGCCCGGCAGTTGCAAGCGGCCCTTGCGCTGGGCCTCGAAGGTCGTGGCAACCAGGCGCGCGCCCACAAATACCTGGCCTTCATGCACTGTGTCGGCGGCCGGCAGGCGCCGTGTCGCGACGAATTCCGCAAAGCCCTTGAGGCCGATCCGGCCTTCGAACTGAGCCCGGCCGAAGCCGGTCATCCGACCTGGGGCCCGGTTTTCCGCAAGCTCAAGGCAAAGTCGGTCAAGCCCAAGAAATAATCTGATCGCAGACAAAAAGGGCGACGGTTTTGCCGTCGCCCTTTTGCTATCCAGCTAGCCGAACTTACTTCTTGCGGGGTGCCGGCACGTCGGTGCAGGAGCCGTGAGCGACTTCCGCCGCCATGCCGATGGTTTCGCCGAGCGTCGGGTGCGGGTGGATGGTCTTGCCGATATCGACTGCGTCGCAGCCCATCTCGATGGCCAGGCAGACTTCGCCGATCATGTCACCGGCGTTCGGGCCGACGATCGCACCGCCGATGACGCGATGCGTTTCGGCATCGAAAATCAGCTTGGTGAAGCCGTACTCGGCGCCGTTGGCGATGGCGCGACCGGAGGCCGCCCACGGGAACTTGGCGGCTTCGACCTTGCGCCCTTCCTTCTTCGCCTGCTCCTCGGTGTAGCCGACCCACGCCACTTCCGGGTGGGTGTAGGCGACGCCGGGAATGACCTGGGCATCGAAGGCGGCCTTGTGGCCGGCCGCGACTTCCGCCGCGACGTGCGCTTCATGCACCGCCTTGTGGGCCAGCATCGGGTTGCCGACGACGTCGCCGATGGCGAAGATGTGCGGCACGTTGGTGCGCATCTGGGCATCGACGTTGATGAAGCCACGGTCGGTGACGGCGATGCCGGCCTTCTCGGCGGCGAACTTCTTGCCGTTCGGGGCGCGGCCGGCGGCTTGCAGGATCATGTCGTAACGTACGGCATCGGCGTTCGGCGCGCCCGAATTTTCCCCGGCTGCTTCGAACTTGACCCACAGGCCATCTTCCCTGGCATCAACGGCAACCGTCTTGGTCTTCAGCATGATCTTGTCGAAACGGTGCGTGTTCTGCTTTTCCCAGACCTTGACCGCGTCGCGGTCAGGGCCCTGCATCAGCGCGTCGAGCATTTCGACGACATCGACCTTGGCACCCAGCGTCGAATAGACGGTGGCCATTTCCAGGCCGATGATGCCGCCGCCGATGACCAGCATCTTCTTCGGCACGAAGCGCAGTTCGAGCGCCCCGGTCGAATCGACGATGCGCGGGTCGCGCGGGATGAAGGGCAGATGCACGGCGGCCGAGCCGACGGCGATGATGCATTTCTGGAACTTGATGATCTTCTTGCTGCCGGTCTTGTCCTGACTCGTACCCGTCATTTCCTCGACTTCGAGGTGATTGGCGTCGAGGAAGGAACCGTAGCCGCGCACGATGTCGACCTTACGGCCCTTGGCCATGCCGGCCAGACCGCCGGTCAGCTTGCCGACGACCTTGTCCTTGTGGGCGCGTAGCTGGTCGATGTCGACCGTCGGCGCGGCAAAGCTGACGCCGAGTTCGGCCATGTGCTTGGCTTCGTCCATCACTGCGGCAACGTGCAGCAGGGCCTTGGACGGGATGCAGCCGACGTTGAGGCAGACGCCGCCGAGCGTTGCATAACGCTCGACGATGATGGTCTTCATGCCGAGATCGGCCGAGCGGAAAGCCGCCGAGTAGCCGCCGGGGCCGGCGCCGAGGACGAGCATCTCGCACTCGAGGTCGGCACCGCCGGCATGGCTGGCAGCGACCGGGGCCGGTGCTGCAGCGACCGGTGCGGCTGGAGCCGGCGCAGCGGCTTGCGGGGCTGACACGGCAGCTGCCGCACCCGCTTCGACCTTGATCAGCAGCGCGCCTTCACCAACCTTGGCGCCCAGCGCAACGAGCACTTCCTTGACCACACCGGCGACCGGGCTCGGCACGTCCATGGTGGCCTTGTCCGATTCCAGCGTGCAGATCGCGTCATCCACCTTGATGCTGTCGCCGACCTTGACGAACAGGTCGATGATCGGCACTTCGGCGAAATCGCCAATATCCGGGACTTTGACTTCGATGAGACTCATGTTGATCTCCTTCCCGGGTTACAGCGCGACGCGACGGAAGTCGGCCAGCAGTTGGGCGATATAGACATTGAAGCGGGTCGCCAGCGCGCCGTCGATGACGCGGTGATCAGCGGTCAGCGAGAGCGGCAGGACGAGGCGCGGCACGAAGGCCTTGCCGTCCCAGACCGGTTTCATGGCCGATTTATTGACCCCGAGGATGGCGACTTCCGGCGCATTGACGATCGGTGCGAAGTAAGTGCCGCCGATGCCGCCCAGGCTGGAAATGGTAAAGCAGGCCCCGGACATGTCGGCCGGTTTGAGCTTGCCGTCGCGCGCCTGCTTGGCCAGTTCTCCCGATTCCTGCGCCAGTTCGAAGACCGACTTCTTGTCCACGTTCTTGACCACCGGCACGACCAGGCCGTTCGGCGTGTCGGCCGCAAAGCCGATGTTGAAATACTTTTTGAGCACCAGGTTGTCGCCGTCGAGCGAGGAATTGAATTCCGGGAACTTCTGCAGACCCTTGACGCAAGCCTTCATCAGGAAAGCCAGCATCGTGAGTTTTGCGCCACCCCCCTTTTCGTTTTCCTTGTTGAGCAGCACGCGGAAAGCTTCGATATCGGTGATGTCGGCATCTTCGTGATAGGTGACGGCCGGGATCATGACCCAGTTGCGCGACAGATTCTGGCCGGAAATCTTCTTGATACGCGACAGCGGCTTGACCTCGATTTCACCGAATTTGGCGAAATCAACCTTCGGCCAGGGCAGCAGATCGAGCACGCCGCCACCGACGACACCACCGGAGGTGGCAGCGACCGGACCGGAAATGGCGCCGGACATGACGCCCTTGACGTACTTGGTCAGGTCTTCCTTGACGATGCGGTTCTTCGGGCCGGTAGCGGGAACCTTGTTCAGATCGACGCCGAGTTCGCGGGCATAGGCGCGGACGGACGGCGAGGCATGAACCTTCGAACCAACGGCCAGCGCCGGGGCCAGCGCAGCCGGGGCGGCTGCGGCAGGTGCAGCGGCGGGCGCCGGAGCAGCGGCTTGTGGTGCGGCCGCCGGGGCTGAGGCGCCGGTTTCAACCTTGATCAGCACCGTGCCTTCGCCGACCTTGGAACCGATCTGAACCAGTACTTCCTTGATCGTGCCAGCCACGGTGGAAGGAACATCCATCGTCGCCTTGTCGGATTCGAGTGTGGCAATCGCATCATCGACCTTGATCGAATCGCCGACCTTGACGTACAGCTCGATGACCGGGACTTCGGCGAAGTCGCCGATATCCGGGACTTTCACTTCCACCAGTCCGCCACCGGCCGGGGCCGGGGCAGCGGTGGCGACCGGGGCCGGAACAGCAGCCTGGGCGGCCGGTGCCGGAGCGGCAACAGCACCCGCGCCAGCCGTGTCGACCTTGATCAGCAGCGCACCTTCGCCGACCTTGGAACCGAGCGCGACGAGAACTTCAGTCACGACACCGGCCACGGTGGACGGCACGTCCATGGTCGCCTTGTCGGATTCCAGCGTGACGATGGCGTCGTCGACCTTGATCGTGTCGCCGACCTTCACAAACAGTTCGATGACCGGAACGCTTTCGAAATCGCCGATATCGGGGACTTTGACTTCAATGATTTGGCTCATGTTGTCTCTCCCTGATTAAACCGACATCGGATTCGGCTTGGCCGGATCCAGGTTGTACTTGACCAGGGCGGCAGCGACGACTTCACGCTTGATTTCGCCGTTGTCGGCCAGCGCCTTGAGGGCCGCCAGCGTCACCCAGTGACGATCGACTTCGAAGAAGTGGCGCAGCTTTTCACGCGTGTCCGAACGGCCGAAACCATCGGTACCCAGCGTGACGTACGGTGCCTTGACGAAGGGACGGATCTGCTCGGAGAACAGCTTGATGTAGTCGGTCGAGGCGATGACCGGACCCTTGGCGCCAGCCAGTTTCTGTTCGACGTGCGACAGCTTCGGCTCTTCCAGCGGGTGCAGCATGTTCCAGCGCTGCGTGTCGATGCCGTTGCGGGCCAGCTCGTTCATGCTGGTACAACCCCAGAGGTCGGACTCGACACCCCAGTCGTTCTTCAGCAGGTCGGCCGCGGCGATGACTTCGCGGAAGATGGTGCCGGAACCGAGCAGTTGGACGCGCGGGCCGGTCGAGTCAGCGCCCTTTTTGAACGAGTACATGCCCTTGATGATGTCGGCTTCGGCGCCGACCGGCATTTCCGGGTGTTCGTAGTTCTCGTTCATTACCGTCAGGTAATAGAAGACGTCTTCCTGTTCCTGGAACATGCGGCGCATGCCGTCCTGCGTGACGACGGCGACTTCGTACTGGAAGGTCGGGTCGTAGGAGATGCAGTTCGGGATCAGGTTGGAGAGAATCAGGCTGTGGCCGTCCTCGTGCTGCAGGCCTTCGCCGTTCAGCGTCGTCCGGCCGGCGGTGCCGCCGATCAGGAAGCCGCGGGCGCGTTGGTCGCCCGCCGCCCAGCAGAGGTCGAGGACGCGCTGCATGCCGAACATCGAGTAACAGATGTAGAACGGAATGGTCTGGACGTTATGCACCGAGTACGAGGTAGCGGCGGCGATCCAGTCGCTCATCGCGCCCGATTCGTTGATGCCTTCCTGCAGCACCTGACCAGTCTTCGATTCCTTGTAGAACATCAGCTGGTCGTGATCTTCCGGCACATAGTTCTGGCCTTGCTGGTTCCAGATGCCGACCGAGCGGAACATGCCTTCCATGCCGAAGGTGCGCGATTCGTCGGGCACGATGGGCACGACATTCTTGCCGACATTCTTGTCCTTCAACATCATGTTCATGATGCGCACGATGGCCATCGTGGTGGACAACTCGCGGCCTTCGCCGGAAGCCTTCAAGAGTGCGGCAAAGGCGTCGAGCGACGGGACGGCCAGCGGCTCGGCCTTGCGCCGGCGCTGCGGCAGGAAGCCGCCAAGGTCCAGGCGGCGCTGGCGCATGTACTGGTATTCCGGCGAATCTTCGGCGAACTTCAGGTAGGGCAGTTCTTCGAGCTGGTCGTCGGGCACCGGCAGGTTGAAACGGTCACGGAAGCGGCCGATCTGCTCCTTGTCCATCTTCTTCTGCTGGTGCGAAGTGTTCATCGCTTCGCCGGCCTGGCCCATGCCGAAGCCCTTGATGGTCTTGGCCAGGATCAGGGTCGGGGCGCCCTTGTGGTTAACGGCGGCGTTGTAGGCGGTGAAGATCTTGAAGATGTCGTGACCGCCGCGGTTCAGATTCCAGATCTCGTCGTCGGTCCAGTCGGCGACCAGTTCGGCCAGTTCCGGCGTGTTGAAGAAGTACTCGCGGACATAGGCGCCGTTCTTGGCCTTGAAGGTCTGGTACTCGCCGTCGCACAGTTCCATCATGCGTTTCTTGAGGATGCCCTTCTTGTCGCGGGTAAACAGCGCATCCCAGTGGGTGCCCCAGACCAGCTTGATGACATTCCAGCCGGCGCCGCGGAACTCGGATTCGAGTTCCTGGATGATCTTGCCGTTGCCGCGCACCGGGCCGTCGAGGCGCTGCAGGTTGCAGTTGATGACGAAGATCAGGTTGTCGAGCTTCTCGCGACCGGCCATGCCGATGGCGCCGAGCGATTCGACTTCGTCGGTTTCGCCGTCACCCAAAAAGGCCCACACCTTGCGATCACCGGCCTTGGCCAGTCCGCGCGAGTCGAGGTACTTCATGAAGCGGGCCTGGTAGATGGCCTGGATCGGGCCGAGGCCCATGGAAACGGTCGGGAACTGCCAGAAATCCGGCATCAGCCAGGGGTGCGGGTAGGACGAAATGCCCTTGCCACCGGTTTCCTGGCGGAAGTTGTCCATCTGCTCTTCAGTCAGGCGACCGAGCATGAAGGCGCGCGAATAGACGCCGGGTACCGAATGGCCCTGGAAGAAGATCAGGTCGCCGCCGGACGGGTCATTGATGCTGCGCCAGAAATGCGAAAAGCCGACGTCGTACAGCGCGGCAGCCGAAGCGAAGGAAGCGATGTGGCCGCCGACGTTGGTCTCCTTGTTGGCGCGCACGACCATGGCCATGGCGTTCCAGCGGATATAACTGTGAATCTTGATTTCCATGTCCGCGTTGCCCGGGTACTTGGGCTGTTGGTCGGCGGGAATGGTGTTGATGTATTCGGTATTGGCGGAGTAGGGCAGGTCGATGCCGTCTTCGCGGGCCTGGCCGATGAGCTTCTCGATCAGGTAATGGGCGCGTTCGGCGCCTTCTTGTGTGATGACGCTGTCGAGGGCGTCAATCCATTCTCTGGTTTCCTGCGGATCTACGTCAGCAGGGTCAGGCAGTGCGTTGGTCTGTTCGGCCATGGTTTGTCTCCAAGGTTGGTTTTCATTCTGTTTTGCCTGTTGAGCAAAACAACTTTAGCTCTTTGCGGGTCGGTTCGCGAGCCCGTGTTTACACCTAGTTGATTTTTCGCATTGTAAAAACAAAATTCGCATCGTGCAATATATTGGAGGGTTTGTTGTTGGGTTTTTTTGTGGGGCTGGTGTCTCTTGTTTGGCGTGAGGCTTCGCCTTGCGGGGAGGGGGTGGATTGTTTGACGGCTGTTTTCCGCCTTGAGGGCGGGCGTACTTTCTTTTGCTTCGCCAAAAGAAAGTAGCCAAAGAAAAGGCGACCCCAGGGTCGGCGCCGGGCGTTGCCCGGTCCCTTGCGCTACTCGGCAGTCTGGGCGGCTTGCTAAACTCGCCTGCGGCTCAGACAACGCAAGCCGACTTCCCCCAGACAGCCTGCGTTGCTCAGCGCCTCTCATGGGGACCCCAAAAGGCGTCGCCGCCGAACCGGCTGAAACGAGTTTTGCCTGTTTCGAGCGGCCAACCGTTAAATATCGATGTTTTTGCTTCTTGGGCAGAGCCGTCGTTCCATGACGCTTCTCGGGTCCCCATGAGAGGCGCTGAGCAACGCAGAAAGCGGCGGATAAAGGGCGAGGACTGTCTGAGGCCCGCAGGGCCGAGTTCCGCAGCCCCCGCCGGTTTCGAGTAGCGCAAGGGACCCCCGAAGGG
>JBAQDI010000037.1:0-62483 GCA_049294655.1 Azonexus sp.
ATGACACGCTGATTGGCGGGGCGGGCAATGACGTGCTGGTGGGTAACGCCGGCAACGATGTGCTGGATGGTGGCGAGGGCAACGACAGCCTGGTTGGCGGGGCGGGGGCCGATACCTTCCTCTTTTCCGCACCAGGCTTCGGCATTGACCGGGTTGTGGACTTCGATGCCGATCCGCTCGGCGGACAGGATTTGCTCGATCTGTCCAGTCTTGGGATAACTGCCGCCAGCTTTGCCGGTTCGGTCAGTATTGCGGACGTTGGGGCCGATACCCTGGTGACAGTTGGTGCTGACTCGATCCGTCTGCTCGGTGTCACCGATGCAACGACCATTACCCAGGCGGATTTCATTCTGGCGTAGGCGTGCCAGCCGCAACAACGGACCTGGTCCGAGGAGCCTCAAGGAGGCGGCGATTCTGCTGCTTGCCTTGAGGCTTTCGTTTTTCTATCCGTTGAGAGGGGCGCTTTCGCCAAGTGCCGTCTGACGCAGAATGGGTTCTGGTGTGAGGTGCCACGCACATGGGGGCGGTTCCCCAATATTGGGGGTGAGGAAGACTTGCTCCGGTGCCTTGGTCAATGGCATGGATATGGATAAGTTCATGCAAAACAATTGATTACCGCGGGCAATGGCGGCTGGTGGCAATGCGGCACAGATGATGCTCTGTCATTCACGTCTGAATTGATTTCCAGTAGCCAGCAAAACCTTTCTCCGCCGAAATCCAGGTCAGCTCGCTTTTCTTCGTGGTCAATCACTCTCTTGACGGAATACCCGATGAAGCCGCCATTTATCCAGACCTCTGTGTTGTTTGAAGCCCTGCTGAGCATGCGCGGCATTTTCAAACGCGTGCTGCTGTTCAGTGTGGTGACCAATCTGCTGGTGCTAGTCCCAACGGCTTACATGCTGGAGGTGTACGACCGGGTGCTGAATAGCCGCAGTCATTCCACGCTGATGATGCTCACCCTGCTCGTGCTGGCCGCCTACGCCATGATGGAAATCCTTGAATGGGTGCGGGCCGAGATGCTGCAGCAGGCAAGTTTGCAGTTCGATGCGCAGCTCAATACCCGTGTTTTCAGTGCCCTCTTTCACGCCCGCCTGGATGGCAGCCAGGGAAGCGAACGGGGCTGGAGCGATTTTCGGACGCTGCGTGATTTTGTCAGCAGTCCGGCCATTCTGGCCTTGCTCGATGCGCCGATCTCCTTGCTCCTGCTCATTGTGATCTTTCTGATCAACTTCTGGATGGGCGTTGCTGCGTTGCTTGGCGCGGTGGCGCTGGCCGTGCTGGCGCTGGCTACCGAGCAGAAAAGCCATCAGCCGCTGAGCGCAGCCAACCAGCATGCAGCGGAGGCGCTGACCTACGCCGATAACTGTCTGCGCAACGCCGAGGTGGTTGAGGCGATGGGCATGCTCGGACAGCTTTCCCAGCGGTGGACGGAGAGGCAGGGCAAGCTGCTGGCCGCGCAGGCCGAAGCTTCCGATCACGCCGGCATGAACGCAGCGCTGTCGAAATTCCTGAACCTGACACAAAGCTCGCTGCTGCTCGGGATGGGGGCCTGGCTGATGATTCGCGGCGAGTTTTCGAGTGGCGGCATGATGATTGTCGCCTCGGTGCTCGGCGGGCGGGCCGTGGCGCCGCTGGTGCAGTTGATCGGCCTGTGGAAGGTGCTGATCAATGCCCGCGACGCTTATCTCCGGCTCGACGAGTTGTTGAACGCCACACCGCAGAAGCCTCTGGATATGCCGCTGCCGGCACCGAGCGGTACGCTCGCCGTCGAAGCTGTTGTCGCCTCGGCACCGGGCCTGCCGTTGCCAATCATCCGCGGCATCAGTTTCGTCGTGCCGGCCGGCACGACGGTGGCGATCATCGGTCCGACCGGTTCCGGCAAGTCGTCACTGGCCCGCCTGCTGGTCGGTTTGTGGCCGACGACGAGCGGCAAGTTGCGGCTTGACGGGGCCGACATCCACGAGTGGAACAAGGCGGAACTCGGGCCGCATATCGGCTATGTGCCGCAGGACGTCGAATTGTTCGAGGGCTCCTTTGGCGAAAATATTTCGCGCTTCGGCGAGCTCGACATGGACAAGGTCGAGGCGGCCGCCCGACTGGTCGGCTTGCACGAGCTGATTACCGCCTTGCCTGAAGCCTACGCATCGCCGATCGGCGACGACGGCTGTTTTCTTTCCGCCGGCCAGCGCCAGCGGGTGGCGCTGGCCCGTGCTGTCTACGGCATGCCGCGCCTGATCGTGCTTGATGAACCCAACTCCAGTCTCGATGAAGCCGGCGAGCAGGCCCTGCTGTTTACGCTGCAGGCGCTCAAGGCGCAGGGCGCGACGACACTGATCATTTCCCATCGCCCGCATATCCTGCCGGCGGTCGATCGCATCCTGATCCTGCGTGATGGTGCTGCACAGGCCTACGGACTGCGTGACGAAGTCCTCGCTTCAATGGCGCGGGCCAACCAGGCCATCGCCTCATCCGCGATTGGCGCCACTCCCGCAATGGTGAAGCCATGACGCAGCCACGCAACGACTCTTCGTTCTCCCGGCGCAGCGAACTGGCTGCCACGCTGGCGAGTTTCAAACACGAGGCCTGGGTTGTCGGCCTGTTCAGCATGGTCAGCAATCTGCTGATGCTGGCGCCGTCCCTGTACATGTTGCAAATCTATGACCGGGTGCTGGTCAGTCAAAGCGAGCTGACGCTGCTCGCCCTGTCGCTGATCACGCTGTTTTTCTTTGTCTCGATCGCCTTTGCCGAATGGGCGCGTTCGCGTTTGCTGGTGCGGGTCGGTGTGCGCCTCGGTGAATTGCTCAACCAGCGGGTTTTTGCTGCCAGCTTTGAAGCCCGCCTGAAACGTTCGGGCACGGCCGCGACCGCTGCCTTTTCCGATCTCAACAACATCCGGCAGTTCCTGACGGGCAGCGGTGCCTTTGCCTTTTTCGATGCGCCGTGGACGCCGATTTACCTGGCTGTGCTCTTCCTGTTGCACCCGCTGCTGGGAACAATTTCGCTGCTTGGTGTGGTCGGACTCGGCCTGCTGGCCTGGCAGAACGATCGCCTCAGCCAGTTACCGACGCAACAGGCGCTCGAGGCGCAGGCCCAGGCCGGAAATTACCTGCACAACAAGCTGCGCAATGCCGAGGTCGTCGAAGCCATGGGCATGGCCGACGGTCTGTGGCGGCGGCTGCTCGGCCGGCATCAGAAATATCTGGGCCTGAACGGCCGGGCCCAGGATCAGGCGACGCGCATCAAGTCGCTCACCAAGTTCGTGCGCTATTCCCTGCAATCGCTGGTGCTGGGGGCCGGTGCCCTGCTCGTCATCGACGGCAATCTTTCGGCCGGGGCGATGGTTGCCGCCAGCCTGCTCATGGGGCGGGCCGTGGCGCCGGTCGAGCAATTGATCGGGACCTGGCGGGCCTTTGTCTCGGCGCGCGCTGCGTTCCACCGACTTGAAAGCCTGTTCGCCAACTATCCGGAGCGTGCCTGCCATGTTTTTCCCGGTGCGCCACGTGGCCAACTGCACCTGCAGGATGTGGTGGCGACGGTGCCCGGGCGTGCCCAGCCCGTGCTGCAAGGCATTTCGCTCGACATTGCGGCCGGCGAGGTGGTGGCCATCGTCGGCCCGTCGGGTTCGGGCAAGTCTTCGCTGCTTCGCGTGATGCTCGGCATCTGGCCGGATGTCGCCGGGCAGGTGCTGCTCGACGGCGAACCGCTCAGTGCCTGGCCGCGCGCCGAGCTCGGGCCCGCCATCGCGTATCTGCCGCAGGACGTGCAGCTTTTCGAGGGTAGTGTCGCCGAGAATATCGCCCGCTTCGGCGACATCGATTCGCCGCAGGTCATTCGTGCCGCCCAACTGGCCGGCGTGCATGAGATGGTGCTGCGTTTTCCGCGCGGCTACAACACGCCGATCGGCCAGGGCGGCAGCCATCTTTCCGGCGGCATGCGCCAGCGTATCGCGCTGGCCCGGGCGCTCTACGGCGAGCCCAATCTGATCGTCCTCGACGAGCCCAATGCCAATCTCGACGATGCCGGCGAGCAGGCCCTGTCCGATGCCATCCTGGCGCTCAAGGCGGCAGGAAAAACGATCCTGCTGGTGACCCATCGCAAACATGTTCTCGGCATCAGCGACCGGGTTCTGATGCTGAACGACGGCCGGGTGCAGTGGTTCGGCAAACGCCAGGAGATGCCCCCGGAGCCTCGCTACCATGGGCCGTTGCGGCCGGTGGCAGTGTGAATGAGGGCAGGGTATTCAACCTTTTGAGGAATGATCATGTCAGCTCGCAATGGAGTTTCCCAGCTTCGCAGCCCGCCCGGCGATGGCCTGCCATCGCTCCACGAGGTCGATGTCGACGCCCGGGGTGTGGCGGATACCCGTCAGCCGATGCGCGTCGGCTTGTGGGTACTTGGCCTCGGCCTCGGCGGTTTCCTGCTCTGGCTGTCTTTTGCCCCGCTTGATGAAGGGGTGCCGACCTCGGGCATGGTTGCCATCGATACCAAGCGCAAGGCAGTCCAGCATCTGCAGGGCGGCATCGTCCGCCAAGTGCTGGTCAAGGAAGGGCAGCGCATCGGCGCCGGCGATATCCTGTTTCGCCTCGACGATTCCTATGTGCGGGCCAATTTCGAATCGGTCCGCCAGCATTACCTGACGGTGCGCGCCACCGAAGGGCGTTTGCTGGCCGAGCAGATGGGGGCCGCCAGCATTGATTTTCACCAGGATCTGCTGAAGGCCGACAGCGATCCCCTGGTGCAGCAGCACGTCGCCCTGCAAAAACAGCTATTCGCCTCGCGGCGGGCGGCGCTGAAAACCGAAATCGCCGCCATCGAGGAGTCGATCCAGGGCAATGAGGCCCAACTGCAGGGTAGCAGCAACATGCTGATCCAGCGCCAGAGCCAGCTGGCACTGCTCCAGGAACAACTGAAGGGAATCCGCGAACTGGTCAGCGAGGGCTATGCGCCGCGCAATCGCCAGCTCGAAATGGAGCGCAGTGCCTCGGAAGTTTCCGGCAGTATTGCCGAGTTGCAGGGCAATATCCTGCGCCTGCGCCGTTCCATGTCGGAATTGCGCCTGCATGCGCTGCAACGCAAGCAGGATCAACGCAAGGAGATCGATGCCCAACTGGCCGATGTGTTGCGCGAAGTCCAGGCCGATGCGGAAAAATTCAAGGCGGTCGGCGAGGAGTTGGCGCAAACGACCATTCGTTCACCAGCCGACGGTCAGGTCGTCGGCCTGGCGGTGCAGTCGGTCGGCGCGGTGATTCAGCCCGGCCAGAAGCTGATGGATGTCGTGCCGTCGGATGAAGTGCTACTCATCGAAACACGCGTTCCGCCCCACATGGTTGATCGGGTGCGGCCGGGGCTTGATGCCGATGTGCGTTTTTCCGCCTTCGCTCACTCGCCGCAACTGGTGGTGGCGGGGCGCATCGAATCCATTTCGACCGATCTGATCAGCGAGCCACAGGGCAGCCAGGGCAGCATTTCCTACTATCTGGCGCGCGTCTCGATTACGCCGGAAGGGGCCAGGGAACTGGGCGCTCGCCAACTGCAGGCCGGCATGCCGGTCGAAGTGATTTTCAAGACCGGCGCGCGCACTGTCCTGACCTATTTCCTGCATCCGCTGACCAAGCGCATTGCCGGCGCCATGAAAGAAGAGTGAAACCATGCTTTCCCCGGCCCGCATCCTGTTTTTCCCGGCCCGTCGCTGTCGGTTGGCCGGCTTGTTGTTCAGCATGGCGGCCAGCAGTTCGGTTGGCGCCATCGATTTGCTTGAACTCTATCAGCAGGCGCTGGCCAGCGAGCCGACTTTCCGGGCCGCCCGCGCCGAAGCCGACGCCGCCCGCGAAAGCCTGCCGCAGGCCCGCTCGCAGTTGCTGCCCAATCTGCAGGGCGCGGGCTCGAATAGTCGTGCCAGTACCTCGCAAGAGCAACAAGGCCGGCCCGAGCAGGAATTCGAGTACACCACCGCCAATTATTCGCTGACCCTGCGCCAGCCGCTCTATCGCCCGCAGGCCTGGGCTGCCTACCAACAGGCCAAAATCAATATGGAGGGCTATCAGGCCAAGCTCGACGGCGAGGAGCAAAGCCTGGGCGGTCGGCTCGCCGGCGCCTATTTCGATGCCTTGATGGCGGAAGACTCGCTGGCCTTTATCGTCGCCCAGAAGGAGGCTTATTCGGGACAGTTGGGTGCGGCCAGGCAGGGATTCAAGTTTGGTGAGGGGACGCGGACCGAGATCGATGAAGCCCAGGCGCGCTACGACCTGACGCTGGCCCAGGAGCTGCAGGCCAGGCAGAACAGCCGCTTCACCCGGCATCAACTCGAGACTCTGGTCAATATTCCCGTCACGAGTCTGGCCAGGCTCGATCCGGCGCGCCTGGATCTTGGCCCGCTGCAACCCGCCAGTCTGGAAGAATGGATGGCCAGAACGGTAGAGCGCAATCCGCAAATGCGGCAACTCAATGCCATGCTGGAAGCCGCCCGGCAGGAGGTGGTCAAGGCCCGGGCCGGGCATCTGCCGACAGTGGATGTGTTCATGCAGTACCGCAAGACGGACAGCGACAGTGAAACCACCATCAATCAAAAGAACACCACCACCCAGCTCGGGCTGCAGGTGAGTATTCCGCTTTTTTCCGGTGGCTACACGCAATCGACCGTGCGTCAAGCCCAGGCCAATGTCGAGCGCCTGCAGGAGCAGGGCGAGGCCGTACGGCGTGCCCTGCAGTTGCAGGTGCGCAAGGAATTTCAGAGTGTTGTCGAAGGCCAGGAAAATATCCGGGCCAACGAGGTTGCGGTGCATTCGGCTGAGCAAGCCGTCATATCGACGCGCAAGGGCGTCGAGGCCGGCATGCGGACTTCGCTTGACGTGCTCAATGCCCTGCAGCAGAAGGCCACTTCCGCCCGCAATCTGGCCAATGCCCGCTATCAGTATGCGATGGCCCGGATCCGCTTGATGTCACTGACCGGTAGTCTGGATCTCGAGAGTATCAAGATCGTCAATCGCTGGCTGGAGCGCGAAAGCTGAAGCGGCTTTCCCGCTCCAGAGATACCGGCCGGCGCCGACGTAAAGCCGGTGCCGGCCGCTTAAAGCCCGATCAGCTAGCGCTCGGGCAGGCGCAGTTCAGGTTGCGGTCGCCAAACACATCGTCGATGCGATTGACGCTCGGCCAGAACTTGTTGGCCGCCACCCAGGGCAGCGGGAAGACGGCCTGCTGGCGGCTGTACGGATGCTGCCAGTCGGCATCGATGATGTCGGCCTGGGTGTGCGGGGCATTCTTCAGCGGATTGTTGTCAGCAGTCCAGACACCGTTCTCGATCTGGCGGATTTCCTCACGGATGGCCAGCATGGCTTCGATGAAGCGATCCAGTTCAGCTTGCGATTCCGATTCGGTCGGTTCGACCATGATCGTGCCGGCTACCGGGAAACTCACCGTCGGGGCGTGGAAGCCGTAATCCATCAGGCGCTTGGCGATGTCGATCTCGGCAATGCCGGTCGCCGCCTTGATCGGGCGGATGTCGAGAATGCACTCATGGGCGACGCGGCCGTTCGTGCCGGTGTACAGCACCGGGTAGTGGTCGTTGAGCTTGCGGGCAACGTAGTTGGCATTGAGGATGGCGAATTGCGTCGCCTTCTTGACGCCGGCGCCGCCCAGCATGGCCAGGTACATCCAGGAAATCGGCAGGATCGAGGCGGAGCCGAAGGGCGCGGCGGAAACTGCGCCCTGGCCGGCGTTGACGCGTTCCGTACCACCCGTGGCGGCGACTGCGTGATCGGCCATGAACGGCGCCAGATGCGCTTTCAGGCCGATCGGGCCCATGCCCGGTCCGCCGCCGCCGTGCGGGATGGCGAAGGTCTTGTGCAGGTTCATGTGGCTGACGTCGGCGCCGATGAAGCCGGGCGCGGTCAGGCCGACCTGGGCGTTGAGATTGGCGCCGTCCATGTACACCTGGCCGCCGTTGGCATGCACGATGGCGCAGATGTCGCGGATGGCTTCCTCGAACACGCCGTGCGTGGACGGGTAGGTGATCATCAGGCAGGCCAGGTCGGCGGCGTGCTGCTCGGCCTTGGCCTGCAGGTCGCTAACGTCCACGTTGCCGTTCTCGTCGCAATCGACGACCACGACCTGCATGCCGGCCATCTGGGCGGTCGCCGGGTTGGTGCCGTGGGCCGATTTCGGGATCAGGCAGATCTTGCGATGGCTGTCGCCGCGGCTGGCGTGGTAGCGGGCAATTGCCACCAAGCCGGCATATTCGCCCTGGGCGCCGGAATTCGGTTGCATGCAGATGGCGTCGAAGCCGGTGACGGTCTTCAGCCACTCGGTCAGGCTGCCGATCATTTCGAGATAACCGCCGACCTGGTCGCGTGGCGCGAAGGGGTGCAGGTTGGCGAATTCCGGCCAGCTGACCGGGATCATTTCGCTGGTCGCGTTGAGCTTCATGGTGCAGGAACCGAGCGAGATCATCGAGTGGTCGAGCGCCAGATCCTTGTTCTGCAACGACTTCAGGTAGCGCAGCATCTCGTGTTCTGTGTGGTGCGTATTGAACACGGCATGCGTCAGGATGGCGTCCGTGCGCAGCAGTCCGGCCGGCAGCGAGGGGTGGGTGGCAACCTGGGCATCGATACTGCTCATGTCGAGGCTGATGTGGGTCATCAGACGGAACAGGTTGGCGACATCCTGGCGCGTCGTCGTTTCATCGAAGGAGACACCGAGCACGGTGTGCGAAACGTGGCGCAGGTTGAAGCCGGCGGCGCAGGCATCGCGATAGACGGTTTCAGCCCGGGCGCCGAGATCGATGTGCAGGGTGTCGAAGAAGTGCTGGGTCAGTACCTTGATTTCGGCGCGCTTCAAACCTTCGGCGAGGATTTCGGTCAGCCGGTGGATGCGGCTGGCGATGGTCTTGAGGCCTTGCGGGCCGTGATAGACGGCATACATGCCGGCCATGTTGGCGAGCAGCACCTGTGAGGTGCAGATATTGGAATTGGCTTTCTCGCGGCGGATGTGCTGCTCGCGGGTCTGCAGCGCCATGCGCAGCGCGGTATTGCCGCGCGCATCCTTGGATACGCCGATGATGCGGCCGGGCATCGAGCGGACATGGGCGATGCGGGTGGCGAAGAAGGCGGCGTGCGGGCCGCCGAAGCCCATCGGGATGCCGAAACGCTGGCTGGAACCGAGCGCGATGTCGGCGCCCATGCTGCCCGGCGATTTGAGCAGGACCAGGGCCATCAGGTCGCTGGCCACGGCGACGGTGGCGCCCTTGGCTTTCAGGGTGGCGATGGTGCTGGTCAGATCGCGGACTTCGCCCTGGTTGTTCGGGTACTGCAGCAGGGCGCCGAAGAACTCCTCGTCCTGTACGGTTTCAGCATTGGCGATGACCAGTTCAAAGCCAAAATAGCCGGCGCGCGTTTTGACCACGTCGATGGTCTGCGGGAAACAGGCGGCATCGACCAGAAAACGGTTGGATTCCGACTTGGAAACGCGGCGCGCCATGGTCATGGCTTCGGCGGCGGCGGTCGCTTCGTCGAGCAGCGAGGCGTTGGCGATTTCCAGGCCGGTCAGGTCGATGATGACCTGCTGGAAGTTGAGCAGCGCTTCCAGGCGGCCCTGGGCGATTTCAGCCTGGTAGGGCGTGTAGGCGGTATACCAGCCGGGATTTTCCAGCACGTTGCGCAGGATGACCTTGGGCGTCAGCGTGTCGTAATAGCCCATGCCGATGCAGGACTTGTTGATCCGGTTCTTGCTGGCAATGGCCTTGAGGTCGGCCAGCGCTTCATGTTCGCGGCGCGGCGCCGGTAGCGGCAGGTCGGCCGGCAGGCGGATGGCGGCGGGAACGGTCTGATCGATCAGTTGTTCAATGCTCTCGGCGCCGATGGCGGCCAGCATGGCGGTGGTTTCAGTGGCGCAGGGGCCGATGTGACGGGAAATGAACTCGTCACTCTGCTCCAGCGCGGCAAGGGGAAGATTCAGCGGCATGGGAGTCCTAATTGGGCGCAATAGGTAGGTCGGGTTAGCCCGCAGGGCGTAACCCGACATAAAAACGCCGGGGCACGCCTATGCGCCACCCGGCAGCAAGCCAACTTAGTCGGCGATCGCCTGATAGCCGGCAGCATCGAGCATCTTGTCGAGATCGGCAGCATTGGCCGGCTTGAGTTTGAACAGCCAGGCGGCGTAGGCGTCCTGGTTGACCGATTCCGGCGCATCGACCACGGCTTGATTGACTTCGACGACTTCGCCGGCCAGCGGGGAATAGACATCGGCAGCGGCCTTGACGGATTCGACAACGGCAATTTCTTTCTCGGCTTCGAAGGCGGCGCCGACTTCCGGCAGTTCGACGAAAACGAGGTCGCCGAGAGCTTCCTGCGCATGGTCGGTGATACCGACGGTGACGCTGCCATCAGCGTTGAGCAGAACCCATTCGTGGGAAGCGGTGTACTTGAGATTGGCGGGAACGTTCGACATGGTTTTCTCCTGAATGGGTTGAATTAGATGACTGACTTGCCGTTGCGGGCGAATACGGGTTTGACGACCTTGGCTTTGAGCAGCTTGCCGCGGATATCGACTTCGACTTCGTCGCCGATGGCGACGCCGAGCGGCAGGCGGGCGAGGGCGATGGATTGCTGCAGCGTTGGCGAGAAACTACCTGAAGTAATTTCGCCATTACCTTGTTTTGTAATAACTTGTTGATGGCCGCGCAGTACGCCCTTGTCGAGCAGGAGGAGGCCAAGGAATTGCTTCTGCTGGCCGTTGGCGAGCAGGGCGGCCTTGCCGACAAAATCGCGTTCGTCCTTCGTGGCGACCGTCCAGGCCAGACCGGCGTCGAGCGGCGAAACCGTCTCGTCCATGTCCTGTCCGTACAGGTTCATGCCGGCTTCGAGGCGCAGCGTATCGCGGGCGCCGAGGCCGCAGGGCGCGACCCCGGCAGCGTGCAGCTGGTTCCACATGGCTTCGGCTTCGCCGGCCGGCAGCATGATTTCAAAGCCGTCTTCGCCGGTGTAGCCGGTGCTGGCGATGAAATACTGCTCGACTTCGGCGGCAAAGAAGGCTTTCAGGCCTTCGGTCGCGGCCTTGGCCTGCGGCAGCACTTCCCAGACCTTGGTACGGGCATGCGGGCCCTGCACGGCGATGATGCCGAGATTGTTGGCGCCATCGCGGCGCTGGGTGATACTGACACCCATCTTCCATTCGGCCGCCTTGGCCTGCATCCAGGTCAGGTCCTTTTCAGCGGTACCGGCATTGACGACGATACGGAAGCGGGTTTCCGTCAGAAAATAGATGATCAGGTCGTCGATGACGCCGCCGGCCTCGTTGAGCATGGCCGAGTAGAGCGCCTTGCCGGAGGTCTGAAGCTTGGCGACATCGTTGGCGACGAGGCGGGAAAGGAAAGCACGGCAATCGGGGCCGACGACATCGACCGGGCACATGTGCGAAACGTCGAACATACCGCAGTCGTTGCGTACTGCATGGTGTTCCTCGATCTGCGAACCGTAGTTGACCGGCATGTCCCAGCCGCCGAAATCAACCATCCGGGCCTGCATTGCGCGGTGGGCGTTGTTGAGCACTGTTTTCTTCAGCATATCAATCCTTTACAAACGTTTGTTAACGTTGCTTCTAGAAACGGAAAAGGGGTGAAACGAAAGAACGAATCTTGCGTTTCACCCCTCTGTCCTCGATACCTGAGAGATTTGCCCCATCGGTGGGCGCTGTTGACGCCGCTCTCCAGAGTTTCATGAGCCAAGCTCATGATTCCACGGTCCTTTTGCCTGAGCGTTTTCGGGTGAAATTGCGCCTTCGGCGGCAGAACGGATCTGCTCTCTCCCATGGAATGCGGGCACTATAACGGGATGGGGGCGGGGAGGCAACTTGCCAGGGCGGTTGGCGCGGAAAAACTGGGGAGTTTTCGGCTAATTGGGTTCTTGATTGTTTGGCGTTTGGTGGTTAGCGGAACACAAGCGCCAAATAACCCATAACCCTGTTTTTGTAATCAGACCGCGCAACATTTCACCAAAACCAATGCCAAACCACTCGGCAATATCCCCAAACCTGCTGCATTGCATCAAGGAGGGGGCCTCCTTCATGTTAAACTCCCGCTTTGCTTTGCATTCCCTGTCTGTGATTCCAGCCAATTTCGATTTCCATTGCCATTCCTCCGTTTCCGACGGTCTGTTGTCGCCAAATGAGGTGGCCAGGCGTGCTGCGGGGAATGGGGTCGACCTCTGGGCGCTGACCGATCATGATGATCTGGGCGGCCTGGGCGAGGCGCGTGTGGTGGCCGAGGCGGCCGGCATGCGCTTCGTCAATGGCGTCGAGATTTCCATCGAGTGGAACGGTGTGCCGATTCATGTCGTCGGCCTTGGCTTCGATGCGGCGTATCCGGCCCTGGTTGGCGGTCTTGACGGGCTGCGCCTGGGCCGGGTGGAGCGTGCCAAACGCATGGGCGAGGCGCTGGCGGCGATCGGTATTCCCGGTGTCTATGAGGGCGCATTAAGCTATGCGACCAATCCGAGTCTGATTTCGCGGGCGCATTTCGCCCGTTACATGGTGTCGATTGGTATCGCCAGGGATGTGCCGGGTTTGTTTCAGCATTACCTGACGCCGGGCAAGCCGGGCTATGTCGATCATCGCTGGGTGACGCTGTCTGACGCTATCGGCTGGATTTCGGCGGCGGGCGGCGTGGCTGTCGTGGCGCATCCGGCGCGTTACAAATTGCTCTCGAATGGTGACATGCGGCGCTTTTTGGGCGATTTCAAGGATCTCGGCGGGCGCGGCATCGAAGTGGTCTGCGGTAGCCATTCACCCGATCATGTGCTGCATTACGCGCGCCTGGCCCGGCATTTCGCCTTTCATGCTTCGCGCGGCTCGGATTTTCACGGGCCGGAAGAAAGTTATGTCGATCTCGGTCGGCTCCCCCAATTGCCCGAAGACCTGAAACCGGTCTGGCGTCTGATTGCTTAATCCATGGCCCGTGTCGTCAATATCCATCCTGATACCCCGCAGCAGCGCTTGCTTGTGCAGGCAGCCGAGTTCATCCGCAACGGCGCGCTGGTCGCCCTGCCGACGGATTCCTGCTACGCGCTGGGGTGCCACCTCGGTGACAAGGAGGCGCTGGATCGGATTCGCCTGATTCGCCAGATCGATGATCGCCATCACCTGACGCTGATGGTGCGCGATCTTTCGGAAATCGCCACCTATGCCCGTGTCGACAATGCCCAGTATCGCCTGCTCAAGGCGACGACGCCGGGCAGCTATACCTTCAT
The DNA here is from genome assembly GCA_049294655.1 of Azonexus sp. Classification (GTDB taxonomy): domain Bacteria; phylum Pseudomonadota; class Gammaproteobacteria; order Burkholderiales; family Rhodocyclaceae; genus Azonexus. The sequence goes on from JBAQDI010000037.1 coordinate 13,236, forward strand.
TCTTGAAGGCAGCAAGGAATTGCCGCGCCGTGTGCTGCATCCGAAACGCAAGACCATCGGTCTGCGCATTCCCGATCATCCGGTGGCGCTGGCGCTGCTCGAGGAACTCGGTGAGCCTTTGTTGACCTGCACCCTGCAGTTGCCGGGCGATGAGTTTCCGCTGACCGAAGGCTGGGAGATTCAGGATCGTCTCGAAGATCAGCTCGAGTTGATCCTTGACGGTGGTGCCTGCGGTACCGAGTCGACGACGATTATCGACCTGACCGGCTCATCGCCGGAGCTGATCCGCGCTGGCCGCGGCTCGCTGACGCCTTTCGGGTTGGACTGAACCAGGCATGCTCGATATCAATGCGATCATCCAGGCCATTGCCATCGCGGCGCTGCCGGTAATTTTCGCGATTACCCTGCATGAGGCGGCGCATGGCTACGTGGCGCGCTATTTCGGCGATCCGACGGCCTGGCTGGCCGGGCGCATTACGCTGAATCCGCTGCGCCATATCGATCTGGTCGGGACCATCATCATTCCGGTTGTCATTCTGTTCTTTTCCAGCGGCTCGTTCCTGTTTGGTTATGCCAAGCCGGTGCCCGTCGATTTCAGCCGCCTGCGCCACCCCAAGCGCGACATGCTGTGGGTCGCACTGGCCGGGCCGGCCGCTAACCTGTTCATGGCTTTCTGCTGGGCGTTCATGCTCAAGCTGGCCTGGTTGATGCCGGTCAACGATTACACCGTGCCACTCTCCGAAATGAGCAAGACCGGCATCATCGTCAATTGCGTGCTGATGGTGCTCAACCTGTTGCCGCTGCCGCCGCTCGACGGCGGGCGGGTTGCCGTCAGTCTGCTGCCGCACCGGCTGTCGTGGAAGTTTGCCCAGCTTGAACGCTGGGGCTTCCCGATTTTGCTGCTCCTCATGTTCACCGGTATCCTCGCCACCATCATGAATCCGCTGGTCATTCTTTCGGCGCGGATTATCGAATCCATTTTTGGGCTTTATTGATCGACTATGTACGCAGAACGTGTTCTATCCGGCATGCGCCCCACGGGCGCCCTCCATCTCGGCCACTATCACGGGGTTCTCAAGAACTGGATCAAGCTCCAGCATGAATATCCCTGTCTGTTCTTCGTTGCCGACTGGCATGCGCTGACTACCCATTACGACAACCCGCAGGGCATCGAGCAGGCAACCTGGGACATGGTCATCGACTGGCTGGCGGCCGGTGTCGATCCCAATCAGGCGACCCTGTTCATTCAGTCGAAGGTGCCGGAACATGCCGAACTGCACCTGCTGATGTCGATGATGACGCCGCTCGGCTGGCTCGAGCGCGTGCCGACCTACAAGGACCAGCAGGAAAAGCTGGCTGGCAAGGATCTGACGACCTACGGCTTTCTCGGCTATCCGCTGCTGATGAGCGCCGACATCCTGATCTACCGCGCCGACAAGGTTCCGGTCGGCGAGGACCAGATTCCGCACGTCGAATTCACCCGCGAACTGGCCCGCCGTTTCAACCACATGTACGGCCGCGAACCGGGTTTCGAGGACAAGGCGCGCGAAGCCGTCAAGAAACTGGGCAGCAAGAAGGCGCGGCTCTACGAAGAGTTGCGCGTCCGCTTCCAGCAGAATGGCGACAAGGAAGCCGTCGAGCAGGCCAAGGCCATGCTCAACGAAATCCAGCATCTGTCGGCCGTTGATCGCGAGCGCCTGTTCGGTTTTCTTGAAGGCACCGGCAAGATGATCCTGGTCGAGCCGGGCTACCTGCTGACACCGGAATCGAAGATGCCGGGTCTCGATGGTCAGAAGATGTCGAAGTCCTACAACAACACCATCACCCTGCGCGAATCCGAGGAAACGGTGGCCAAGAAGGTCAAGAGCATGCCGACCGATCCGGCCCGCGTCCGTCGCCACGATCCGGGCGAGCCGACCAAGTGCCCGGTCTGGCAGTTGCACCAGGTCTATTCCAACGACGCCTGCAAGGAATGGGTACAACAGGGCTGCCGCACCGCCGGCATCGGCTGCATCGAGTGCAAGCAGCCGGTGATCGACGGCATCCTGCGCGAACAGGCGCCGATGCGCGAACGCGCGCAGGTCTATCTCGACGATCCGACGCTGGTCAAGAACATCATTGCCGACGGTTGCGAGAAGGCCCGCGAATACGCCCGTGAAACCATGCGCGACGTGCGCGAGGCCATGGGCCTGGAATACCATTGATGTTCGGTTATTCTTGGGAAGACCTGATCTGGATCGGCATTGGCTTTGGCGGCCAGGCGCTGTTCATGATGCGCTTCGTCATCCAGTGGTGGAGCAGCGAGAAGGCCAAGCGGGTGGTGATTCCGGTTGCCTTCTGGTATTTCAGCCTGGGCGGCAGTCTGGTGCTGGTCATCTATGCCATTCATCGCCGTGATCCGGTCTTCATCTTCGGCCAGGCGCTGCCGGTCGTGATCTATCTGCGCAATCTGCATCTGCATTACAAGAGCCAAAGCCGCGAAGCGGCTTCCTGAGATGAATGCCGGGCTTGAGCGATTGTCGGATCCGTGGCCGGCGCAGGCGGCGCTGTTCGAGCCGGTCGCCCGCATCTACGGCGAGCCGCTCGAGCATCTGCCGCAGGATCTGTACATTCCGCCCGATGCCCTGGCGATCATGCTCGACGCCTTCGAAGGGCCGCTCGACCTGCTGCTTTACCTGATCCGCAAGGCCAACGTCGATATCCTCGATATCCCGATGGCGCCGCTGACCAAGCAGTATCTGAGCTATATCGACAGCATGCAGGCAACCAATCTCGAGTTGGCGGCCGACTATCTGGTGATGGCGGCGATGCTCATCGAGATCAAGTCGCGCATGCTGTTGCCGCGGCACAAGGTGGGCGAGGGCGACGAAGCGGAAGATCCGCGGGCCGAACTGGTCCGTCGGCTCATGGAGTACGAGCAGATGAAGGTCGCCGGGCTGCGTCTGAACGAGTTGCCGCAAGCCGAGCGCGAGTTTTTCTGGGTGGAAACCCTGGTCGAGAAGTCGTTGTATGTGCGTTTGCCGGAAGTTACGGTCGACGACCTGAAAGAAGCCTGGATGGCCGTGGTGCGGCAGGCGCGGCTGAACAAGCATCACCAGATCGGGCGTGAAGAGTTGTCGGTGCGCGAACATATGGGCATCATCCTGCGTCTTTTGCAGGAGCGCGGCGGCTTCGTGCAGTTTGAAAAGATGTTCGATGCGGAAATGGGGGCACCCAGCCTAGTCGTGCATTTCCTGGCGATGCTTGAGCTGGCCCGCGAAAAGCTGGTCGAATTTACCCAAACCGAGGCGTTCGCGCCGATTTACGTGAGAGTGCACCAAGGTGGAAGCGAGTCAGGTCAAGAGGATTCTTGAGGCGGCGCTGCTCGCTGCCCGCGAGCCGATGACGCCGCTCGAACTACGCAAGATGTTCGACGAGGAGCTGTCCACCGAGATGCTGCGCAAGCTGCTCGACGAGTTGCGCGAAGAATGGAGCGAACGGCCGGTTGAGCTGATCCAGCTCGCTTCCGGCTGGCGTTTCCGGACGCGCGCCGAATACCTGCCTTATCTGGAGCGACTGAATCCGGAAAAACCACCGCGTTATTCGCGGGCCATGCTGGAAACTCTGGCCATCATCGCCTATCGCCAGCCGGTGACGCGCGGCGATATCGAGGAAATCCGCGGCGTCGCGGTTAACGCCAATGTAGTAAAAACGCTCGAAGAGCGCGGCTGGATCGACGTTGTCGGCCATCGCGAGACACCGGGCCGACCGGCACTGTTTGCCACAACGAAACAATTTCTTGATGATCTGGGCCTGCGTAGCGTCAGCGAACTGCCGCCGCTCGAACAAATCAGCCAGACACTGGAGCTGAACAATGAAAACTAAACGTACACCACTGCGCGCCTCGCCGAAAAAGGGCGAAGGGGCTGAAAGCCGTCCGGCCAATACCGGGGAGCGTCCGCGCTTCAAGATGGGCGGGGCGCGCGGCCCGGTTCGGGACGCCGCGCGCGAACCGGTAGCGCGTCAGGATGCCGGCGATCTGCCGGTCGCCGAAGTGGCCGAAAAGCCCAAACGCCAGCGGCTCGGGCCGCAGTCCGGGCGCGCCAATCGCGGTACGGTCGGGCGCAATGGCAAATTGCTGCTCGAATCGAAGCCGGAACGTCTGCAAAAGGTATTGGCCCAGGCCGGCATCGGTTCGCGCCGTGAAATGGAAGAATGGATCGCGGGTGGCCGGATTACGGTCAATGGCGTCCTGGCCCATCTCGGCCAGAGCGTCGTGCCGACCGACAAGATCAAGATTGGCGGTCGCCTGGTCAATGTCCGTTTCACCACCACCAGGACGCCCCGCGTCGTCATGTACCACAAGCCGGAAGGTGAAATCGTCTCGCGCGACGATCCGGATGGTCGTCCCTCGGTGTTCGCCGCCTTGCCGCGTATTCGCGGCGGGCGCTGGATCGCCGTCGGTCGTCTCGACTTCAATACTTCCGGTTTGCTGTTGTTCACGACCTCCGGTGAGCTGGCCAACAAGCTCATGCACCCGAGTTCCGAACTGGTGCGCGAATACGCTGTGCGCATTCTTGGTGACCTGACGCTGGAAGCGCAAAAGCAGTTGCTTGAGGGCATCGAACTCGAAGATGGTCCGGCCAATTTTGCCAGTCTGACCGATGGCGGTGGCGAAGGGGCCAACCATTGGTATCGCGTGACCATTTTCGAAGGCCGCAACCGCGAAGTGCGGCGCATGTTCGAAGCGGTCGGGGTGACGGTCAGTCGTCTGATCCGTGTGCGCTATGGCCCGTTCAATCTGCCGCCGCAATTGAAACGCGGCTGGGTACGCGAATTGGCCGAGACAGATGTCAAGGCTTTGCTGCGCGAACTCGAAAAATCGATCAATCCGCCGCCAATGCACCCTGAGAGTGCATAAAGTCCCCGGGATTCATTTACCGGGGGGAATAAATCCGTTATAATTCACGGGTTTGTTCCTCCCGTCGTTTCTGGCGGGGCATCTTTTTTTGTAAGATGGGCGTTTCGCCCATTTTTTATTTGTGGCCATGGATTTAAATACGCTGCTTGAAACGACCGTTGTCGGTCTGGGTTATGAACTCGTTGATGTCGAGATGTCGCCGCGCGGCCGTACCATTCGCGTCTTTATTGACGCGCCTGGCAAGGCAACCGGTATTGATGTCGAGGATTGTGCCAAGGTCTCGAACCAGCTGAGTCGGGTTTTTGAAGTCGAGAATGTCGATTTCGACCGTCTCGAAATTTCCTCGCCGGGCCTCGATCGCGTGGTCAAGAAGATCGCCGATTTTGAGCGCTTCGCCGGTCAGGAAATCCAGATCAAGATACGTATTCCGCAGGGTGGTCGCCGTAATTTCCAGGGCGAACTGCTGGGTCTCAAAGACGGCAAGGTTGCCTTGCGTCTGGAAAAAGATGAAGTGGAACTGGAATTCACCAATATCGAGAAGGCACGTCTGGTGCCTCGTTTCGACTGAAGGACTAGGAGGTTTTAGCCCATGAGCCGTGAAATTTTGCTACTGGTCGATGCTTTGGCCCGCGAAAAGAACGTCGGCAAGGAAATCGTTTTCGGTGCCCTTGAACTGGCGCTTGCGTCTGCGACCAAAAAGCGTATCCATGACGAGGCCGATGTGCGTGTCTCGATCGACCGTAATACCGGTGCCTACGATTCCTTCCGTCGCTGGCAGATCGTGCCTGACAACGAATACGTCAACGAATATCTGGAAAAGCCGCTCTCTGACGCGCTGAAGGAAGATCCGGAAATCGAGGTCGGCGATACGCTTGAAGAAGGTCTGGAACCCATCGACTTCGGTCGTATCGGTGCCCAGGCGGCGAAGCAGGTCATTCTGCAAAAAATCCGTGATGCCGAGCGCGAACAGATCCTGACCGACTTCCTGGATCGCAAGGAACATGTCGTTTCCGGCACCATCAAGCGCATGGAACGCGGCAATGCCGTCATCGAAGCCGGCAAGATCGAAGCCCTGCTGCCGCGCGACCAGATGATCCCCAAGGAAAACCTGCGTATCGGCGACCGCGTTCGCGCTTACTTGCTGCGCATCGACCGCAATGCCCGTGGCCCACAGATCATCCTGTCGCGCACCGCGCCGGAATTCGTCATCAAGCTGTTCGAAATGGAAGTGCCGGAAATCTCCGATGGTCTCATGGAGCTCAAGGCCTGTGCCCGCGACCCCGGTCTGCGTGCCAAGATTGCAGTCAAGTCGAATGACCCGCGCGTTGATCCGATCGGTACCTGCGTCGGTCTGCGCGGTTCGCGCGTCACCGCGGTCCGTAACGAAATCGGCGGCGAGAATATCGACATCGTGTTGTGGTCGGCTGATCCCGCCCAGTTCGTGATCGGCGCGCTGTCGCCGGCCGAAGTTTCCTCCATCGTCGTCGATGAGGAAAAGCATGTCATGGACGTCGTTGTCGACGAAGACAACCTGGCCATCGCCATCGGTCGCAGCGGCCAGAATGTACGTCTGGCGTCCGAACTGACCGGCTGGACCATCAACCTGATGACCCAGGACGAGTCGGCCAAGCGTTCCGAAGCCGAGTACGCGGTGACCCGCGTCGTCTTCATGGAAAAGCTGGATATCGACGAAGAACTGGCCGACCTGCTGATCGAGGAAGGTTTCTCGACCCTGGAAGAAGTGGCCTACGTACCGCTGGCTGAAATGCTCGAAATCGAAGGTCTCGACGAAGACATCGTCAACGAGCTGCGTAACCGCGCCCGTAACGTGTTGCTGACCGAAGCCATCGCCACCGAAGAGCAGCTGGAAAACGTGTCGGATGACCTGATGAGTCTGGAAGGCATGAGCAAGGAGCTGGCCGCAAAACTGGCTGGTCACAACGTCAAGACGCGCGATGACCTCGCCGAACTGGCGGTGGACGAATTGACTGAAATGACCGGCATTGACGATGAGCGTGCCAAGGAACTTATTCTGAAGGCACGTGCTCACTGGTTTGAGTGAGCGGGAGGTAGCAAGTATGTCCGCAACAACTGTTTCACAATTTGCCGTTGAACTGAAAATGCCGGTCGCGGCCCTGCTCGAGCAATTGGGCAAGGCTGGCGTCAGCAAGCAGGATAGCAACGATTCCCTGAATGATCAGGACAAGGCCCGCTTGCTCGATTACCTGCGCCGGGCGCATGGTGACGAGTCGAAGACCAAGATCACCCTGACCCGCAAGCAGACTTCGGAAATCAAGGCGACCGATTCCAATGGCCGGGCTCGCACCGTGCAGGTCGAGGTGCGCAAGAAGCGCGTCCTGGTCAAGCGTGAAGCGGGCGATCACGCGCCGGATGCGGTGCTTGAAGAGCTGGATTTGCCGCTCGAAGCCCCTGTTGCCGAAATCATTCCCGAGCCGGAGCCGATTCCGGAACCGGTCGTCGAGATCATCCCGGAACCCGAGCCGGAACCGGAACCCGAGCCGGTCCCAGAAGAGGTTGTTGTCGAGGCTGTCCAGGAATCCGAAGCAGCTTCGTCACCGGCCCCGGTTGCTGTGCCGCCGACGCGTGCCTCGATCATTGGCGAACAGGAACTGCGCTCCCGCGAAGAGCAGGTTCGTCGTCAGAACCAGTTGCGCGAAATCCAGGAACGCGAACTCAAGCAGAAGCAGGCCCGTGAAGCCGAGCTGAGCCGCATGCGCCAGCAGGCCGAACTGGCCGCTGTCGCTGCCAAGGAAGCCGAGCTGGCCAAGCAGCAGGCGGCCGCCCTGGCCAAGACGCAGGAAGCTTCTCCCGAGAAGGGGACGCTGCACAAGAAGCCGGACGCCCCGGGCAAGGATGCCAAGAAGGGCGGCAATGCCCGCGCCGACGACGGCAAGAAGAAGCCTGGCATCAAGACGCGCTCGGCCGATACCGGCAGCTCGTGGAAGAGCGGGCGCGGCGGTCACAAGAAGCACGGCCACGCGACGGAAGATGGTCAGGGCAGCTTCCAGGCGCCGACCGAACAGGTTGTCCGTGAAGTGCATGTGCCGGAAACCATTTCCGTGTCCGATCTGGCCCACAAGATGGCCATCAAGGCCATCGAAATCATCAAGGTGATGATGAAGATGGGTTCGATGGTCACCATCAACCAGGTGCTGGACCAGGAAACGGCGATGATCGTCGTCGAGGAAATGGGCCACAAGGCCTTTGCTGCCAAGCTCGACGATCCGGATGCCTTCCTCGAAGAATCCGCCGAACACAAGGATGTGCCGCTCGAACCGCGTGCTCCGGTGGTCACCGTCATGGGTCACGTCGACCACGGCAAGACCTCGCTGCTCGACTACATTCGTCGCGCCAAGGTTGCTTCCGGCGAAGCCGGTGGCATTACCCAGCACATCGGTGCCTACCACGTCGAAACCGACCGTGGCATGGTGACCTTCCTTGATACCCCGGGTCACGAAGCGTTTACCGCCATGCGGGCCCGTGGTGCCAAGGCAACTGACATCGTCATTCTGGTGGTCGCGGCCGACGACGGCGTCATGCCGCAGACCAAGGAAGCCATCCACCATGCCAAGGCGGCCGGTGTGCCGCTGGTTGTGGCAATCAACAAGATGGACAAGCCGGATGCCAACCCGGATCGCGTCAAGCAGGAACTGGTCGCCGAAGGCGTCATTCCTGAAGAATACGGTGGCGATTCGCCCTTCGTGCCGGTTTCCGCCAAGAAAGGCACCGGTATCGACGAGTTGCTCGAACAGGTTCTGCTGCAGGCCGAAGTTCTCGAACTGAAGGCGCAGAAGGATGCGCCGGCCAAGGGTCTGATCATCGAAGCCCGTCTCGACAAGGGCCGTGGCGCCGTGGCGACCATGCTGGTGCTGTCCGGTACCTTGAAGCGCGGCGATGTTGTGCTGGCCGGCCAGGTTTCCGGCCGGGTGCGCGCCATGCTCGACGAAAACGGCAAGCCGATCAACGAAGCCGGGCCGTCGATTCCGGTCGAAATCCTCGGTCTGTCCGACGTGCCGGCGGCTGGCGAAGAAGCCATCGTGCTGACCGACGAAAAGAAGGCCCGCGAAATCGCGCTGTTCCGTCAGGGCAAGTTCCGCGACGTCAAGCTGGCTCGCCAGCAGGCTGCCAAGCTGGAAAACATGTTCCAGCAGATGGAAGAGGGCGAAGTCAAGACCCTGGCCCTGATCGTCAAGGCCGACGTGCAAGGTTCGCAGGAAGCCCTGGTGCAGACCCTGGCCAAGCTGGCCAACGAGGAAGTCCGGGTTCAGATCATCCACGGTGCCGTTGGCGCGATCAGCGAATCCGACGTCAATCTGGCGCAGGCTTCCGGTGCTGTCATCATCGGCTTCAACACCCGGGCCGATGTCGGGGCGCGCAAGCTGGCCGAAACCTTCGGTGTCGATATCCGTTACTACAACGTGATTTACGACGCGGTCGATGAAGTCAAGGCTGCGCTGTCCGGCATGCTGTCGCCGGAAAAGCGCGAGCAGATTACCGGCATGGTCGAAATTCGTCAGGTCATCACCGTTTCGAAGGTGGGCAATATTGCCGGCTGTTATGTGCAGGAAGGCGTCATCAAACGCAATTCCCGCATCCGCCTGCTGCGCAACAACGTCGTGCAGTGGGACGGCGAACTGGAGTCGCTCAAGCGCTTCAAGGATGACGTCAAGGAAGTTCGCAGCAACTTCGAATGTGGTCTGTCGCTCAGGAATAACAACGATATTCAAGAAGGCGATCACCTCGAAGTGTACGAAATCCAGGAAGTGGCGCGCTCGCTGTAATGAAGAAAAAAGGTTTCCAGCGTAGTGATCGGGTCGCGGAGCAGGTTCGCCGCGACCTCGCCGATCTCATTCGTGTCGAGTTGAAGGACCCGCGCGTTGGCATGATCAGTCTGACTGCCGTCGAATTGACGCCGGATTATGCCCATGCCAAGGTCTTCTTCACGACTCTCGACTCCGATCATCTGAACGAGATTGAAGCCGGCCTCAAGCGTTCTGCCGGTTTTCTGCGGCGTGAGCTGGGGCGGCGGATCCATATCCACACCCTGCCAGAGCTGCATTTTGTCTACGACAACTCGCTGGAGCGTGGCGCCAGCATGTCGCAACTGATCGACCAGGCTTCGGCGCTCAGCGATCTGACGCCGGAAGACTGATCCATGCAGCGTGTCAAAAAGACCTGGCAACGGGTCGATGGCGTCCTGTTGCTGGACAAACCCATAGGCCTGACCTCGAACGACGCGCTGCAAAAGGCGCGTCGTCTGTTTTCTGCCGCCAAGGGGGGGCATACCGGGACGCTTGATCCTTTGGCGACTGGCCTGCTGCCGCTGTGTTTCGGCGAAGCGACCAAGTTCTCGGCCGATCTGCTCGATGCCGACAAGACCTACGAGGCCGTGCTCAAGCTGGGCGTTACCACCGATTCCGGCGATGTCGACGGCAAGATCATTGCGACGGCGCCGGTCCTTGTCTCGGAAAGCGATGTGGCGCGTGTCCTGCCGCAATTCACCGGCGACCTGCAGCAGATTCCGCCCATGCATTCGGCCCTCAAGCGCGATGGCCGGCCGCTCTACGAGCTGGCTCGGCAGGGTATCGAAGTCGAACGCGCGCCGCGCGCCATCACCATTTATTCCCTTGAGTGTCTGGCTTTTGCCGGCGATACGCTGACCTTGCGCGTTGCCTGCAGCAAGGGCACCTATATCCGCGTGCTGGCCGCCGATATCGGCAATGCGCTGGGTTGCGGTGCTCACCTGGCCGCCTTGCGGCGCACCGTGGTCGGTGATCTCGATCTGGCCAATGCCGTCACGCTCGATGAGCTGATGGCGCTCGACGAGGTGGGCCGGGCAGGGCATCTGCAACCGGTCGATGCGCTGGTCCATACCCTGCCGATCGTCGCGGTCGAGGGGGAGGCTGAGCAGCGTTTCCGGCACGGCAATCCGGTCGATCTGCCGGAAGGCCTGGGTGGCAAGATCCGCGTTTATGCCGGCGGGCAATTGATTGGCGTTGGCGAGCCGGGGCCGGATGGTCGTCTCTGGCCAAAACGCCTGGTGCAATTGGCACCGTAAGCTGATATACTCGCGCGCTTTCCGTCGCCAACGGAAAAATTTTAAATAACTGGCGCTGGCTCTATCAAACCGGGGCGGCGTCGTAACCATGAAAGAGAGTTTGAAATGGCATTCACTACCGAAATCAAAGCCGGCGTCGTCGCCGATTTCCAGCGCGCCCAGGGCGACACCGGATCTCCTGAAGTTCAAGTCGCGCTGCTGACCGCCCGCATCAACGACCTGACCCCGCACTTCAAGGAACACAAGAAGGATCACCACTCGCGTCGTGGTCTGCTGCGTATGGTCAATCAGCGTCGCAAGCTGCTCGATTACCTCAAGGGCAAGAATATCGATGCCTACCGTACCCTGATTACCCGCCTTGGTCTGCGCAAGTAAGCTCGACCAAAGCCAAGAAAGAGCGGCCCGGATATCTCCCGGCCGCTTTTTTGCTTTTTCCGAACCCGTTTTTTCGTTGTTGTAAGTTGTTGTTATTGTTGTTAATTGTGATGAGAGTGAAAGGAATATATGTTTAATGTCGTGAAAAAAACCTTCGCCTACGGTGATCATCAGATCACTCTGGAAACCGGCGAAGTCGCCCGCCAGGCTGGCGGCGCCGTCCTCGTTTCGATGGAAGAAACCGTGGTTCTGGTCACCGTTGTGGCAGCCAAGAATGCCAAGCCGGGCCAGGATTTCTTCCCCCTGACCGTTGATTATCAGGAAAAGACCTACGCCGCCGGCCGTATCCCCGGTGGTTTCTTCAAGCGCGAAGGCCGTCCTTCCGAAAAGGAAACGCTGACCTGTCGCCTGATCGATCGTCCGATCCGCCCGCTGTTCCCGGACGGTTTCTACAATGAGGTCCAGGTCATCGCCACCGTGATGTCCCTGAACCCGGAAGTCGATTCCGACATCCCCGCACTGCTCGGTGCCTCCGCCGCCCTGGCTATCTCCGGCGTGCCGTTCAATGGCCCGATCGGCGCTGCCCGCGTCGGCTACATCGATGGCCAGTACGTGCTGTGCCCGACCCTCAGCCAACTGAAAACCAGCCAGCTCGACCTCGTTGTTGCCGGTACCGAATCTGCCGTGCTGATGGTCGAGTCTGAAGCCGATCAGTTGTCCGAAGAAGTCATGCTCGGCGCCGTCGTGTTCGGGCACACCGAAATGCAGAAGGCGATCAACGCCATCAACGAACTGGTCGAAGAAGCCGGTAAGCCGGAATGGGATTGGCAAGCCCCGGCCCAGGACGAAGCCTTGGTCGCCAAGCTCAATGAGTTGGTTGCTGCCAAGCTTGAAGAAGCCTACAACATCACCGTCAAGCAAACGCGCAGCCAGGCCGTCAAGGTCATCCGTGCCGATGCCATTGCCGCGCTGTGCGCAGGCGAGGGTGCGCCGGACGAAAACACCGTCGGCAACCTGTTCCACGAAATCGAAGCCGCCATCGTGCGTGGCCGCATCCTGAGCGGTGCCCCGCGTATCGACGGTCGCGACACGCGCACCGTGCGTCCGATCACCATGCGTTCCGGCGTCCTGCCGCGCACCCATGGTTCGGCGCTGTTTACGCGTGGTGAAACCCAGGCCCTGGCTGTTGCCACCCTCGGTACCAACCGTGACGAACAGATCATCGATGCCCTGGCCGGTGAATACCGCGACCGCTTCATGCTGCACTACAACATGCCTCCGTACGCCACCGGCGAATGTGGTCGTGTCGGTACGCCGAAGCGTCGCGAAATCGGTCACGGCCGTCTCGCCAAGCGTGCCCTGCTTGCCGTGCTGCCGAAGCCGGAAGATTTCTCCTACTCGATGCGCCTGGTTTCGGAAATCACCGAATCCAACGGTTCGTCCTCGATGGCTTCCGTCTGCGGCGGCTGTCTGGCCCTTCTGGATGCCGGCGTGCCCCTCAAGGCGCACGTGGCTGGTATCGCCATGGGGTTGATCAAGGATGGCAATCGTTTCGCCGTGCTGACCGACATCCTGGGTGATGAAGATCACCTCGGCGACATGGACTTCAAGGTGGCTGGCACGACCGCTGGCATCACCGCGCTGCAGATGGACATCAAGATCCAGGGTATCACCAAGGAAATCATGCAGGTCGCTCTGGCGCAAGCCCAGGAAGCCCGCATTCACATCCTCGGCCTGATGCAGGAAGCCGCTGCCGGTCCGCGTGAAGAAATGTCGGCCTACGCACCGCGTCTGTACACCTTCAAGATCAATCCGGAAAAGATCCGTGACGTCATCGGCAAGGGCGGCGCTGTCATTCGCGCCCTGACCGAAGAAACCGGCACGACGATCGACATCCAGGACGACGGCACGATCACCATCGCCGCCACCAGCGGTGAAGCTGCAGCTGCCGCCCGTTCGCGCATCGATGCGATCACGGCGGAAGTCGAGATCGGCAAGATCTACGAAGGCACCGTGCTGAAGATTCTTGATTTCGGTGCCATCGTTTCCGTGTTGCCGGGCAAGGATGGTCTGCTGCACATCTCGCAGATCGCCCAGGAGCGCGTCAACAAGGTTGAAGACTACGTCAAGGAAGGCCAGATCGTTCGCGTCAAGGTTCTCGAAACCGATGACCGCGGTCGCGTCAAGCTGTCGATGAAGGCTGCTGCCGCTGAAGAAGGTACTGTTGCCCAGCCGGTTGCTGCCGAACCCGCCGCCGAGTAATGCAATAAATACCTGAGCGATGATTCCCGCTGCGGCGGGAATCATCGCCGGGTACAAAAAGAAAAGGGCACCTTCTGGTGCCCTTTCTGCATTTTTGCGGGAAAGACCCGCAAAAATCAAGTTTGGCGAATTACTTCGCCATTTGCCGTTCCTTCATTTCATCCAGCGTCTTGCAGTCGATGCACAGCGTGGCGGTCGGGCGGGCTTCCAGGCGCTTGATGCCGATTTCGACACCGCACTTGTTGCAGAAGCCGTAGTCGCCGCTTTCGATGCTGCCCAGCGTCTCGTCAATCTTCTTGATCAGCTTGCGCTCGCGGTCGCGATTGCGCAGTTCGATGGCGATATCCGTTTCCTGGCTGGCCCGGTCGTTGGGGTCGGCAAAGACGGTGGCCTCATCCTGCATGGTGTGCACTGTGCGGTCGATATCCTCGCCCAGTTCTTTTTTGACCGTTTCCAGAATCTTGCGGAAATGGGCGAGTTGCTTCGTGCTCATGTACTCCTCACCCGCTTTGGGTTCGTACGGCGCGAAATGTTTGTGGAGCAGTTCTTCTGCCATTTTCTTGTGCGTCCTAGTGACGAAAAAGGCGATTAAATATCAGATATCCGCGAGTCCTGCAAGAAATGTTTATTGCAGAAAGATAGGCTCTTGATCTGGTGCGGGTTTCCGGCTGGTGATAGAATAGCTTTCCTCGTGTCGGGGCGTAGCGCAGCCTGGTAGCGCATCTGCTTTGGGAGCAGAGGGTCGTGAGTTCGAATCCCACCGCCCCGACCAATTTCACCCTTGCTTCAACCTCATGTGCCCGTAGCTCAACTGGATAGAGCAGCTGCCTTCTAAGCAGCAGGTCGGGGGTTCGAGTCCCTCCGGGCACACCAGCGCAACATAGTTAAATCAACGAGTTACGCTTACCTTGTGACTCGTTTGTGACCCCGATATATCGTCAATAGACTTTGCGGCGTCACAATTTGAGTCACAAGTTTTAGCGGTAGAGAACATGGCCACCGCCTTGTTTCCGACGTCCGGCGTTGCTGACCAGCGCGCTTGGCATCATTGATGCGTATGTCTGGTAGGGGCGGTGATAGCGGACGCTGGTTTTCTTGACTGGCGATGCTGAGTAGCCAGGGCAGGGCCGAGCGGTTTGATATCGCGGATACCCCTGGGGTCTTTGTGTTGTCTCGGTTTCATCCGCTGCCTGGGTCTTGGCTTTGTTGATTCCTGCCTCCCTTGACCGGTCGATGACTTTCCCCGTCCGTACAATCGGCACAGACGTGCGCAGGCCCGTCCAGAATGCGAGTTCGAACATGTTCTTATACGGGGCGTCATTGCCGTCGAAAGAATCGCTTCCTGCTCGTTTGCGTTGAAAGGGCTTGAGGGCTTGCCGTGAAGCCTGGTGCCGGCCGGCAACATCGCTGAGCGTGGCTTTCTTCGTGCTGGCCGGTCACAGCTTGTAGCTGGCGATATCTTCTCTGAGCCGCTGTGCAAGCCCGGCCAGTTCATGCGACATCACGGCAGCTTTTTCTGCGCTGCGACTGTTTTCCTCGCTGGCCTGCGCAACCCTTTCGATCCGGCCGGCAATTTCGTTGCTGGCCTGTCCTTGCTCCTTCAGGGCTGACGAGATTGCACTAATCTCGGCATCGACCCGGGAAAAGCCGCTTTTGATACGGTCGACCGCAGAATTGGCTTCGTTGGCGCGCGCCATGCCACAGGCGACTTGCTCGACCGATATCTCCATCTGTTTGCCGGCTTTCTCCGTTCCGCTCCTGATCGCCTCGATCTTGCCGGCGATTTCCTGCGTCGCCAGTGAGGTGCGCTCCGCCAGTTTGCGAACCTCATCGGCAACCACTGCAAAGCCACGTCCCTGTTCTCCGGCCCGTGCCGCTTCAATCGCCGCATTGAGCGCCAGAAGATTGGTTTGATCGGCGACATCGCGAATGACCTGGACGATCGAGGTGATCTCGATGGAAGCCTGGCCCAGTGACTTGATGGAGAGTGAGGTGTCTTCGATCCGGCCACCGATGTTTTTCATCTGTTCAACGGTTTGCAGCATCACCGTACGACCTTCGGTGGCAGCGCCGTCGGAATCTTCAGCTGCTTCGGCCAGGCTCTGCGCATTGTCGGCGACCTGATTGATGCTCACGGTCATTTCTTCAACCGTCGCGGCCATCGTTGATGCACTGTCTGACTGTTCCGTCGAGCTGGCTTCGACGTGCTTTGCCGAGACAGCAAGTTGCGTGGCCATGTCGGAAAGCTCCTTGATGACAACGGAAAAGTCGCTGAGTGTGGTCCGCATGGTTGACGTCAGGCTATCGATGGCATTTGCCGTCCGGGCTATCTCGTCGTTTCCGGATATCCCGATCGGGTGCGTGAAATTCTTCGTTTCGACAATCTGCGCTATGGCGCCCTGAACCTTTTCCAGTGGTGTGACGACAGACCGATAGAGCATGGAGCCGATGACGACCCCAATGATGGCGGTCAGCAAGATGCCGATGATCAGTTCAATACGCGCTTCGCTGCGCACCTCAATGGATTCTGTTCTCAGTCGGTCGCTGTTGCTGGCGCTATCCTCGACAATCTTGTCGATGGTCGGCAGCAGCGTACGAAATGCCTTGCGTTGTTCGCCACGGAAGTAGGCCAGTGCCTTATCCGCTTCGCCAGCCCTGACCTGTTGAACCAGTTGGTCATGGGTCTTCATGTAGATATCCAGCGCTTTCCGATATTCCCGGAGCAGCGTCTTTTGCTCGTCACGCAGCGCGGTCTTTTCGTACTCGTTTTCGAATTTCTTCAGGTCGTCGAGATTCTTTTTCTGCCGACCGAGCGTTTCGTCGATTTCCGAAGCATTGCGGATAATGAGGAGTTGGGTTTCGCGGTTGCGGAAATCAATTGCCTCGGCACGCATTGCCCCGGCAAAACGTACCGAGGGCAACTCTTGCTCAGCAATGTGGTCGGCTACGCTACCCACTTTTCCCAGTTGGAAAAGGGCTATTCCGCCGGTAGCAATAATCAGTAGCAGAAATGTGGCGACTGTCATCGCCAGTTTGCGTGCGATAGTCATGGGACCCTCGAATCATGCGCTTTATGAACATCTTCGAACATTCTCGGATACTGCAAGGGCAGGATAGTCCTGTATTCAATGCTGATTTATGACCTAGGTCATATGAGCTGCTGTTTTCGATTGCTGCGGCGAGGCCGGAGAACGATATTGTTGCTATGTCCTTATAGGCTTTGTTGCGGGGGCAATCTCGCGCCAGCGCGGGTCGGGCCGCCAGTCGCGCGCCCAGCCCGGAAAATTGGCGGCCGGCATGGTGGCAGCTATTTCGGCTATCACCACCAATCGTGCCTGCCTGGCCGCAGTCGATGCGGGCCGAGTTTTGCGTAGTTGCAACTGCACCGTGATCAGTCGTCGTTCGACTTCATGGGCGGTATCGACCCGCCGGCCGGCTTGTTCAAGCGCAAACAGTACAGCCAGGAAATGCTGGCAACGACGACGAAAGGCAGCAGGGTAGGGCCAGTCCGGGTCGAGTTCATGGCCGACTGTCCGGCGACCCGACTGGGACAGAAAACCTTGCTGATGCAGGACGGCAATCCCCGTCGCCATGCATGACGCGGAGCAGGCGGTTAAATGGGTATTTCTAACGCATGCCGCTTGGTTGTTTCGAAATCATCCGGGCTGGTCGCGTCGGTTCGAATACCCAATTGCTGCCGAGCCATCGACACGGCTTGGCCGGGGCGAATAAAAACCCCGGGCAATCGTTTGCTTCAATCTTTGTTGCAGTTTATGCAACACAGTGAAGAAACCAGATGCGCGGGGTTTTCCGGCGGCCAGCGGCCGCCGTCAGGGCTTGCCTGCTCAGGCGGGCAGCGGATCGGCGTTGCCCAGGGCAACGGTGTTCATGCCGCCATCAACATACATGATTTCGCCGGTAATGCCGCTCGCCAGGTCGGAGAGCATGAAGGCAGCGGCGTTGCCGACTTCTTCGATGGTCACGTTGCGACGCAGCGGGGCATTGTGCGAGTTGTAGGCGAGCAGTTTGCCGAAGTTGCCGATGCCGGAGGCGGCCAGCGTCTTGATCGGACCGGCCGAGATGGCGTTGGCGCGGATGCCTTCAGGGCCGAGGCAGAAAGCCAGGTAGCGGGTGGCCGCTTCGAGGCTGGCCTTGGCCAGGCCCATGGTGTTGTAGTTCGGCATGGTGCGTTCGGCGCCGAGGTAGGAGAGGGCGAGAGCGGCGCTCTTGCGGCCCTGCATCATGGGGCGGGCGGCTTTGACCAGGGCCGGATAGCTGTAGGAGGAAATCTCGTGGGCAATGCGGAAGGACTCGCGCGAGATGCCGTTGAGGAAATCACCTTCGATGGCTTCGGTCGGGGCGTAGGCGATGGAATGCACCAGGCCGTCCAGGCCATCCCAGTGTTGGCCGAGATCGGCAAACAGCTTGTTGATCTGCTCGTCATCGGCGACATCCAGCGGAAAGACCAGCGTGCTGTCGAATTCGGCGGCAAACTTGTTGATGCGGTCGATGAAACGTTCGTTCTGGTACGAGAAGGCCAGTTGGGCACCTTCGCGATGGCAGGCCTTGGCGATGCCATAGGCAATGGAATGCTTGGACAGCAGTCCGGTAATCAGAATCTTCTTGTCGGCGAGAAAGCCCATGTATTGTTCTCCCAAAGGGGTTTAGCCGCGAGATTATAAAGCATCACATGTTCGGATAGGTTGGTCCTTCGCCGCCTTGTGGCACAACCCAGTTGATATTTTGGGTCGGATCCTTGATGTCGCAGGTCTTGCAGTGCACGCAGTTCTGCGCATTGATCTGCAGGCGCGGGTTGGCGCCGTTTTCATCGCGCAGGATTTCATAGACGCCGGCCGGGCAGAAACGCTGTTCCGGCGCGTCGTATTGCGCCAGATTGATGTCGATCGGCACGGCCTTGTCCCGGAGTTGCAGATGGCAGGGCTGGTCTTCCTCGTGATTGGTGCTGGACAGGAAGACGGAAGAGAGACGGTCGAAGGTGATGACGCCATCCGGCTTCGGGTAGGCGATGACCGGGCAGTCGGCGGCCGGCTTGAGTTTGGCGTGGTCCGGTGTGGTGTTATGCAGGGTCCAGGGTGCCTTGCCGGCAAAGACGATCTGGTCGATGCCGAACATGATCGAGCCGAGTTTCAGGCCCTTGTTCATCCACGGCTTGAAGTTGCGCGCCTGATGCAGTTCGGTGTGCAGCCAGCTGTGCCGGAAGGCTTCCGGGTAGGCGCTCAATTCATCGTGCTGGCGCGCCTCGCCCAGGGCCGTAAAACAGGCTTCGGCAGCCAGCGCGCCGGATTTGATCGCGCAATGCGAACCTTTGATGCGGGCGGCATTGAGGAAGCCGGCATCGTCACCGATCAGCACGCCACCGGGGAAGGTGAGTTTGGGCAACGATTGCAGGCCGCCAGCGGTGAGGGCGCGGGCGCCATAGGAGATGCGCTTGCCGCCGGCCAGGAACTTGCGGATTTCCGGGTGCGTCTTGAAGCGCTGGAATTCCTCGAAGGGTGACAGATGCGGGTTGCTGTAACCGAGGCCGACGACGAAGCCGACGGCAATCTGATTGTTTTCCAGGTGGTAAAGGAAGCCGCCGCCGTAGGTATCGGGCTGCATCGGCCAGCCACCGCTATGGATGACCAGGCCGGGCTGATGGTTTTCCGGCGTGATTTCCCAGAGTTCCTTGAGGCCGATACCGTAGGTCTGCGGATCGACGCCGTCGCGCAGATTGAACTGCGCTTCGAGTTGCTTGCCGAGATGGCCGCGGCAACCTTCGGCAAAGAAGGTGTATTTGCCGAGCAGTTCCATGCCGACCTGGAAATTCGGCCCCTCGCTGCCGTCGTGCAGGCGGCCCATGTCGCCGGTGGCGACGCCCTTGACGGCGCCATTTTCAGTGAAGAGAACTTCGGCGCCGGCAAAACCCGGATAGATCTCGACGCCCAGCGCTTCCGCCTGTTCACCCAGCCAGCGACAGACATTGCCCAGCGAAATGACGTAATTGCCTTCGTTGTGGAAGCATTTTGGCAGCAGGCTGTTGGGCACCTTGAGGGCGCCGGTTTCTGAGAGGATCAGGAAGCGGTCCTCGGAAACCGGTGCGTTGAGCGGCGCGCCATCGGCCTGCCAGTTGGGCAGGAGTTCATCCAGGGCGCGTGGGTCCATGACGGCCCCGGAGAGAATGTGGGCGCCGATTTCGGCACCTTTCTCGATCAGGCAGACGGTGATTTCGCCGCCTTGTTCGGCCGCCAGTTGTTTCAGGCGAATGGCCGAGGCCAGTCCGGCCGGGCCGCCGCCAACGATGACGACGTCGAATTCCATGGCTTCGCGTTGCATGCTGTCTCCTCGTTTTATTGTGAGCTTATTTGCAATACGGTACAGTATGGAAAGGTATAGATCAATCCCCCGGAGTGGACAAGGAAATGGAAGCCAGAAGGAAGCTGATTCACGTCACGAAAATGCCCATCCGCTGGGGCGACATGG
Organism: Azonexus sp.; assembly: GCA_049294655.1. Classification (GTDB taxonomy): domain Bacteria; phylum Pseudomonadota; class Gammaproteobacteria; order Burkholderiales; family Rhodocyclaceae; genus Azonexus. The sequence continues at coordinate 33,332 of JBAQDI010000037.1, forward strand.
ACGCCTACGGCCATGTGAACAACACGGTTTACTTCCGCTACATGGAGCAGGCGCGCGTCGAGTGGATCGAGGAAATGAAGGTTGTCGTGCGTTCCGGCGGCGAGGGGCCGGTGATCATCAATGCCAGTTGTACTTTCCTGATTCCGATGGGTTATCCGGGTCTGGTCGAGGTGCGCACCTATGTTGGCGAACCCGGGCGTTCCAGTGTGCAGACTTATGTAGAAATGCGCCTCGAAGGCGATGAGCGCATTTATGCCGAAGGGGCGGCCAAGGTGGTCTGGATGGATACGCGGACGGGAAAGTCGGTTCCTTTGCCGGATCATATCCGGGCCAGCCTGGAAGCAGAGTAAACTCGCAGCCCATTGCATCTGCGCGTAAAGACCATGGGCCAAAGAAAAATCTGGGAAAAATTGCTGTCGGCCGAGCGCCTGGGCGCCGGCAAGGCGCCGGGCACGCCGGAGCGGACGGCATTCCAGCAGGATTACGACCGCATTGTCTTCACCTCCGCGTTCCGGCGCATGAAGGACAAGACGCAGGTTTTCCCGCTCTCGAAAAGCGATTACGTGCGCACGCGCCTGACCCACAGCCTGGAAGTCAGCTGTGTCGGGCGTTCGCTCGGCGCCGTGGTCGGTCGCGAGATCATTGCCCGGCACGGCCTCAAACATGTCGAATCCGGCGATTTTGGCGCTATCGTCGCTGCCGCCTGCCTGGCCCACGATATTGGCAACCCGCCCTTCGGTCATGCCGGCGAGGATGCCATCCGCGAGTGGTTTCGCCATTCCGGGTTGCTCGATCGGCATCCCTTCACGCCGGCCCAGCGCGCCGATTTCGAGCGCTATGAGGGCAATGCCCAGGGCTTTCGCATCGTCACCCGGCTGCAGAGCCCGGCCAATCCGGGTTTGCAACTAACCAGTGCGGTGCTGGCGACCTTTACCAAGTACCCGCGCCCATCGCATCTCGAAGCGCCGCTCGAGGGCAAGAGCGGCAAGAAATTCGGTTTCTTCCAGCAGGATGCCGAGGCCTTCGGCCAGGTCGCGCGGGCGACCGGCCTCATTGAGCGCATTCCCGGCACCGCCTGGCGCCGTCATCCGCTGGCCTTCCTGGTCGAAGTGGCGGATGACACCTGTTACCTGATCGTCGATCTCGAAGATGCGGCCAAGCTCGGTTTCGTGCCCTATCGCGATGCCGAATGCCTGCTCGCCGACCTGGCCGGCAACACGATCAACGGCAGTCGCCTGGATCGCCTGCACGATCCCAAGGAGCGCCTGGAATACCTGCGCGCCAAAGCGATTGGCCGGCTGCTCGAAAGTGCGGCGGCGGTCTTCCTGGAAAACGAGGCGGCCATCCTCAACGGCGAATTCGACGACGAGCTGCTTGAGCAGTCGCCGATTGCCCATCCCCTTCAGGCCATCCTCAAGCTGGCCAAGGAAACCATCTACACGGCGCGCCCGGCGCTGGAAATCGAAACTGCCGGTTTCGAGGTGCTCGGGGCGTTGCTCGGCCTGTTCACCAATGCCGTCGAAGCCAAGGCCGGTGCGCCGGGAACCCGCTTCACGACGCGCGAACGTATGCTGCTCAAGCTATTGCCGGCACAGTTCCTCGGCCATGGCGGCGAGCCGGATGCCGATCCCTATCTTCGCCTGCTGCGGGTCGCCGATTTTGTCGCCGGGATGACCGATTCCTACGCGGTCGACATGTTCCGCAAGCTCAAGGGCTTCGATCTGCCGACCTGATTCGGATCAGCGCAGCTTGAGCTGGTCCATGAAGCGCTGGCGGGCATCGGCCAGGGCGGGCAGGGCAGTTTCGTCGAGCAGGTCGGCCGCGCTCCGGTAAAACTCGTGGAAGGCCGTCTTCACGGTGGCTTCATCGAGCCGACGCCGCATGCCGGGTAGCTTGTCTTCCGGGGGGAGGTCGAGTGGGCGCAGGTTGGCGTAACGCGGAATCATGCATTTGCCGCCCTGTTCGGACGAGGCGGTGAGCGGGCCGTTCTTGGTGAAAATTTTGCCGTCGTACTCGAAGCGGCCACCGATGGGGATGTCTTGTAGTTTCATGCAGTCTTCCTTTGGATGCGGGCGATGTTAGCAGTTCGTCCGCATTGTTCGGGATTTCAACCAGCTAAGCAGCATCGATGGGCGGTGGATTTTTACCGTTTTTTTATATTTCCCTCCCCGTATTTCTCGAAAATTTTAATAGTCGTTTTCCTAAGATGACCCTGTCGCAATACCAACAAGGGGTGTATCCATGGATCTCGTCTATCTCGCCGGCATCGGGCTGTTCTTTGCCCTGATGCTCGCCTTCGCCGCCGGCTGTGCCCGGCTGGGCGGTGCCAAATGACTTGGCTTTTCGTGCTTAGCGGCGCCGTTGCCGCCGGCCTGCTGGCCTATCTGGTCGCCGCACTACTCAATCCGGAGGACTTCTCATGAGCAATCATGCCTGGATTCTGCTCGGACTTTTTCTTGTCGTCCTCCTGCTAACCGTCAAACCGCTTGGGACCTACATCGCCAACGTGATGGGAGGTCGCTTCCGCCTGGCCGGCAAGATCGAAAGCCCGATCTATCGCCTGTGCGGCATCCGCCAGGACGAGGAAATGGGCTGGCTGAAATACGCCTTCGCCATCCTGCTCTTCAATGTGCTCGGTGTGCTGGCCGTCTATGCCCTGCAGCGCCTGCAGGCCAACCTGCCGCTCAATCCGCAGGCTTTCCCCGCGGTCAGCCCGGATTCCGCCTTCAATACGGCGATCAGCTTTGCCACCAACACCAACTGGCAGGGCTACGTTGGCGAAGCGACCATGAGCTACCTGACGCAGATGCTGGCCCTCGCCGTGCAGAACTTTTTCTCGGCGGCCACCGGCATCGTCGTCGTCATTGCGCTGATTCGCGGCTTTGCCCGGCACAGCGCCAAGACCATCGGCAACGCCTGGGTCGATCTGACCCGCATCACGCTGCATGTGTTGATGCCGATTTCCGTCGTTTACGCGGTATTCCTGACCGGCCAGGGCGTCATCCAGAATTTTGACGCCTACAAGGACGTGACGACGCTGGAAGTCACCAGTTTCGAGACGCCCAAGGTCGACGATGCCGGCCAGCCGCTCAAGGATGACAAGGGTGCTGTCGTCACCGAACAGGCCCAGACGCAAACCCAGACACTGGCCATGGGGCCGATCGCTTCGCAGGAAGCGATCAAGATGCTGGGTACCAACGGTGGCGGTTTCCTGAACGCCAATTCGGCGCATCCCTTTGAAAACCCGACGCCGCTGTCGAATTTCATCCAGATGCTGTCGATCTTCCTGATTCCGGCTGCACTGTGCTTCACCTTCGGCCGCATGGTCGGCGACACCCGCCAGGGCTGGGCCGTGCTCGCGGCGATGACCCTGATGTTCGTCGCCCTGGCCTATACCGCCATGCATTTCGAGCAGCAGGCCAATCCCTTGCTGACTCAACTGGGCGTCGATCCGGCGACCGGCAACATGGAAGGCAAGGAGACCCGCTTCGGCATCGCCGAATCCGGCCTGTTCGCCACCATCACGACGCTGGCTTCCTGTGGTGCGGTCAACGCCATGCACGACTCGTTTGCGCCGCTCGGCGGCCTGGTCCCGCTGATCGACATGCAGCTTGGCGAAGTGGTCTTTGGTGGTGTCGGTACCGGCCTCTACGGCATGCTGGTCTTTGCCATCATGGCCGTCTTCATCGCCGGCCTGATGATCGGCCGCACGCCGGAATACCTGGGCAAGAAGATCGAAGCCTTTGAAATGAAGATGGTTTCGATCGCCATCCTGGTCACGCCGCTGCTGGTGCTGGTCGGCACCGCCATCGCGGTGATGGCCATCGATGGCCGGGCCGGCATTGCCAATCCAGGCGCCCATGGCTTCTCGGAAATCCTCTACGCCTTCACCTCGGCTGCCAACAACAACGGCAGCGCTTTCGCTGGACTGTCCGCCAATACGCCGTTCTACAACCTGATGCTCGGCATCGCCATGTGGTTTGGCCGCTTCGGCGTCATCGTCCCGGTCTTGGCGATTGCCGGTTCGCTGGCCGCCAAGAAGCGCATCGCTGTCGGCGCTGGCACCCTGCCGACCCATGGCCCGCTGTTCGTCACGCTGCTGATCGGCACGGTATTGCTGGTCGGCCTCCTGAATTACGTCCCGGCGTTGGCTCTCGGCCCCGTCGTCGAGCACCTCGTGCTCTGGGCCGGTCAATAAGCTAGGGGAGAGAAAATAATGACCCGCAAGACTTTTACCCTGTTCGACCCGGCGCTGGTTGTGCCGGCTATTGCCGATGCTTTCCGCAAGCTCAATCCGGCCGTGCAATGGCGCAACCCGGTGATGTTCGTCGTCTACGTCGGCAGCATCCTGACCACCATTCTCTGGCTCCAATCCTTGAGCGGCCAGGGCGAAGCGCAGCCTGGTTTCATCCTGATGATCACCATCTGGCTGTGGTTCACCGTGCTCTTCGCCAATTTTGCCGAAGCGCTGGCCGAAGGGCGCAGCAAGGCGCAAGCCGCTTCGCTGCGCGGCCTGAAGAAGGAAACCTGGGCCAAGAAGCTGCTTGAGCCAAGTTTTGGCGCCAAGTGGAACCTGATCCAGGCCACCGATCTGCGCAAGGGTGACGTGATTTTTGTCCAGGCTCAGGAAACCATTCCGGCCGACGGCGAAGTCATCGAAGGCGTCGCCTCGGTCGATGAGTCGGCCATCACCGGCGAATCGGCCCCGGTTATCCGCGAATCCGGCGGCGACTTCTCGGCCGTCACCGGCGGCACCCGCGTGCTGTCGGACTGGATCGTCGTCCGCGTCACGGTAAATCCGGGCGAAACCTTCGTCGACCGGATGATCGCCATGGTCGAGAACGCCAAGCGCCAGAAAACGCCCAACGAAATCGCCCTGACCATCCTGCTCGTCGCGCTGACCATCGTCTTCCTCGGTGTGGTCGTCACCCTGCTGCCCTTCTCGATGTTCAGCGTCGAGGTCGCCGGGTCCGGTACGCCGATCAGCATCACCGTGCTCATCGCGCTGCTCGTCTGCCTGATTCCGACCACCATCGCCGGGCTGTTGTCGGCCATCGGCGTCGCCGGCATGAGCCGCATGATGCAGGCCAACGTGATTGCCACCTCCGGCCGTGCCGTTGAAGCCGCCGGCGACGTCGATGTACTGCTCATGGACAAGACCGGCACGATCACGCTGGGCAATCGTCAGGCTTCGACTTTCCTGCCGGCCGATGGCGTCACGGAAGCGGAGCTGGCCGATGCCGCCCAACTCGCCTCACTGGCCGACGAAACGCCGGAAGGGCGCAGTATCGTGGTGCTCGCCAAGCAGCGTTTTCAGCTGCGCGAGCGCGACATTCACGCGCTGGATGCCCATTTCGTGCATTTCTCGGCGCATACCCGGATGAGCGGTGTCGATATGGCCGGTCGCCAGGTCCGCAAGGGCGCCGCCGATGCCATCAAGAAGCACGTTGAAGCTCTCGGCGGTGTGTTCCCCAAATCGGTCGTCGGCAAGGTCGATGAAGTCGCCCGCCGTGGCAGTACGCCGCTGGTCGTTGCCGACGATACCCGTGTGCTCGGCGTCGTCGAACTCAAGGACATCGTCAAGGGCGGCATCAAGGAGCGTTTCGCCGAACTGCGTCAGATGGGTATCAAGACCATCATGGTGACCGGCGACAACCGCGTCACGGCCGCTGCCATCGCCGCCGAAGCCGGCGTCGACGACTTTCTGCCGGAAGCGACGCCGGAAGCCAAGCTGGCCCTGATCCGTCAGTACCAAGCCGAAGGCCGGCTGGTGGCGATGACCGGCGACGGCACCAACGACGCCCCGGCCCTGGCCCAGGCCGACGTCGCGGTGGCCATGAACACCGGCACGCAAGCGGCCAAGGAAGCCGGCAACATGGTCGACCTCGATTCCAACCCGACCAAGCTGATCGAGGTCGTCGAAACCGGCAAGCAGATGCTGATGACGCGCGGCTCACTGACGACGTTCAGTATTGCCAACGACATCGCCAAGTACTTCGCCATCATCCCGGCTGCTTTCGTGACGACTTACCCGCAACTCGCCGCGCTCAATGTCATGGGCCTGGCCAGTCCGGCCTCGGCCATCCTGTCGGCGGTGATCTTCAATGCCCTGATCATCGTATTCCTGATTCCGCTGGCCTTGAAGGGCGTCAAGTATCGGCCGCTCGGCGCCGCGACGCTGTTGCGCCAGAACCTGGCGATCTACGGCCTGGGCGGCGTCATTGTTCCCTTTATCGGCATCAAGCTGATCGACCTGGCGATTGCCGCCGTCGGTCTGGCCTGAGGAGAAATTTCATGAAAACCCTGTTACGTCCCGCTGTCAGCCTCTTCGTCCTGCTCACCGCCATCACCGGCATCGTCTATCCGCTGGTGGTGACCGGTGCCGCCAAGGTCGCCTTTCCCGAGGCCGCCGACGGCAGCCTGATCGTCAAGGATGGCAAGGCAATCGGTTCCCGCCTGATCGGCCAGAACTTCACCGATCCCAAGTATTTCTGGGGCCGCCCCTCGGCTACCGGGCCGATGCCTTACAACGCCAGCGCCTCCGGTGGCTCCAATCAGGGGCCGCTCAATCCGGCCCTGAGCGATGTGGTCAAGGGCAGGATCGAAACCCTGAAGGCGGCCGATCCCGACAACAAGCTGCCAATTCCGGCCGATCTGGTCAATGCCTCGGCCAGTGGCCTCGATCCGCACATCAGCCCGGAAGCCGCGGCCTATCAGTTGACTCGTGTCGCCAGCCTGCGCCATCTGCCGCCGGCCGACCTCAAGGCTTTGGTCAGTCAATACACTGAAGGTCGCCAGTGGGGCGTCTTCGGCGAGCCGCGGGTCAATGTGCTGCAACTCAATATCGCACTAGATGCACTTCGTTGATGCTACCGATTACCTGTCGAATACCGGCTCATGCCGGAGTGAGGGCGTTGCGATGATCGCTGAAATGGTCAAAAAAGTGCAGGATGCAAGCTATCGCAAAGCTGAGGGATAAAACATGCTGATCAACTGTGTCGCCTACGAAAACGGTTCTCGTCTGGCGGACCTGTCCGTCGAGGAAATCAGTGACTATCTGGTCAGACCGGACGCTTTTGTCTGGGTGGCCCTGCGCGATGCGACGCCACAGGAGCTCGACAAGATGCAGGAAGAGTTCGGCCTGCATGCACTGGCGGTCGAGGATGCCCGGCATGGCCACCAGCGGCCGAAGATCGAGGAGTATGGTGATTCGGTATTCGCTGTCATGCACCTGCTGGAAGAAGACAAGGGCGAATTCAATATCGGTGAGGTCGATGTCTTCGTCGGGAAGAACTACGTTCTGTCGGTCAGAAATCATAGTCAGCAGGGCTTTCTCGGGGTGCGCGAACGCTGTGAGCGGGAGCCGCATCTGCTCAGTCATGGCTCTGGATTTGTCCTCTATGCCTTGATGGATGCGGTTGTCGATCGCTACTTTCCGATCATGGACCGCCTGGAATCGGAACTCGAAAAAATCGAGGAGCAGATTTTTGCCAAAGGCGCCGCCCGCAGCAATATCGAACGACTTTACGAGCTCAAGCGCAAGATCACCTTCCTGAAACATGCCGTCGCGCCAATGATGGAAGCCACCGGCAAGCTGTCGGGCGGTCGCGGGCCGGAGGTCTGTGCCAACAGCCGGGAGTACTTCCGCGATGTCTATGACCATCTTTCCCGGATCAATGCCTCGCTCGACAATATCCGGGACACCATCGGCACGGCGATTCAGGTCAACCTCTCCATGGTGACCATCGAAGAAAGCGAAGTGAACAAGAAGCTGGCCGCCTGGGCCGGTATTTTTGCCGTCGCCACGGCTTTTGCCGGGATCTGGGGGATGAACTTCAAGGCGATGCCCGAACTGCAATGGGAGTACGGTTACCCGATGGCTCTGCTGGCGATCAGTGCTGCCTGCGTTGCTCTTTACGCAAACTTCAAACGCGTCGGTTGGCTATAACAATGTCAGATCAAAGACCCGATCCCGACCAGCTTCTGACCCGCCTGAACGAGGAAGAGGCGAAGGCCAGACGCGGCAAGCTGAAGATCTTTTTCGGCGCCTCGGCCGGGGTCGGCAAGACCTACGCCATGCTCGGCGCGGCGCGCCAGCAACTGCTGGCCGGGGTGGATGTGGTGATTGGCGTCGTCGAAACGCATGGCCGCATGGAAACCGAGGTCATGGCCGATGGGCTGGAATGCCTGCCGCTGCGGGACGTGCCCTATCGCGAGCGCAGTCTCAAGGAGTTCGACCTGGACGGTGCGCTGGCCCGCCAGCCGGCCCTGATCCTGATGGATGAACTGGCCCACTCGAATGTTGCCGGTTCGCGTCATGCCAAGCGCTGGCAGGACGTTGATGAACTGCTGGCGGCCGGTATCGACGTCTATTCGACGATCAATGTCCAGCATCTGGAAAGCCTCAACGATGTGGTTACCGGCATTACCGGCATCCGGGTCTGGGAAACGGTGCCCGACAAGGTCTTCGATGCGGCCGACGAGGTCGTGCTGGTCGACCTACCTCCCGACGAACTGCTGCAGCGCCTGCAGGCCGGCAAGGTCTATCTGCCCAACCAGGCGGAACGGGCCATCCGCAATTTTTTCCGCAAGGGCAACCTGATTGCCCTGCGCGAACTGGCGCTACGTCGCACGGCCGACCGGGTGGACGACGAAATGCTGCAATACCGGCGCGACCAGTTCGTCTCGCCGGTCTGGCAGACGCGAGATTCCCTGCTGGCCTGCATCGGTACCGGCGCCGGCGCGGAAAAGGTCGTCCGCACCACGGCCCGCATCGCCAGTCGCCTGGAAGCACCGTGGCACGCGATCTATATAGAAACCCCAGCCTTGCAGCGCTTGCCGGAAGGCCGTCGGCATCGCATCCTGCGCAATCTCAAACTGGCCGAGGAACTGGGCGCCCAGACAGCGACCCTGTCGGGCAGCGAGGCCGATCTGGTGGCGATCAAATACGCCCGCGATCACAATCTGGCGAAAATCGTTGTCGGTCGCGACCATCTGCGCGCCTGGCACCCCTGGTACCGTTCCTTTGCCGACCGGGTCGGACAACAGGCGCCGGATCTCGATGTGCTGCAGGTTGCCCGTACAGAAGCCGACCGGGAACCCGCCAAATCTGCCCATAAAACAAGCAGCGAAAGCGTTTTTGACCAGTGGCCAGCCTATGCCAAGGCCGCCGCCGGTTGTGCCCTGGCCGGCTTTGCCTCTGCCGCCTTGTTCCCGATCGTCGACCTGCCGAACATCGTCATGGTCTTCCTGCTGGCGGTGGTGCTGGTCAGCGTGCGCTATGGGCGCGGACCGGGGGTGCTGTCTTCCTTCCTGGCGGTCGCCATTTTCGACTTCTTCTTTGTCCCCCCCCGCTTTTCCTTCGCCGTCAGCGATGTGCAGTATCTGATGACCTTTGTCGTCATGCTGGTGGTTGGCCTGATCACCGGCCAACTGACGGCCGGCTCCAAATACCAGGCCCAAGTGGCAACCCGCCGCGAGCAGCGCGTTCGTTCCCTCTATGAAATGTCGCGCGATCTTTCCGGTGCGCTGATGCCGGAGCAGATTGCCGAAATCGGCGAGCGTTTCATCGTCGCCGAACTCGGCGCCAAGGCCGCCTTCCTGCTGACCGACGATAACGACCATTTGCAGCCAGCCATTGCCTCAGCCAATGGCCTGCCCGCCGTCGACCTGGGTATTGCCCAGTGGGCCTTCGATCATGGCGAGGCGGCCGGGCAGGGGACCAATACGCTGGCCGCCAGCCCTATCCTGTATCTGCCGCTGAAGGCACCGATGCGCCAGCGTGGCGTACTGGCGCTGGAAATGCAGCACTCTGACCGCCTGCTCATTCCGGAACAACGGCGCCTGCTCGACACTTTCGCCTCGCTGATCGCCATCGCGCTGGAACGCGTGCATTACGTCGAGGTGGCGCAGAGCACTACCGTGCAGATGGAATCGGAGCGCCTGCGCAATTCGGTGCTCTCCGCCATCTCGCATGACCTGCGCACGCCGATGAGCGTCCTGGTCGGCCTGGCCGACTCGATGTTCCTGACCCAGCCGCCGCCGACCGGCCCGCAGGCCGAAATCGCCCGCTCACTGAAGGAGGAGGCGCTGCGCGTCAGCGGCCAGGTCAATAACTTGCTCGACATGGCTCGCCTGCAGGCCGGTCGCGTCGAATTGAACCGGCAATGGCAACCGCTTGAAGAAGTCGTCGTCAGCGCCCTGAAAACCCTGGAGCGGGCCTTTGCCGAGCACCGGATCAAGGTTTCCCTCGATGAGAACCTGCCGCTGGTCAATATCGACTCCGTCCTCATGGAGCGGGTAATCTACAACCTGCTGGAAAACACCGTGAAATACACGCCGCCCGGTAGCTTGGTCGAAATCGGCGCCAACGTGACGCAAGGTGCCATCGAGGTCTGGGTTGACGACAATGGTCCCGGTTTGCCCGAAGGAAAAGAGGAAGTCATTTTCAAGAAATTCGAACGCGGCCAGCCGGAAGGCGCCACTCGTGGTGTCGGGCTGGGGCTGGCCATCTGCCGTGCCATCGTCGAGGCGCATGGTGGAGAAATCCATGCCGAGAATCGGCCGCAGGGTGGTGCCCGCTTCATGTTCTCTCTGCCCAAAGGCAACCCGCCGCAACTGGATGCAGAGGAAGTGACAGAGGAAGAGGGGATGCGCTGAATGTCCACGAGTACACCGATCGTGATTGTTGTCGAGGATGAAGCCAAGATCCGGCGCTTCGTCCGCCTGGCGCTGGAAGCCGAGGCGCTGGAAGTGTACGAGGCGGATTCGGTGGCGCGTGGCCTGATCGAGGTCGGCACCCGGCAACCCGACCTCGTGGTCCTCGACCTCGGTTTGCCGGATGGCGACGGCATCGACCTGATCCGCGAGCTGCGCACCTGGTCCGACATTCCCATCATCGTTCTTTCCGCCCGCACGGCCGAAGCCGACAAGGTGGCGGCGCTCGATGCCGGGGCCGACGATTACCTGATCAAGCCGTTTGGGGCGGCCGAACTGCTGGCTCGCGTCCGGGCCCATCTGCGCCGGCGTTTCCGGTCGGGGGCAACGGGCATGACGGTATTCGAGTTCGGCAATGTTCGTGTCGACCTCGGCAAACGGATTGTCGAAAAAGCCGGGCAGCAACTCCACCTGACCCCGATTGAATTCCGGCTGCTCGCCTATCTGATCGCCAATCCGGATTCGGTACTGACCCATCGCCAGCTCTTGAAAGCCGTCTGGGGGCCGTCCCACACCGAGGATAGCCACTACGTCCGCGTCTACATGGGGCATGTCAGGAAAAAGATCGAGGATGACCCGACCCGGCCGCAACATATCCTGACTGAGTCCGGCGTTGGCTACCGTTTTGTGACCTAGGGGGCGGTCGGACTGCTCCCATCAAGGTGGGCAGTCTCCTGGATTCTCCGCTTGCTAAAAACCAAAGGCTGTATAAAAATACAGTCATTGGTTTTTAGTGGAGCAGGCCATGAAACTCACGCCGCGTCAGCAGGAAATTCTCGATTTCATCCGGAGCACGCTGGAAGTGCTCGGCGCGCCGCCGACCCGCATGGAAATTTCCCATGCCTTCGGTTTCGCCTCGCCCAATGCCGCCGAAGATCACCTCAAGGCGCTCGCCAAGAAGGGCGCCATCGTTCTCGAACCCGGTTCGGCGCGTGGCATCCGCCTCGTCGAACAGCTCGGCCTGCCGCTGATCGGCATGGTGGCGGCCGGTTCGCCGATCCTTGCGGTCGAGAACGTGCAGGGCCGTTATGCGCTCGATGCCCAGCTGTTCAGCCCGCGCGCCGACTATTTGCTCAAGGTGCGCGGCCTGTCGATGATCGATGCCGGCATCTTCGATGGCGACCTGCTCGCCGTGCATAAAACCAATCAGGCACGCGATGGCCAGATTGTTGTTGCCCGTCTCGACGAGGAAGTCACCGTCAAGCGTTTGCAACGACGCAGCGGCTTTATCGAGCTGATTGCCGAGAATCCCGATTTCGAGCCGATCATCGTCAATCCAGGCGAAGTTGATTTCGCCATCGAAGGCATTGCCGTCGGCCTGATTCGCGGGGCTGTCAGCAGCTTCTCATGAGCGCCGTGCCGTTGCCCCTGGCGGAAGTGCTGGCCAGAGGTGACATCTGGCGTGGCGACGCGCTGCCCGGCCTGCCGGAAAACGCCATTGCCAGCGGCCATGCCGAACTTGATGCCGAATTGCCGGGCGGCGGCTGGCCGCAGGGAAATCTCAGCGAAATCCTCGTCGACCGCTGCGGCCAGGGCGAAATGAGCCTGCTGCTGCCGGCCCTGGCCCGTTTGTCGCAGGCCGGCGGCTGGCTGGCCCTGATCGATCCGCCCTGGCTGCCGCATGCGCCGGCCTGGATGGCGGCTGGGGTGGTGCCGGAGCGTTTGCTGGTGCTCCGGGCCGGCCGGGACGCGGCCTGGTGCTGCGAGCAATTGCTGGCGAGCGGCGGTTTCGCCGGTGTGCTGGCCTGGCCGGCGAGCGGCATCGACGCACGCGCCCTGCGTCGTTTACAGGTTGCAGTCGAAGGTCGACCGACCCTGGCCTGCCTGTGGCGGCCAACCTCGGTGGCCGGCCTGCCGTCGCCGGCGCCCCTGCGCCTGGTGCTGACGGGCGAGGCGAGCGGCCTGTCCGTACATATTCTCAAGCGGCGCGGCCGACCGGCGGCGCAGCCGCTTCATCTGTCCATGCCCCGTCCCGGGAGATCGTCGCGTGCTCTGGCTGGCCCTTCACTTTCCGCTGTTGCCGCTCGAAGCGCTGCCCTTGCGGCAGTCGCCTAGCGCACTGGTCAGTCGCGGGCGGGTGTGCTGCGTCGACCGGGCGGCGGCCGAGGCTGGCGTCGGGCGTGGGCAGAAGTTATCGACAGCGCTGGGTCTGGCGCCCAGCCTCTCTGTTTTCGAACGCGACGCCGGGCGAGAGGTTGCGGCACTCGCCAGCCTGGCCTGCTGGGCTGGGCGTTTCACGCCGACCGTCAGTCTGGCCGCGCCGGATGCGCTACTGCTCGAAATCGGCGGTTGCCTGCGTTTGTTCGGCGGCGCTGAAGCCATTATTGCCGCCGTCGAAGCGGGTTGCCGTGAGCAGTCCTATAGTCTGGCCTGGGCTGCCGCACCGACACCACTCGGCGCGCTGTGGCTGGCGCGGGCCGGGCAGGCGGCGATCCATGTCGAGGCGAGCGCCATGCAGGCGGCTTTGGCCGACTTGTCGTGCGCCGTGCCGGGCTGGCCGAACGATATTGTTGCCCGGCTTGATGCCTTCGGGCTGCGCCGCCTGGGCGATTTGCGCCGACAGCCGGCGGCTGCTCTGCGCCGGCGCATCGGCAACGGGCCGCTCGATGATCTGCTGCGCGCCTGGGGCGAAATCCCGCATCCGCAGTTGGCCTTCGTCTTTCCGGAAAGCTTTCGCCAGGCCATCGAGCTGCCGGCCCGCGTCGAGCATGCTGAAGCCCTGGCCTTTGCCGGCCAGCGCCTGTTCTCGGCGCTGACCGGCTGGCTGCAGGTGCGCCAGTTGCTGGTGCGGGCCTGCGTCCTGCAACTGACCCATGACGACCGTTCGACGAGCGAACTGCCGCTGCGCTTCGCCGAACCAGCCGCCGACGAGGTGCGCTTTGCCCGTCTGTTGCGCGAGCATCTCGGTCGCCTGCAATTGCGCGCGCCGGTCGAGGCGCTCTGCCTGCGGGCCGAGGAAGTCACGGCCCGGCCGGGCGCCAGCGCTGGTTTGTTCGAACAGGCGGTGGCCGGCGAAGGCCTGGCCCTGTGCCTGGAGCGCCTGCAGGCCCGGCTTGGTGCCGGCGCCGTGCGGGTGCTCGCCGGGCAGGCCGATCACCGGCCGGAATGCGCGACCGGCTGGCGCGAGCCGGATCTGGATTTGCCGATTTCTGCGACGTCGACCGCCGAGCCGGTGCCGCCGCGGCCGCTCTGGTTGCTGCCGGCGCCGCAGGCGCTACGCGAGGAGCGCGGCCGGCCGTGCTGGCAAGGGCCGCTCAGCCTGCAATCGCGCGCCGAGCGGCTGGAAAGCGGTTGGTGGGATGAGGGCGAGGCCGGCGCGGCGGGTGATCTGCGCCGCGACTATTTCGTCGCCCGCAATCCGCACGGGCAATGGGCCTGGATATTCCGCGACCGCGAGGGCTGGTTCCTGCATGGCCTCTTCGCCTGACACCGGGCCGGCCGGCTACGCCGAGCTGCACTGCCTGTCGAATTTCAGCTTCCTGCGCGGTGCCTCGCACCCGGCGGAACTGGTCGAGCGGGCGCAGGCCCAGGGCTACGCGGCGCTGGCGCTGACCGACGAATGCTCGCTGGCCGGCGTCGTGCGGGCGCACAAGGCGGCACAGACGGCCGGGCTCAAATTCATTATTGGCAGCGAAATGCGCATTGCCGCCGATGAATCCCGGCCGGATACGGGCGACAGCCTGAAACTGGTCTTTCTGGCCTGCAATCGGCATGGCTACGGTAATTTGTCGGCGCTCATCACGCTCGCCCGGCGACGCGCCGACAAAGGCAGCTATCGCCTGCGGCGCAAGGATCTGGAAGCCATTTCGCCGAACGGTGCGCTGCCCGACTGTCTGGTGCTCTGGGTGCCCGGCGCGGCGCCATCCGTCGAGGACGGGCGCTGGCTGGCGGCGCGTTTTCCCGGTCGGGCCTGGTTGGCCGTCGAACTGCACGCCGGGCCGGACGACGAAGCGCGGCTCGAGCTGCTGGGTGCCCTTGGCGCAGCCTGCGGCCTGCCGCTGGTCGCGGCCGGCGATGTGCATATGCATGTCCGCGCCCGGCGGCCGTTGCAGGATGTGCTGACGGCGCTGCGCCTGAAAACCTCGGTCTTCGCGGCCGGGCATGCACTGTTCCCGAACGGCGAGCGCCACCTGCGTTCGCGCCTGCGGCTGGGCCGCCTGTATCCGCCGCAGATGCTGGCCGAGACGTTGGCTATCGCCGCGCGCTGCAATTTTTCGCTCGACGAATTGCGTTACGAATACCCCGAGGAAATCGTCCCGGCCGGCGAAACGCCGGTTTCCTGGCTGCGCGCTGAAACCGAGCACGGTTTGCAACGGCGTTATCCGGAGGGCGTGCCGGCCAGCGTGCGCCAGCGCGTCGAGCACGAACTGGCCCTGATCGCCGAGATGGCCTACGAGGCCTATTTTTTGACGGTGTACGACATCGTCTGCTTCGCGCGCAGCCAGGACATTCTCTGCCAGGGGCGCGGCTCGGCGGCTAATTCGGCGGTGTGCTACGCGCTTGGCGTGACCGAGGTCGATCCGGCGCGCTCGGCGCTGCTTTTCGAGCGCTTTGTTTCGAAGGAGCGCGGCGAGCCGCCGGATATCGACGTCGATTTTGAGCACGAGCGGCGCGAGGAGGTCATCCAGTACATCTACACGAAATACGGTCGCGAGCGGGCCGCCTTGGCCGCCGCCGTGATCACCTACCGGACCAAGGGCGCCCTGCGCGATGCCGGCCGGGCGCTCGGTTTCGACATCGCCCGCATCAACGCGCTGACCGCTTCGCTGGCCTGGTGGGACAAACGCGAACAATTGCCCGAGCGCTTCGCCGAGCTGGGCCTAGCCCCGGACTCGCCGCGCGTCGAGAAATGGCTGGCCATCGCCGAGGCGCTGCGCGGTTTTCCACGCCATCTGACGCAGCATGTCGGCGGCTTCGTGATTTCGCGCGGGCCGCTGGCCCGGCTGGTGCCGGTGGAAAACGCTGCGATGGCCGAACGCAGCGTTATTCAGTGGGACAAGGACGATCTCGATGCGATGGGCCTGATGAAGGTCGATATCCTGGCGCTCGGCATGCTCTCGGCGATCCGGCGGATGCTGCAGACGGTCTCGCGCCAGCGCGGTCGACCGCTCAAAATGCAGGATATTCCGGCCGAGGATGCGGCGACCTACGCCATGCTGTGCAAGGCCGACAGCATGGGCGTTTTCCAGGTCGAATCGCGGGCGCAGATGGCCATGCTGCCGCGCCTCAAGCCGCGCGGTTTCTACGATCTCGTCGTCGAGGTGGCGCTGGTCCGGCCCGGGCCGATCCAGGGCGACATGGTGCATCCCTACCTGAAGCGGCGGCAGGGCAAGGAAGATATCGAAAAAATTTCGCCGGCCGTTGATGCCGTGCTGGCGCGGACTTTCGGCGTACCCATCTTCCAGGAACAGGTCATGCAACTGGCTGTCGTCGCCGCCAATTTCACGCCCGGCGAGGCCGACCAGTTGCGCCGGGCGATGGCCGCCTGGAAGCGCAAGGGCGGGCTCGAACCTTTCGAGCAGAAACTGCGCGCCGGCATGGCCGCCAACGGCCTGCCGGAAGCCTTCGCTGAGCGCATCATCGCGCAGATCCGCGGCTTCGGTGAATACGGCTTTCCCGAGTCGCATGCCGCCAGTTTTGCATTGCTCGTCTATGCCTCGGCCTGGCTCAAGCGCCACCACCCGGCCGCCTTCCTGTGCGGCCTGCTCAACAGTCAGCCGATGGGTTTCTACTCGCCGTCGATGCTGATCCAGGATGCGCGCCGGCATGGCATCAAGGTGCTGCCGCCGGATGTCATGGCCAGCGACCGGGACAGTCGGATCGACGAAAACGGCGCGGTGCGCCTCGGTCTGCGCGAGATTGGCGGTTTGTCACAGGCGGTCGGCGAGCGGATTGCCGCGGCGCGTGAAAATGCGCGTTTTTCAGCGGTCGACCGCCAGGAAAAGCCGTTTTCCGATGTCGCCGACCTGGCGGCCCGGGCCGGGCTGCAACGGCGTGATCTCGATCTGCTCGCCGCCGCCGATGCGCTCACCTCGCTGGCCGGGCATCGCCGCCAGGCGGCCTGGGCGGCGAGTGTCGAAAAAGCGCCGCCAGCCGTACAGGGCGATCTTTTTTCCGGCCAGGTGCTGGCCGAAGCGATGCCGGATTTGCCGGCGCCGGGCGAGGGCGAAAACCTGGTGGCCGATTACCGCAGCCTGGGTTTGAGCCTGCGCCGGCATCCTCTGGCGCTATTGCGCCCGGCGCTGGCCGAGCGGCGTTTCGTCACGGCGGGTGACCTGAAGCTGGCCGGTCATCACGCCGCGATCCGCGTCGCCGGCATCGTCGTCGGGCGGCAGCGGCCGGGCACGGCAACCGGCATCGTCTTCGTGACGCTGGAGGATGAAACCGGGCTGACCAATGTCGTCGTCCAGCCGCAACTGGTCGAAAAACAGCGGCGCGAACTGCTCGGTGCGACGCTGCTCGGCGTCTATGGGGTTTTGCAGAAGGAAGGCGAGGTCATTCACCTGCTGGCCAAGCGCCTGGTCGATCTGTCGCCCTGGCTCGGGCGGCTGGAAACGCACAGCCGCGATTTTCATTAGTTGGAGCAATGCGCCGCGGCTTATTGCTCCCTGCGGCCTCACGGCTGGCGCGGCGGCCAGGCGTGAGCTTCGAAACGAAACAGGGTCGGTGAGTCGGTGTCGATGGTGGCGTGGGTCCAGCCCATTATCGGATAGCCGAAGGTTTCGACCCGGGCGAAATTGCTGATGGTCTTGCCCTTCGTGTCCCGGAGTGGCTGGTCGATGCGGCTGATGTGCGAGTCGCCGTGCACCGCCACGACCTGGCCCGGGAAATTCAGGGTTTCGGCGCGCAGGGTGTCGAGAAACTCCTGGAAGGCCCGGTGGCCGAAGCCATTGGCAAAATGCTTGAAGGCCGGGTCGGCCTGGAAGAGCAGCACGATGCCGGCCAGTTTTTTATGGCGGGCCAGGGCAAAACTGTCTTTCAGCCAGTCGAGGACGACCGGCTGGCGGGCCAGGAATTCCGGCGTCGGTTCGTTGTTCATGCCGAAATTGTTGCCACCGGGAATATTCAGTGTCACGAAGAGGACCGGCCCGAGCTGAAAACGGGCATGTTCCGGGTAGGTGCCGACCTGTTGCTCGAGTTTCAGTTTTTTCTGACCGAGCGAGTAGGCGTCCTTCCAGAACAGGCTGCGCAGCTTGTCGAGCCGTTCCAGCGGGTCGTAGGCACCGTTCGACCGGCGGTCGCAGTCGGTCCATTCGTTGTCGCCGGGAACGAAAACAAAAGGGATGCGCGAGGCGTTGAACAGCTGGTAGCGGTCGGCGAACAGGCTGTCGTCGCAGCGTTCCTTGCCGGGCTTGATGTCGCCGATGTGGGCGACCAGGTCGACCTGGCTGTCGGCGATGGCATTGAGCATCTTCGGCAGTTCGCGCCGTTCATGGGCGGAGTAAGGGACGTCGCCGATCAGGGCAAAATGGTAGGTTTCGGCCGGTGCCGCAGCGCTTACAGCAAGCAGCAAGGCGGCCAGCCAGGCCTTCATTTGAGCAGGCCTTTCAGGGCATACAGCGCGTCGAGCGCTTCGCGCGGCGTCAGACTGTCCGGATCGATGCCGGCCAGTTGCTCAAGTGCCGGGTGGGGTTCGGCTTCGGCCGGTTCCGGGTCGCCCTGAGCAAACAGGTCCGGTTGCAGCGGATCGGCCGTGGCGCGTTGTTCGAATTCGCGCAACTGCTTGCGGGCGGCGCGCACCACGGCATTCGGAATGCCGGCCAGGGCGGCGACCTGGATACCGTAGCTCTGGTTGGCCGGGCCTTCCTCGACCGAGTGCATGAAGACAATGCGGTCGTTGTGCTCGACGGCGTCGAGGTGCACGTTGGCCAGTTCGCTGTATTCGTGCGAGAGCCGGGTCATCTCGAAATAATGCGTGGCGAACAGCGTCAGGCAGCGGTTCTTGTCGATCAGGTGGCGCAGGATGGCGAAGGCCAGCGACATGCCGTCAAACGTGGACGTGCCACGCCCGATCTCGTCCATCAGTACCAGGCTGTTGGCGGTCGCGTGGTGCAGGATGGCGGCGGCTTCGGTCATTTCGACCATGAAGGTCGAACGCCCGGAAGCCAGATCGTCGGAAGCGCCGATGCGCGTGAAGATGCGGTCGAGCGGTCCGAGCACGACGCGCCCGGCCGGCACGTAGCAGCCGATGTGGGCGAGTAGGGCGATCAGCGCCGTCTGCCGCATGTAGGTCGATTTGCCGCCCATGTTGGGGCCGGTGATCAGCAGCAGGCGGCGGCTTTCGGCGAGCAGCACATCGTTGGCGATGAAAGTGTCGGCGCTGTTGGCCATTTCCGCCTCGACCACCGGGTGGCGGCCATCGGTAATGCAGAGGCCGATTTCATCGCTGAATTCCGGTTTGCTCCAGTTGCGCTTGAGCGCCGTGTCGGCAAAACCGGCCAGCAGGTCGAGCTGGGCGACGGCGCCGGCAATTACCTGCAGGGTCGGGATGGCTGGCGCCAGTTCGTTGAGGATGCCCTCGTAGAGCAGCTTTTCGCGGGCCAGCGAACGTTCCTGGGCGGACAGCGCCTTGTCCTCGAAGGCTTTCAGTTCCGGCGTGATGTAACGCTCGGCATTCTTTAGCGTCTGGCGCCGGCGGTAGTCATCGGGAATCTTGTCGGTATTGGCGTGCGTGACTTCGATGTAGAAGCCATGCACCTTGTTGAATTCGACCTTGAGGCTGTTGATGCCGCTGCGCTCGCGCTCGCGGATTTCCATATCGACGAGGAAGGCGCCGCAGTTGTCGTTGAGCGAGCGCAGTTCGTCGAGTTCGGCGTCGTAGCCCGGCGCGATGGCGCCGCCGTCGCGGATCTGGGCGGCCGGTTCGGCAGCGATCGAGCGGATCAGCAGGTCGAGCGCCGCGGCCGGCGTCTGCATCTCGAGGCATAGCTGTTGCAGCAGCGGCGAGGGCTGCTCGGCGAGCGGCGCGCGCAGCGCCGGCAGACGGGCCAACGAATCGCGCAGGCTGGCCAGGTCGCGCGGCCTGGCATTCTTCAGCGCCACGCGCCCGGCGATGCGCTCAATGTCGCCGATGCCGCGCAGTTCGCGGCGAATCTCGCCGGCGGCGCGGCCGTAATCTTCGAGCAGCCCTTCGACCGCACCATGCCGGGCTGCGGGGATTGCGCGATCGCGCAGCGGATGATGCAGCGTGTGACGCAGCAGGCGCGCGCCCATGCTGGTCACGCAATTGTCGAGCAGCGAAAAAAGAGTGGGCGAGGGCTGGCCGCGCAGGGTTTCGGTCAGTTCGAGATTGCGCCGGGTAGCAGTATCGAGGCCGAGATAGGCGCCTTCGAGCTCGACGGTCAAGGCTCGCAAATGCGGCAAATTGCCGGCCTGCGTCGCCTTCGCGTATTGCAGCAGGGCGCCGGCCGCAGCCACCGCCGGGCGCAGACCTTCGGCCCCGAAGCCGGCCAGCGAGGCGACCTGGAAATGTTCGCAGAGCAGGCGCCTGGCCGAATCGACTTCGAAATACCAGTCTGGCTGCCGGGTGCGGGCGCCTTCGAGCGGCACGTCCGGAATCCAGCTTTCCGGATAGAGAATTTCTGCCGGGCGGATGCGCTCCAGCGTCGCCGCCAGCTGATCGTGGCCGGTTTCGGTCAGAATGAATTCGCCGCTCGCCAGGTTCAGGCGGGCCAGGCCGACGGTATTGCGCTGCACGCACAGTGCCAGCAGCCAGCTGTCGCGACGGTCGTCGAGCAAGGCGGCATCAGTCAGCGTGCCGGGCGTCACGATACGGGCGACGGCGCGTTCCACAGGCCCCTTGCTGGTTGCCGGGTCGCCGATCTGTTCGCAGATCACCACCGATTCGCCCATCTTGACGAGGCGCGCCAGGTATTGCTCGGCGGCATGGAAGGGCACGCCGCACATCTTGATCGGCTGGCCGGCCAACTGGCCGCGCGTGGTTAAGGTGATGTCGAGCAGGCGGGTGGCCTTTTCGGCATCCTCGAAGAACAGTTCGTAGAAATCGCCCATCCGGTAGAACATCAGCTTGTCCGGGGCATGCGCCGCCTTGAGGCCCATGTACTGGCGCATCATCGGTGAAATGCCATCCTTGGCCGGGCTGGAAGTCTCTTTTTTACTCATGTTGTTCCGGGTGATATCGGTCGTGGCGGGCTGCCTTTCCTGCGTAAAGCGGCAGAGGCGGCGAGGGCGGCTATTGTATTCGCTGCGCCCGGCGGCGGACAGCGCAAAGTCTGTGTTACCATTCGCCGCGCTTCGGATCGCCAGCTGCTAGACGGGTGATTCGACGAGGAGTGGTAGTTCAGTTGGTTAGAATACCGGCCTGTCACGCCGGGGGTCGCGGGTTCGAGTCCCGTCCACTCCGCCAGCACATAGTAAAAAAGCCAACGATTTCGTTGGCTTTTTTGTTTTTCGGCCCCGGGTTCAGGCGGCGATGGCCTTGCATTCCTTGAGGCAGGCGGCACAGGAATTGGCGCAGGCCTTGCACTCGGCATGCTTGTTTTCGTGCTTGCGACATTCCTTTTCGCAGTCGCCGCACATTTCGGCGCAGAGTGCGGCGTAACGCGGCAGGAAGCGGCTTTCGGTAATTGCCAGCTTGCGCAGGGTTTCGACCATGGCCAGCATCTGGTTGACGCTTTGGGCACAGGCCGCCATTTCCTTGTCACCCTGGCCGAGGAGTACCAGGCAGTGGGCCAGGCAGGCTTCGCCGGTGGCCAGACAGCTTTGCGCGCTATCGACCAGGGCCTGGTTTTTCGGGCCGGCATGATGGTGGTGATGTTCGTGTTCCTGAGCCATCGCCGAGTTTGCGGCAAGCGCCGTAAAACCCGCGGCGACCAGTGTGCCAAGGGCTTCTCTTCTGTCCATTTGATTCTCCATTATTGATTTGCGGGAATGTCGCTCCTGTTGGAATTTGACTATAACGTGGCGCATCGATGGTGACTAGGGTGTAGGCGGAGAAAGCCGCAGGCGGTCATGCGGCGATTTGTCGCATTTCATTGCCGGCGGTGGCTCGGTAAGATCAACGGTTATCTCAGCCACGCATTCAAGAGGTTTGAAATGGGCCTGTTTTCACTGCTCGAACATGACAAGCTGAAAATAAGTCGCTGTTCATGTACCTATGCGGCGGGCGATGGAATCTATCGCGCTGGCGGCGATGGTCTTGGCTGGCGGGTGCAGGCCGGCGTTGTCCGGCTGGATGCGGTGGCCGCTTCCGGCGAGAGCAGTTTTGCCAGTCTGGCGATCAGCGGCGACATCATCGGCTGCGAAACCCTGTTGCTCGGGGTGTATACCTTCAGTGCCGTAGCCCTGACGCAATGCCAACTCCTGCCGTGGCCCGAGGGTGAAAAGGTGCCGGCCGGCGAATCGCTGTTGCACTCGCTGGCCGCGGCCCAGCGGCGGGCGGCCGATGTGGTGGCGCTGCGCGGCGGCGAGGCGCTGGCCCGGGTCGTCAATCTGATCCGCCTGCTGGCCGATGCCTCCGGTAACGTGGTTCTGCCGACCCGGCAGGATATTGCCGACATCACCGATCTGCGCTTCGAGACCATTTCGCGCATCATCAAGAAGCTGGAGCGGGCCGAGGTGCTGGCGCCGCTCAAAATCAGCGGCGTGCATGCGACGCGCAGCTTCAGCATCAATCTGACCGGCCTGACTGCGGTTTAATCCCGGCCGGGCTGTTTCTGGCGGAAGGCGGGCAAGGTCAGGTGGAAGCGCATGGCGGCCAAGCGTAATAGCAGAATGACCGCCATGGCGATCCAGCTTGAAGTAACCGCATTGACACCCAGGGCCTGCAGTCCAAGCAGCGTCAGGGCGCCGAGCCAGGCCGCGCTGGCGTAGAGTTCCCCCTGGAGAAAGACCAGCGGCACGTCGTTGCACAGGATGTCGCGCAATACCCCGCCGACGACGCCGGTCGTCACGCCCATCAGGCTGGCGACCAGCCAGGGCGTTTGCCACTGCAAGGCGATCTGGGTGCCGACGATGGTGAATAGCGCGAGGCCAATGGCGTCAGGAATCAGGAAAAGCCTGGGGTGCAGCGGCAGGGCGCGGGCAATGAAGAAGGTGATGAAGCCCGTGCCGAGCGCAGCAATCAGGTAGGTCTGGTCGGCCACCCAGAACACATTGCGGTCGAGCAGCAGGTCGCGGATGGTGCCGCCCCCGAGGGCAGTGGCGACGCCGACGAGCAGCGCACCGATCAGGTCCATCTGCTTGCGCCCCGAATCGAGTACGCCGGTCAGTGCATTGACCGCAACAGCGGCCAGCCCGACCCAGTAGAGCAGGGCCTCCATGCTCATCGGCTTAGCGCTGGCGATCCTTCATGGCGCGTTCTGCTTCGCGCTTCCATTCGCGTTCGGCCTCGTCGGAGCGTTTGTCGTGCTGCTTTTTGCCCTTGGCCAGGCCGACTTCGAGCTTGATGCGGCCGCGCACGAAATGCAGGTCGAGCGGAATCAGGGTGTAGCCGGCCCGTTCGACCTTGCCGATCAACTTCATGATTTCCGTCGAATGCAGCAGCAGCTTACGGGTGCGCGTCGGGTCGACGACATTGTGGGTCGAGGCGGTCGGTAGCGGGGTGATGTGCATGCCGATCAGGTAGATCTCGCCATCCTTGATGATGACATAGGATTCCTTGATGTTCATCCGGCCGGCGCGAATGGCCTTGACCTCCCATCCCTGGAGGGCAATACCCGCCTCATACTTGTCTTCGACGAAGTATTCATGAAAGGCTTTTTTGTTGACCGTGATGCTCATGCTGCCGCTGATCCATTAAAATCGCTATTTTACAGGATACAGGAACGTTGCCGCCGCATGGCTCTGGTCGAAAAAACCGTACTGATTGAACAATCCGCTGACCGGATGTTCGCCCTGGTTGATACCTGTGAGGATTACCCGGCTTTCCTGCCCTGGTGCAGCCGGACCGAGGTCAAGTTCCGTGACGCGCAGAAAACCGTGGCCACGCTGCATATCAACTACCACTCGGTCAAATCCTGTTTCACCACGGAAAACGACAAGGAACAGCCCCGGCTCATGAAGATCCGCCTGGTTGATGGGCCGTTTCGCCGGCTGGAAGGTTCATGGCATTTCAGGGCGCTGGCCGACAATGCCTGCAAGATCGAGTTTCAGCTGCATTACGAGTTTTCCAGCAAGCTCTTCGAGAAGGTCATCGGGCCGGTCTTCAGTCATATCGCCAACACCTTTGTAGATGCCTTCGTGCGTCGCGCCACCCAGGTTTACGGAGCCAGCCATGGCTGAGATGATCAATATTGAAGTGTGTTACGCGCAGCGCGACAAGCAGGCGCTGGTCAACGTCAGGCTGCCGGAAGGCGCTACCCTGCTACAGGCGCTGGAGGCTTCCGGTTTGCTGGAAAAGCATCCGGAAATCGATCTGAAGAAAAACAAGTTCGGCGTCTTCGCCAAGCTTTCCAAGCCCGATGCCGTGTTGCGTGATCGCGATCGTGTCGAGATCTACCGGCCGCTGATTGCTGACCCCAAGGAAGTGCGCAAGCAGCGTGCGGCCGAAGGCAAGGTCATGAAAAAGGGCGCCGGTGATACCGACGCCCCTGAGGCCTGACTGATCCGTTATTGAGCATTCATTTGCAGGAATCGGCTACCATTTTTCTGGCCCGTTCCATTTCCTGCTCGCGCTGGCTGTTGTCCATGAGTTTGGGTTGGCCATTTTCATCGAGCTGGGCCACCGGCTGGCTCGATTCCAGGGCTGTCAGGTTGCGCCGGGCGCGTTCGCAGTTTTCCTTTTTTTCTGCGTTTGCGGCCTGCTCCTTGGCATCCTTTTCGGCCTTTTCCTTGCCCTCCTGCTGGCGCTTCTTGAATTCCATGTCCTTTTCGGCCGTTGTTTTCGCTGCCTCTGCCGTTTTCTCGGCGGGCGTTGCCGCCGGAGATTGTTGCGCGCCACCAATGGTTTTCACGGCTTTTGCCGAGCCCGGTGGTGCAGTGTCGGAAATGACGGTGCGCCCGTTGCCATCTTTCCATTGATACATTTCGGCGTTGGCCGAAAGGGTGATGACGCTGGTGGCGACGAGGAGGGAGAGAAGGTGTGCTGTCTTCATGGTGGTCGGGGTTTCCGTAGGTTTTCTGTATAATACGATTTTGTGACCTTGGATTAAAGGCTAAAGGCCATGCGACTGCTGCAAAAAGCCCTCACTTTCGACGACGTCCTGCTCGTCCCCGCTCATTCCCAGATTCTGCCCCGCGATGTCAGCCTGGCTACCCGGCTGACCCGCAACATCACCCTGAACCTGCCGCTGCTGTCCGCCGCCATGGATACCGTGACGGAAGGCCGCTTGGCCATTGCGCTGGCTCAGGAAGGCGGTATCGGTATCGTCCACAAGAACCTCTCGCCGAAAGCCCAGGCGGCTGAAGTGGCCAAGGTCAAGCGTTTCGAGTCCGGTATCCTGCGCGACCCGATTACCGTATCGCCCCTGATGACGGTCCGTGATGTCATTGAAATCACCCGCCAGCACAAGATTTCCGGCCTGCCGGTCATCGACCGGGACGGCAAGGTCGTCGGTATCGTCACCAATCGCGATCTGCGTTTCGAAACCAATCTCGACCAGCCGGTCAAGTCGATCATGACGCCGCGCAAGCGTCTGGTCACGGTCAATGAACAAGCCAGCGTCGAGGATGCCAAGGAACTGATCCGCACGCATCGCCTGGAGCGCGTGCTGGTGGTCGACGAGAATTTCCGCCTGAGCGGCCTGATTACCGTCAAGGATATTCTCAAATCCACCGAGCATCCGCTGGCCAACAAGGATCTCCGTGGTCGTTTGCGGGCCGGTGCGGCCGTCGGTGTCGGTGCCGGTACCGAAGAACGCGTCGAGTTGCTGGCTGAGGCCGGCGTTGATGTGATCGTCGTCGATACGGCGCATGGTCACTCGCAAGGCGTGCTGGACCGCGTTCAGTGGGTCAAGAAGAACTATCCGCAGATCGAAGTCATTGGCGGCAACATCGCCACGGCCGATGCGGCGCGGGCCCTGCTCGACATGGGCGCCGATGGCGTCAAGGTTGGTATCGGTCCGGGCTCCATCTGCACGACGCGCATCGTTGCCGGGGTCGGTGTGCCGCAGATCACCGCCATCCAGAATGTTTCCGAAGCCCTCAAGGGCACCGGCGTACCGATGATCGCCGACGGCGGCATCCGTTATTCCGGCGATATCGCCAAGGCGATCGCCGCCGGTGCCGATACGGTCATGCTCGGCGGCCTGTTCGCCGGCACCGAGGAAGCGCCAGGCGAAGTCGAGCTGTTCCAGGGGCGTTCCTACAAGTCCTACCGCGGCATGGGTTCGCTGGGCGCAATGCAGGCCGGTTCGTCGGACCGCTACTTCCAGGAAACCACCTCGAATGTCGACAAGTTCGTTCCCGAGGGGATCGAAGGGCGCGTTCCGTACAAGGGTTCCGTGCTCGCCGTGATCCACCAGTTGATGGGCGGTCTGCGCTCCTCGATGGGTTACCTCGGCAGCCCGACCATCGCCCACATGCACGACAATGCCTGCTTTGTCGAAATCACCTCGGCCGGCATCCGCGAATCTCACGTTCACGACGTGCAGATCACCAAGGAAGCGCCGAACTACCACCTCGACTGATCTTTTCCGTGTTACTGAGGGCGGCTCCGGGAGCCGCCCTTTTTATTCAAGGTTTTGAAAATGGCTCACCAGAAAATCCTCATTCTCGATTTCGGTTCCCAGGTCACCCAGCTGATTGCCCGGCGCGTCCGCGAAGCCAAGGTGTTCTGCGAAATTCATCCGTACGACGTTTCCGATGAATTCATCCGTAACTATGGCGCCAAGGGCATCATTCTGTCCGGCGGGCCGAGTTCGGTAACCGAAGGCGACACGCCACGCGCGCCGGAAATCGTTTTCGAGCTCGGTGTTCCGGTGCTTGGCATTTGCTACGGCATGCAGACCATGGCCCAGCAACTGGGCGGCAAGGTGATGACCGCGGAAGCAGCGGGCAAGTCGCGCGAATTTGGCTACTCTGAAGTTCGCGCCCACGGCCACACGGCACTGCTCAACGACATCGCCGACTTCTATAGCCCGGAAGGCCACGGCATGCTCAAGGTCTGGATGAGCCATGGCGATTCGGTGATGGAGCTGCCGGAGGGCTTCGTCAAGATGGCTTCGACCGCCTCCTGCCCGATTGCCGCGATGGCCGACGAGAGTCGCAAGTTCTACGCCGTCCAGTTCCACCCGGAAGTGACACACACCCAACAAGGCCGCGCCATTCTCGAGCGCTTCGTGCATGGCATTTGCGGCTGTGGCACCGACTGGGTCATGGGCGACTACATCGCTGAAGCCGTCGATGCCATCCAGCGCCAGGTCGGCGACGAAGAAGTCATCCTCGGCCTGTCCGGCGGCGTCGACTCCAGCGTCGCCGCGGCGCTGATCCACAAGGCGATCGGCGACCAGCTGACCTGCGTCTTCGTCGATCACGGCCTGCTGCGCCTGAACGAAGGTGACATGGTCATGGACATGTTCGCCCGCAACCTCGGCGTCAAGGTCATCCGGGTCGATGCGGTCGACGACTTCATGGGCAAGCTGGCCGGCGTTTCCGACCCGGAGCAGAAGCGCAAGATTATCGGCAAGGAGTTCGTCGAAGTCTTCCAGGCTGAATCCAAAAAATTGCCCGCGGCCAAGTGGCTGGCCCAGGGAACCATCTACCCGGACGTGATCGAATCGGCTGGCAAGGGCAAGAAGGGCGCCCATACCATCAAGAGTCACCACAACGTCGGTGGCCTGCCGGAAGACATGCATCTCAAGCTGCTCGAACCGCTGCGTGAGCTGTTCAAGGACGAGGTCCGCGAACTCGGCGTGGCGCTTGGTTTGCCGCGCGAGATGGTCTATCGCCATCCGTTCCCCGGGCCGGGGCTGGGTGTCCGTATTCTTGGTGAAGTTACGCTGAAAGCCGCTCATCTGCTGCAGCGTGCCGACGCCATTTTCATCGATGAATTGCGCGCGACGCATGCTACTGAGCGTGATGTTGCAGCCGGTGCTTGTACTGCCGCCGACATCGGCAAGAGCTGGTACGACCTGACCAGCCAAGCTTTCGCGGTCTTCCTGCCGGTCAAGAGCGTTGGCGTGATGGGCGACGGGCGCACCTACGAAAACGTCGTTGCCTTACGCGCCGTCGTGACCAGCGATTTCATGACTGCCCACTGGGCGCATCTGCCCTACGAACTGCTCGGTCGCGTCTCGAACCGGATCATCAATGAAGTCCGTGGTCTGAACCGGGTCGTGTACGACGTCTCGGGCAAGCCGCCGGCGACCATCGAGTGGGAATGATGTAAGGTTTTTGCACAAACGACAAAGCCCGGTTTTCCGGGCTTTGTCGTTTGTGGCGCAAGGCTTTACTGGTCTTCAGCCAGTGGCGTCGAGTGCTTCTGAAGCGCTGCGGACTGGTGATGTCACGTGGTTTTCATGGTTCAGGCCATACATACGGAGATTGATGGCGAGCGTCGCCGTCAGCAGGAGGGCGGCGCCGAGATTGTGGGCGACGGCGATGACCAGTGGCAGGCCGAGCAGCACGTTGGCGATGCCCAAACTGAGTTGCGCCAGCAACAGAAACGCCAGCAAGCCACCCCATAATTGCCAATTTCTCTTGCCGGTTTTGAACAGGGCAAGTGCCAGCAGGCCCGCCATCAGGGTAACTAAAACAGCTCCCAGACGGTGGCTCCAGTGAATCGCTGTCAGGGCGGCGTACGGCAGTAACTGGCCATCGCTTGTTTCGCCCAATTCGCGGTGCAGGCTGAAGGCGTGGGTGAAATCCATTTCGGGCTGCCATTGACCCTGACAGGTCGGGAAATCCGGGCAGGCGAGGGCGGCGTAGTTGCTACTGACCCAGCCGCCGAGGGCGATCTGGATGACGATTGCCAGCAGTGCTGCAAAAGCGAGCCGGCGGGTGCGGGGACCAATGGCGTTATCCGGCGTTGCCTTGCGTCCGGCAACGCTCATGCCGACGAGGATGGAGAGTGTCGTCATGCCACCGATTAGGTGCAGGGTGACGATGACCGGCTTGAGCAATAGCGTGACGGTCCACATGCCGAGAGCTGCCTGCAGGCCAACAATGCCGAGCAGTGCGGTCGGCATCGTTGGCGACTGGAGGCTGCGGGATTCCTTGCGCCAGGCGAGGATGCTCAGCGCCAGGATGAGCAGGCCCAGTGTGCCGGCCAGATAGCGGTGGAGCATTTCCTTCCACGCCTTGCCAGTGTCGAGCGGACGGTCTGGATAGGCTTGCGCGGCAGCATGTTGTTCATGGGGAGCGTCTGGTATGCCCAGCCAGTGCCCGTAGCAGCCCGGCCAGTCGGGGCAACCGAGGCCGGCGTCGGACAGGCGGACGTAGGCGCCGAGGGCGATGACGGCGAAGGCGAGCAGCGTAGCGACGAGTAGCAGGCGACGGTAGAGGCGCATCGGCAGATCAGAACAAGCAGATCAAAACA
>JBAQDI010000038.1:0-11696 GCA_049294655.1 Azonexus sp.
TGGGAACTCAATATGCGGCCGAGAAAAACCCTGGGATGGCGCTCTCCCGCCGAGGTGTTCTTCGATAACATCTTCATGGACAAAGCAGGGCTTATTCCAAATGTTGCACTTGGTCTTTGAAACCGCCGCTACTTTCTTTTGGCGAAGCAAAAGAAAGTACGCCCGCCCTCAAGGCGGAAAACAGCCCCCAAACAAGCGCAACAATTTACCGTAACCGAGACCAAAACCGGCAAGTAAACCACCGCAAACGCGAAACCCAAGGGCCCAACAAGCAGGGAAAACCTTGACAGCCACCCCCGCCGCCTTGCGGCAAAATGGGCAAACTTTTCGCCCAGGGATAACCCATGAACAACTCCACCCGCCCACCCCGCCCCAATCTGACCGGGCCGATCTTTGGTTTCGCCCTGCTCGACGTCTTCGGGCTGTCCTGCGTCGGCATCGGCGCCAGCTGGTTTGCCGCCGGCAAGGGCGCGATTCTCAGCAATTTCCCGAACTCGGCCGGCGAGGCCGTGGTGTGCACGGTCGGCGGCATTGTCGTGATGATCTGGGCGGTGGGCCGCATCCTGCGCGAAATCGCCAAGCAGGCGCCGGAAATGCAGGCGCGCTACGACCAATATATCGCCGCCCGCCACCCGGACAAGGCGGGCCGCCCGAAAGCTGACGACTAGTCGCCGACCTTGGCTGCCGGTTTCAGCCACGCTGGCAATTCGCGATTGCCAGCGTTGTCGATGACGTACTGACGCACCAGCCGGCGCACCACCTGCGAGGGCGTCAGGTCATTGGCGGCACAGATTTCCTCGAAAAGCTTTTTCTTCTCGGGATCGATCAGGATGGTCAGACGGGCAGTGCGTTTCTCCATGATTCACTCTTATTTTATTGCTATCACATCATATTAACATGTGATTAACATTGACGAATAATTGAACGCCCATATAATCCTGCGCTTACTTCCCGAGTGCGTGCCATGAAAATCGCCTTCCATCCCAAGCTGCTTGATTGTCTGCCCGGCTACAACCGCGCCCAGTTTGGCAAGGACCTGGCTTCGGGCATTACCGTCGGCGTCCTCGCCCTGCCACTGGCCATGGCCTTTGCCATCGCTTCCGGCTGCTCGCCGGCGGCCGGCATCTGGACAGCCATCGTCGCCGGCTTCATCACCGCTGCGTTCGGCGGCTCGCGCGTCCAGATCGGCGGCCCGACCGGCGCCTTCATCCCGATCATCTACGGCATTGTCGCCATGCACGGTTTCGCCAACCTGCTCGGCGCCACCATCCTGGCCGGCGTATTTTTGCTGATCATGGGCTTTGCCCGCATGGGCCAGCTCATCCGCTTCATCCCGGTGACTGTCGTCATCGGCTTCACCAACGGCATCGCGGTGGTCATTTTCCTGGCCCAGATCAAGGATTTCTTCGGCCTCAAAATCGACAATCTGCCGGCCGAGTTTTTCCACCGCATCAAGATCCTGGCCGCCAACATCCATACCATCGATCTGCCGACCCTGGGCCTGGCCACCGCCTGCTTCGTCTTCCTGCTCTCCTACAATCGCCTGGCCCAGCGCTTCGCCTTCATGCGCCGCGCCCCGGGGCCGCTCGTCGTGCTCATCGTCGGCACCCTGGTGTCCTTCCTCTTCAATTTGCCGGTCGAAACCATTGGCAGCCGCTTTCACGGCATCCCGCAGGATCTGCCGGCGATCGGCCTGCCCAGCCTGTCGATCCACGATTTCGGCAAGCTCATCACGCCGGCCATCACCATCGCCCTGCTCGGCGCCATCGAATCCCTGCTCTCGGCGCGCGTTGCCGACAGCCAGATCGACGACCGCCACGACCCCAACCAGGAACTGATCGCCCAGGGCCTGTCGAATATCGTTGCCCCGCTGTTCGGCGGTTTTGCCGCGACCGGCGCCATCGCCCGCACGACGACCAACGTCAAGACCGGCGGCCGGACACCGATCGCCGGCATGATCCACGCCGTCGTGCTGCTCGGCATCGTGCTGATCGCGGCGCCGCTCGCTTCCTACGTGCCGCTCGCCACGCTGTCGGCGATTGTCATGGTGGTCGCCATCAACATGGGCGAATGGCACGAGTTCGTCGAACTGCGGCGCTACACCTACAACTACCGGATCATCCTGCTCGCCACCTTCTTCGTCACCGTCGTCTTCGACCTGACCATCGCCGTCGAGCTCGGCATGCTGCTGGCCAGCCTGTTCTTCATCTACCGCATGTCGGAACTGACGCGCATCGAGCGCCTGCCGCTCAAGGCCGAAGCCGACGAACCGCGTTTCCTCTACCCCGATGGCACGATGCGTGTCGCCGCCTGGCAGCTGTTCGGCTCGTTGTTCTTCGGTGCGGTCAACAAGCTCGAAGAACTGCTCGACCCGGCGGCCGGCCATCCGGAAGTCGTCATCCTCGATGCCACCCGTCTGATCCAGCTCGACACGACCGGCCTGGAGGGCCTCGAAAGCCTGCGCGACAAGCTCAAGAAACGCGGCTGCACGCTGCTCGTCTGCGGCCTCAACGAGCAGCCCGGCTCGCTGCTGCAGCGCTCCGGCTTCATCGATCACCTGGGCGACGACAATGTCTGCGCCGACCTCAGCGCCGCCCTCGGGCGCGCCTACATCCTGCTGCCCAACCTGATGGGCGCCTTTACCGAAGAATACTGAAAAGGAAAACCATGAGCACCCTGCCCCCCTGCCCGCAATGCACCTCCGCATACACCTACGAAGACGGCGAAATGTACGTCTGCCCGGAATGCGCCCATGAATGGCCGCAGCAGGCCGCCGCCGACGACGGCGAGCAGGCCC
This sequence comes from Azonexus sp., assembly GCA_049294655.1. GTDB lineage: Bacteria > Pseudomonadota > Gammaproteobacteria > Burkholderiales > Rhodocyclaceae > Azonexus. Next base: position 2,798 of record JBAQDI010000038.1, read on the forward strand.
GGGTCTGGAAGGACGCCAATGGCAATGTATTGCAGGACGGCGACAGCGTGACGGTGATCAAGGACCTGAAGATCAAGGGCTCGTCCTCGGTCGTCAAGGTCGGCACCAAGGTCAAGAACATCCGCCTGATCGATGGCGATCACGATATCGACTGCAAGATCGACGGCATCGGCGCCATGCAGCTCAAGTCGGAATTCGTCAAGAAACTCTGAAGCAGCGGCTGACCCGGTTCAACAAACCGGGCGGCCTTCCGTCGGGACTTTCAGTCGATCGTCGCCAGCGGAAAGTTGATGGCGAACCAGAAGACGGAACCCCGCCCGTCTTCGCTATCAACGCCGATCTCGCCATCCATCATTTCCACCAGGCGCTTGCAGATCGACAAACCCAGACCCGTGCCGCCATGCCGGCGCGTCGCCGAGGCATCGACCTGGGAAAAGGCATTGAACAACCGGTGGCGCTTGTCGGCCGGGATGCCAATCCCGGTGTCACGCACCGCAAAGCGCACCGTCGCGGTGGCCGGCGACAGCTGCTCCAGGCTGACCTGCAGGCCAACCGCGCCGCGGTCGGTAAATTTCACCGCATTGCCAAGCAGGTTCACCAGCACCTGACGCAGACGTTCGGCATCGCCGACCAGTTGGCTCGGCACCTCGGGCGCCAGTTCCAGCGCAAAGGCCAGGCCTTTGCCGCTGGCCTGATGGCCGAGCAAGCCGCAGGACTGCTCGAGCAGTTCGCCAAGATCGAAGGGCTGCGCCTGGATTTCCAGCTTGCCGGCCTCGATTTTCGAAAAATCGAGAATGTCGTTGATGATCGCCATCAAGGAATTGCCGCTGCTTTTGATGATGCCGGCGAATTCCCGCTGCTCGTCGTCAAGCTTCGTATCGAGCAGCAGTTCGCTCATGCCGATGATGCCGTTCATCGGCGTCCGGATCTCGTGGCTCACCGTGGCCAGGAATTCGCTCTTGGCGCGGCTGCCGGCCAGCGCCGCATCGCGTGCGGCAAGCAGTTCTTCCGCCTGGCGGCTACGCTCGATGCCGAGGCTGATGGCCTGCTCGATGGCCTCGAAATAACGGCGCGCACTTTGCAGCATGCCGAACAGGAACAGCACCGTGGCGATGATCACCAGCCAGCGCAAGGACGAAGGCGGCGAGAGAACGGCGCAGACAAAAACCGCGCCAATCGGTGGAATGGCGAACAGGCGGAAGGCCAGCGGCACGGGCGCCAGCGTCGGCACGGCACCGGCCACCAGACCGGCGACGATGAACAGCACGAACAGTTGCACCACCTCGGGCGCTCCGCTCATGAACATCACGGCCCCCACCGCCCAGCCCAGGCCGCCGAGAGCGGCACCAAGGATGCCGCGCGCCTGCCAGCGCGGGTAATCCGGCATGGCCGAAGCCGAGAAGCGGGTCGCCAGCCACAAACGGCTGAGCGCCATGACGATCATCAACGCCCACCAGATGGGCGCCCCGCTCGGCCAGCGCTCGCTGCCGACATAAGCCAGCAGGGAGGCGAGGACGAGGACCACCAACTGGCTGAGCGGCACGCTGCGGTAGAGCAGTGCCGTCAGTTGATTGCTCAGGCTGCTATTGGCAAGAGAAGAATCCATGTCGCCGATTTCATTGTCGATGGCGCATTTTTACACAGGGCCGCCCGGGATGGCCCGGAAAGAATGCTCCGGGCGGCGCTCAGCGCCGCAGACCGGCCGCCCAGGCTTCGGCCGCCGGCCGCACGACCTCGATCCACGGTCCGGGATAGATGCCGATGCCGACGATCATGACGATCAGCGCCACCAGCACCAGCCATTCGCGCGGCCGCAGATCACTGGCCTGAGCCACAGCCTGACGCGTCACCGGCCCGAAGAAGGCCTTGCGATAGAGCGACAGGAAACCGGCGGCGGCAATCGACAGTGCGAACAGCGCGGCCAGGCCGGCCCCGGTATGGCTGTGCAGGGCGGCAATGATCAGCAGGAATTCGCCGGGAAAACTGCTGGTCCCGGGCATGCCGACCCCGGCCAGGCCGCAGATCAGAAAACCGGAAGCGAGCAAGGGCATGCTCCTGGCAACGCCCCCGAGGCCATGGATATCGGTCGAGCCGGTGCGCTGGCGCAGGAATTCGAGGAGCAGGAAAGCACCGCCGCTGGCCACCGAGAAACTGAGCAGCAGCGAAACGGCGCCCTGCGTGCCCTGCGCCGTGAAGGAAGCGAGGCCGAGGATGGCCAGGCCGACGTGGCAGATGCTGGCATAGGCCAGGCCGACGCGCAGATTGCTCTGGGCCAGCATGCCGACGGCGCCGTAAAGCAGTGCCAGCGTGCCCAGGCCGGCGAGCAGCCAGTGCATGTCGAGGGCGGCCTGCGGGGCGAGCGGCACGGCGTAGCGGATGATGCCGAAGGCGCCGAGCTTGAGCCCGACGAGCAGCGCCGTCAGCGAACCGGGCGCGGCCAGCGAGAATTGCGGCAGCCAGGTATGCAGCGGCACGAGCGGCACCTTGAGACCGAAGCCGAGCAGCAAGAGCAGGAAGACCAGGGTCTGCGTCGAGCGCGGCAGGCTGGCGCCGAGCAGCACCGTCAGATCGAAACTGGCGACCGGCTGGCTGGCCGCCAGCATGATGAAGGCGACGAGCAGCGGAATGCCGCCGGCCAGCATGATCAGGAAATAGCGCGCCGCCACCCGGCCGCTGTCGGCCGTGACGCCCCAGCGGCCGAGCAGGAAATAGATCGGCAGCAAGCTGATTTCCCAGAAAACAAAGAACAGCACCGTATCGAGGGCACAGAAAATGCCCAGCGTCGCCGTCTGGAGCAGTAACAACAGGCTGTAATACAGGCGCCGCGCTTCCTGCACGGCATGCCAGCTGGCCACCAGCGAACCGAGGAAAAGCAGCGCCGTGGCCGGCAGGAAGAGCACCGCCAGGCCATCGACGGCAACCAGATAGTGCACGTGCAGGCCGGCAATCCACGGCGCCCGTTCGAGGAACTGGAAGCGCTCGCCGGCCGGCGCAAAGTTGAACAGGATCAGCGTCGCCAGGCCCAGCGTGGCCAGCATGCCGCCGGCCACGACGTAGCGACCGAGGCGGGCCGGCAGCAGCCAGAGCAGGCCTGCCGTGGCCAGCGGCAGGCCGATGAGCAGCGACAATAGCGGCAGGCCGGTCATCGTTCGAACCTCGCGGCAATCGCCTGGCTGGCCGTTTCGGTCAGGTACAGCCAGGGCTCGGTGAAGAAGCCGATGACCAGCATGGCGGCCAGGGCGATGCCGCAGACGACGTATTCCATGGGCAGCGTGCGCTCGACTTCGGGTCCGCCGACCTTGCCCTGACTCAGGAAGGCACGCTGGAAGGCCCACAGCAGGAAGCCGGCGGCGGCGACGTTGCCGAGCGCGGCGGCGACGGTCGGCAAGGCGCCGAATTTGTCGATCGCCGCCTCGAGCACGAAGTGGGCGGCATCGAAGCCCGGCGTACCGGGCATGCCGACGATGGCCAGACCGAAACCGAGGAAGGCGATGGCCAGGAAGGGAATGCGCTCAAACAGGCCGGACAGTTCGTGCAGCTCGGTCGTCCCGGTGCGCCGGAAGACGAAGCCGACGATGAACCACATGCCGGTGGCCGCCAGCCCGAAATTGGCGGCGAGCAGCACGGCGCCCTGGATGCCGGATTCGTGCAGGCTGAAGACGCCGATCACCAGCAGGCTGGTATGGCTGACCACGGCGAAGGCGAGCAGGCGGCGCAAATTGGTCTGCTGGAAGGCGAGTGCCGCGGTAAAGAAAATGCCGGCCATGGCGAAGCCGACGACATAGGGCTGCCAGTAGGTGACGGCCGTCGGCGTCAGCGGCAGGACGAAACGCAACATGCCGTAAATGCCGACCTTGACGCCGACCATCAGCGCCGGGGCGACGGCGATCAGGCCGTGCTGCGCCATGTTGGGCAGCCAGCCATGCAGCGGGAAAAGCGGCGTGCGCACGGCCAGCCCGTAGAACAGCAGGTAGAAGGCGGCGGTCTGGAACTTGCCGACCGGCAGCGTCGTCTGCAGATCGAACAGGTCGAAACTCCAGTAACCGGCATGCGCCTCGGCATAGCCCCAGCCGAGCACGACGCTGCCGGCGACAAAAAGCACCCAGCCGAACGACTGATACTGGACGAAGCGCGCCAGGGCCTGGGTTTCGGCGCGCGACGAGGCCCAGCGCCGGAGCAGGAAGACCACGGCCCACAACTCGAGCGCCGAGAAGGCCGAGAACCAGGCCAGATTGACCGTCACCAGCATGCCGACCAGGCCGGCCTCGGCCACCAGCAGCACGGCAAACAGCCGGCCCGACGAAATCATGCCGCGGCTCATGCCGTACAAGGTCATCAAGAAGGTGAGCAGCGCCGTCAGCAGCAGGAAGATCAGGCTGATGCCATCCACCGCAACGTGATAGGCAATCAGCTCGAGATGCTCGGCCAGTTGCAGGGCCGGCAACAAGGGGTTGATGCGGCTGAGCACCACAATGCAGAGCAGGAATTCGGCCAGCGCGAAGAACTTGCCGGCGCTGACCGCGGCCGACCGCTCGCCGAGGGCGAGAACCATGGCCGCGCCGAAGAGCGGCAGCACTTGCAGCAGAAGCAGCAGCGGCAAGCCGCTCTGTTGTTGCCAGAGGATTTCGCTGAGCAGGCCGCCGCTCACAGGATCACCACAAAAGTCGCCATCACCGCCATCATCAGGTAACGCGGCTGTTCCAGCAGGTTTTCGAGAGTCGCCAGGTAGCTGCCCAGGCGGTGTAGCGCCCGCTCCGCCGTACCGCCCCGGCCGCGCAGCAGCAGGCGGTTTTCAAGCCGCTGCAGGAGGTCGGAAACGGCAGCCAGGGCCCGGCCGGGCAGCCCGTCGACGAGCACCAGTGGCCGTTCGCCGTGCACCGGCTGGCCCTGCCCCGGCTGGCCGATGGCCCGGTCGATGAAATGTTCTTCGAGGGCCCGCACGTCGTGGGCAAAGGATACAGTCGGCTGGACCAGCAGGGTCTGGGCCAGGGCATCGAGCCAGAAGCGCTGCAGCGCCGCCGTGTACAGCCACTGCTGGCGGCGCAGCCAGGCCGGCGGGGCGGGCGGCCGCTGGCGGGTGATGGCCAGCCAGGACGGGGCAAGCAGGAACTGCCAGGCCCGCCACGCGGCATGCAGGCAGAGATGCACCAGGGCCAGGCGCGTCCAGCCCAGGCCGATTTCGACGAACATCAGCGCCACCTGGAAGACCACGGCAAAGATCAGGGCCGACTTGACGTCGCTCTGCACCAGGCTGCACAGCCAGGCATAGATGGCGGTCAGCGTGCCGGCGATGACCAGCCCGACCATGACATCCGGCACTTCGACGAGCAGCGGCTCGAGGCGCAGCAGCAGATAGATGCCGGCATGCACCATGACCGCACCGTAGAAGATCGCCGAGGACGGCGTCGGCCCTTCGAGCGCCCGGGTGATCCACGGCGTGAAGGGCAGTTGCGCCGACTTGACCAGGGCGGCGATCACGAAACCGACGATCAGCAGCCGGGCATTGACGACGCTGATCTGCTGCGCGGCGTGCAGGGCCGTCCACTCGAAGCTGCCGAGCCAGGCGGCGGCCAGCGCCAGGGCGAGCAGGAAACCGCTGTCGCCGACCCGGTTGGTGATGAAGGCGAACAGCGCATTGCCGGTGGCCAGCGGGCGGTGCCAGGCGTAGCCGATGAGCAGGAAGGACGACAGACCGCACATCTCCCAGCCGACAAAGGCGAGCAGCCCGTTACCGGCGAGCAGCACGAGCTGCATGCCGGCCAGGAAAAAGGAGAGCGCGATGAAATAACGGTGGAAGCCGGCCTCGCGATGCAGGTAATTGGCCGAGAAACGGGTGACCAGCCAGCCGATCAGCGCGGTCAGCGTGCCCAGGGTCAGGGCCAGCGGGTCGAGCAGGAAGGAGAAAGTCGCCTCCCAGCTGCCGGTGCCGAACCAGTGGCCGAGCCGCAGATGGCCGGGGGCACCCTGCGCCAGGGCCAGGCCGTCGATGGCCAGCAACAGGAGCAGGCCGGCGAAGGCCGAGAGCGAGGCCAGGCGTGCCGTCAGAGGTTCGGCCGCATCGCCGACGGCCAGGCCGAGCAGGACGCGCGCCGCGTTGATGACGACGGCGAGCAGCGGCAGGGCCGGAACCAGCCAGACCCAGACCGGCAAGTGTTCAAGCATGGTCATCAGGCGGCACCTCCGAGAATGATCGCCGGCGCCAGCGGCGCCGATTCGCCGGCAAACCAGTCGGCCGAGCGGGCAACCTGCGGCAGCACGGCCGGCCCCGACCACGGCAACCAGCCGCGGCGCGGGCAATAGCGTTCGATGGCCGGACTGTCCGGATGTTTGGCGGCGAGCGTGATCCAGGCATTGCCGATCAGCTCCTGCAGCGCCGGCTGGCGGTCCAGGATGGCGCTGAGCACGGCCGGCGTCTGCTCGACAACGACGAGCAGGCGCATCGGCTCGTGGATTTCGACCATCTGCTGCGGCAGGCCGGTGCGCAGGTCGGAATCGGCGCCTTCCATGACGCCGAACAGGCCGGTGATGTTGTGGGTGATTTTCGAGCCGCAGCCGAAACGCTCGTTGTCCACCGTCGAAAAATAGTATTCGAGCGCGATGCCGGCGCCGACCGGGCCGGCGGCCAACAGGATGCCCTCGACGATCCGGCCGTCGTCATCACCCGTCGGATCGTAGGAAATCAGGAAAACGCGGCGATCGAGGAAGAGGCCGCGGCTCATCTGCCGCCGGCCGACGAAGGCTGCCGCATTGGTCGCATGGCCGAGTTCGGGCCGGACCTGCGACAGGTCGCTGGCCCGCCCGATCATGTGCTGCCGGGCCAGCCACGGGGCCGGCCGGAGCGGCGCCGAAGCCAGGCGGCGACAGCGTTCGGCAGCGTGCGCCCGACAGGCCTCGGCGAGCTGGCTGACCAGGGTATCGAGAGCCGCCTGGAAGCTTTCCGGCACACTGTCCAGGTCGTACCATTCGATGCCGTCATCGCAGGTATCGTGAGCCGCCGCCAGAAACCACGTCGAGGCGGGAATGTGCAGGCCGCGCCCGGCCAGCCCGGCGCGCACTTCCGGGCGATTGGCCAGGGCCGCGAAAACCCGGGCATTCGGCCCGCCATGCCGGCCGGAACAGGCGCCGCAGGAATAGGCCGAAAGATGCGGATTGTTGCGGCTGCTCGAGCCGTGACCGAAGATCAGGACCAGCGGCGCAAAGTTTTGGGTCAGCCCGATCATGCCCAGGAAAGCCTCGACCCGGTCGATCTGCTCAAGCACGGTAAAACCGGCCTGCGGCGCCTCCGGCGTGCCCGCTGGAGCCTCCCCGGCCGTCAGTTGCAGGCGGGTCGGCAGCACCCCGTCGAATTTCTGTCGCCAGCGCCGCGCGCTTTGACCGGCCCAGCCCGGTGCCAGGATCGCGGCGAGCAAGGCGAGCAAGGCCGGGCCGGCGGCCAGCAGCGAGAGCAGCAGACCGCCAAGCGGATCGCGGCGGGTCGATTGATAGAGGCGTTCGCGCCAGCCGAGGCGCAATTCGCGACGTTCAATGTGTTTGGCGACGGCGGCGTCCGGGGCCACGGCTGCCTCGCGGATGAGATGGGTCGGCCGGACGACGACCGGGCAGAGCGCGCTCTGTTCGGCATCGTCGAGGCCCTGCCAGTACATCGGCACGCCGAAGAAACCGGCGGCGCCGTAGGTCACGACAGCCGGCGCGATTTCCTCGAGATGGCGGCGCGTCCCCTCCTCGCGGTCGTCCATGCACATCACGACCTGGGCCGACGGCGCGGCCGGGGTGTACTGGCGCGGCTGGTTGGCGGTCAGCGCGGCAAACAGCTGCTCGCGGTAATGGCGTTCGTAGGCGAGCAGCCAGAGGTGGCCGCGTTCCAGGCTGCCCAGGCTGTCGGCCGCGGCAAGCAGGGCCGTGGCCTCGGCCGGCGACCAGGCGGCCGCCGCGGCAGCATCAATTTCCAGACGGCCAAACAGCGCGTGCAGGCGGCAGGCCAGGCTTTCCGGCGCGACCAGTCGGCGCTCGGCCTCGATGGCCGCGGCCAGCGCTTCCCAGACGGCTTCGCTGGCCGGATGCTCGTCGGGCTCGAGCAAGCGGGCCGCCTGGTATTGCAGCGCCTCGCTCAGGTCGCCGCGGCGCAGCGCATCGCGAACATGAAACTCGGCCAGTTCGGCGGCAAAGTAGCCCTTGAGTTCGTTGAATTCGAGCGGCAAGCCGGTCAGCCGGCGGATCAGGTCGTCACAGAGCAGGCGCTCGAGCAGGACGCGCACGGCCAGGTAATCGATCATGTCCACGCCGGTCCCGTCGCCCCGCCCGGGGTTGCGGTCGCGCCACAGGAACATGCCGGCCCAGCCGGGCTGCTCGAGGGCCAGGCGTTGCAGATAGCCCGGCCACAGGCGCTCGTCCGGGATCAGCTGCGCCAGTTCGCCGAGCAGCACGTCGAGCGCCTCGGCCGGCAGGCGCACGATCTCGTCGCGGATATTGTGCAGATCGCTGATTTCCCAGACCATATCGAGCCCAGCCGAGGCCCGCCAGGCGGCGAAAAAGCCCTGTTCACGCGCCGGATTGCGCCAGGCGGCAACGCCGAGATCGAGGTGCGCGGCCAGGTGGCGCTGCAGGATGGTGCGCACCTTTTCCAGCACATCCTCGCCACTCAGGTATTCGAGCAGGCGGCGCAAGGTCCACTCATTGCCAACCCGCTCGCACAGCGCGGCCCAGCGCGCCAGGGCGGCGCTCTGCCAGTCGGGACAGGAAACCTCGGCGAGCAGCATGGCGCTCGCCAGTTTGCGGCACTCGGCGAGCAGCGGATCGGGGGTCGCCGCGTATTCGCGACTGCGCCAGGCGGCATGGCTCGCCGCCGGTGGCGCCGCGGCTTCGAGCAAGCTGGCCAGCAACACGGCGCGCCGGCTCTGGC
>JBAQDI010000039.1:0-49734 GCA_049294655.1 Azonexus sp.
TGGAGCAGTTGGCAGCTCGTCGGGCTCATAACCCGAAGGTCGCAGGTTCAAGTCCTGCCCCCGCAACCAATAGAATCAACGAAGGATCAACTGCTTAGCGGCGTTGGTCCTTTTTTGTTTTTGGGCAAGAAATCGTCTGTGCCCCTGGTTGTGCCCAAATTGTGCCCATGCTGTGCCTTGGCAACTTAAAGAAAACAGAATCGTCGTTAGGATCTGACCTTCGGGCAATCGGACGTGGGCTCAGTGTTAGCTCGTTCTAGATTTAGTCAATCCAACGGTTTGGAATGCAGTCCGTCGTTTGGAATGTATTCAAACAAATCTAGCAAATCACACTTCAAGTAGTTGCAGAGAGTATCCAGGACGCTGAGTTCTACGCGTTCCGCAGTCTCGTGATAAAGACGTGTAAGCGTTCCTCGATTGAGTTCCGTATCTCGAGCTACATCACTGATCTTTATCAGTTGCCGGAGGCGCAACGTCAGGAAATTGCCCGCAAGGCCGGAAAAATCGGCAGCGGACGCGAGAAAAAATGCTGGATTCAGTCAACTTGCCGGAAAACAGGCAAGAAATTGATAAAGTTGAGGGCGCTACCCCGAGTTTGCGGGAATGAGCGAAGCCGGCTGCTGGAAAGTCCTAGAGTGTGCCGAATTCATCAAGGCTGGCCCAATGAGATGACTGAAAATGAATAAATTAAAAACTACGAACAAGCCCGATGATGCCGAAGTCTATTGCACGACGCGCGAGGCGGCTGACCTGCTGCATGTCTCGCTGCGCACCGTGCAGTTGTGGGTCGAGGCCGGCGTCCTGCGGGCCTGGAAGACCGATGGCGGCCATCGCCGCCTGCCGCTGAGCTCGGTCAAGGAACTCATCGAAGAGCGCATGGGCAAGGGCAATGTCACCCCGGCCCCGGTCGTCGAATCGGCGCGCGGCAATTTCAGCGTGCTGGTCCTTGAAGATGACGAGGACACGCTGAAGCTCTACCGGATGACCATGGCTGCCTGGCAGATGCCGATCCAGCTGACCTTCGTGAGCAGCGTTTTCGAAGCCCTGGTGGTCATCGGCCGTTGCCCGCCCGATCTGCTGATCACCGATCTGCGGATTTCCGGCGTCGATGGTTTCGAGATCATCAAGCTGCTGCGCAACGATCCGGTATTGCGCAGCCTCAACATCGTCGCCGTCACCGGCATGGGGGCCGACGAAATCGAGGAAAAGGGCGGCCTGTCCTCGGAAATTGCCGTGTTTACCAAGCCGGTCTCGTTCGACCAGTTGCAGGGCTATGTCAAGGCCTGCCTGGCGCACCGGCTCCTTGTCGATAGGCAGAAAAATGAAACCTGAATGCAATCTCCTGGCCGGCGTCGCTTTTTTCGCAGGCCTGCGGGCCGATGAAAACCGCGAAAAGGTGCAGGAAATCGGGGCCACGACCAGCGCCCTGCTCGATGCGCTGCGCGGCGTACTGAATCCGGTTTTTGCTCTGCTCGACGGCATTCTCGCCCCGGTGCTGTCGCTGCTCGGCATCCAGATCGGCATCGCCGACGTCACGGTTTTCAGTCTGACCTGCGGCGCGCCGCAGCAGGTGCGCTGAATCTCGTGTCTGAGTAAATTCGCTAGGAAATATTCCGTGTTTACAGTAACCTGCAGCCCGCAATTTCAATTTGAAGGCGCCCTGGGTACTCCCGATCAATGATCTGCCTGAGTCATGAATAAAAACATTTTGCGGGAATGCCTCGCCCAGGTGGCTGTTGTCACCCGGGGCTGGGCCGACGACAGGACGCTGACTGCCTCGCTGCGCCACATGTCGCTGCACGTACATCAACTGGCGACCGAGGTGGGGCGGCGCAAGGAGCTTTGCTCCTCGTCGGTGCGCAATGTCGAGTGCCGCTTCTGCCTGATGTGCCGCCGACTCAAGGCGGGCAGCGGCGAATGCACGCAGACCCTGGAGCAGTGCCAGTTGCTGAAAAAGCTCGGGCAGCCTGCCGTGCATCCGCGCCTGGTCAATCTGGGTCTGCAATCCCTGCCGCTGGCCGTGCCGGATGCGCTCGTTTCAGGCAATACCCACTAAGCTGCTTTTTCAGAGTTCGAGAAAACTGCCGATTTCTTCGGCGCGGGCCATGCTGTCGGCGTAGCCCAGGTCGATCAGGGCGCGCGTATAGGGCTTTTCGAATAACAGATAGCTGGTCAGCGCTCCGCCGCGGCGGTTCATCGCGCCGATTCCCGTGAGCAGGTACTTGACCGGCCAGGGCAGGGCGCCGGCATGCTCGGCGGCGATCCGGTCGAGGCGTTGCGATGGTGAAATGACCAGGGTCTTGATCGGGCGCAAGGGGATTTCCGGATGGGCCGCGGCAATTTGCGGCGTCGCCTCGAGCATCCGGTTGATGCCCTGCATGCGTTCGATATCGGCGGCCAGGCCGTCGAGAAAAATACTGGACAGGGCATGGCCGGCGATCTGGGCCAGCGAGGGGTAGCTTTCGCTGGCCTGGCGGGGTTGATACTCGCTGGCCCGGCCGGCGCCGATGACCAGTACGCGCTCGGCGCCGAGATGGATGGCCGGGGAGATCGGCGCCATCTGGCGCATCGAGCCGTCGCCGAAGTATTCGCGGTGGATGCGCGTCGCCGGGAAAACGAAAGGAATGGCGCTTGAGGCGAGCAGGTGGTCGATGCTGATTTCGGAGCGGATGCCCATGCGCTGGACACGATTCCACGGCTTGGCCGAAGGGTGGGCCTGGAAGAAACTGATGCTTTCGCCGGTTTCATAGCCGGAGGCCGAGATGCTCAGGGCGTGCAGGGCGCCGCTGCCAATGGCGCGCTCGATGCCGGCGAAATCAAGTTGCTTGCTCAGCAAGTGGCGCAGCGGCGCGTTGTCGAGCAGGGAGCGCGGCGGCTCGCCGATCAGCCAGCCGAGGGCCAGGGCTTTCAGCCAGCGGGCGCCCGAGATGCCGATGCCGACGGCGTCAGCCCGGTAAATATGGCCCGCCTCCATGTTGCGCCAGATGCGGGTGAGGATGGCCACCGATTTGCCGAAATTGTCGGCCAGGCAGGCCAGTCCGGCCGCATTGATGGCGCCGGCCGAGGTGCCGCACAGAATGGGAAAAGGGTTGTGTTTCCGGTGGTGCGACAGCTTGGCAATGGCCAGCAGCACGCCGACCTGGTAGGCCGCCCGGGCGCCGCCACCGGTCAGGATCAGGGCCGTCCGGGGGCGGGCCTCGTTCATGCGGCGACCCGTGGCCGGGAGTGGTCAGCAGAGTTCGGGTGAGTGGCGGCGGACATGCAGCGGTTTTCTCCTGGTGCAACGGCGACGGTTGCGGCCAGTATAGGAGAGACCGCCGGGTGGCTCAATCGAGCCGGGAGCGCAGCGCGTCGGCCCAGCAGTTGGGCGTTTCGTAAAGGCGGACCTGTTCGAGCTGCAGGTGATTGCCGTAAATGTCGCGATACACCGCGTCGAGGCGCTCGAAGGCGATGTGGGCGAGATTTTCGGCGGTCGGCACGCGGTCAAGCAGTACCGTCTTGTGGTCAGGCAGTGAATTGAGGAATTCGACAATCGCCGTATCGCCGGCGTAGGCCAGGAAGGCGTGATCCCACTGGTCGACCAGATGGGCCTTGGCCAGGTCCTTGACCTGCGAGAAATCCATGACCATGCCGTTGGCCGCATCGCCGGCCTTGTGGATGATGCCGCCGGAAAGCGTGATTTCGATCACGTAGCGATGCCCGTGCAGGTGACGGCACTGGCTTTTGTGATCGGGGATGCGATGCCCGGCATCGAATTCGAGACGGCGGGTGATAAACATGACTGGTTTGCTCGGCAAGGCGGTCGCCGATTATACAATGCAGCATGCTCTCCACTGATGATCATCGCCGCGACAGCGCCGGCCTGCTTTACGTCTATCCGGTCGTTTCGCGGCGGGCCGGCGGCGTCTCCGTCGGCATCAATCTGAATACCAACAATGCCTGCAACTGGGCCTGCCTGTATTGCCAGGTCGAAAACCTGACGCGTGGCGGGCCGCCGCCCATTGATCTCGATCGCCTGGAAAGCGAATTGTCCGGCTTTCTCCACGACGTGGTGCACGGCGATTTCATGCTCCGTCAGGTGCCGCCCGAGGCACGCCAGCTCATGGATGTCGCTTTCTCGGGCAACGGCGAGCCGACCAGTGCGCCGGAATTCGCCGAGGCCGTGGCACGGGTCGGCCGGGTGCTGGCGCGTTTCGAGCTGCTCGGCAAGTTGCCGCTGCGCCTGATTACCAATGGCAGCCTGCTGCACCGGCCGGAAGTGCAGGCCGGCATCAGGGGCCTGGGCGAGCTGGGCGGCGAGGTCTGGTTCAAGGTCGATCGCGCCGGGGCGGCTGATGTCGCCGAGGTCAACGGCGTGCCGCTGGGTGCCGAAAAAATCACCCGCAATCTGGAAATCTGTTCGGGGTTGGCGCCGACCTGGGTGCAGACCTGCTGGTTCGGACTTGACGGCAAGTCGCCTTCAGCCGAGGCGCGGGGCGCGTACTGCGCATTGCTCAAGCCCCTGGCCGAGCATTTGGCTGGCGTCCATCTCTACGGCCTGGCCCGGCCTTCCCTGCAACCGGCGGCGCCCCGCCTGCTGCGGCTGCCGGCCTGCGAGCTGGAGGTCTTTGCGGCGGAAATCCATGAAAAAACGGGCATCCGGGTGATGGTCTCCCCGTGATGCCCGTCGCGGTGGTCATCGACCACCGTGGCCGGAATCGAAATTCAGGCGGCTTTCTTGGCGCGGCTGCGAGCCGACTTCTTCAGGGACTTGAACAGTTCCGGTTCTTGAGCCTTCAGATACTCAACCACTTCCCAGTCATCGCGCTTGATCGACTTGATGTCGATCTGTTCGACGTGCACCAGGCGCAGCAGTTCACGCACCGGCTTCGGCATGTTGCGGCCGCTTTCGTAACGTGAGCCACCGCTCTGGGTAACGCCCAGCGTGGACCAGAATTGTTGTTGGTTGAGGCCAAGTTTGCGACGGATCTCGCGAGCGTCGATTTTTTCGATGGTTTTGACGGAAGTCATTATCCACTCTCCATACGCTAGTGTAATTAGGTTACCCAAGCATCCTAGCGGTGTATGACTTAGGTAATATGACTTAGTGTATAGATGCGTATGGCTTAATGCAAGTGCCAATGCCATATATTTTCGTAAATATTTTTTCGGAAAAGCCTTCGATTCATGGGCTTGGTCTTACCAATTGCTGATTGGCTCTGGCTTTTGGCGATTCATCTTCCCCAAAAGCGGTGGATGTTCTAAGATCGCCACGGTCAATCAAAAATTTTGCCGCGGAGGCCAAAATGCAGGTGCTGGAGATTTTTCGACGCAAGGAAGTGGCGCTCTATACGACCACGCCGCAACAGTCTCTGGCCGCTGCCATCGACGCCATGGCGCAATTCGATGTCGGTTCGCTGGTGGTCATGGAACACGGCAAGATGGTCGGCATGCTGACCTTCCGCGAAGTCCTGGTGGCACTCAAGCAGCGTGGTGGAGAGGCAAGCGGTGTAACGGTTGGCGATGTCATGGTGAAAAACCCGGTCACCGTTTTCCCGTCCATGGAAGCCAATGATCTGCGCCGCCTGATGATTGAAAAACACTCGCGCTATGTACCGGTGATGGATGGCGACACGCTGATGGGCGTCATTTCCTTCCTTGATGTGGCCAAGGCCGTGCTCGACGAACAGGGTTTCGAGAACCAGATGCTCAAGAGTTACATCAAGAACTGGCCGGAAGAGCCTCAGATCTGAGTGGTCCGGTGAAAAGCGGCGGTGGCCGCTTTTTTTACGTCGTCAATTTAGCGACTGTCCCAGCCATAGCGCTTGCTGCGCTGCCAGCGATTGTCTGTCTGCAGGCGCGGATTGAGCCCACTGCCCGGGCGGTTCGGGCGGGAGGGCGGTTTGCTGCCGGTCTTGGCGACGCTGGCTGGTCGGGCAGGGGGCTTTTTGCTGGGCATGGTAAAATCCTGCATCCATTCTAGACTGCAGCGCTCCATGTCCGGCAATACTTTTGGCACCCTGTTTACTGTTACTTCCTTCGGCGAATCGCACGGGCCGGCCATCGGCTGTGTTGTTGACGGTTGTCCGCCGGGCCTGGCGCTCTGTGAGGCCGATATCCAGGCCGAGCTCGACCGCCGCAAACCGGGTACCTCGCGCCATGTGACGCAGCGTCGCGAACCCGATACCGTCGAGATTCTCTCCGGCGTTTTCGAAGGCAAGACGACTGGCACGCCGATCGGCCTGCTGATCCGCAACCAGGATCAGCGCAGCAAGGATTACGGCAATATTGCCGAAACCTTCCGGCCCGGGCATGCCGACTACACCTACACGCAGAAATACGGTTTCCGCGATCACCGTGGCGGTGGCCGTTCGTCGGCTCGCGAGACGGCGGTGCGTGTCGCTGCCGGGGCGATTGCCCGCAAATGGCTGGACGAGCGCTATGGTGTCAAGATTCGTGGCTGGATGAGCGCCCTCGGGCCGATCGAGATTCCCTTTGTGGCGGCCGATGATATTGCCGATAACGCCTTCTTCGCGCCCAATGCCGCCATCGTGCCGGAACTTGAAGCCTACATGGACAGCCTGCGCAAGTCGCTCGATTCGGTCGGTGCCAAAATCACCGTCACCGCCACCGGCGTGCCGCCGGGCTGGGGTGAACCGGTCTATGATCGTCTCGATGCTGAAATCGCCTACGCCATGATGGGCATCAATGCCGTCAAGGGCGTCGAAATCGGTGCCGGTTTTGCCTCGGTGGCGCAAAAAGGTAGTGAACATGGCGACGAGATGACGCCCGAAGGTTTCGCCAGCAATCACGCCGGCGGTGTCCTGGGCGGCATTTCGACCGGCCAGGAAATTGTCGTCAATATGGCGATCAAGCCGACTTCGTCGATTGCCCAGCCGAGACATTCGGTCGATACGCAGGGCCAGCCCATCATGGTGGCGACCGAGGGACGGCACGATCCTTGTGTCGGCATCCGCGCGACGCCGATTGCCGAGGCCATGCTGGCCCTGGTCCTGATCGATCATGCCCTGCGTCACCGGGCGCAATGTGGCGATGTGGTCTGCCAAACACCGCGCATTCCGGGGAAAATAGCCTGAGTTCATTCAATTGCCGCCGTTCTGGCGGAAATCTGCATCGGGGGAGAGCAACATGCAAATCGATCATCATGACCTGCAACATGAGTTTCCGGAGTTTGCCGAGGCCATTCGTGTGCTGAAGGCCGGCAACGCCCGTTTCGCGAATCTCTTCGCCTCCTACAATCGGCTGACCGGCAATGTCGAGAATCTGGAAGAGCACGACATGCCGGTGGCTGATTTCACCCTTGAGGACATGAAGAAGCGCCGTGTCCAGTTGAAGGACGAGCTGTATCACCTGCTGCTCGCCTTCCGGGCCGGCCAGCAGTCGGTTGCCTGATCTCGCCGTCGGTCGTCGACGGCGCATCCGGTAAAATTGCCGGATGCACGCATTGCCCTACTGGCGCCTTTCCGGCTACTACTTCTTTTATTTCGCCTTCCTCGGTGCCTTCTCGCCCTATTTCGGGCTGTATCTCCAATCCCTGAGTTTTTCCGCCTGGGACATTGGTCTGCTGATGTCCCAGATGCAGCTGATGCGGATGTTTGGCCCTTATCTTTGGGGCTGGCTGGCCGATCGCTTCGGTCATCGCCTGTTCATCGTCCGTCTGGCTGGCCTCATTGCGCTCGCCGGGTTTACGGCGTTCTTCTGGCTCGACCGGTTGTCCGGCATGCTGCTCGCCATGGCGGCGCTGGCCTTCTTCTGGAGCGCCGCGCTACCGCTGGTTGAAACCCTGACCTTCGATCATCTGCGCGAGGATTGCGGGCGCTACAGCCGCATCCGCTTATGGGGCTCGATCGGCTTCATCATCGCGGTCATGGGCACCGGGGCGGCGCTTGACCTGGTGTCACCGGTCGTTGTTCTCTGGGTGTGCTGGGCGCTCCTGCTCGGCATCCTGGGCGTGGCGCTGGTTTTGCCGGAAGCGGCGGCGCGGACCGAGGCCAGGGATGCGCTGTCGATCGGCCGCATCCTGCGCCAGCCGCATGTGCTGGCGCTGATGGCGGCCTGTTTTGCAATGTCGGCGGCGCATGGCGGGTTCTATGTCTTTTACTCGATCCACTTGAGTGAACATGGCTACAGCAAATTCGAAGTTGGTGAGCTGTGGTCGCTCGGCGTCGTTGCCGAGATCGTCGTCTTCATGCTCATGGCGCGCCTGGCGAAACGCTTTTCCCTGCGTGCCATTCTGCTCGCCAGTTTTGCCGCCGCTGTACTGCGTTTCCTGCTCATGGGCTGGGGCGTTGAATCGCCGGTCGTGATGATCCTGGTGCAGTTGCTGCACGGGCTGACTTTCGGTGCTTATCATGCCGCGGCCATCGGCGCGGTCAATCTGTGGTTTCCCGGTCGGGCCCAGGGGCGGGGGCAGGCGCTCTATTCGAGTCTGTCCTTTGGGGCCGGTGGTTTGCTCGGGGCGCTGGTCAGCGGCCGTGTCTGGGACGACTGGGGGGCGGGGTGGGCCTTTTCGCTGGGTTCCCTGTTTGCTCTTGGCGGGTTTTTGCTGGTCTGGCGCTGGGTGCGCGATGACACCGGGATTGGCGATTCCGGCCGGGCAAAAACCGCCGATCCTGTGCCATAATTCAAGGCTTTACGGCCTATTTGAAGCATTTCATGGCGAAGACACTTTACGACAAGCTCTGGGAGAACCATGTTGTCCACGTTGAAGAGGACGGCACGGCACTTCTTTATATCGATCGTCACCTGGTACACGAAGTCACCAGTCCGCAGGCCTTTGAAGGCCTGAAACTGGCGGGGCGCAAGCCCTGGCGCGTTTCGTCCATCGTTTCGACGCCCGATCACAATACACCGACCGATCATTGGGACGAGGGGATCAAGGATCCGGTTTCCCGGCTGCAGGTCGAAACCCTTGATGCCAATATCCGCGAAGTCGGTGCGCTGGCCTATTTTCCGTTCAAGGATCCACGCATGGGCATCCTGCATGTCGTCGGTCCGGAAAATGGCGCGACGCTGCCCGGCATGACTGTCGTCTGCGGTGATTCGCATACCTCGACGCATGGTGCCTTCGGCTGTCTGGCGCACGGTATCGGCACCTCGGAAGTCGAGCATGTGCTGGCTACCCAATGTCTGCTGCAGAAAAAGTCGAAGAGCATGCTGGTTGCCGTCGACGGGCGGCTCGGCAAGGGCGTGACGGCCAAGGATGTGGCGCTGGCCATCATCGGCACCATCGGCACGGCCGGCGGCAACGGTTACGCCATCGAATTCGGCGGCAGCGCCATTCGCGGCCTGTCCATGGAAGGCCGCATGACCTTGTGCAACATGGCCATCGAGGGCGGGGCGCGCATGGGCTTCGTCGCCGTCGACGACACGACGATCAATTATCTCAAGGGTCGCCCCTTCTCGCCGCAGGGCGAGATCTGGGACAAGGCTGTGGCCTACTGGCGCACGCTGCATTCCGACGCCGGTGCGCAGTTCGACCGGGTTGTCACGCTGAAGGCCGAGGATATCCGGCCGCAGGTGACCTGGGGCACCTCGCCGGAAATGGTCGTCGCCATCGACGCCTTCGTCCCCGATCCGGCCAAGCAGACCGATCCGGTCAAGCGCGAGGGCATGGAGCGGGCGCTGCAGTACATGGGCCTGAATCCCAATACGCCGATCCAGAACATCGCCGTGGACAAGGTCTTCATCGGTTCCTGTACCAACTCGCGGATCGAGGATCTGCGTGAAGCCGCCTCGGTGCTCAAGGGCCGCCATATTGCCGCCAATATCAAGCTGGCGCTGGCTGTGCCGGGTTCCGGTCTGGTCAAGCGCCAGGCCGAGGCCGAAGGGCTGGACAAGGTGTTCGTCGCCGCCGGTTTCGAGTGGCGCGAGCCGGGCTGTTCGATGTGTCTGGCGATGAATGCCGACCGTCTGGAGCCGGGCGAGCGTTGTGCTTCCACCTCCAACCGCAATTTCGAAGGACGTCAGGGGGCTGGTGGCCGGACCCATTTGCTCAGTCCGGCGATGGCGGCAGCGGCGGCAATTGCCGGCCGTTTTGCCGACGTGCGGGAAGTTTTGTAAGGAGTCATGGTGCGTATTTTATTGATTTCACTCATGGCCTTTGGTCTCGCTGCCTGCAATACCGCGCAGGGCGTCAAGAAAGACGTCACCATCGGCGCTGAAAAGACCGGTGAAGCTTTGCAGAAGGGCGGCGAGGCAGTCGAGCATGCGCTGCAGAAGAGTGGCGAGGCAGTTGGCGGGGCGCTCAAGAAGGGCGGTGACGCCGTGCAGAAAGTGGTGGAGTAATGGATAAATTTGTTCGTCTGGAAGGTTTGGTGGCGCCCCTCGACCGCAACAACGTCGATACCGATGCGATCATCCCGAAACAGTTCCTGAAGTCGATCAAGCGTTCCGGCTTCGGCCCGAATGCCTTCGACGAATGGCGTTACATGGATATCGGTCAGCCCGGTCAGGACAATTCCGGCCGTCCGAAGAATCCGAATTTCGTGCTCAACCAGCCGCGCTACCTGGGCGCCGAGGTGCTGCTGACGCGCGCCAATTTCGGCTGTGGCAGTTCGCGCGAGCACGCGCCCTGGGCGCTGCTCGATTTCGGTTTCAAGGCAATCATCGCCGAGTCGTTTGCCGATATTTTCTTCAATAATTGCTACAAGAATGGCATCGTACCCATCGTGCTGCCGGCTTCGGAGATCGAAGCCCTGTTCCGCCAGATCGAAGCGATACCGGGCTACAAGCTGGTCGTCGATCTTCAGGCGCAAGTTGTCGTGCGGCCTGACGGTTACGGCATTCCCTTCTCGATCGATGCCTTCCGCAAGGAATGCCTGATCAATGGCTGGGACGACATCGGTCTGACCCTGCGCCATGCCGAGAAAATTCGCGAATTCGAAGAAAAACGCCGGATCAGCCAGCCCTGGCTGTTTAGTTAGTCGCTAGTTATTAGTTATTAGGAGCTTGAGCTGTTAGTGAGCGGCGCATTGCCGGCTTACACTGCTTCTGGCTCGATCCTAAATCCTAACCACTGGATCCTAGAAAATATGAAGATTTGTGTTCTGCCGGGTGACGGCATTGGTCCTGAAATCACTGCCCAGGCAGTGCGTGTGCTGAACTCTCTTGATCTCAAGTTCGAGATGGAAGAGGCTTTGCTGGGTGGTGCGGCGGTCGATGCGACCGGCGTGCCTTACCCGGAAGCGACGCAGAAGCTGGCGCGCGAAGCCGATGCCATTCTGCTCGGCGCCGTCGGCGGCCCAAAATGGGACAGTCTGCCGCGCGAACAGCGTCCGGAGCGTGGCCTGCTTGGCATCCGCAAGGATCTCAACCTGTTTGCCAACCTGCGTCCGGCGATTCTTTACCCGGAACTGGCCAATGCATCGACGCTCAAGCCGGAAATCGTCGCCGGTCTGGACATCCTGATCATCCGCGAACTGACCGGTGACATCTATTTCGGCCAGCCGCGCGGTATCCGCGAGGAAAACGGCGAGCGCGTCGGTTTCAACACCATGGTCTACAGCGAATCGGAAATCCGCCGCATCGGCCATGTCGCGTTCCAGGCCGCGCAGAAGCGCGACAAGCGCCTGTGCTCGGTGGACAAGATGAACGTGCTCGAGTGCACCCAGCTGTGGCGCGACGTGATGATCGAGATCAGCAAGGAATACCCGGATGTCGAACTCAGCCACATGCTGGTCGATAATGCCGCGATGCAACTGGTCAAGGCGCCGAAGCAGTTCGACGTGATGGTCACCGGTAATATTTTTGGCGACATCCTGTCCGACGAAGCCTCGATGCTGACCGGTTCGATCGGCATGTTGCCGTCGGCTTCGCTCGACGAGAACAACAAGGGGCTGTATGAGCCGTCGCATGGCTCGGCACCGGACATCGCCGGTCAGGACATTGCCAATCCGCTGGCCACCATTTTGTCGGTGGCGATGCTGCTGCGCTACACCTTCGGTCTCGAAGAGCAGGCACTGCGCGTCGAAAATGCGGTCAAAAAGGTGCTGGCTCAAGGCTATCGGACCGGCGACATCTACGAGCGCGGCACCAGCAAGGTGGGCACCAGGGAAATGGGCGACGCGGTTCTCGCGGCGCTTTAGGATCGAGTTATCAGGATCGAGGATCGAGTGGTTTGAGCGACGGTTTTGCTAGCAGCTCGATCCTCGATCCTAGGCAACTTCAAAAAGGAAATGTGATGAAAAAGGTTGGTCTGGTCGGTTGGCGTGGCATGGTGGGTTCCGTGCTGATGCAGCGCATGGTCGAAGAGGGCGATTTCGCCCATATCGATCCGGTGTATTTCTCGACGTCTGCCGCCGGCGGCAAGGCGCCGGTACTTGGTGGCAAGGAAGCATCCCTGCCATTGCAGAATGCCTCCGATATCGAGGCCCTGAAGGCCTGTGAAATCATCATCACCTGCCAGGGCGGCGACTACACCAAGGAAGTCTTCCCCAAGCTGCGCGCTGCCGGCTGGAACGGTCACTGGATCGATGCCGCCTCGTCGCTGCGCATGGCCGAGGACGCCGTGATCGTGCTCGATCCGGTCAACATGCACGTCATCAAGGACGCGCTGGCCAAGGGCGGCAAGAACTGGATCGGCGGCAACTGCACGGTGTCGCTGATGCTCATGGGGCTCGGCGGTCTGTTCCAGAACGACCTGATCGAATGGGCAACGTCCATGACCTACCAGGCTGCTTCCGGCGCCGGGGCGCAGAACATGCGCGAGCTGATCTCGCAGATGGGCGCCATCCATTCGTCGGTCGCTGACCTGCTGGCCGATCCGGCTTCGGCGATTCTCGACATCGATCGCAAGGTCGCCGAGACCATTCGCTCAGACAGCTTCCCGAAGAAGAACTTCCGCAACACGCCGCTCGCCGGCTCGCTGATCCCGTGGATCGACGTGCCCTACGAGAATGGCCAGTCCAAGGAAGAATGGAAGGGCGGCGCCGAGTGCAACAAGATCCTCGGCAAGCCTGCTTTCCGCACGGCTGGCTCGATCCCGATCGACGGCCTGTGCGTGCGTATTGGTGCGATGCGTTGCCATAGCCAGGCGCTGACCATCAAGCTCAAGAAGGACGTGCCGCTCGACGAAATTTCCGACATGCTCGCCAAGGCCAATCCGTGGGCCAAAGTCGTGCCGAATGACCGCGAAATCTCCGAGCGCGAACTGACGCCGGCTGCCGTGACCGGGACGCTGACCGTGCCGGTCGGCCGCCTGCACAAGATGGCCATGGGGCCGGAATATCTGGCCGCCTTCACCTGCGGCGACCAGCTGCTGTGGGGCGCTGCCGAGCCGCTGCGTCGCATGCTGCGCATCCTGCTCGATGCCTGATGATAATATGACATGCAAAACGGGGCTGCGGCCCCGTTTTTATCGTGTTGGAATTATGCCGAACGTCAGGTACTGAGAAGCAGGTTTAGCTTGCATTGCTAAGTGCATGATGTTAATTTGAAAGTCCCAAATTCGATGCTCAGGGTTTCGCCGTGACCGAAACTAATCGTTCCAAATTCAAGAAACGTGCCGCAGCCCTTGCTGTGGCTTCGTGTTTGTCTGTCGTGCCATGGGTTGCCGAAGCGGCGGGCCTTGGCCGAATAACCGTCTTTTCCGGACTGGGCCAGCCTTTGCGGGCCGAGCTCGAGATCGCGGCGAGCAAGGATGAAGTGGCCGGTATGGCTGCGCGTCTGGCGCCGCCCGATGCTTTTTCCCAAGCCGGAATCGAATATGCCGGTGCGCTGCGCGACCTGCGTTTCTCGGTTGAGAAGCGGGCTGGCGGACAGCCTGTCGTCAAGGTCACTTCGACCCGACCGATCAACGAGCCTTTCCTCGACTTCCTCGTCGAGCTGAACTGGCCAAGTGGTCGACTGGTTCGCGAGTACACCTTCCTGCTCGATCCACCGGAATATGCCAACAAGACCTCGTCTGCGCCTGTGTCAACGGCCGAGGCCAAAGTGGTCGAGACCCTGCGTGGACGCGATAGTGCACCTCGTCAGGCGCCACCTCCGGCCAAGCTTGCACCGCGTCAGGAAACCGCGCCGGCGCCAGCGCCCGTACCCAAGGCCGCTCCGGAAGCTGCCAAGGGTAATGCGGCAGGTACGCATGCCGTCAAGGCCGGTGAAACCTTGCGCAAGATCGCCAGCGAAAACCAGTATCAGGGCGTTTCGCTTGAGCAGATGCTGGTTGGCCTGTACCAGAACAATCCGGACGCTTTTATCGGCAAGAACATCAATCGTCTGAAAACCGGTGCCATTCTCGGTATTCCGGAAAAGAGCGTGGTTGAGTCGGTGTCGCAGGCGGAAGCTAAAAAGGTGTATGTCGCCCACGCCAGCGACTGGAATGCCTATCGCCAGAAGCTGGCAACGGTTGCCGCAGCTGCTCCCGCCAAGGCTGAATCAGGCGGGCAGGTATCGTCCGGCAAGATTACCGCCAAGGTCGAGGAAAAGGCGACTCCGGCCGAGCTGGCCAAGGATCAGGTCAAGGTTTCGCGCACGGAAGCCGCGAGCAAGTCCGGGGCGGCCAGTGAAACTGACAGGATTGCCAAGGACAAGGCGTTGCAGGAGGCGCAGAACCGCCTGGCCTCGCTGGAAAAGAATGTTGACGAGCTGCAGAAGCTGCTCGAAATGAAGAACAAGAAGCTTGCTGAATTGCAGCAACCTGCCGCCAAGCCGGTCGAGCCGGCCAAGGTGGTTGAGCCGCCGAAACCGGTCGAAGTGGCGAAGCCGGTTGAGCCGGTCAAGCCGGTAGAAGAAGTCAAACCAACTGAAGCGCCAAAGGCGCCGGAAGTGGTCAAGCCGGCCGAGGAAGTCAAGCCAGTAGAAGCGCCGAAGCCCGTCGAGGTCAAGCCGGTTGAAGTCGTTAAGCCGGT
This sequence comes from Azonexus sp., assembly GCA_049294655.1. Lineage (GTDB taxonomy): Bacteria > Pseudomonadota > Gammaproteobacteria > Burkholderiales > Rhodocyclaceae > Azonexus. The sequence continues at coordinate 14,847 of JBAQDI010000039.1, forward strand.
TGAGCCGGCACCGGAAGCCGAGGAGCCTGGATTCCTGGATTCCTTGCTTGGCAGCCCGCTGACGCTGCTCGGTGGCGGTGGCGTGCTGGCCCTGCTGGCGGGATTCATTTTTGCCAAGCGTCGCCGTCAGCAAGATGAGCCGTCGCTCGAAACAACGACCGCGCCGTCACCGTCCAGCCTCGGGCCGAATTCGGTCTTCCGCATGACCGGTGGTCAGAGCATCGATACGGCCAACGCGCCGGTGCCGACCGGTGATTTCAGTCAGACCGGGCCGGGTAGCATCGATACCGACGAGGTTGACCCGGTGGCCGAGGCCGATGTGTACATGGCCTATGGGCGTGACACGCAAGCCGAGGAAATCCTTCTTGAAGCCTTGCAGAAAGACCCGCAGCGCACGGCCATTCATGCCAAACTGCTGGAAATCTACGCCAATCGCAAGAGCCTGAAGCAATTCGAAACCCTGGCCAGCGAGCTTTATGCCCATACCGGTGGCGTTGGGCCGGAATGGGAAAAGGTTGCCGAAATGGGGGCAGGTCTGGATCCGGCCAATCCACTGTACTCGGGCGCCCAGTCGGCAGCGGCTGCACCTTTCGATGCCGATGACACGGTGGCGCGAGCTGTCCCGCCGCAAGAGTTGTCCCTGCCCGAGTCAGTCGATTTGCCGGAAGTGGCTGAGTCGGCAGAGGCCGAGGAAGTCCTTGATTTCTCCCCGGAAGCCCTGGATTTGCCAGCGCCGGAAGAAACGCTTGAGGCACCTGCTGGCGCCGAAGAAGGCAATGCGTTCGATTTTGAAATTCCCGTGCCGCAGGCCGAGCCCGAGGTTGTTGCCGAAGCGCTGCCAGCTTTCGATGAACCCTATGTCGATACGGTGCTGACCGGCGAATCCAATGCCCTTGACTTCGACCTCGGGGCTGCTGAACATCCGGCCGAGCCGGAGCCGGAGCCGGTGGCTGAGGATCTGATCCAGGAAATCGTTGATTTCGATCTGGGTGTTGCCCAGGAAGAAGCTGCAGACGAGCCGGTTCAGGAAGCTGCGGTCCATGTCAGTCCCGATTTTTCGCCGGAAGGTACGATGGTCATGCCATCCGGCGGTGTCGATGCGGCGGCGATAGCTACTTATGTCGGCATTGATACCTCGGAAGCTGAAGCCGAAGCGCCCGTACCCCAGGAAGAGCCGGTTGCTCAGTTGGGCGATCTTGACTTCGATCTGGACACCTCCTCGACGCAAACCGTGGTGAATTCGACGCCCGGCGGTTTTTCGTCGGATGGTTTTGGCGACATGGTGGCGGCGATTCCGGAAGCCGATCATGATGACAATCCGCAACTGACGGCCACGGTCATCGGCCCGGATCCCGACTCCCTGGAATTCGATGTCAAGCTGACCGATTCCGTATTCCTGGGGCAGCCGATGATGCCGACCGATTTCGATATCGGCTCCATCAATCTTGACCTGGCGGCGGATGCTTCGCCGCAACCGGTTGAACCAGTTGCTGAAGAAGTGTCGTCGGCCCCTGCGCCGGCCGCTGAAGAAGATACTGCCAGGGACGCTCATTGGGAACAGGTCAATACCAAGCTGGAATTGGCCAAGGCCTATGAGGAAATGGGCGATCTGGAAGGGGCTCGTGAGCTGCTTCAGGAAGTTGTCGGCGAAGGTTCGGTTGATCTTGTCGAGCAGGCCAGGACCATACTCGGCCGAATCGGCGAGTAAAATCGAGGCTTGTGATCGGCGCATGGCCCCGCAAGGGGCCATGCGCATTTTTGGAGCCTGATTTGCATCCGACCACCGCTTTGCTTGTCTGGCTGGCTGCTGTCCTGGCCACCCAGTTTCTTGGTTATGCCGGGCTCGGCATGCTGGCAACCGCCCTGCTGCTGGTCCGGCCGGCGCTTTGGCGGGCCTGGCTGGCTTACGTCCGGCGGGCGCGCTGGCTGTTGCTGACCCTGTGGTTGATCCTGGCCTACAACACGCCGGGTGAGGCGCTGGCCGACCTGGCCTGGGCGCCGACCTACGAGGGGGTTGGCGAAGCGAGTCTGCAAGCGGTACGTCTGCTCGCCATGCTGGGCTGTCTGGCCTGGTTGTTCGGTCATCTCGGGCGCGACGGCCTGGTCAGTGCGTTGTGGGGCCTGCTGCGTCCGTTGCAGGGGCTCGGGCTGGATTGCGCCCGACTGGTTGTGCGCCTGTCGCTGGTGCTGGAAAACCTGCAGGCGACGCCAGAAAAAGGCGCCTGGAAGAAAATCCTGGCCGGCGAACCGGACTTTGCCGGAGGTCCCGACGTGCTACAGCTGAGCCAGCCGCTCTGGGCGACGCGCGATACGCTGCTGGTGGCGGCCAGCACCGCCGGGCTGCTGGGGGCGATCCTGCTATGAGAATCGCCCTGGCCGTCGAATATTGCGGCACCCGTTTTCATGGCTGGCAAAGTCAGCCTTCCGGCAAGACCGTCCAGGATGTGCTGGAGTCTGCCCTGGCAACGATTGCCGGTCAGCCGGTCGGCGTCATCTGTGCCGGGCGGACCGATGCCGGCGTGCATGCGACGCACCAGGTCGTGCATTTCGATGCGCCGGTCGAGCGGCCGCTGACCGCCTGGGTGCGCGGCGTCAATTCGCATTTGCCGGAAGGCGTAGCGGTGCGCTGGGCGCAGCCCGTGGCTGATGAATTCCACGCCCGTTTCAGTGCGCGTGGCCGGCGTTACCGCTATTTGCTGATGAATCGGCCGCAGCGTCCCGGGCTCTGGCAGGGGCGGGTCGGCTGGTTTCATCTGCCGCTCGATCTGGCGGCCATGCAGGCGGCGGCCGGGCGACTGCTCGGCGAGCATGATTTTTCTGCTTTCCGCGCCGCCGGCTGCCAGGCCAAGACACCGGTCAAGACACTGTGGCGGGCTGAGGTGCAACAGCAGGGCAATCTGCTGGTCTTCGATTTCGAGGCCAGTGCCTTTCTGCATCACATGGTGCGCAATCTGGTCGGCAGCCTGGTTTACATCGGCAAGGGCGCCCAGCCGGCAGCCTGGATGGATGCGTTGCTGCAGGCTCGCGACCGGACCGAGGCGGCACCGACCTTCTCGCCGGATGGCCTGTATTTCCGCGGACCGATCTACGAGCCGCACTGGCAATTGCCCGACCCGCAAGACGATTTCCTGGATGGGGTGCTCAAATGAAAAAAACCCGGATCAAGATCTGCGGCCTGACCCGCGAAGAAGATGTCGATGCCGCCGTGGCGGCCGGCGCCGATGCGATCGGTTTTGTCTTCTATCCGCCCAGTCCGCGCTACGTGAAACCGCAGCGCGCCGCTGAGCTGGTCAGACACATTCCGCCCTTCGTCGATGTCGTCGGCCTGTTCGTCAATGAGGCGCCGGAAACCGTGCGCGCCGTGTGCAAGCAGGTACCGATCAACCTGCTGCAATTCCATGGCGACGAAGATCATGCCTACTGCCGCCAGTTCGCCCATCCCTATCTGCGCGCGGCGCGGGTGAGGCCGGGGTTCGATCTGGTAGAATTCGCCCGCTCGTTTCCCGATTCCCGGGGTTTGTTGCTCGATGCCTTTGTCGAAGGTTACGGTGGCGGCGGCCATGTTTTTGACTGGATGCTGATCCCGCCTGACTTGCCGGGTTTCCTGGTCCTCTCCGGCGGGCTGACTGCCGAGAATGTCGGTGATGCCGTGCGGCGTGTGCGGCCGGTGGCGGTCGATGTTTCGTCCGGGGTGGAAGTGGGCAAGGGAATCAAGGATCACTCGAAAATTGCTGCCTTCGTGGCGGCTGTACGGAAAGCTGATGAATCAATATAACTTCCCCGATGCCAAGGGTCATTTTGGACCCTATGGCGGTGTTTTCGTGGCCGAGACGCTGTTTGGCGCGCTTGACGAACTCAAGGCGGCCTACGCTGCCGCCCAGGCCGATCCGGCTTTTCGTGCCGAATACGAATACGAGCTCAAACATTTTGTCGGCCGTCCGTCGCCGATCTACCATGCCAAACGCTGGTCGGAAATGCTCGGCGGCGCCCAGATTTATCTGAAGCGCGAAGACCTGAACCACACTGGCGCCCACAAGGTTAACAATTGCATCGGCCAGGCCATGCTCGCCAAGCGCATGGGCAAGCCGCGCGTCATCGCCGAAACCGGTGCCGGCCAGCACGGTGTGGCGACGGCGACGGTTGCCGCCCGCTACGGCATGGAATGCGTGGTGTACATGGGCAGCGAGGACGTCAAGCGCCAGGCCGCCAACGTCTATCGCATGAAGCTGCTCGGCGCCACCGTCGTGCCCGTCGAATCCGGCTCGAAGACGCTCAAGGATGCGCTCAACGAAGCGATGCGCGACTGGGTCACCAACATCCACAACACTTTCTACATCATCGGCACGGTCGCCGGGCCGCACCCCTATCCGATGCTGGTCCGCGACTTCCAGAAAATCATCGGCGAGGAATGCCTGACGCAGATGCCGGAAATGACCGGGCGCCAGCCGGATGCGGTGATTGCCTGTGTCGGCGGCGGTTCCAACGCGATGGGGATTTTCTACCCGTACATCAACGTTGAGGGTGTCCGCCTGATCGGCGTCGAAGCAGCCGGCGACGGCATGGATACCGGCCGTCACTCGGCATCGCTGACGGCCGGCGTGCCTGGCGTGCTGCACGGTAACCGCACTTATCTGCTGCAGGACGAGGATGGCCAGATCATCGAAACGCATTCGATCTCGGCCGGCCTGGACTATCCCGGTGTTGGCCCGGAACACGCCTGGCTGAAGGATATTGGCCGCGCTGAATACCAGCCGATCGACGATAGTGAGGCGCTGGCCGCCTTCCATACCCTGTGCCGCATCGAAGGCATCATCCCGGCGCTCGAATCCAGCCATGCGCTGGCCTATGCTGCCAAGCTGGCACCGACGCTGGCCAAGGACAAGATTCTGCTGGTCAACCTCTCCGGTCGGGGTGACAAGGATATGCATACCGTGGCCGAAAAGTCGGGGATCGTGTTCTGATATGTCGCGTATTCAACAAGCTTTCGAACGCCTCAAGGGCGAAGGCCGCAAGGCGCTGATTCCTTTCATTACGGCCGGCGATCCGGATGCCGCCCTGACTTTGCCGCTGTTGCACACGCTGGTTGAAGCCGGTGCCGACGTCATCGAACTGGGGGTGCCGTTTTCCGACCCGATGGCTGACGGCCCGACCATCCAGCGGGCTTCCGAGCGTGCCCTGGCCAAGGGCATGACGCTGCGCAAGGTGCTGCAACTGGTCGTCGATTTCCGTAAAACGGATGCCAAAACGCCGATCGTGCTGATGGGCTACGCCAATCCGATCGAGGCGATGGGTCTGGAAAAGTTCGCACTGGCGGCCTCGACCGCTGGCGTCGACGGCGTGCTGGTTGTCGATTACCCGCCCGAAGAAGCTGCCAGTTTTGGCGCGGCAATGAAGGCGCAGTGCATGGATCCGATCTTCCTGCTGGCGCCGACCTCAAGTGTCGAGCGCATCGAGCAGGTCGCCGAAATTGCCTCCGGCTATGTCTATTACGTCTCGCTGGCCGGGGTGACCGGTTCCGGTGCGCTGAATGTCGAGGCGGTCGCTGAGCGTCTGCCGTTGATCCGCGAGAAAACCGGCTTGCCGGTCGGCGTCGGTTTTGGTATCCGCGATGCGGCCACCGCGGCACGCATTGCCGGGATTGCCGATGCGGTCGTTGTCGGTAGCCGGATCATTGAAGAAATTGAAAAATCGACGGTAGAAACTGCCTGCGCCAAGGTCAAGGCGTTGGTGGCAGACATTCGCCGTGGTGTAGACGAGGTGAAATCATGAGTTGGCTCGACAAACTGCTGCCCCCGAAAATCAAGCGCGAACAAGGCACCCAGCGCCGCGGTACCTTGCCGGAAGGCCTGTGGAGCAAGTGCCCGTCCTGCGAGGCGGTGCTTTACGCGACCGATCTCGAAAAGAATCTGCAGGTTTGCCCGAAGTGCGGCCATCACAACCGCATCAATGCGCGCGAACGCCTTGAGTTGCTGCTTGATCCGCAGGGGCGCTTCGAGATCGGTGTCGAGGTCATTCCGGTCGATACGCTGAAATTCAAGGATTCCAAGAAGTACCCGGATCGCCTGATGGATGCCAACGAAGCGACTGGCGAGACCGATTCCCTGGTCGTCCTGCAGGGCGCCATCAAGAACATGCCGGTGGTTGGCGCTGCCTTCGAGTTCGACTTCATGGGTGGTTCGATGGGTTCCGTGCTCGGCGAACGCTTCGTGCGCGGCGTCAATGCCGCCATCGAACAAAAGGCACCCTTCATCTGCATCACCGCATCCGGCGGTGCGCGCATGCAGGAAGGCCTGTTCTCGCTGATGCAGATGGCCAAGACGACGGCCGCCCTGACCAAGCTTTCGGCTGCCGGTCTGCCCTTCATCTCGATCCTGACCGACCCGACCATGGGTGGCGTTTCCGCCTCCTTCGCCTTCGTCGGCGACGTGGTGATCGCCGAGCCGAAAGCCCTGATCGGTTTCGCCGGCCCGCGCGTCATCGAGCAGACAGTGCGCGAAAAATTACCGGAAGGCTTCCAGCGTTCCGAGTTCATCATGGAAAAGGGCGCCATCGACATGATCGTCGATCGTCGCGAATTGCGTAACCAGGTGGCCCGCGTCCTGGCGCTGTTGCTCAAGCTGCCGGTGGCCGCCTGAGCGAGGATCGAGTTATTAGGATCGAGGATCGAGTGAGCGGAGACGCGCGGTGGTTTTGCTCGATCCTAGGCAACTAGGCAACTAATGACTAAAAACGACTGGCTGGCCCATCTCGAAGGTCTGCATCCCAAGGGGCAGGCCGGCATCGAGCTGGGCCTCGAGCGTATTTGCCGGGTCAAGGCGGCGCTCGGGCAGACGCAGCATTGCCCGGTGATCGTTGTTGGTGGCACCAATGGCAAGGGTTCGACCTGCGCCTATCTGGAAAGCATCATCGACCGCGCCGGCTACAAGGTCGGCTGCTATACCTCGCCACATCTGCTCGATTACAACGAACGGGTGCGCCTGAGTGGCGTGCCGGTCGATGATGCGAGCTTGTGCGCCGCCTTTGCCCGCGTCGAAGCGGCGCGCCTGCAGGCCGGCAATGTCGCGCTGACCTATTTCGAATTCGGTACGCTGGCCGCCTGGGAAGTCTTCGCCGCGGCCGGTGTCGAGGCGGCGATACTCGAAGTCGGCCTCGGTGGGCGGCTTGATGCGGTCAATGCCTACGCGCCCGATGTCGCCGTCGTGACGACCATCGCGCTCGATCACACCGACTGGCTGGGGCATGACCGGGAAAGCATTGGTTTCGAAAAAGCCGGCATCTACCGTGGTGGCAAGCCGGCGCTGTGTGCCGATCCGCAGCCGCCGCAAAGCCTGCTCGATCATGCGGCGGCCATCGGTGCCGAGCTGCGCCTGATCGGGCGCGATTTCGGTTTCGAGCGGCCGCCTGCCGAGAGCAGCGAGAACCGCCTGCAATGGCGCTGGTGGTGCCGTTCCGGCGAAAAGCTCATGAAGCGCTCGCTGGCTTATCCCGGCTTGCGCGGCCCGACGCAGTTGGCCAATGCCACGCTGGCACTGGCCGCCCTCGAGGCGATTGCCGACCAGCTGCCGATCACCATGCAGGCAATCCGTCCGGGTCTGATCGAAACCGAGCTGGCCGGGCGTTTCCAGGTTATTCCCGGCGTCCCGGCCATCGTCCTCGATGTCGGGCACAACCCGCAGGCGCTCAAGGTGCTGGCCGACAACATCTCGAGCATGGGCTTTTTCGAGCGTACGCATGCCGTGGTCGGCATGTTGAACGACAAGGATATTGCCGGCGCGCTGGCCCCCCTGAAGGGCCGTGTCGATGTCTGGCATGCCGCGACGCTGGGCGGTCCGCGCGGCACCGCAGCGGAAACGCTGGCGGCGATTATTGTTGCGGCCGAGCTGGGCGGCGAGGTCATTTGCCATGCTTCGCCCGAGCTTGCCATGCAGGCAGCCAAGGGGGCGGCGAGCGATAGTGATAGAATCCTGGCCTTTGGTTCGTTCTACACCGTAGCCGGAGCGCTTCAGGCGCTGCGGAAAAAAGCCTAGGTCATGGAAGACAACGACGCCCAGTTGCAACTCAAGAAACGCGCCCGTCGCCGGTTGGTGGGGGCGCTCGCCTTTGTTTCCGTGGTTGCCGTCGTGCTGCCCATGGTGATGGACCACGAACCGCGTCAGGCGGTTCAGGATGTCGAAATCCGCATCCCCGGCCAGGACGAAAAACCCTTTGCGCCGAAATTTGCGACGGCTCCCGTCGATCTGCCGGCCGTCAAGGCGCCGGAAAAGGCTGCCGAGCCACCGCCCCTGAAGCCGCTAGCCGAGCCGGCGGCCAAGCCTCCGCTCGTCCCGAATACCCGGGTGCTCGAAGTCGTCAAGGATAAAACCGGCGACAAGGCTGCCGAAAAACCCGAGAAGGCACCGGAAAAGGCGCCAGCCAAACCCGAGAAGCCGGCAAGCAAGCCGGAAAAGCCGGTCGATAAGCCAGTCGAAAAGCCGGCCGCCAAGAACGACGATGCCAAGCGTGCAGCGGCCATTCTCGCCGGTCAGTCGGCCGAGGCCAAGCCGGCTGCCAAATCGGGCGAATTTCTGGTGCTGATTGGGGCATTTTCCAACGAAGCCAATGTCAAATCCCTGAAAGCCAAATTGGGCGAGCAGGGCATCAAGACTTTCAGCGAACCGCTCGATACGCCGCAGGGCAAGAAAACACGCCTGCGGGCCGGGCCCTTCGCGAGTCGTGAGGCGGCGGTGAAGGCGCTGGAGAAAATGCAGCATATCGGCGTGTCCGGGGTTGTCGCGGCCAAGCAATGACGGTTTTTGACTATGTTGTGATCGGTGTTGTTGGCCTGTCACTGGTGTTCGGATTATGGCGCGGCGTGGTTGGCGAACTGATTGCGCTGCTTGCCTGGGGCCTGGGCCTGTTTGCCGCCCTGGAGTTCGGCGGTCGGGTTGGGCAGCTGGTATTCAGCGGCATCAATGATGGCTCGATGCGCATGCTGGCTGGTTGTGTTCTGGTTTTTGTCGGCGTGCTGGTGGCGATGGCCCTGGTCCGCCTGGCGATCCAGCGCATGGTCAAGGCGCTTGGCCTGTCCATGTCGGATCGTCTGTTGGGAATGGTTTTTGGTTTGGTGCGCGGCGTGCTGGTGTGCATGATCCTGGTTGGACTGGGGGGCATGACCGCGGCGCCAAAACAGATTTGGTGGCGGGAGGCGATGCTGTCGCCGCCGTTGGAAACCGTCGTGCTGGCAGTCAAGCCCTGGCTGCCCGACGATTTGGCAAAACGAATTCGATTCAGCTAGGCAGGAAGAAACTATGTGCGGGATTCTTGGAGTGATGGCGACGTCGCCGGTTAACCAGTTGCTGTACGACGGCCTGATGGTGCTCCAGCACCGCGGTCAGGATGCGGCGGGGATTGCGACGGCAGAAGGCAATACCTTCCATCTGCACAAGGGGCCGGGGCTGGTCCGCGACGTCTTCCGGACGCGCAACATGCGCGCCCTGCCCGGCAACTGGGGGATCGGCCACGTTCGCTACCCGACCGCCGGTTCGGCCTACAATTTTGCCGAGTCGCAACCCTTCTACGTCAATTCGCCGTTCGGTATCGTGCTCGGTCACAACGGCAACCTGACCAATGCCGAGCAGCTCAAGGGCGAGATGTTCCGGCTTGATCGCCGTCACATCAACACCAATTCCGATTCGGAAGTACTGCTCAATGTGCTGGCGCATGAACTGCAGTGTGCTTCACATGGCTACGAACTCGATGTGGACAGCATCTTCCAGGCGGTGGCCGGCGTGCATCGCCGTTGCCGCGGTGCCTATGCCGTGGTCGCCCTGATCGCCGGCTACGGTCTGCTCGCCTTCCGCGATCCGAATGGCATCCGGCCGCTGGTCTATGGCCAGAACGAAACGCCCGAAGGCACCGAATACCTGATCGCCTCGGAATCCGTTGCCCTCGACACCCTGGGTTTCGACATCGTGCGCGACATCGAACCGGGCGAAGCGGTCTTCGTCAGCCTCGATCATCAGTTGTACAGCCGCCAGTGCGCGCAGCAGCCGATGTACGCGCCGTGTATCTTCGAATATGTCTATCTGGCCCGCCCGGATTCGGTGATCGACGGGGTTTCCGTCTACGAATCGCGTCTGGCCATGGGCGAGTCGCTGGCCGAGAAGGTCAAGCTGCACATTCCGGTCGAGGAAATCGACGTCGTCATCCCGATTCCCGATTCGAGCCGGCCGTCCGCCATGCAACTGGCGCAGGCGCTTGGCATCCCGTTCCGCGAAGGCTTCGTCAAGAACCGCTACGTCGGCCGCACCTTCATCATGCCCGGCCAGGCCATGCGAAAGAAGTCGGTACGCCAGAAGCTCAATACCGTCGGCCAGGAATTCAAGGGCAAGCGCGTCCTGCTTGTCGATGACTCCATCGTGCGCGGCACGACCAGTCGTGAAATCGTCGAAATGGCGCGCGCCGCTGGTGCGGTCAAGGTCTATTTCGCCTCGGCCGCGCCGCCGGTGCGTTTCCCGAACGTGTACGGTATCGACATGCCGACCCGGGCCGAACTGATCGCCACCGGCCGCGACGATGCCGGCATCGCCGCCGAAATCGGTGCCGATGCGCTGGTTTATCAGGATCTCGATGCCCTGAAGAACTCGGTAACCAAGCTGCGTGCCGACCTGACCGTCTTCGATGCCTCCTGTTTCGACGGCTGCTACATTACCGGCGATATCGACGAGTACTACCTCGACGCTGTCGAAGGCCGGCGCGGTGGCAAGGCGAGCAAGAACGACGACGACGGCGATGGCAAGGCCTCGCAGCAACTGGTGCTGCAACTGGCGACTGAGGCGCAGGACTGAATTGATGAGTGAGTTTGATCAAGTGCGGCCGAATTACCGTCCGGAAACGCTGGCCGTCCGTGCTGGCCAGGAACGCAGCCAGTTCGGCGAACATTCCGAGGCGCTCTACCTGACCTCGAGTTTCGTCTTCAAGAGCGCTGCCCAGGCGGCGGCCCGTTTTTCCGGCGAGGAAGAGGGCAATGTTTACGCCCGCTTCTCGAATCCGACCGTCACCATGTTCGAGGAGCGCCTCGCCGCCCTCGAAGGGGCCGAGGATTGCGTCGCCACGGCGAGCGGCATGGCGGCGATCATGGCCGTCTGCCTGGCGCACCTCAAGAATGGTGACCATATCGTCGCTTCCGGCAGCCTGTTCGGCGCCACCGTGCAACTGTTCTCGAACATCCTGTCGCGCACCGGCATCAGCACGACTTTCGTTTCACAGACCGATCCGGCCACCTGGCAGGCGGCGATCCGCCCGGAAACGAAACTCTTTTTCCTGGAAACGCCGTCCAATCCGCTGACCGAAATCGCCGACATCCGTGCCATCAGCACGATTGCCCACGCCCACGGCATCCTCGTCGCGGTCGATAACTGCTTCTGCACGCCGATCCTGCAACGGCCGCTCGAACTCGGCGCCGACCTCGTTGTCCATTCCGCCACCAAGTATCTCGATGGCCAGGGTCGCGTGCTGGGCGGCGCCGTCTGCGGTGCCAAAAAGCTCACTGAGGAAGTCTTCAAGTACCTGCGCACGGCCGGGCCGACCCTGTCGGCCTTCAACGCCTGGGTCCTGCTCAAGGGCCTGGAAACGCTGAAGATCCGCGTCGAAGCCCAGGCTGCCAATGCCCTGCAACTGGCTACCTGGCTGGAAGCGCATCCCAAGGTGGGGCGTGTTTTCTATCCCGGACTGCCCTCGCATCCGCAGCACGAACTGGCGAAAACCCAGCAGAAGAGCGGCGGCGCCATTGTTTCCTTCGAGGTGAAGGGCGGCCGCGAGGCAGCCTGGAACGTCGTCGATAACTGCCATCTGCTGTCGATTACCGCCAATCTTGGCGACACCAAGACGACCATCACGCATCCGGCATCGACGACGCACGGCCGTGTTTCGCCGGAAGTACGGGCGGCGGCCGGGATCAGTGAGGGCTTGTTGCGGATTGCGGTTGGGTTGGAGGCGGTGGAGGATTTGCAGGTGGATTTGGCGAGGGGGCTGGGGTAGGTCTGCAGTTTTGAGCGGGTTTGGGGTTTGGCTCGATTGTTTGGCGGCTGCTTTCCGCCTTGCGGGCGGGCGTACTTTCTTTTGCTTCGCCAAAAGAAAGTAGCCAAAGAAAAGGCGACCCCAGGTTACGCGGTCGGCTGCGCCGACTTCCCTGCGCTACTCGCTGCTGGCGGGGGCTGCGGAACTCGGCCCTACGGGCCTCAGACAGTCCTCGCCCTCTTTCCGCCATCAGCTCCGTTGCTCGGCGCTCCACATGGGGACCCGAAAAACGTCACGGAACGACGGCTCTGCCTGAGAAGCAAAAAACTACATCAGCCAACCGCCCGAAAAAAGCCAGTATCAAGTTCGAGTGGTTCGGCGTAGACGCCTTGCCGGGCCCCTTGAGAGGTGCCGAGCAACGCAGAAATGCCGGGGGCCTTCGGCGAGCACTGTCTGAGGGCGAAGCCCGAGTTGCGCAGCCGACCGGCGTTTCGAGTAGCGCAGGGAACCCCGCAAAGCGGGGCACCGACCCAGGGTCGCCTTTTCTTTGCTTACTTTCTTTTGGCGAAGCAAAAGAAAATGAGACGCCCCGCAAGGGCGGAACCCTTCCGCCAAACAAACCCTGCGTCCATTTGTCGAGGCCAAAGTAAATAAAAATGGGAGCTAGCCAAGGGTGGAATACGCCCTGTAACGCAAGTCAAACACCAAATAACCGCAAGAAATTCAATACATTGCCCCATTCCCCGGCGAGGAAAACCCTCCCCATGCTAGAATGCGCCCTCGCTGCGCCGGCATCAGTCATCGCGCGCGGCTCTGGCGAATCCCGCCCCCGTTGTTCCAAATTCCGCCTTGCCTCGACTGGTTCGTGTCCGCACGAAAGGCCCCGGGCTTACGTTCCAGGAGAACCCCTCATGCATTTCACCGATCTCGGCCTGCGCGCCGAAATTCTGCGCGCCGTCAGCGAGCAGGGCTACGACACCCCGACACCGATTCAGCAGCAAGCCATTCCCGCCGTGATGACCGGCCGCGACCTGATGGCCACGGCACAGACCGGCACCGGCAAGACGGCCGGCTTCACGCTGCCCATCCTGCACCGCCTGGCCGGCGACGCCAACGACCGCCTGGCCCGTGTTTCGAAGGCGCCGCGCGTCCTCGTCCTGGTGCCGACCCGCGAACTGGCCATCCAGGTCGAGGAAAGCGTGCGCACCTACGGCAAGCATCTGCCGATCAATTCCCTGGCGGTGTTCGGCGGTGTCGGCATCAATCCGCAGATCGCCAATCTGCGCCGTGGTGTCGATATCCTGGTGGCGACGCCCGGCCGTCTGCTCGACCACGTGCAGCAACGCACCGTCGATCTGTCGAAGGTCGAGATTTTCGTCCTCGACGAAGCCGACCGCATGCTCGACATGGGCTTCATCCGCGACATCCGCAAGGTCATCGCGCTGTTGCCCAAGCAACGCCAGAACCTGATGTTCTCGGCCACCTTCTCGCCGGATATCCGCGAACTGGCCAGCGGTCTGCTCAACAACCCGGCTTCGGTCGATGTCGCGGCACGCAACACGGCGGCCGAGACGGTGACGCAGCGCGTCATCGAAACCAATCGCGAACAGAAGAAGGAACTGCTCTGCCATCTGTTCGAAACGCGCGGCTGGCACCAGGTGCTGGTTTTCGCCCGGACCAAGCACGGCGCCGATGCGCTGGCCCGGACGCTGGAGAAATCCGGTATCAAGTCGGCCGCCATCCATGGCGACAAGTCGCAGGGTGCTCGCACCCGCGCCCTCGGCGATTTCAAGGACGGCAAGCTGGTTGCCCTGGTCGCCACCGACATCGCGGCACGCGGCATCGACATCGATGCGCTGCCCTACGTCATCAATTTCGAGCTGCCCAATATCGCCGAAGACTACGTGCACCGCATCGGCCGCACCGGTCGGGCGGGCATGGAAGGTGTGGCGATTTCCCTGGTCTGCCACGACGAGCGCGGCAGTCTCAAGGATATCGAGCGGCTGATCAAGCGCACCCTGGAGCGCGAAGTGGTTGAAGGTTTCGAACCCTCGGCCACCGCCGCCCCGCGTCCGGTACAGCCGCCGCGCGGCGCCCGTAACCCGCAGCCGGGCCGGCCGCAGGGCCAGAAGGCGCCGCAAAAACCGGGTGGCCCGCAACAGCACCGTACCGGCAGCCGGCATCGCTGAAATATTCCGGCCAGGGTCCTGCAAGGCCTTGGTCTGGTGTTGCTAGCCGCCCCGGCAGGACAGTGTCCTGTCGGCCTGTACCACCTCCGGGGGCGGCGACTTGTTTGCCACTCCAAAAACGTCTAATGTGCCGGCTGTGACTTTAAGTTCATATTGTTAGCGCGATAATCTAAGGTGTTTTGGAGGTTGGGATGGCCCCCCCGCAAAAAATCCGTCTCGGTGACTTGCTGATTCAGCAGGGGCTGCTGACCGACGAGCAACTCAAGCTTGCCCTCGAGCAGCAACGGGCCACCGGCCGCAAGCTCGGACGCATCTTCGTCGACAGCGGTTACGTCACGGAAGAGGGGATTTCCCAGGCGCTGGCCCACCAGCTGCGCATCCCGTTCATTGATTTGCGCAATTTCAAGCCTCAACTGGAGCTGCTCAAGCTGCTCAACGAGGCACAGGCCCGGCGTTACCGGGCCATCGTGCTCGGCGAGGAAAACGGCATGCTGCAGGTCGGACTGGTTGATCCCACCGATTTGCAGGTTTACGACGATATCTGCCGCCTGGTGCGGCGCGAAATCGATCTGGCGGTGGTCACCGAGTCGCAACTGCTGGCGATCATCGATCGCTTCTATCGGCGGACCGAGGAAATTTCCGGTTTTGCCAAGGAACTGACCGCCGAGCTTTCCCAGGGCACGGTCGATTTCGGCGACATGATGGGCCTGACCTCGGACGCCGACGATGCGCCGGTCGTCAAGCTGATCCATACGGTTTTCGACGAGGCCATGCGCATGCGGGCTTCCGATATTCACATCGAGCCGGAGGACAAGAAGCTGCGCATCCGTTTCCGCATCGATGGCGTGCTGCATGTCCAGACCGAAGCGGATATCGCGGCGGCCGGCGCGCTGGCCCTGCGCCTCAAGCTGATGTCCGGGCTGGATATTTCCGAAAAGCGCCTGCCCCAGGACGGGCGCTTCAATGTCAGGGTGCGCAACGCTTCGGTCGATATCCGTATTTCGACACTGCCAACGCAATTCGGCGAATCCGTCGTGATGCGCCTGCTCAACCAGAGCGGCGGTCTGTTGCAGCTCGATTCGGTCAATATGCCGCCGCGCGTGCTCGAAGTCTTGCGGCGCAACATCCATCGGCCGAGCGGCATCGTGCTGGTCACCGGCCCGACCGGCAGCGGCAAGACGACCACCCTGTATGCGGCGCTCAACGACCTGAATTCCACCGAACGCAAGATCATCACCGTCGAAGACCCGGTTGAATACCGCCTGCCCGGGATCAACCAGGTGCAGGTCCAGGACAAGATCGACCTGTCTTTCTCGCGTGTGTTGCGTGCCGCCCTGCGTCAGGATCCGGACGTCATCCTGGTCGGCGAAATGCGCGACCAGGAAACCGCCGAAATCGGCATGCGCGCCGCCATGACCGGGCACCTTGTGCTATCCACTCTGCACACCAATGACGTGATGTCCACGCCGATCCGTCTGCTCGACATGGGCGTGCCGCGCTATATGGTGGCGCTCAGCGTCCAGTTGGTCATGGCCCAGCGGCTGGTGCGCGTCGTCTGCGAACATTGCCGGGCGCCGCATGAGCCCAGTCCGGCCGAACATGCCTGGTTGCGCGCGGCGCTCGGTGCGGCCGAGGCTTTGCCGACGGTCTATCGGGGCAGCGGCTGCAACCAGTGCAATATGGGTGGCTACCAGGGACGGACCGGGGTCTATGAGTTCCTTGAAATGACCAACGAGATCGTCGATGCGATCAACGACGGCGATCCCAACAAGTATGTCCAGGTGGCGCGCCAGCAGATGATCGGCAACACCCTGCGCGCCGATGCGCTGCGCCTGGTGCTGGCCGGGCGGACGACGCTTGACGAGGCGATGCGCATCACCGGGCAGTCCGACGACTGATGGCTTCCTTTCAGTACGCCGGGCGGAGTGGCGATGGCGCCGAGGTCAAGGGCGTGCTCGAAGCCGCCAGCCCGTCGGCGGCGGCCGACATCCTGCTGCAGCGCGGCGTGACGCCGATCCGCATCACCGCCCAGGCGGCCGGCCTATCCTTCGATGCCGGGAAATGGCTGAAAGAGCTTTTTGCGGAGAAGGTGCAGCACATCGACATCATGCTGTTCTCGCGCCAGCTCTACACGCTGTTGCGTTCCGGTGTGCCCATCCTGCGCGCCCTGGCCGGTCTGCAGGATTCGATGACCAATCCGGCCATGCAGGCCGTCGTGCAGGATGTTCGCGAGAGCCTGCAGGGCGGGCGCGAACTGTCGGCCTCGCTGGCCAGACATCCGCGGGTCTTTACGCCCTTCTACCTGGCCATGGTGCGGGTCGGCGAAATGACCGGCCAACTCGAAAATATTTTCCTGCGCCTGTACGAGCATCTCGATTTCGAGCGCTTCATGCGCGAACAGGTGCGTTCGGCCCTGCGCTATCCGAGTTTCGTGGTCATGGCCATGGCCGGGGCGATTCTCGTCGTCAATCTGTTCGTCATTCCGGCCTTTGCCAATGTCTTCAAGGGCTTCAATGCCCAGTTGCCCCTGATGACCCGGGTGCTCATGGCCTTTTCCGACTTCATGGTCAATTACTGGTATGTCCTGATCGGTGGCGTGGTCGGGGCGGTCTTCGGCTTCCGGGCCTGGGTCGGGACGCGCCAGGGGTTGTTGCAATGGGATGAGCTCAAGCTGCACTTCCCGGTGGCCGGCAAGATCATCAAGAAGGCAACCCTGGCCCGCTTTTCGCGCAGTTTTGCCCTGGCCTCGCGGAGCGGTGTGCCGGTGACGCAGGCCCTGTCGAATGTTGCCCTGACGGTCGATAACGCCTTTGTCGCGCGCAAGATCGAAAACATGCGCGAGACGGTCGAGCGCGGTGAAACGGTGCTCAAGGCGGCCGTCATGGCCGGTGTGTTTACGCCGGTCGTGCTGCAGATGATTGCCGTTGGCGAGGAATCCGGCGCGCTTGACGAGATGCTGCAGGAAATCGCCGAAATGTATCAGCGCGAGGTCGAGTACGAGCTGAAAACGCTGGCCCAGCAGATCGAGCCGATCCTCATCGTCTTCCTCGGCATCCTCGTGCTGGTGCTCGCGATGGGCATCTTCCTGCCAATCTGGGATCTCGGCAAGGCGGCCTTCCACAAATGACCGCCCGGCGATTGGCGCAGGCGGTACAGCGCGGGGCGACCCGGCTGGAAATCTTCGTCGTGCTCATCATTGCAGCCATTCTCTCCAGCTGGTTGCTGCATACCCTGCGCTTTTACGAAGAGCTGACCGAGAAAACCGTGGTCGAGAGCACCATCGTCAATTTGCGCTCGGGCCTGCGCTTCAAGATTGCCGACCTGATTATCAAGGGGCGTGGCGAGCAGCAACAGAGCCTTGCCGGCGCAAATCCGGTGAGCTTGCTCGAACATCCGCCCAAAGGCTATCTTGGCGAAATGCGGGGGCCGGGAAATTTGCCGCCGGGGAGCTGGTATTACGAACAGGATAGGTCCGAGTTGGTTTATATTCCGAACCTGAGGGCCAACCTGTCACTGGCGGAGGGGGCGCAGCCGGAGGTGCTGCGCTTGCGCTGGCAGTTGAAGGCAGGAGAGGAGGGCGGCGGGCATTCGGTCGATATCGAGTTGCTGACGCCGTATCACTGGTTTTAACAATTACTGTCGCGGACAGTGCACATAACGGAGCGCGTGATGAAACAGGCAAACGGTGGTTTTACCCTGATCGAACTGGTCGTGGTGATCGTCATTCTCGGGATTCTGGCAGCGGTTGCAGTGCCGAAGTTCTTCGACTTGTCGGATGAAGCAGCCAAGGCCGCGGTGCAGGCCACGGCCGGCGCCATCAGCTCAGCCGGTCAGGTCAATTACGCCAAGGCCAAGGCGAGCGGGACGGCACCGACGGCGATCGTTTCCGGTACCGCTACGTGCAGTGCCCTGAATGGTCTGCTCGCCGAAGGCGCACTGCCGGCCAATATTTCCTGGGTTGCCGACAGCTCGATTACCTGTACCAACAGCATCAATTCGACGACCTGCGAACTGACGCATGCCAAGGATTCCAGTGCTTCGAAAATCAAGGTCACGGCGATGTGCACCAGCTAATTGGCCCGATGAAACCGCGTAGAGCCATGTGCCAGCGTGGTTTTACGCTGACCGAGCTGGTCGTGGTGATCGTCATTGCCGGCATCCTCGGGGCGGTCGCCGTACCGCGCCTGCTCGACAGCAGCGACATCGACCAGGCGGGGGCCGTCAGCGAGCTCAAGGCGGCCCTGCAATTTGCCCGCAAAGCCTCGATCTACAGCCGCCGCCATGTCTGCGTCAGCGTTGCCGGCAACCAGCTGTTGCTTACCCGCGATCCGGCCCAGCCGGAGAGCGTGACCATTCCGGATTGTTCTCAGGCGCTTGATCTGCCGGTCAGTCGCGCGGGCTGCCCCCAGAATGCGGTGTGTCCGCCGGCCGGCGTGACCGTCAGCATGCTGCCGGTCAGTTTTATATTCTCGGCGGGCCGAGGGGCGGCTTCCGCGGCGGCGGTCGTGACCATTGCCGGCGTGCCGGTCAAGGTCGATGCCGAGACGGGAATCGCCCAGTGAGGCGGGCCTGCCGCGCTGCCTCGTCCGGTATAACCCTGATCGAGGTTCTGGTCTTCATTGTCGTCGTTTCCGTCGGTATTGCCGGATTGTTGGCGGCCTTCGATGTCAATGTCCGCAATAGCGCCGATCCGATGGTGCGCAAGCAACTGGTCGCGGTGGCCGAATCCATGCTCGACGAAATTCTCAGCCAGCCGATCACCGGCAACGGCGTGCGTCCGGCGGCAACGCAGGCCAGCCGGGCGGCCAGCCTGTTCGACGAGGTCGATGATTACGCCGGCTTTACCTCAGTCGGCATTTATGCGATTGATGGCGCGGCGCCGATTGTCGGCCTGGGGGGCTATACGCTCAGTGTCGCGGTCGATGCGACGGCCACCTTGCCGGGAGTGCCGGCCGGGGCGCTGCGCAGGATTACCGTCTCGGTTGCCGGCAATGGCGAAAGCTTCGCCCTTTCCGGGTATCGGAGCAATTATGCCGAATAGTCCCCGGCGCCTTCGGCAGCTCGGCTTCACGCTGATCGAGGCGGTGGTGGTGATCGTCGTGACGGCGATCATCGGCTCGGTGGTCACCATCTTCATGAAAGGCCCGATCGAGGGCTATTTTGCCGCGATGAGCCGCCTGCAGCTGGCCGATACGGCCGATGCGGCGCTGCGTTTCGTGGCGCGCGACATCCGTGGCGCCTTGCCGCTGAGCTTTCGCAATCCGAATTCAAACTGCCTCGAGTTCCTGCCGGCCAAGGCCGGTGGGCGTTATTGCGCGGCCGGTGACGGCTCCGCTTGCGTCAATCCCGTGCTCTTCGGCAGCGCTTTCGGCAAATTCGATGTCGTCGGCGGTCTGGACTATGTGCCGGGCGCCGGCGATCGTGTCGTTTTCTACAATCTGGGCCTGAGTGGCAACGATGCCTATCAGTCGCCGGCCCTGACGACCAGCAACGTCGCCCTGGTCGGCAGCGGCAGCAGCGCCACCCAGATCGTACTGTCCGGCAACAAGGTGCTGCCGGCCAATCTCGGGATGCTCGATCGCGGCACGGCGGCCGGCAAGCTGCCCTTTCACTTTTTTGTCGTTCCGGACAGCGAGCAGGCCGTGTTCTATGTCTGCAGCGCTGTCGGTACCAGCGCCGGCGAGGGCACGGGCAGCTTGTTGCGCCTGAAAGGCTATGGCATCAACGCGACGACACCGGCCAGCTGTCCGCTTTCCCTGGCCGGGGCCACCGTGCTGGCCGACAAGGTCAGCCGGTGCAGCATCAACTGGCATGCGCCGGGTCTGACCGAGCGCCTCGATGTCGTCTCGCTTGAGCTCGAGGTGACCCGCGCCGGCGAGTCGGTGCGGCTCTATCAGGAAGTGCAGGTCTACAATGATCCCTAAGCAGCGACAAGGCGGTTTCGGGATGGTCACGGCGATCTTCATGCTGGTCATCATGGCCACGCTGGCCGCTTATCTGGTACGCGTTTCCAGCCTCGGCCAGCTCGGCAGCGCGCTCGATTACGACCGGGCACGGGCCTACCAGGCGGCGCAGGCCGGTGTGCAGTGGGCCGGCTATCAGATCTACCAGGCGGCAAGCAACGGCTGCACGGCCGCCGGGGTCGATGTCGCCCTCGATGCGGCGGCCTTTCCCGGCATCGGCCTGAGCGTCACCTGTACGCCCGCAGTGAGTGGTACGGTGACGACCTATACGGTACTGGCCATCGCCTGCACGCCGGCCAGCGGCGGTACGCATTGTCCGCTGGCCACGCCGGGAACGAATTACGTGGAGCAGGCCCTGTGGGCGCGATTCGAGAAATGATGCGCTGCCTCGTCGCCGGCCTGCTGCTGCTTCTGTCCCTGACGGCAGCCGCGATCGATGTGCTCAACTATGTGCCGGCCTATTTCGGGACGAGCAACCTGGGCTTCGATGGGGTTGAACGGACAACGGTGCCCTTCCGGGCGGCCATGACCGATGCCGGTTTGCCCAGTTCGAATTACATCCAGGTGACCCTGCCTAGCAAGACCTGGGTGACGGCCGGCAGTTTCTATGCGCCGGTCTATGCGGCAGCGACGGTGGTGCAGGCGAACAGCCGCTTTTATCTGGTCGCCTGCCGGGGCTCGAAAACGACGACCGTCGAAGCGACTTTCTATGACCACGACCCGCTCAGTGGTTCGAACACGGCGCTGGCAACTGCGGTGCAAGCCAGTGTGGGAACAAGTTGCGGCTCGGGAAAACAGTATGCCGTTTCCTTCAATAACAGTCAGGTCACGGTGCCGGCCGGACATCGGCTAAAGGTCAGCTTGCGCGCCTATCAGTCGGGCAGTTCGGCGGATTACGTGCGCATCTACGATGCTTCGTCGGGAACCAACAGCGCGCTGACGGTGGTCGAGGGGGCGGGTTCGGAAATCGGCAACTGCCTGGCGGCCGGCACCTATTCCTCGTCATGGGGTGTGCTGCGGGTCTTTGGCAGCGACGGCGTACCGCGTACCGATTACAACCCGGGCGACGCGATCACCTTCCAGTTTGGTTCCTACCAGAGCTTTGGCGCGCTGAGCAGCAGCAACAACATGTTCATCGCGCAACTCTCGGCGACGGCAAGTACCGCGGCGAGCAGCAAATCGCTGAGCGCCAGCGGTACGCTGTACAGCTATACGACCAGTGCGCTGAGTAGCGCCGGCGCCTATTACGGCTATCTGCGCGATACCGACAACAAGCCGCTGGCGCGGACCTTCGTCAATATCCTGCCGGCCACCGACAGCCTGAAGTTTTACAGCGATGCCGCCTATTCGGTGCAGACCGATACTTTCCGCAGCACCGATACGGTGTACGCCATCCTGTCGAGTCCCAGCATCAATTTCGCCAGTTTGCGGAGCCTGCGGATTTACGACTTCAACAACAGCAGCACCACCCTGACGGCCGGGAACGTGAAGATCAGCAACGGCCTGCTGAAATTCTCCTTCGTGCCGGGGACCCGGCTGGCCAACGGCGACTGGGGAAGCATCTACCTGCAGGCCAGGAACACCTCGGGCAAGTCGCGCTATTACTATCGCAACCTGCGTCGTCTCGATGCCGGGTGTACCTACTGTTCGGCCACGGCACCGTACGACGTGAGGATGTCCGGCCGTACGGCCGGTTCGATCTCGCTGGCCTGGAGCACGGATTTTGTCGGCAATGCCAGCTACAACATTTACCGCAATGGTCTCCTGATCGCCAGCAATGTGACGAGTGGCAGCTATGCCGACAACAGCCTGAACCAGGGGACGACCTATACCTACACGGTACGCGGGGCCAGCGCCGGTTGCGAGAGCCTGGACTCCAATCCGGTGAATGCCGAAACCCTGTCCAACCCCGGGGCCTTCAATGCCCGCGACTGCGGCAGCGGGACCTGTGGCGCCAGCCGGGCCGATGGCAGCACACCGGGTACTGACAACAAGCTGCATACCAAGGTGGCCGGTACGGCTTTTGATGTCGAGGTCTATGCCACGGTGGCCGGATTCAACAAATGGTCGCAGGTGACGGCCGAGTTGTGGGATGCCTCGGATAGCACCGGGGCCTATGACAGCGCGACCAACTGCTATTCGAGTTATACGAAAATTTCGCCATCGGCCGTCGCCCTGGCCGTCAAGAACAGCAAGCAGGTTGCCGGCTTCACGGTCAATGATGCCTACCGCGATGTGGTGGTGAAGGCCAATTTTTCGGGTTCGCCCGCTTCTTCCGGGTGCTCGGTCGATCACTTCGCCGTCCGGCCCTCGGCCTTCAGCGGTTTTGCCGTGACCGATGCCAACTGGACAACTGCCGGTTCCAGTCGCAGTCTGAACAACAGCAGTGCCAGTACCGGCACCATCCATCGCGCCGGCCAGCCCTTTTCGGCGACGGCGACGGCGGTGACGAGTGGCGGTACTGCGGCGCCGCGCTACAGCGGCACGCCGATCGCCACGATCAGTGCCCTGTTGCAGCCGACGCCGGCCTCGTGTCCGGCCTGCGCTGAGGGGGATCTGAACTTCGGCACCTGGTCGGTAGCCAGCGGTGTGCTCAGTACGTCAACGGCGACCTATAACGAAGCCGGTAGTTTCACCATGACCCTGAGCGATTCGACCTTTGCGGAAGTCGATGCGACCGATGGTTCGACGCCAGCCGAACTGACCATCTCGTCGGCCGCCACGACGGTCGGTCGCTTTGTGCCGGACAGCTATGACCTGACGGACGACGGCACGCTGCCGACCCTGACCGCCGGTTGCAGCGGCGCGTCGTTTCTCGGCCAGGCCCTGGCTTTCCAGAACCTGCCGCAGATTACTGCCCAACCCAAGGCGGCCGACGACAGTGCGATCAACAATCTGACCGGCTCGCTGGCCCGTTCGGCTAGCAATTTGACGGCAGCCGTCGTATGGACGCCAACGCCGGCGGTTGGCACGATCAATGTGCCGAGCGTTGCGGAGGACACGGTCGACAATCCGGGGAGCTACCTGGTCACCCTGAATGCGGCCGATACGCTGGGTTTTGCCCGGCCATCCCTGCCGGCCGCCGCGCCTTTCTGCCTGAACGCAGATGCCGTCGGTGCCTGCGCCAGCCTCGGCAAGCAGGCACTGAGCCTGGATGTGACGGTGACCGACAAGTACAGCGATGGCAATATCACCGGCAGCCTGGCGTCGACCGGTGGCGTGCTGAGCAACACCATCGTCTCGCCGCTCGGTAGCCCCTTTTACTTCGGCAAGCTGGCCCTGTTTTCGGCGCTGGGTACCGAACTTGTGCCGCTGCCGGTCCGGGCCGAAATCCAGGTCTGGAACGGCTCGCTATTTGCCCCGTTCAGTGGCAGCTGCACGGCGCCCAGCCTGCAGGCCGGGCAGATCGCCGTGAGTTTTCCGGCCGATGCGCGCAATCAGCTGACTGCCTGCAGCAACACCCAGCTTTCGATGACTGCCGGCAATCTGGCGACCCTCAAACTGAGCGCCCCGGGCGCCGGCAAGACCGGCTGGGCCGACCTCAGCTGGAATCTCGGAACGGCGGCCGGGATGACCTGTACCGGCGCAACGGCGACGGCGGCGACGACGGCCGGAGCAAACTGGTTGCGCAGCCTTAATGCCACTGGCACGGCCTACGATGCGAATCCTGCAGCCCGCGCCCGTTTCGGGGTCAGAGGGGGGCGGCGGGCGGTCTATATCGAAGCTCGGTGATTTCGGTAATTTGCTCTAGAAATAGATATTTAGGAGATAATATTCAAGTGCTTTATCTATCAGAAATCGAGTATTGATGTTTTCCTTCACCAAGCGGCAGCGTGAACCGGGTTGGCTGGCTGTGTGCCCGCGCTTCGGTCGCGTCGACTTCGCTCATGTGATCAGGGAAACCGGCCGTCCACCCGTCTTGCGCAAGTGGTTGTCCGAGACCGTTCCCGCCGCAGCGCCGGCCGGAGTTGATCCGTTGCAGGCCTGTCTGGGCGACATGGTGAAGCGCCACGAACTCAAGGGCTTTCGCTGTACCACGCAGATGCGCGGCGGCGAGTACCAGTTGCTGCAGGTCGAGGCGCCGCCCGTGCCCGATGCCGAGATGAAGGAAGCCTTGCGCTGGAAGCTCAAGGACCTGGTTGAACTGTCGGCCGAGGAGGCCAGTTTCGACATCCTGCCGATTCCCGATGGCGGGGCGGTCAACAAGCCGCACCAGCTCTATCTGGCGATAGCCGCCAAGTCGGTCGTCGTGCCGGTCGTCCAGTGCTTTCAGGAAGCCGGGCTGGATCTGGCGGCGATCGATTTGCCGGAACTCGCCCAGCGCAATGTCGCCGAACTTTTCGAGGACGAAAACCGGGGCCTGGCATTCCTGGCCTTTGCCGAACAGTCGGCCCTGCTGACCTTTACCTATCGCGGCGAACTGTTCGCTTTCCGGCGTATCGAGATCGGCAGTGAGCAAATCGCCCAGGCTTCCGCCGAGCGCAAGCTGCAACTGGCCGAGCGGGTGGTCATTGAGATGCAGCGTTCGATGGATACCGTCGATCGCCAGTTCAGCACCATTTCGCTGTCCCGCATGGTCGTGGCGCTACCGCCGGATAGCGGCCTGGAGGAACAGTTCCGCAACTCGATCTACCTGCCCTTTGAAGCCATGGATCTGGCTTCGGTCATGGATATTTCGGCCTTTCCCGAACTGGCCGACCAGGAACGGCAGCGCCGTGCCCTGCGGACAATCGGCGCGGCACTGCGCAATGAAGAGAGCGCGGCATGAGTCGCCAGATCAACCTGTTCGATCCCGCCTTCCGCAAGAAGAAGGACTGGCTGTCGTCACAGAACCTGCTGCTCGGTTCCCTGCTCGCCGTCCTGGTGATTTCCCTTGGCGCCGGTATGGCGCACTGGTCGGTGACCGGCCGGCAGCAGCAGGCGCAGTCGGTGAATGCCCAGTTGCTGGCGGCGCGTACGGCATTCCTCGAACTGACCAATACCCTGGCGGCCCGCAAGCCGGATGCCGCACTGGCTGCCGAACTGGTCGATACCCAGAGTGGTCTGGATGCCGCGCAGCGCGCCCTTGGCCTGCTCCGCGGCATGACGGTCGAGGGCGAGCGGCCGGTGGTCGGCGAGATGATGCGCGCCTTTGCGCGCTCGGCGCTTGAAGGCCTGTGGCTGACCGGTTTTGTCGTCGCCGAAGGCGGCAAGCAGCTCGAAATCCGCGGCCGGATGGCTGACCAGGCCTTGTTGCCGGATTATTTGCGCCACCTGGAAAGTGAGCCGGTTTTCGCGGGGCGGCGCTTTGCCTCGCTGGACATGCGTGGCGCCGAGTGGGTGCCGCCGGTGCAGCCCGGGGCTGCAGTCGAACCGGTCAAGGTGCCGGAAAAGAAGACGGAGCGCTGGTTTGTCGAATTTGCCCTGCGCACGACAGAAATTCCCAAGGTGCCAGGCCAAGGCGGAGGCGCTAACCGATGAAGGCCCGCTGGAAAGCCCTGCTTGCCCGTTTCGATGCGTTGAGCCAGCGCGAACGGGCGCTGGTCGCAGCGGCCATCATCGGTGGCATCCTGCTCGGCGGCAACAGCCTGTTCATCGATCTGCCACTGGCGCGCGGCAAGATATTGAGCAAGCAGTTGCTGACCGAAGGCGGTGAGCTGCTCGCGCTGCAAACGCAGTTGTCCACCCTGCAGCGCGAACTCCACGATCCGGACGAGGACAACCGGGTCCGCCTGGTCGCCATGCGCAAGCAGTTGCAGGACATGCGGACGATCCTGGCGCAACACGAAAAGCAACTGGTGGCGCCGCAGGACATCCCCCGACTCCTTGAGCAGATGCTCGCCCGCCATTCGGCATTGCGCCTGATCAGCCTGCAGACCCTGCCGACCGTGCCAGGCGATGCGCCAGAAACCAAGGCTGACGAGCCCGGCAAGATGGATGGCAAGAGTGCTGCCGAGGCGCCGCGCCGCGCTGGTCTTGAGGTGTGGCGGCATGGCGTCGAAATCCGCTTGCAGGGCAGTTACGCCGATCTGAGCGCTTACGTGCTGGAGCTGGAAAGCCTGCCGCAACGTCTGGTCTGGGGCGAAGTTCGCCTGAAGGCGGATTACCCGAAGAGCGAGCTGCATCTGAAAATTTATACCTACAGTCTGGATCAGGCATGGCTAAGACTCTGATTCTTCTGCTCTTGGCCATTGCCGGCTTGCCGCTGGCCACCGCCCAGGTGGCGCGCGACCCGACCCAGCCGCCCGGCTCCTACTCGGCGGCGCCGGGTGCCGCGGCGGCGGCCGATGACGAGGTGGCCGCGGATTCGCGTGTGCTGCAGGCCATCCTGCGGCCACACGGGGCCAAGCCGCGGGCGGTGATCAACGGGCAGTCGCTCGGTGTCGGCGGAAAAATTGATGAGTGGGTCGTGGTCCGCATCGGCGAGAGCGAGGTCGTGCTCAAGGGGCCGGGCGGTATGGAAAAACTTGTAATGTCGCCGGGGATCGAGAAGCAGCCGACCCGGCCAGTGATTGTTCGCCGGCAGCGGTGAGGGAATGCATATGAAAAACGCGAGCACGAGAGCTTTGCATCTGGCGCTAAGCGGCTGCCTGAGCGGTCTGTTGCTGGCCGGCTGCGCCAGCCCTGTGGCCCCCAAGGGCGAAACCTTCGGCAAGATTTCCGATAGCGTGCAGAGTGCCTTTGCCAACAACAAGGCCAGGGGCAGCGATGCCACGACGCAGGCGATCAACGAGGCACTGTTGCCACCGTTGCAGATCGAGGCGCCGCGTTCGCCGCGTACGGCCGAGCCGCGTTTCGACCTGGCCGTTAACAACGCGCCGGCCGGCCAGGTCTTCCTGGCCCTGGTCTCCGATACGCGTTACAGCATGCTGCTGCCGCCCGAGCTGAACGGCACGGTAACGGTCAATCTGAAGGACGTGACGATTCGCGAGGCACTCGACACGCTGCGCGATCTCTATGGTTACGATTACCGGGTACAGGGGACGCGCATCACCATCATCCCCAATACCCTGCAGACGCGGCTGTTCCAGGTCAGCTACCTGGCCAGCAAGCGGGGCGGCACCTCGTCGACCCGCGTCTCGTCGACCGGCATGGCGGCGGCCACGCCAGCTGCCGGCAGTAGTGCCTATCCGGGCGGCGCTGCTCCCCAACAGCCGGTGCCCAACCAGTCATCGTCGATGAGCGAGAGCGCCAACGTGTTTACCGGCGTGGTCAATGATTTCTGGTTCGACCTGTCGCAGGCCATGGCGACGGTGCTCAACTGCGATTTCGAGGTTTCCCGCTCCGGGGTCGGCGGCCAGACTTCGGCGGCCAACATGGTCGGCCAGTTGATGGGCCAGCGCATCGACAAGCTGAAATGTCCGGAGGGCCGCAATTACCTGATCAACGGCCAGTCCGGCGTGGTCATGGTGCGCGCCCTGCCGATCGAGTTGCGCGAGGTCGAGCGCCTGCTTAAGGCGCTGCAGGCCAATATCGAACGCCAGGTGATGATCGAGGCGAAAATCCTCGAAGTGCAGCTCAGCGACGAATTCAAGACCGGCATCAACTGGGCCGCCTTCGACAAGTCGGGCGGCCATGTCGCATCGATGAACGGCAATACCGGCAATTATGCATTCCCGGGCGGCAAGCCCCTGAGTACTGCCACCGTCGATGCCGACGGGAATATCGTCAGCACTTTTCCGGCGACGCTGACCGGTGCCGCCGGCATCATCAAGAGCTTCCCGGTCGCCGGTGCCCTCGGCCTGGCCTTCCAGAGCAGCAATTTCGCCTCGCTGATCAGCTTCCTGCAGACGCAGGGCTCGGTCTATGTCATGTCGAACCCGCGCATCGCCACGCTGAACAACCAGAAGGCGGTGATCAAGGTGGGTAGCGACGATTACTACATCACTTCGGTGACGCCGCCGTCCTATACCAATAACGGCTCGTCGACCGGCTCGACCTCCTACAACCCGCCGACCATCACCACCCAGCCCTTCTTCTCGGGCATCGCCCTCGACGTGACGCCGCAGATCGATGATTCAGGGAACATCACGCTGCATATCCGGCCCTCGGTGACCGAGGTCTCGGAAAAGGACAAGACCATCAATTTCGGCCAGCTGGGCGCCTACACACTGCCTTACGCCTCGACCAAGGTCAAGGAAAGCGACAGCATCGTCCGGGTGCGCGACGGGATGATCGTGGCGATCGGCGGCCTGATGTCGGAAGGCCAGTCGGATGGTATCAACAAGGTGCCGGGGGCGGGCGACGTGCCCTTGTTCGGGCATTTCTTCAAGCAGACCGAACGGGCCATGAACAAGCGTGAACTGGTGATCCTGCTGCGCCCCACCCTGATTCAGGAAGATGCCGACTGGCGCCAGGATCTCGACGATACGCAGGGACGCATGCGCGAGTTTGATCCGCAGCGTTACCGGCAGCCGGTCGATGTTTTCCGCGGTCAATGATGAGCGAAAACCTGACGCCCGAAAGTACTGAAACCCCGCCGCCAGCCAAGCCGAAACGTGCGGGCGGGCGCCGCAAGAAGGCTGCGGCCGCCGTGCCGGGGCCGCTGTATACCCAGTATTTCGGTCTGCATGAGGCGCCATTCGGCATCACGCCGGACACCGAATTCATCTATGCCACGCGCAGCCATCAGGAAGGCCTCAATACCCTGCTCATCGCCCTGAAGAGCGGCGAGGGCTTCATCAAGATCACCGGCGAAGTCGGGACCGGCAAGACCCTGCTCTGCCGCCGCCTGCTCAGGACGCTGGCCGAGGAAAACTGCGTCACGGCCTATTTGCCCAATCCCGGCCTGTCGCCCGAAACCCTGCTGCGCTCGGTGGCCGATGAAATCGGCCTGGCGCTCGATGATGCCGCCGATCCCTATGTATTGCTGAAAAGTCTCAACGAGTCGCTGCTCAAGTTTGCCGCTGAACAGAAGACCGTTGTCGTGCTGCTCGACGAAGCCCAGGCCATTCCCATCGAGGCCCTGGAGACCCTGCGCCTGCTCTCCAATCTGGAAACCGAGAAGCGCAAGCTGCTGCAGATCGTCATGTTCGGCCAGCCCGAGCTTGACGGCCATCTGGCCAACCCGGCGATTCGCCAGTTGCGCCAGCGCATTGCCTTTTCCTTCCGGCTGGCGGTGATGTCGCGTGACGAGTTGCACCAGTACCTGACGCATCGACTGCGCAAGGCGGGCCTGGTCGCCGGCGAACTTTTCACGGACGAAGCCGTGCGGGCGCTGTATGTCGCTTCGCGCGGCATTCCCCGCCTGATCAATATTCTGGCCAACAAGTGCCTGCTCTCGGTGTTCGGCGAGGGCGGTCAACTGGTGCGCGCCAGACACGTGCGGGCTGCGGCGCGCGATACCGAGGGCGCCCGTCGTCCGTGGGCCTGGTGGTGAGGTGATATTGTGAGTTTGATCAATCAGATGCTGCAGGATCTGGAAAAAAGGGAAGGCGAGCCGGGTCTGGCCGCCGACCTGCCGGCCGGCGTGCATTCGGCTCGGCCGGCCCGTCTCGTGCGCTGGCGCTGGCCGCTGGTGGCAGTCATCGCCGGTGGATTGATCGCCCTGTTTTTCTGGGCCGGCAAGAGCCTGTCGCCGCCGGCCGAAAAGCCCGTGCCGGCACAGCCGCCGGTGATTGCTGAAGCGCCGCTGCCACCGACCGTTCCGGAAGCCTTGTCACCGGCCGTCGAAGCGCCGCCTGCAGCGCCAGTGGCCAGTCTGCACAAGCCCGAGCCGGCCCGTCAGCCCAAAGAAAAGGCGGCGCCCCGGCCGAGCCGGGCGCCGCAGGCTGCAGCTGCCGCGAAGCCGGCTGTTGTCCCGCCACCGGCCAGGCCGAAGAGCGGAACGGTGGCCAAGACTTCGCCCTTCGATGAGGCGGAGGAGCGGGCCGAGCAGAATTACCGCAAGGCGCTTGCCGCCTACGGGCAGGGCCGGACCACCGAAAGCCTGGCGCAGGCCCGGCAGGCTCTGGTCGATTTTCCGGCGCATCATTCGGCGCGTCAGCTGCTGCTCAAGCAACTGGTCGAACAGGGCGCCAACGATCAGGCCCGTGCGCTGCTGCGCGACGGTATCCGGCTCGATCCGTCGCAGCTTTCATGGTCGATGTCGCTGGCCCGTCTGGAACTGGGCAAGGGCGATGTGGCTGCCGCTCGCCAGGCGCTCGACCCGGCCCTGCCGCAGGCGGCCGCCAATGCCGATTTCCAGTCGCTGGCCGGGGCGGTAGCCCAGCGCCAGGGACGGGCGAACGAGGCGGCCGATTTTTATCGCGCTGCGCTGCGTCTCAAACCGGCCGATGGCCGGTCGTGGGTCGGGCTGGCGCTGGCGCTCGAAGCCGAGGGGCATCAGCCCGAAGCGAGCGAAGCATTCCGTCGGGCCCTGGCCAGCCAGGGGTTGCCGCCCGAATTGCAGGCCCTGGCGCAGCGCAAGCTGCGTTGAGGCACTGCGCCCTGAATCCGCCGGCTAGGCGGCCTGGCTGCTGTGTTCCCAGCGGAAGGCGATCTGCCGGTTTTTCTTCAGGTGGTCGAGGAATTCGCTAGCGGACTTGAAGGCCATGCCCTGCATCACGTCCGGGTTGGGCATGGAAAAAACGGCGACATCGCGATCGACGATGTCCAGGCCATCGGCCGAGGCAATCTTGACCAGCAGGGCGACCTTTTCGGTGACCGTTTCCGGCGAGGTGTAGGGCACGAGGATCCAGAAATCGGCATGATCCCGGGCCACGATGTCGCTCTTGCGGAACGACAGGCGCAGCTTTTGCGCCAGGTCCCGGAGCATTTTCGAGGCGTCCGGCGCGCCGTAGGCCTTGCCGAGCGAGGCCGTATCGTGGAAGCAGACATGAATCAGCCCGAAATGCAGGGCTTCCGGGTGGCGTTCCTGCAATTCCATCAGCCACTCGAGGATCGTCGTCAGTTGTTCGAAGGCTTCAATCTCCTGCTGCATGGCCGGTTTCCGTGTCGATGGTTGTCCCCTAATCTAACACTGCCGGCTTCTGTCCAGCAATGGGCGTGACATTGATCGGTATCGGGCCGTCTTCGCCGATTTCTTCCATTGCCCGGCGGGGGCGGGGGGCGGGTAGAATTCCGGGCTTGAGTCATGACAAAAATGACCTTAGCTCAGGGAGAGAAAAATGCCGGTCAAGCTCGTTCAGTCCACTGCTTCCGCCTATCAATATCCGCTGCTCATCAAGCAGTTGCTGCTGACCCCGCTGGCCATCGCGCCGGACCAGGAAATTACCTACCAGGGCAAGCTGCGCTACAGCTACCGCACGCTCAACGAGCGTATCGGCCGGCTGGCCAACGGTCTGAGCAAACTTGGCGTCGACGCGGGGCAGACGGTGGCGATGATGGACTGGGACAGCCATCGCTATCTCGAGTGCTTCTTTGCCGTGCCGATGATGGGGGCGGTGCTGCAGACGGTGAATGTCCGGCTCAGCCCCGAGCAGATCCAATACACGCTGAACCACGCCGGGGCCGATGTGCTGCTGGTCAATAGCGAATTTTTCCCGATCATCGTGCAGATCGCCGCTGGCCTGGAAACGGTGAAGACCTTCATCTTCTTTACTGACGAAACTGAAATGCCGGCTGTTCCGGCGCCGATGGCGGCCGAGTATGAAAGCCTGCTGGCCGCATCCGCCTCCGCCTACGATTTTCCCGATTTCGACGAGAACGCCCAGGCCACGACCTTCTACACGACGGGCACGACCGGCAATCCGAAGGGCGTCTATTTCAGCCACCGCCAGCTCGTCCTGCACACCCTGGGCTGTGCCGCGATGCTCGGCGGTGCCAACCGCCAGGGCCATATCCATCGTGAAGACGTGTACATGCCGATCACGCCGATGTTCCATGTGCATGCCTGGGGCTTCCCTTACCTGGCGACCATGCTCGGTCTCAAGCAGGTCTATCCCGGCCGTTACCAGCCGGACCTGATCTGCCGCCTGGTCAGCGAGGAAAAAGTCACTTTCTCGCATTGCGTGCCGACCATCCTGCACATGATCCTGACTCACCCGCAGGCCCGCGACAAGGATTTCTCCGGCTGGAAAATCCTGATTGGCGGTTCGGCACTGCCCGAGGCGATGGCGATTGCGGCGCAGAAGAAGGGCATGGACCTGTTCACCGGCTACGGCATGTCGGAAACCTGCCCGGTGCTGAGCATCGCCCATCTGGCGAGCCGCGATCTTGAGCTGCCGCTCGAACAGCAGGCGGTGTTGCGCGCCAAGACCGGCCTGCCGCTGCCGCTCGTCGATCTGCGTGTCGTCGATCCGGAGATGAAGGATGTCGCCCACGACGGCAAGACGACCGGCGAGGTGGTCGTGCGCACGCCCTGGCTGACCCAGGGCTACCTCGGTGCGCCGGAAGCCTCCGAAGCCCTGTGGGCCGGCGGCTACCTGCACACGGCCGATATCGGCAACATCAACCCGGCCGGTTACCTCAAGGTCACCGACCGCATCAAGGATGTCATCAAGACCGGTGGCGAGTGGACCTCATCGCTGCAGCTCGAGGACATCATCGGCAAGCACGAGGCGGTGCATGAAGTGGCGGTGATCGGCGTGCCCGACGACAAGTGGGGCGAGCGGCCGCTCGCCCTGGTCGTCCTCAAGCCGGAACAGGTCGACCAGATCACCGAGCACGCCCTGCGCAACTACGCGGCGCATGCCATCGAGACGGCCGGCATTTCGCGCTATGGCGTGCTTCTGCAGGTCAGCTTCGTCAAGACCCTGGTCAAGACCAGCGTCGGCAAGATGAACAAGCGCCTGATGCGGGCCGATCCCGAAGCCTTGCGCATGTAGTTTCCCGGCGGGCGCGGCCAGCCGCGCCCGTGGTATACATACGCCTGTTCAATTCACTCTCTCAGAAGATCTGCAACCATGAGCCAACAAGAAAGCCCGGTCATCTACGGTACCGAAGACATCCTGCGCAGCCTGTGCAATTCGGTGACCAAGGTGCTGACCATCGCCACGCAGAGCAATATCCATTATTCCGGCATGGTCCAGCGCATCAGCAAGACCTGCCTGAAGCCGGACATCGGCTGTTTCGTGCTGTTCGACGGCGGGTTTTCCGGCCTGGTCGTCACCAATTTCTCGGCGGCGGCCGCCATGGAGTTGTACGAAAGCTACATGTTGAGTATGGGCATGGCCAAGGATGAACTGGCCAGTGTGCATACCTCGGACGAGGTGGCCAATGTCATGGGCGAACTGATGAACCAGATTGTCGGCGACTTTACCGGCAAGGTGGCGCGCGAGCTGCAGACCCACATCACGCAGAACCAGCCGAAGATGCTGGCCCTGACCAAGCAGGTCATGCTCAGCGTCGATACCAATCTCGACAAGCCGGAAGCGCGCCGCGTGACGTTCTTTACCGGCCGCAACAACATTTTTTATCTCGAACTGGCGATCGACCGCACCGAGTTCATCAAGCTTAACGATTTCGAGAGCGAGGAGGCCGATCCGGATGCGCTGATCGAGCAGGCCAATGCGGCGCCGCCTGTTGCCGTGCCGCCGACGAGTACCGAGGCCAGCGATCAGGCCGATTTCCTCAAATCGCTCGGGATGTAGTTGCGGGCGATGGCTGGCCGTGGACTTCCACGGTCAACTGGAAATTTTGCCCAATTTTGAAAGCTTTGCCAGCTGCCGGTCATGCCAGCCGGAAAGCAGGGCCATCGCCGTGCTCGAGCCGATCAGCGCCATGAACATGTCCGACTGCGTGTCCCACTGGTCGCCCTGAGTGCCGAGGAACTCATCAGCGCCCTGGCCCATGGCCAGCGCTGCGGCCCATTCGATCAACTCGTAGCTGGCACTGATCGCCATCGCAATGCAGATGCACACAAAGCCGGTCATCCGGCGGCCGACGACGTAACCGCCGCGGATCAGGATTTCCCGCGCCACCATGGCCGGCACGAAGCCCTGCAGCAAATGGCCGACCTTGTCGTAGGGGTTGCGCACCGTGCCGAGCAGGTCCTGCAGCCAGAAACCGAGCGGCACGCGGGCGTAGGTGTAGGCGCCGCCACCGATCAACACCAGCGCATGGATGGCGATCAATACCGTGAGCAGCATCGTCAGCGGATAGCTTTTACGGGTGACGATCATGAGCGGCAGGGCGATCAAGACTGGCGCCACTTCCATGACCCAGGTCGCCCGGTCGAAGGGGGCGATGCCGGAAACGATCAGCGCCGCGATGACGACGGCGGCCAGCGTGGCGTTTAGTGCGTTCCGGCTGTCCATGTCAGCCCTCGTTGCGGATCAGGTCGAGCAGTTCGGCGCCGTAATGCTCGATCTTGGCGCTGCCCATGCCGGTGATGCCGGCCAGCATGCCGTGGCTGGTCGGGCGGACTTCGGCCAGCTCGCGCAGGGTCTTGTCATGCAAAATGACGTAGGCCGGCACGGCTTGTTCTTTGGCCGTATCGCTGCGCCAGGCGCGCAGGAGTTGGAACAGCACCTCGTCGGCCGACGACAGTTCGCTATGCACGACGGTGCTGCTGCGTGAGGACGACGAGCTGGCCTTGCGCTTGGCCGGCCGGCGCAGTTGCACCTGGCGTTGCCCCTTGAGCACTTCGCGGGCGGCGTCGGTCAGTTGCAGCGCGCCGTGTTCGGCCATGTCGACATGAACCAGTCCGGCCGCCGCCAACTGGCGGAACACGCTCTTCCAGCCATGGTCGTCGAGGTCGGCGCCGACACCGAAGGTCGGCAACTGGTCATGGTTCCACTGTTTGATCTTGTCGGTTGCCTTGCCGCGCAGCACGTCGGTCAGGTGCGTGACACCGAAACGCATGCCGGTGCGGAAGAT
>JBAQDI010000040.1:0-1838 GCA_049294655.1 Azonexus sp.
CAATAAGCCACTCCCGGTCTTGGCGCGCAGTCCGTTTGCCGAAGGGATATGGGGGGCTGCGGGATGGTCGACAGTCCCGGCGGGCGTTTGTGGGCGAGCCGGGCTGCTGCGTGAGCCTGTCGCGGAAAGTGGTGCCGTCTCAGACTGCCGTGCCGGCCGCAAACGAGTTGATCAGTTGGCGTTGTGCATGCAAGTGGTCTCCAGCGCTGTTCACGCGGTCCAGCAACAAGGCGCCTTCCAGCCCGGACATCATCACGGCGGCCAACCGGCTTGGGGGCAGGGGGTTAAGCAGTTCGCCCTTATGTTGCTTCAGGATCTGGGCCAACCAAGCTTCTGCCTGTTTGAAGAAGCCGCTCAAGAGGCTGCGGCAGTGCTCGTCGAGTGAGGACAACTCGGCGGCCAACATGCCGCACAGGCACAGCTTGTCGTCCTGAGCAGCTTCTTCAAATAGGTCAATAAAGGCTGACAGCTTGCGTTTTAAGGCTGTAGGCTTGTTGGCAATGGCTGTCAAGCGCTGCGCGAAGGCCTCGCTGTAGCTGGTGATCAGCACGGCGGTGAGGTCGTGCTTTTCCGGAAAGTAGTAGTGCACGCTAGACGACTTGACGCCCGTCTGTTCGGCGAGTTGGCGAAAACTCAGTTCGCGCAAGCCCGATCGCTGGACGATGGCCTGCGCCAGGGTTTGCAGTTCGGTACGTTTGTTAGCCATGGTACCGTTGTCTCAACCGTACATATTTTTGCGATATCGCTTTGCCAAGTGCTAGTCAAGCCGAAGGTGGGACTTGCACCAAGCTCAGGTGGCGCGTTTTGACCCAGACGGTGGTGCCTTGCGCCCCAGCGATGGCGGTGAGTCGCCCCCCTCGAGGGACGCGCAACCAAGACCAGGCTCGCAGTTCGTCTGCGCCCTCTGTGAAGCCGCCGGACAGCACCAGCAGTTCCGCGCCGTCAGGCATCACGGCGTCAAGCCGTGTGCCGGGTAGCCAGGTCTCCAGGCTCACAGTTTCGCGCTCGTCCTCGAACAAGGGCGTCACCGCCACGCCGGGGCGGGTGGCGTCGTCCACACGGCCGATCTTGTTGGTGTCGATCACCTCCGGGGTGCGGTCCGCCGGGTCGAACTGCCACAGCTTCACGAAGATCACGCAACCGGTCTCGGAGCCTGGCGTGTGTCGTGTGGTGGGCGGGTTGCGGATATAGCTGCCGGCAGGGTAGTCGCCGCGCTCGTCCTGGAAGACCCCGTCAAGCACCAGGAACTCTTCACCACCGTGGTGGGTGTGCGGGCTGAAATGGCTGCCGGGTGCGTAGCGCACGATGGAGGTTGCTCGGGCAACCTCACCGCCTATGCGGTCGAGCATTCTGCGCTGTACACCTGCCACAGGGGAGTCCACCCAGGGCAGGTCGGCACCATGCAGTAGCACCCGTTGGTCGAACTGGGCGTTGATGAGGTCCATCGGTACTCCGTTTGGGTGGTCAGGTGAAGGCAGTTGAGACTGTTCGAATCAGCCACCCATGCTGGGGCGCTGGGCCATACGAGCGCGCCACGCCTTCAGATGAGGCAAGTCCGCAGGCAACTCGATCTTGGCGAAGTCAGCAAAATTCAGGCCCACGAACAAAGTGATATCGGCGACTGAGAAGTGCTGGCCGGCTGCAAAGGGCTGCGTTGCCAGCACGCTGTCGAAATAGCGCATGCCGGCGATGGCACGCTCACGCTGCTTCAAACCCCATTCTTTGTTCTGGTACAGCTCCAGCGCACCAAGGCCGGGTGTGGCATGGTGGAAGTAGGTACCCACGGCGTCCATCACGCCCTGTTCGGCGCGGCACTGCATCATGTGGATCACCGCGCG
>JBAQDI010000041.1:0-10993 GCA_049294655.1 Azonexus sp.
AGCCCATCCTGCTCGCCCGGCGCAGCGGTGTGCCGGTCTGGGTCGGCCGCGACCGGGCGGCGGCCGGACTGGCCCTGCTGGCGGCCCAGCACGAAGTGAATGTGATTTTGTGCGACGACGGCCTGCAGCATTACCGTCTGGGCCGCGATGTCGAACTGGCCGTTTTCGACGGGCGCGGCGCCGGCAACGGCTGGCGCCTGCCGCTCGGGCCGCTGCGCGAGCCGCTGGCGCGTCTGGCCGAAGTCGATGCGGTGATCTGTAACGGATCGCCGGACAGCCGTTTGCCGCCGGCCGTGCCGTGGTTTGCCATGTCTCTGCGGCCGGGCCCCTTCTGGCGGCTGGATGACCCGCAGCAGCGCTGTACGGCAGCCGATCTGGCCGGCAAAAAACTCTACGCCCTGGCTGGCATCGGCGATCCCGGGCGCTTTTTCCGGACCCTGGAGGGGTTGGGTTTGCAGTTCGTGGCGCAGCCGTTTGCCGATCACCACGCCTATGTCGCGGCTGATCTGGCCTTTGCCGCTGACGGCATCCTGCTGATGACCGAGAAGGATGCAGTAAAATGCGCCGGACTGACGGCCGGGGAAACCTGGGTGTTGCCCGTCGAGGCCGAGCTTCCGCCGGCCCTAATTGAACTTGTTGTGGAGAAACTCCGTGGACGCCCGACTGCTTGATATCCTCGTCTGCCCGATTTGCAAGGGCAATCTCGAACACCGCAAAGCCGAAAAGGAACTGGTCTGCAAACCCTGCAAACTGGCTTTCCCGATCCGCGACGACATCCCGATCATGCT
Organism: Azonexus sp.; assembly: GCA_049294655.1. Classification (GTDB taxonomy): domain Bacteria; phylum Pseudomonadota; class Gammaproteobacteria; order Burkholderiales; family Rhodocyclaceae; genus Azonexus. Next base: position 789 of record JBAQDI010000041.1, read on the forward strand.
CGAGGACGAAGCCCGGCAACTGCCCGCCGAAGACTGACATGACGGCCGTTCCGTTCAAGGTCGTCATTCCGGCCCGTTACGCCTCGACCCGTCTGCCGGCCAAGCCGCTGCTCGATCTCGGCGGCAAGCCGATGGTCGTCCGGGTGGCTGAACAGGCCGCCTTGTCCGGGGCGGAGGAAATCTGGGTAGCGACCGATCATCCGGACGTCTTTGCCGCCGCCCGGGCGCATGGCCTCAATGTGCTGATGACGCGGGCCGATCATCCGACCGGCACCGACCGTCTGGCCGAAGTCGTCGAACTGCGTGGCTGGGGTGCGGATACCCTGATCGTCAATGTGCAGGGCGACGAGCCGCTGATCGAACCGGAAGTCATCGCCCAAACTGCCCGCCAACTGGCGAGCAGCGGCGCCGCGATCGCCACCGTGGCGCACCCGATCAGCGAAGCGGCGGATTTCTTCAATCCCAACGTGGTCAAGGTGGTTTGCCGGGCTGACGGCGATGCCGCCTATTTTTCCCGGGCGCCGATTCCCTATGCGCGCGACCATTTCGCCAGGGAGGCTGGCGGCGAAACCCTGCCGCCCAGTTTTCCGGCCTATCGCCATGTCGGCCTCTATGCCTACCGCGCCAGTTTTCTGCAGGCCTATGCCGGGCTGGGCATGGCGCCGACCGAACAATTCGAGTCGCTGGAGCAATTGCGCGCCTTGTGGCACGGTTACCGGATCAGCGTTTTGCTGATTGCCGCAGCCCCGGCACCGGGTGTCGATACGCCCGAAGACGCCGAGCGCATGCGCAAATTGTTTGACCGGGCCGGCAATAGCGAGTAATTTTTCGCCTTTAGAGAACGGCAGCCAAACAAGCCGATAATAAAAACGATTTACTAATTTTGAATCCGAGGGACACTCCATGAAATTGATTCTGTTAGGCGCACCCGGCGCCGGCAAGGGCACGCAAGCCACCTTCATCTGCAAGGAATTCGGTATTCCGCAGATTTCCACCGGCGACATGCTGCGCGCTCAAGTCAAGGCGGGTACCGCCCTCGGCCTGGAAGCCAAAAAGCACATGGACGCGGGCGGCCTGGTGCCGGACGCCGTCATCATCGGCATGGTCAAGGATCGCCTGACCCAGGCCGATTGCCAGAACGGTTACCTGTTCGACGGTTTCCCGCGCACCATTCCGCAGGCTGAAGCCATGAAGGAAGCCGGTGTTGCACTCGACGTCGTGCTCGAAATCGACGTTCCGGACAGCGACATCGTTGAACGCATGGCCGGCCGCCGTGCCCACCTGGCCTCCGGCCGCACCTACCACGTCAAGTTCAACCCGCCGAAAGTTGCCGGCAAGGACGACGTGACCGGTGAAGACCTCGTGCAGCGCGACGACGACAAGGAAGAAACCGTCAAGAAACGCCTCGATATCTACCATTCCCAAACCAAGCCGCTGGTCGAGTTCTACAGCAAGTGGGCGGCGACAGGTGATGCCAAGGCACCGAAGGTTGCCAAGGTGGCCGGGGTAGGCTCGGTCGATACGATTACCAAGAGCGTTTTTGACGCTCTGAAATAAGGGAAAAGCATGACGGTAAAAAACGCCTTCTACGCACAGTCAGGGGGCGTAACCGCCGTCATCAACTCGACGGCGTGCGGCCTGATCCAGGAAGCACGCCGGCATCCCGAACAGATCGGCAAAGTCTATGCCGGTCGCGACGGCATCATCGGCGCATTGACCGAAGATCTCATCGATACCAGTCTTGAATCCGACGCAGCGATTGCCCGCCTGCGCTCGACGCCGGGTGGCGCCTTCGGTTCCTGCCGTTACAAGCTGAAAAGCCTGGAAGACCACCGTGCCCAGTACGAACGCCTGATCGAGGTGTTCAAGGCGCACGACATCGGCTATTTCTTCTACAACGGCGGCAACGATTCCATGGATACCGCCTGGAAAGTCTCGCAGATCGCCGAGAAGCTCGGTTACCCCGTGGTTTGTGTCGGCGTGCCGAAAACCGTCGATAACGATTTGCCGCTTACCGACTGCTGCCCGGGTTTCGGTTCGGTCGCCAAGTATGTCGCCACCTCGATTCGCGAGGCCGGCTACGACGTCGCCTCAATGGCGCGCACGTCCACCAAGATTTTTGTCCTCGAAGTGATGGGCCGCCACGCTGGCTGGATTACCGCCGCCTGCGGCCTGGCTTCGGAAAATGCCGGCGAGCCGCCGCATATCCTGTTATTCCCGGAAGTGCCGTTCGACCCGGAGCGCTTCCTGGTCCGCGTCGACGAGTGTGTCAAACAATACGGCTATTGCACCGTCGCCGTTTCGGAAGGGCTCTCGGATGCCTCGGGCAAGCTGATTGCCGATTCCGGGACCAAGGACGCTTTCGGCCATTCGCAACTGGGCGGGGTCGGCCAGATTGTCGCGCAACTGATCAAGGACAAGCTCGGCTACAAGTATCACTGGGCGCTTGCCGATTACCTGCAACGCTCGGCCCGCCACCTGGCCTCACGCACCGATGTCGAGCAGGCACATGCGCTCGGCGTCGCTGCCGTGCAACTGGCGCTGCAGGGCAAGAATGCCGTGATGGCGACCATTGAGCGCCTGGCTGACGAACCGTACCGCTGGCAGATCGGCGAAGCGCCGCTCAAGGATGTCGCCAATGTCGAACGCAAGATGCCGGCCGAGTTCATCTCGGCCGATGGCTTCCACATCACCGATGCCTGCCGGACCTACCTGCAGCCGTTGATCGAAGGCGAGGAGCCGCCACCGTATCGCAAGGGTTTGCCGGACTATGTCCGTTTGCAGAATGTGTCCATCGAGAAAAAGCTGGAGGCATTCACGATCTGATTTTTTGTTAGTCATGAAGAGGGGGGAGTAATGAGTACAGCGGCATTGTGGCTGGCGCTTGGTTGCGCCGTGTTAGCAGTCCTGTATGGCTGGGTTTCCAGCCGACAGATCCTCGCGTTGCCAGCCGGCAACGAGCGCATGCAGGAAATTGCCAAGGCTATCCAGGAAGGGGCCGAGGCGTACCTGAGTCGACAATACAAAACGATTGCCATGGTGGGCGTCGTGTTGTTTGTGGTGATCGGCGTTATTCCCAAACTCGGTTGGCTGACTGCCTTCGGTTTCCTGATTGGTGCCGTGCTCTCCGGTGCGGCCGGTTTCATCGGCATGAACGTTTCCGTGCGCGCCAATGTGCGTACCGCTGAAGCAGCGCGTGGCGGCATTGCTGCCGCCCTCGATGTCGCCTTCAAGGGCGGCGCCATCACCGGCATGCTCGTCGTCGGTCTGGGTCTGCTCGGTGTGGCTGGCTATTTCGTCTTCCTGAAGTCGGTCAATGCGCCGGGTGCCGAACTGAGCCATGTCATCGAACCGCTGGTCGGCCTGGCCTTCGGTTCCTCGCTGATTTCCATCTTCGCCCGGCTCGGTGGCGGCATCTTCACCAAGGGCGCTGACGTTGGCGCCGACCTGGTGGGCAAGGTCGAAGCCGGCATTCCCGAAGACGACCCGCGCAACCCGGCGGTGATCGCCGACAACGTCGGCGACAACGTCGGTGACTGCGCCGGCATGGCGGCCGACCTGTTCGAAACCTACGCCGTGACCGTGGTCGCCACCATGGTGCTGGCCGCGCTGATCATCAAGGGGACGCCGGCACTGGGTGAAAACCTGCTGCTCTATCCATTGGCCCTCGGCGGTGTCTCGATCATCGCTTCGATTGTCGGCTGCTATTTCGTCAAGGCGACCGAAGGCGGCAAGATCATGGCCGCCTTGTATCGCGGCCTGACGGTGGCCGGTGTGCTGGCCCTGGCGGCCTACTATCCGGTGACTTCCTGGCTGATCGGCGCCGGGGCCGTGCTGCCGGATGGCTCGACGATCAATACCATGACCATGTTCGGTTGTTCGCTCGTCGGCCTGCTCCTGACCGCTGCGCTGGTCTGGATTACCGAGTATTACACCGGTACCGAGTACGGGCCGGTCAAGCATGTCGCCGAAGCCTCGACGACCGGACATGGGACCAATATCATCGCCGGTCTGGGGGTTTCGATGAAGTCGACGGCCTGGCCGGTACTTTCGGTCTGTGCCTCGATCTACGCCGCCTATGCCATGGGCGGGCTGTTCGGCATTGCCATCGCCGCTACCTCCATGCTGTCGATGGCCGGTATCGTCGTGGCGCTTGATGCCTACGGCCCGATTACCGACAACGCCGGTGGTATCGCCGAAATGGCCGGGTTGCCGAAAGAAGTGCGCGATGTCACCGATCCGCTCGATGCCGTGGGCAATACCACCAAGGCGGTGACCAAGGGCTATGCCATCGGTTCCGCCGGTCTGGCTGCCCTGGTCTTGTTCGCCGACTACACGCACGCCCTGGGTCTGGATAAAACGACGGGCCTGCCCTTTACCTTCGACTTGTCGAACCACATGGTGATCATCGGTCTGATCATCGGCGGTCTGATTCCCTACCTGTTCGGTGCGATGGCCATGGAAGCGGTGGGTCGTTCGGCCGGCGCCGTGGTTGTCGAAGTGCGTCGCCAGTTCAAGGAAATCCCCGGCATCATGGAAGGCACGGCCAAGCCGGATTATTCCAAGGCTGTCGATATGCTGACCGTGGCGGCCATCAAGGAAATGATGATCCCTTCCATCCTGCCGGTGGCCGTGCCGATTCTCGTCGGTCTGACGCTCGGTCCGGTGGCGCTCGGTGGTCTGCTGGTCGGGACCATCGTCACCGGTCTGTTCGTCGCCATTTCGATGACGACGGGGGGCGGTGCCTGGGATAACGCCAAGAAATACATCGAGGATGGCCATTTCGGCGGAAAAGGTTCGGAAGCGCATAAAGCTGCCGTGACCGGTGATACGGTTGGCGATCCCTACAAGGATACGGCGGGCCCGGCGGTTAATCCGCTGATCAAGATCATCAATCTGGTGGCCTTGTTGATCGTTCCGTTAATGGTATAAATTGTTGAAATGCTCACGAAAAGGCGGTTTCGACCGCCTTTTTACATTTCTTCAATCTGGGCAGTTTCGTCTAATATAGAATTCAACGAAAAAAGCCTGGGAGGGCCATGAGCGCGGATATCGGATTTTCAACAGAGCCCGGCAAGCCCGGGGCGCGGGAAGACCTGCTGCACCACGATCCATTGCTGGATTGTCTGGTCGAGTTGACACGCATTCATGGTCGGCCGAGTACGCGTGCCGCACTGATTTCCGGCCTGCCTTTGGAAAAAGGTTCGCTGACGCCCGGCTTGTTCGCCCGGGCGGCCAGTCGAGCCGGTCTTTCGGCCAAGATTGTCCGGCGGACCCTGGAAAAGATCGATGCCGCACTGTTGCCGGCCGTTCTGCTGACCGACGCTGGCGAGGCCTGCGTCCTGCTTGGCTGGGACGATTCGGGTGAAAATGCCCGGTTGTTGTTCCCGGAGACCAGCCAGGGCACGGTGCTGATGGCGCGCGAGGTGCTGGATGCCCGGTATACGGGCGTCGCCATCTTCGCCCGGCCGCATTTTCGTTTTGACAAGCGCACGCCGCAGGTTGGCGAGGTCAAGTTGCGTCACTGGTTCTGGGGGGCGATGGCCGAACAGTGGCTGGTCTACCGCGACGTACTCGGTGCTGCCCTGTTGATCAACGTCATGGCCCTGGCCATGCCGCTGTTCTCGATGAATGTCTATGATCGCGTGGTCCCGAACCGGGCGATGGAGACGCTGTGGGTGCTGGCCCTCGGCGTGATGCTGTTGATTGGCATCGATTTCGTGCTGAAACTGTTGCGCGGCTATTTCATCGATCTGGCCAGTGCCCGTATCGACATGCAGCTGTCGGCAAAAATCATGGAGCGGGTGCTCGGCGTGCGCATGGAAGCGCGGCCGGCGGCGGTCGGCGCCTTTGCCTCCAATCTGCGCTCCTTCGAGACGGTGCGCGACTTCATCGCTTCGGCGACGGTCACCGCCTTCATCGATCTGCCCTTCGCCCTGATTTTCATCCTGGTCATTGCCCTGATTGCCTGGCAACTGATCATTCCGGTCTTCCTGGCCATCATCGTCGTCGTCATCTACGCCTACATCCTGCAGCACAAGATGCACGACCTTTCGGAAACGACCTATCGGGCCGGGGCGCTGCGCAATGCGACGCTGATCGAAAGTCTGTCGGCCCTGGAAACCATCAAGACGCAGGGCGCCGAGAGCGTCATGCAGTCGAAATGGGAAAAGTCCGTGGCCTTTGTCGCCCGGGTTAACAACAAGATGCGCTTTCTGTCGGCAGCGGCGACCAACGGGGCGCTGGAAGTGCAGCAACTGGTCAATGTCGTGGTGGTGATCGGCGGCGTTTACCTGATTGCCGACGGCAAGCTCAGCATGGGCGGCCTGATCGCCTGCACCATGCTGTCGTCGCGGGCGGTGGCGCCGCTTGGCCAGATGGTCGGCCTGCTCATGCAGTATCACAATGCCAAGGTGGCCCTGACCTCGCTCGAGCAGGTCATGGCCAATCCGGTCGAACGCCCGGCAGATGCGGCTTTCGTGCACCGTCCTCATCTCAAGGGCAATATCGAATTCCACGATGTGCAGTTCAGCTATCCCGGCTGTTCGATAGCGGCCCTCAAGGGCCTGTCCTGCAAGTTTGCCGCCGGCGAGAAGATCGTCGTCATCGGCCGCATCGGCTCCGGCAAGACGACGCTGCAGAAACTGCTGCTCGGCCTGTATCAGCCGACCGGCGGGGCGGTCAGCATCGACGGCGTCGATGTCCGCCAGCTCGATCCGGCCGATCTGCGGCGCAATATCGGTTATGTGGCGCAGGATGTCACCTTGTTCTATGGCACGCTGCGCGACAACATCGCCATCGGCGCGCCTTTTGCCGATGACGCGGCGGTCATGGCGGCGGCCGAAGCGGCCGGTCTGACCGAATTCGTCAATCGGCATCCGGACGGTTTCGACATGATGATCGGCGAGCGCGGTGATTCGCTGTCCGGCGGCCAGCGCCAGGGCGTGGCGATCGCCCGCGCCTTCCTCATGGATCCACCCATCCTGCTGCTCGACGAACCGACCAGTTCGATGGATTTCTCCTCCGAGCAGCAATTCAAGCAACGCCTCAAGGAAATGGCGGCGCACAAGACGGTGATCATCGTTACCCACCGCAACAGCCTGCTCGACCTGGCCACCCGCGTTGTCGTCATCGACGATGGACGGGTCGTCGCCGACGGGCCGCGCGACCAGGTGATCCAGGCGCTGCAGAGCGGCCGCATCGGGAGAGCCTCATCATGAAGCGGCTGAAAGCATTGCTCGGCAAGGTGCACGCCTGGCTGGAACGGGTGGCACAGAAAAGCGCGCCACAGGTTGAACGCATACTCGGCCGTCTGCCGAATCGCGAAGATGTCGAAGTCGTCGATTTTGCGACCGATGCCGATCTCGCCATGTTGCGCCAGGAGCCGCTGCGGGCCCGGCTGGTCTTGCGCGTCGTGGCCATCGCGATGGGCCTCTTCGTCGTCTGGGCGGCGATTGCCCAGCTTGATGAAGTGACGCGTGGCGATGGCAAGGTGATTCCTTCCAAACAGTTGCAGGTGCTGCAGAGCATCGATGGCGGCCTGGTCGCCGAAATCCTCGTACACGAAGGCGATGTGGTGCAGCCCAACCAGTTGCTGATCAAGATCGACGAAACCCGCTTTGCCTCGTCGGTCAGCGAGAACCGGGCTCAATATCTCAGCCTGCTCGCCAAGTCGGCCCGCCTCAAGGCGATGACCGACGGCAAGCCCTTCGTGCCGCCGCCCGAGGTGCTCAAGGAAGATCCGGAAATCGTCGCCCAGGAGCAGCAGTACTACGAAGCCAAGCGCAGTGAAATGGGCGCCGCCATCTCGATTGCCCGCCAGCAGTTGTCGCAGCGCCAGCAGGAACTGAACGAAGCGCAGGCCCGCCGCACCCAGGCGTCACAGGGCTACGACCTGACCTCGAAGGAACTGGCCGTGACCCGGCCGCTGATCAATTCCGGGGCGGTGTCGGAAGTCGAGCTGCTGCGTCTGGAACGCGATGTTTCCCGCTATCGCGGCGAACGCGATCAGGCTTCGGCCCAGATTACCCGCGTCCAGGCCTCGATCAACGAGGCGCAGCGCAAGATCGAGGAAGTCGAACTGAGCTTCCGCAATGATGCCGGCAAGGAACTCTCGGAGATTTCCGGCAAGCTAAATGGTCTGGCCGAAGGCAGTGTCGCGCTCTCCGACCGGGTCAAGCAGTCCTCCATCCGTTCGCCGGTCAAGGGTACGGTCAAGCGCCTGCTGATCAATACCGTGGGCGGTGTCGTCCAGGCCGGCAAGGACATGATCGAAATCGTGCCGCTCGAAGACGCCCTGTTGCTCGAAGCGCGCGTCGTGCCGCGCGATATCGCCTTCCTGCGTCCGGGGCAGCCGGTCATGGTCAAGTTCACGGCCTATGATTTCTCGATCTACGGCGGCCTTGAAGGCACGCTGGAGCATATCGGCGCCGATACGGTCACCGACGACAAGGGCAATGCCTTCTACACGGTCCGGGTACGCACCAACAAGCCAGGCTTCGGTGACGCCAATCTGCCGATCATTCCCGGCATGGTCGCCGAAGTGGATATCATGACCGGCAAGAAAAGCGTTCTCGCCTATCTCCTGAAACCTGTTTTGCGTGCCAAGAACGTGGCGATGACGGAGCGTTGATGCAGCACTGGATTGTTGATCTCAAGGGGAGTTCCCTGCCGGCATGGCAGGAGGCGATGCCGGCAGCAAAGCTGCTGGAAAGGGATCAGTTGACCGGACTGGCTGCTGCCGGCCCGGGCATCGTCTGGTGCCGCCTGCGTTCCGGCGAGGATGTCGAACTGGTACTCGGTGGTGTTGTCCCGTTGGCTGGCGGCAAACCGCTGGTCGTGCTTTGTGACGAGCCGGACGAGGCGCTGGTCATGCAGGCGCTGTCTGCCGGCGCGGCCGGTTGCTGCAATACCAATGCCGCCCCGGAAGTGCTCAAACAGGTCGCCCTGGTGGTAAGTAACGGCGGTCTGTGGGTCGGGCAAACGCTGCTTCGGCAACTGGTCGGCAGCACGTCGCGGATTCTCGGCGAGAAGGCGGAACGCCCGCCCCGGGATGATTGGTCCAAACTGCTTTCCGAACGTGAAACCCAGGTTGCACGGCTGGTCGCCGGCGGCGCCAGTAACAAGGAAGTCGCCAGCCAGCTGGGTATTACCGAAAGAACCGTCAAGGCGCACCTGACGACCATTTTTGAAAAGCTGAGCTTGCGCGACCGCCTCCAGCTTTCCCTGCGCATCAACGGCCTGACGCTCTGAGCGCCGGGCGCGGGGATTCCGCGTCGAGACAGTCGGACCTGTACTTTGGTGCAATTGTTTTGCCCTGACCGGACTCCTACACTGCCAACATTACCCTTAGTCTGTGGAGTGTTGTCATGGCCCAATCCGTCGTCGTTGCCAAAGTTACTTCCCTGAGTGGCGAAGCATTCGCCCGCGATGCTGCTGGCAAGTTGCGGCGACTGAAGCTTGGCGACGCGATCCGCGAAGGCGAGTCCGTGGTTGCCTCTGACGGCTCACAAGTCCTCCTGAAGCTGACGGATGGCCGTGAAATCGAGGTCCGGCCGGGTGAAGTGGCCAAGCTCGACGCGGAAGTCGCCGCCTTGGTCAAGCCGGATGCAACCGACAGTGCGGTCGCCGATCATGGCAAGGGTTTCGAGAAAATCACCAAGGCCCTGACCCGCGGCGGCAGCCTCGACGCGCTGCTCGAAGAAGAAGCCCCAGCCGCCGGTGCCGCCCAGGGCGGCAACGAAGGCCATACCTTCGTTGAATTCCTGCGCGTTGTCGAAACGGTCGATCCGCTGTCCTTCCAGTTCGGGACGAATCGCGGTGCACCGCTCGAGTCGATTGAGCGGGCTCCATTGCTCATCGACAACGACCAGCCGAGCATCACGACGGTCGAACCGGGTCAGCCGGGCGCAGCGGGCGATACCGTCATCGAAGGCAATGACCTGGTGTACACGGTCACCCTGAGCACGGAAACCCTGACGCCGGCCACCTACACCTTCAACCTGGGTGGTGGCACGGCCGGCACGGGCGACTACACGACCCCGCCGACCTTCAGCAACAACGTGGTCCTCAACAGCAACGGCACGATCACCGTACCGGCGGGCGTGACCAGCTTCACGGTGACCGTCCCGACGATCGACGACAGCGTGGTGGACTCGGCCGCGACCGAAACCCTGCCGCTGACGGTGGGTGGCGTGAGCGGTGCC
>JBAQDI010000042.1:0-29536 GCA_049294655.1 Azonexus sp.
GGTTCAGCGCCCGGGTGGCGCGCTCGGCGCTGGCCGCGGGATCGCCGGCCTGGGCCAGGACTTGCGCGCTCATGCGCCAGGCTTCGATGCCGAGGATGGCGTTATTGTCGGCTTCGGCGACGCCGCCCGCCTGGTCGTAACAGTGGGCGGCTTCGGGTAGCTGACCGGCGACGAGATGGACGCCGGCCTGGCCGAACCAGGTCTGCTGAATGAGCTTGCGGGCCGCCGGGTGGCTGGCCGGCAGGGTCTGCTCGGCATCGTGGCGGGCGCGCTGGTAAGTCTGCAGGGCTTCCGGATAACGCGCTTCCTTGACGAAGGCGCCGGCCATCATGAGCTTGAGGGCGACCTGCTGGTCGAGCCAGCCCTGTTTTTCGGCGAAGGCCAGGGCGTCGACGACGCGGGCCCGCACCTGATCGGCACTGCCTTTCTCGAGCAGGGCGGCGACGCCCATGCTCAGCGAGCGGAAGGTGGCGGCCGGGCCGATGCCTTCCTGGGCGAAGCATTCTTCGGCAACGGCCAGGCCATCGAGCGCCGGTTGCTGGATTTTGGCCCGTTCGCCGAGCTGCTCGGCCAGGCGGATAAAACGCGGGTTTTCCAGCGTGTCGATGAGCAGGACGCGCAGGCGTTCCGGCAGGTCGGTGGCGAACAGGGCCTGCATCCAGTTTTCCCAGCTGGCGCGGTGGGCAATGCTGCCCGGCATGAGAACGATGACGATGTGGCCGACGCTGTTCCGGTAGTGCGAGCCGAAACTGCGCACGGCATGGGCAAAGGCCGCCGCGGTGTCGGGCACGGCCGCCGGCTGGAACGACCAGTCGGTGGCCAGACCCTGCGCCTGCAGCGTCTCGCGGCTGGCCTCATATTGTCCACGCAGGGCTTCCTTGAGGTCGCGGGCGTAGCGCAGGCCGTGCACGAACGGCGTCTTGAAGAGCAGGAAAAGGTCGCCGGAGCCGTAGTCGGGGTGCTCGTGCTTCTGGGCTTCGACATAGCCTTCGCAGAGGCGCACGGCGTTGGCCGGCACCTGCCAGACGAGCAGGCGGCGCGTCGTATCGGCGCGGAATTCGAGCCAGTGCCGGTTGAGCTGCTCGAGGCGGCGCTCGACGGGGTTGAGATTCATGCCCGAGCTCAGCCGTTGAGCGAAATTTTCGGGCCGGCGACGGCGACCCCCGCCGCATCGATGGTGATCGAAGATGCGCCAAAACTGGCGGTGATACCGGACGGGGAGATCTCGACGGTGGAGCCCATGACGTTGAGCGTGATCTTGGTGTTCGAAGTAATCACGATCTCGCCCATGGCTGTCTGCTTGATGCTGCCGGTGACGTCAAGCTGGTCGTTGCCGGTGATGGTGACGGCGCGGTTGCCGCCGATGCTGACGGTTTCGTCGACGCCGACCGTTTCGGTGCGGTTGTTGCCGATCGTGATCGTTTCGTCGTGGTCGACGGTTTCCTTGCGGTCGTGCTTGATGTGCACGGTTTCATCATTGTCTACAGTCTTGCTGCGGTCGTGTCCGACGGTGTGGCTTTCGTCGTTCTCGACGGAAATCGACTGGTCCTTTTCGGCGTGGATGTAGAGCTGTTCCTCGCCCTTCTTGTCCTCGAAGCGGATTTCGTTGCAGTTGTCCGGCGTGCCGCCCTTGCTCGAGCGCGTCTTGATGCCGGACTGGGTCATGTTGGCCGGCAGTTCGTAGGGCGGCATCTTGTCGGCGTTGTACACGCTGCCGATGATCAGTGGCCGGTCGGGGTCGCCTTCGAGAAACTCGACCACCACCTCCTGGCCGATGCGCGGAATGGTGATGAAGCCCCAGTTCTGCCCGGCCCAGGGCTGGGCGACGCGAATCCAGCAGGAACTGTCGGCATCGTTCTGGCCGCGCCGATCCCAGTGAAACTGGACCTTGATGCGGCTGTACTTGTCGGTGTGGATTTCGTCGCCGGCCGGGCCGACGACGACTGCAGTCTGGATGCCGCGGACAAAGGGGCGCGGCGTGATGCGCGGCGGGCGGAAATCCTGCTTGCTGTTAAGCGCCGTGATTTGACAGCGATACTGGCTGCCGCTGCCCGATCGGTTCGCTTCGGCACCTTCGCTGCTGATGTCGAGACTGGTGCCGGTCACCAGATATTCGGTGTTCTGCTCGTTTCGCACATGGTCGGTCAGTGAGAACAGCATGCCGCAAGCGATGGCGCGGGCATTGGTCTGGGCCCGCGCGGTTTCGTATTGCGCCTGGAACTCGTCGAGACGGACGCGGGCCAGGTGTTCACCGTCCGCTTGCTCGACGAATTCTCCCGGGTAGTCGAAGACTTCGTGCTCGCTCTGCGCGTTGCTGCGCGGGCGAATGGACTTGGCGTCGAGTTTGACGCGCGGCCGCTTGAAGTCGTAGTCGATCACGCGGGTTTTGCCCGGTTGTACGGAGCGTTCGAAATGCCAGTCGGTGATGTGATCGGATTCGTCGTCTACCGGGTGGTCGATGAACTGGAAGGAGGCGTTGCCGGGCACCGGGCTGTGCGCGGCATAGCTGTCCGCGAGGACAAGCAGGTTCTTGTCCTTTTCGTATTCGAAGAAGAAATAGATCCCTTCCTCTTCCATCAGACGGGCGACGAAGTCGAAGTCGGTTTCGCGATATTGCACGCAGTATTCGCGGGGTGAATAACTGCCGGTCAGCGCATCGCGAAATTCGGCGACGGAATGATCGGCAAAGACTTCCTTGATGATCTCCGGTACGGTCTTGTTCTGGAAAATGCGGCAGTCTGTCGTCCGGGTCATGAACCAGGGCCAGGGATGCAGGGTGGCGGCATAACGCTGGTGGCGACCGAGCGTGCCGGTATGCGAAAAATGGGTGAAATAGGCGGCGAGGAAGCGCTCACCTTCATCGGGCAGGCTGATGCGGATGCTGCACATCTTGCCGAGCAGCGTATCGGGGTCAATATCGCTCTTCAGACTGAGGCATTCGAGGCGGATTTCGCTGATCTGGCAGAGGGTTTCGCGACAGCTGAGCGCGTGGAGATGAAAATCTGCATTGCCGAGCGGGGAAAAAACTTCGAATTGCGTGGGCTGACTCATGATCGCGATACTTTCTTCGATTGTCGGTTTCGTCCTGTTTGCCGAACCTCGCCGTCTTCAGCGGCACCCGCGCCGGCCGGGGCTGGCGCTGCACTGTGACAAAACCTGAATGCCGGCTCGCCGTGAGCGGCTGCCAAGGTATTGTTCGAATGGGAAGGCCCGCTGTTGCGGCAAAAATGACGTTGAATTATACCGCATCGATGATGCTGGCTGCATGGCGCAGCAGCCTTCGGCTGCTGCGCGGCCGGGGGGCTTTCAGCCTTCGTTGCGAATCAGTTGCAGCAGTTCTTCGCCGTAGTGCTCGATCTTGGCGCTGCCCATGCCGGTGATGCCGGCCAGCAGGCCGTGGCTGGTCGGCCGCACTTCGGCCAGTTCACGCAGGGTCTTGTCATGCAGGATGACGTAGGCCGGGACGCCTTGCTCGCGGGCAGTATCGCCGCGCCAGCCACGCAGCAGCTGGAACAGTGCCTCGTCGGCCGGGGCCAGTTCGCTGTGCACGACCGTACTGCTGCTGCGCGACGCACTGCTGCTCTTGCGTTTGAGCGGCCGGCGCAGTTCGACGCGCTGGCCGCCTTTCAGCACCAGACGCGCGGCATCGGTCAGTTGCAGGGCGCCGTGTTCGGCCATGTCGACATGTACCAGGCCAGCCGCCGCCAGCTGGCGGAAGACGCTTTTCCAAGCATGGTCGTCGAGGTCGGCGCCGACGCCGAAAGTCGGCAACTGGTCATGCTTCCATTGTTTGACCTTGTCGGTCGCCTTGCCGCGCAGGATGTCGGTCAGGTGGGTAACGCCGAAACGCATGCCGGTGCGGAAAATGGCCGACAGTGCCTTCTGCGCGGCCAGTGTGCCGTCCCATAGTTCGGGCGGGTCCTGGCAGACATCGCAGTTGTGGCAGGGTTCGCGCTCCTCGCCGAAGTAGTTGAGCAGGACTTGCCGCCGGCAGCGCGGTGCCTCGCAGTAGGCGAGCAGCGCGGTCAGGCGCTGAGATTCGAGAATTTTCTGGCCTTCGCCGGCGCCCGATTCGGCGATGCGCGCGTGTTGCAGCGCGACGTCCTGCATGCCGTAGGTCATCCAGGCTTCGGCCGGTTCCCCGTCGCGGCCGGCCCGGCCGGTTTCCTGGTAATAGGCTTCGATGCTTTTCGGTAGGTCGAGGTGGGCGACGAAGCGCACATCCGGTTTGTCGATGCCCATGCCGAAGGCGATCGTCGCACACATGATCAGGCCTTCCTCGCGCAGGAAGCGGCGCTGGTTGGCGGCGCGTTCCGGGGCGGGCAGGCCGGCGTGGTAGGGCAGGGCCGGGAAGCCTTGTTCGGACAGCCAGGTGGCGGTTTCTTCAACCTTCTTGCGCGACAGGCAATAGACAATGCCGGCCTGGCCTTTGCGCCTGGCCAGGAAAGCCTGCAACTGCTTCTTCGGCGTGTCTTTTTCGACCACCGTATAGCGGATGTTCGGGCGGTCGAAACTGGACAGGAAGACGCGCGCTTCATTCAGGCCGAGCCGGGTCAGGATCTCGCTGCGCGTCGCCTGGTCGGCGGTGGCCGTCAGCGCGATGCGCGGGATGTTCGGGTAGCGTTCGTGCAGCGTCGACAGCTGCAGGTATTCCGGCCGGAAGTCGTGACCCCATTGCGAGACGCAGTGCGCTTCGTCGATGGCGAACAGCGCCAGCTTGCCGGCCTCGTAGAGGCTGTCGAGCATGGCCAGCGTGCGCTCGAGCAGCAGGCGTTCGGGGGCGATATAGACGAGGTCGAGATTGCCGCTGAAAATGGCCTGCTCGACGGCCTGCGCCTCGCGCCAGTCGAGGGTCGAATTGAGGCAGGCGGCCTTGACGCCGAGTTGGATCATGGCGTCGACCTGGTCCTGCATCAGGGCGATCAGCGGCGAGACGACGACGGCGCAGCCCGGCCGGAGCAGGGCGGGAATCTGGTAGCACAGGCTCTTGCCGCCGCCGGTCGGCATCAGGACCAGGGCGTCGCCGCCGCTGCCGATGTGCTCGATGATTTCGGCCTGGGCGCCGCGGAAGGCCGGGTAGCCGAAGACGTCGCGCAGGATGGCCAGGGCGCGGTTGGCGATGCTCATGCTAATTTTTCCGGTCGGCAGCGAGGATGGGCTCGCGCTTCAGCATTTCGCCATCCCAAACCAGGCATTCGCCACGTTCTTCGTGCCAGTCGGAAAGCACCCAGCGTTCGACGTGGATGCCGTCAACAATGTGGTCGTGTTTGGCCGGCTGGTGGGTGTGGCCATGAATGAAGGTGGCGTAGCCGTGGTCGCGCAGGAAATCGTCGGTGGCGGCGGGCTGCAGGTCGGTATAGGGCGTGGCCTTGGCCCGCTGGCTGGCGCCGCTCTTCAGGCGCATCAGGCGGGCCAGCAGGCGGCGCATCAGGCGCGGCCAGGCCAGCTTCTTCTGCTGCCATTGCGGGTTACGTACCTTGGCACGAAAGGCCATGTAGGGCAGGTCATCGAGGCACAAGGCATCGCCGTGCGAAAGGACGAACTGCCATTCCGGCGTGGATAGCACGTAGGGGTCAGTCAGCAATTTGATGCCGCTGGCGGCGGCAAAGTCCTGGCTGATCAGGAAATCACGGTTGCCGTGCAGGAAGCTGATTTCCAGTCCGGCCTGGCTGGCGGCGCGCAGTGCGGCGACGATTTTGGCGTTGTAGGGATCGCCGATGTCGTCGTCACCGATCCAGGCCTCGAAAAGATCGCCGAGGATGTACAACGCACTCGCCTGCCGGGCGCGGCCGGCGAGAAACTCGAGAAACAAACAAGTCGCCCCGGGTGACCGGGGCGACAGGTGCAGATCGGAGACGAAAAGGATCAAACGATCTCGGCCTTCTCGATGATCACGTCTTCAGCCGGCACGTCCTGGTGGAAACCCTTGTTGCCGGTCTTGACGGCGCGGATTTTGTCGACGACATCGAGACCTTCAACGACTTCGCCGAATACGCAGTAGCCCCAGCCCTGGCCGGACGGCGACTTGAAGTCGAGGAAATCGTTATCGACGGTGTTGATGAAAAACTGGGCGGTGGCCGAGTGCGGATCGTTGGTGCGCGCCATGGCGACCGTGCCGCGCTTGTTCTTCAGGCCGTTGGCCGCTTCGTTCTCGATCGGCGCCTGGCAGTCCTTCTGCTTCATGCCCGGTTCCATGCCGCCGCCCTGGATCATGAAGTTCTTGATGACGCGGTGGAAGATGGTGTTGTCGTAGTGGCCGGCTTCAACGTAGGAGATGAAGTTGGCGACCGTCTTCGGGGCCTTTTCGGCGTCCAGGTTGAGGGTGATGACGCCGTGGTTGGTGGTGAGCTTGATCATTGGGGATCCTTACTTTTCTGAGATGATTTTGACGTTCTGGATGATGATGGGGGTTTGCGGGACGTTCTGATGCGGGCCGACATTGGTGGTTCGCTGCTGCGCGATCTTGTCGACCACATCGAGGCCCTGCACGACCTTGCCGAACACGGCGTAACCCCAGCCGTCGAAGGAGGGATGGTCGAGATTGCTGTTGTCGGCATGGTTGATGAAGAACTGCGCCGTCGCCGAGTGCGGGTCACTGGTGCGGGCCATGGCCAGCGTGCCGCGCTGATTCTTCAGGCCGTTTCTGGCTTCGTTCTCGATCGGTGCCTGGGTCGCCTTCTGGCTCATCTTGCTGTCGAAGCCGCCACCCTGGATCATGAAACCGGGAATGACGCGGTGGAAGACGGTGCCGTTGTAAAAACCGGATTTGGCATATTGCAGGAAATTGGCAGCGCTCTTCGGGGCTTTATCGGCATTGAGTTCGACCACGATGTTGCCCAGGCTGGTCTGCAACTCGACCGTCGGGGTGGCCCAGGCGGTCGCCGCCATCAGGGCAAGAAGGGCAAAAGCAGTTTTTTTCAACATCAGGCACTTCCCTCGTAAAAAATCTTCCATTTGCCGTCTTCACGCAGCCAGTACTGGCGCTTCTTCATCTGGTTGTTCAGGTTGTTGCTGCGGTAGTCCTGGTCGAAGGTGACGACGACCATTTCTTCCTTGCCCGGATTGCGGAACACCGACATGTTGTCGAGCTTGAGCTTGATCCATTCCTTGCCGGCATTGACCTGTTTTTTCTGGGTGGCGAACTGCTCGAAACTCTGATCGTTCGACTTGAAGCGCTTCGAGTAGTGGCGCAGGAAACGGTCGGTATCGCGACTTTCCCAGTCGGCGCGCCAGGCGTCGATGGTCTTGTTGAGTTCGCTGCGTTCCTTGCTCCAGTCATCGAGCGACAGCCATTCGATGGAATTGCTGATGATCACCGGGGTCGAGCCGACCTGCAGGTTCTTGGCGACGGCATCGAGATCCTGGTTGGTCAGTACGACGCAGCCATCGGAGGCGCGGGGCGGGCGGGCAAAGGTGTCGGATGGCGTGCCATGCAGCCAGATGCCGCTGCCGTTGCGGCCCTGGCGCTTGTCCCACTCGTTCGGGTAATTCAGCGGGTAGGCGCCGTTGCCGTAAAGGTCGCCGAGTTTGGCGCGTGGCAGGTTGGAGGTGACGTGATAGACACCGATCGGCGTCTTCTTGTCGCCTTCGGCGACCTTCTCTGCGCCGAGCTTGCCCTGGGTGACGTAGTAGTCGGCAATGAAGCGTGGCCGACCGCCGTTGGCAACATCGTTTTCATAGACATAGAGCCGCGAGCGCTTGGTGTCGACGACGATGGCATAGCGCTGGTCGGCCGGCATCTGTAACAGGTAGCGCGGCACGAAATTGGCCTGCGGCTTTTCGCGGTAGCCCTTCAGGCGGACAACGGCTTCGGCCCGCAGGTCGGCCACCTTGTCAGCCGGGGCGCCGCTCATCGCGCCAAAGGTCTGGATCGGCTGGCGGCGGGCGAGCAATAGATCGCCCTTGATCAGGTTGGCCAGACGGTAATTGGGATGCTGGCGAAGCAGAGCCTCGGTCAGTTCCAGTGCGTGGTTGAGCTGGTTGGCTTCGATTTGCCGGAAAATTTGTGCCAGTTGGGCTTCCGGTCCGGAGTCGGAAACGCTGACCGCCGGCCGGCTCGCCGTTGCGGCGAGCGTGGCGGGTTTCCTGACAGGGTGATGCGCTGTGCTGTGTGCCTGCGTTTCAGGCTGTCTGGCCAGAACGCTGGCGGCCAGACAGCTTGCCAAACCAAAGAATACTAACTTGCGACCCAACATTAGCGAGCGTTTTCTTCCTTAATCAGCCACTTGCCGCCGGAGCGAACAAAAACCAGTGTCTTGGTGGTCGAGGAATCCAGGCTGCCCGCCTTGTAGTGCTGACGGAATTTGGCGGTTGCCTTGTCACCGTTGATCGAGATCGTCGGTTCGTCGACATTCACCGAAATCTTGCCCGGCTTGCCGGCAATGCGATCTTCGCGTTCGGCTTCCCAGGCCTTGCGGGCCATGCCCTTCGGCGTGTTGAAATCGTTGGCATAGGCGCCGAGGTAGGCGCGCATGTCCTTGCGCGACCAGGCATTGGCCCAGGCCGTGATGGCCTTGGCGATGTCTTCCTGGCCGGCGTCGGTCTTGGCGATGACCGGGGTGGTTGCGGTAGCCGGTGCGGCGGCGACAGCTGGTTTGTTCTGGGCGGTCGAGGCAGCCCCCGGCGTGGTGGCGACAATGCTGGCGGTCGGCGCAACGGCCGGCTTGGCGGCAACCGGAGCGGCGGCAATGGCAGGAGCGGCCGCCGCGGCAACCGGCATGCTCGGCTTGACGTTGCCCTTGCCGGAGGTGGTGATCAGGTCGCGAATCAGGGCCAGCTTGTTTTGCGTCGCCGGATTCGAGTTGTCGAGTTGCAGGGCCTTGTCGTAGGCCTGGCTGGCCAGCTTGGCGTAAACGTCGCCGAGATTTTCGTAGGCGATGGCGTAGGACGGGTGAGTCCTTATGGCCATTTCGAGCGCCGTACGGGCCTTGTCATACTGTTTCTGCTGGGCGTAGAGCACGGCCAGGTTGTTGTAGGGTTCCGGCAGTTCCGGATAGTCTTCGCTGAGCTTGGTAAAGACGGCGATGGCGTCGGCCGGCTTGTTCATTTCGGTATAGATCAGACCCTTGAGAAAACGGCCCTGGGCATCCTTGGGCTTGTTGCTCAGGTAGGCATCGACCTTTTCCAGAGCCTGCGGGTACTGGCCCTGCTTGATCAGGCGCTGGACGTCCGGCAGGTTGTCGGCAAAGGCCGGTGCGGCAAAGCTGATGGCCAGGCCAAGAGCCAGGGCGCGCAGCGCTTTGAGCTGCTGGAAACGGGGCGGGTGCAAAGAGGTCGTATTCATCGCTGTGCTATAATTTCCAGAGTTAGACAATCGTGCAATTCTACCAAAAACGCTGCCTTTCCCATAGGCTTCTACAGCCCGGCGGCATCACGAACTTATCCCGGCATGCTCAAGATTTTCAATTCCCTGAAGCGGGAAAAACAGGTTTTTACACCGATTGAAGCGAACAAGGTTCGCATGTATGTCTGTGGCATGACCGTGTACGACTACTGCCACCTTGGCCATGCCCGCGTGATGGTGGTCTTCGACATGGTTTACCGCTGGCTGAAGCAG
The DNA here is from genome assembly GCA_049294655.1 of Azonexus sp. GTDB lineage: Bacteria > Pseudomonadota > Gammaproteobacteria > Burkholderiales > Rhodocyclaceae > Azonexus. Next base: position 9,557 of record JBAQDI010000042.1, read on the forward strand.
CGTGGTTACGACGTCACTTACGTCCGCAATATTACCGACATCGATGACAAGATCATTCGTCGTGCCGCCGAGAACGGCGAGACCATCCAGCAGCTGACTAATCGCTTCATTGCCTTCATGCACGAGGATGCCGACGCGCTGGGCGTGCTGCGTCCCGATCATGAGCCGCGGGCCACCGAATACGTGCCGGAAATGCTCGACCTGATCGGCAGGCTTGAGGCGCGGGGTCTGGCCTACCGGGCGGTCGATGGCGACGTCAATTACGCGGTGCGCAAATTTGCGGGTTACGGCAAGCTGTCCGGCAAGTCGCTCGACGACCTGCGGGCCGGTGAGCGGGTCGAGGTCGATTCGGCCAAGGAAGACCCGCTCGATTTCGTCCTCTGGAAACATGCCAAGCCGGGCGAGCCGGCCTGGGAATCGCCCTGGGGCGAGGGGCGGCCGGGCTGGCATATCGAGTGCTCGGCGATGAGTTCGAGCCTGCTCGGTCAGCATTTCGACATCCACGGCGGCGGCCAGGACCTGCAGTTCCCGCACCATGAAAACGAAATCGCCCAGTCCGAGGGCGCCAACTGCTGCTCCTACGTCAATTACTGGATGCACAACGGTTTCGTGCGCGTCGACAACGAAAAGATGTCGAAGTCGCTGGGCAATTTCTTCACCATCCGGACCGTTCTTGAACAGTTCGATGCCGAAGTGGTGCGTTTCTTCATCCTGCGCGCCCATTACCGCAGTGCCCTGAATTATTCCGATGCCCATCTCGACGATGCCAAGCGCAGCCTGGACAGCCTGTATTTCGCCTTGCGTGACGTGCCGCCGGCGACGGTCGACATCGACTGGAGCAACGAGTTTGCCGCCCGTTTTGCCGCTGCCCTCGACGAAGATTTCGATTCGCACGGTGCGATTGCCGTGCTGTTTGAACTGGCGGCCGAGGCCAATCGGCAGAAGAGTGGCGAACTGTCCGGTTTGCTCAAGGCGCTGGGGGGCGTCATCGGCCTGCTCGAGCGCGATCCCATGGCCTATCTGCAAGGCAAGACGGCGCCCGGCGGGTTCGACGAGGCGGCCATCGAGGCGCTCATCGCCGATCGGGCGGCCGCCAAGAAGGCGCGCGATTTCGCCGGGGCTGACCGCATTCGTGACGAACTGAAGGCGGCCGGCATCGTGCTCGACGACAGTCCGCAAGGGACGACCTGGCGGCGCGCCTGAATCAGGCAGGCAAATGAAAAACGGCCCGTTCAGGGCCGTTTCTTTTGGGCGACTGGCGCTTATTTCAGGATCTTGCCACCCGGCCCGACGACAGTCAGTTCGACCAGGCGCGAGCCAAGGCGGCTACTTGCCGTGTAGTTGACGCGATAGCCGCCGAAGTCGGCATTGTTCAGGGCTTCCAGCGCAGTCATCAGCTTGTCGCGAGTGAGATCCTTGCCGGCCCGTTTGAGGCCTTCGACCATGGTCCGGGCCATCAGGTAGGCTTCCATGCCGTAGTACGAGTAGGCGCCCGGCTTGCCGGCAACGCGCTGGTATTCGCGAACGATGGGAACGACGTCGTTCCAGGGGTAGGGCACGACCTGCGAGATGCCGATGCCGCGGGCATCGGGGCCGAGTTCCTGGACCAGTTGTTCGGTACCGACCGGCGACAATGTCATGAACATCGGTGCCTGGCCGGCTTTTTTCATGGCCTTGACGAAGGCCGCAGTCGGCTTGTACAGCGTAACCATGATCACGGCCTGCGGATTGGCCTTGGCGATCGGTTCCACGGCCTTGGCGACGTCGACCGAGTTGCGCTCGATGGTGCCGACGGCCGATGGTGTCAGCTTGTGTTTCTTGAGGGCCAGGGTGACGCCTTCGAGGCCGGACTTGCCGAATCCGTCGTTCTGGTAGAACACGGCGATGCTTTTCAGGCCCAGTGACACCAGTTGATTGACGATGGCTTCCGTTTCGTCGGCATAACTGGCGCGGACGTTGAACATGTAGCGAGAATTGGCGTTGGTGCTGATCGGCTCGCGCAGGGTGGCGGCGCCCGAGATGGTGCCGACCAGCGGCACGCGGGCCGGGCCGAAGACGCTGTTCATGGCTTCCGTGGTCGGGCTGGAGCCGTAATAGGCGAGCAGTCCGAAGACGTGCTTGTCGTTGATCAGGGTTTTGGTGTTGGCGACGGTTTTCTCGGTTTCATAACCGTCGTCGAGGGCGACCAGTTCGAGCTTGCGGCCATTGACCCCGCCGGATTTGTTGACCTGTTCGAAATAGGCCAGGATGGTCTGCCGCATGTCCTGGCCGTAAGCGCCATTGGGGCCGGTCAGTGGAGCCGACATGCCGAGCGTGATGCTGCTGTCGGTAATGCCGGGCTCGGCCGCCCAAATCAGTGTTGAACAGGCAAGTGCGCCTATCGTGACCAGTCTCTTCAGGACTTGCATTGTGGTCTCCCCCAAAATGTATTTCCTGATTCTAACAGTCGAAAGCGTGCCGGGGGAATCAGTGGCGGTTTGCTTTCGTAATAGCGGGCGGAAAACCACCGCTGAATGAAATCGTCCCGGCAATATGGCTGGCGCCACATTACCGGGACGATTGGCTGTTAGCTATTAGTCGTTAGTCGTTAGCTGTTAGCTGTTAGCTGTTAGCGACTAGCGACTAGCGACTAGCGACTAGCGACTAGCGACTAGCGCGCTCAGTCCTCAAAAAACTCCTTGACCTTGTCCATCCAGGATTTGGCGCGGGGGTTGTGCTTGGCGCTTTCGCCGCGGCTGGATTCTTCGAGTTCGCGCAGCAGTTCCTTCTGGCGATCTGTCAGGTTGACCGGCGTTTCGACCACGACATGGCACATCAGGTCGCCGTGCGTGTGGCTGCGGACGCCCTTGATGCCCTTGCCGCGCAAGCGGAAGATGCGTCCGGACTGGGTTTCGGCCGGAATCTTGATGCCGGCGGCGCCATCCAGGGTCGGAATTTCGATTTCGCCGCCGAGGGCTGCCGTGGTGAAGGAAATCGGCATCTCGCAATGCAGGTCGTTGTGGTCGCGCGTGAACACGGCATGCTGCTTGAGGTGGATCTGGACATAGAGATCGCCCGGTGGCCCGCCATTGACGCCATGTTCGCCTTCGCCGGCCAGCCGGATGCGATCGCCTTCGTCGACCCCGGCCGGAATCTTGACGGCCAGCGTCTTGTGCTGCTTGATGCGCCCGGCGCCGCCGCAGCTCTTGCACGGGTCGGCGATGAAACGGCCGGTGCCGTGGCACTTGTGGCAGGTCTGCTGGATCGAGAAGAAACCCTGTTGCAGGCGAACCTGGCCCGAGCCGCCGCAGGTCGGGCAGGTCTTGGGCTGGGTGCCGGCCTTGGAACCCGAACCGTGGCAAGGTTCGCAGACTTCCATGGTCGGGATGCGGATCTTGGTTTCGGTGCCGTGGGCAGCCTGTTCAAGCGTGATTTCGAGGTTGTAGCGCAGGTCGGCGCCACGGTAGATGTTGGAGCGACCACTGCCGCCGCCACCACCGCCACCGCCACGCCCGCCGAAAATCTCGTCGAAAATGCCGCCGAAGGCATCGGCAAATCCACCGCCGCTGCCACCGCCGAAGCCGCCGCCCATGCCGGCTTGCGGGTCGACGCCGGCATGGCCGTACTGGTCATAGGCGGCACGTTTCTGGCCGTCAGAGAGTATCTCGTAGGCCTCCTTGGCTTCCTTGAATTTTTCCTCGGCGCCCGGATTGTCCGGGTTGCGGTCGGGGTGATGCTTCATGGCCAGCTTGCGGTAGGCCTTCTTGATCTCGTCTTCGCTGGCGTCGCGATTGACGCCAAGAATTTCGTAAAAGTCGCGTTTTGACATAGCTGTTTCCGACAGGGCAGTGCAAAGGCCGGATTAAGCGGCGCCGGGGGCGTCCGCTTGAATCCGGCCACTTAGAACGGCGCGTTAGCGTCCGTTTTAAGCCTTCTTGTCCTTGTTCACTTCGGTGAATTCGGCATCGACGACATCGCCTTCGACCGTCTTCTCGCCAGATTCCGGCTGTTGCTGGCCGGCTGCACCGGCTGCAGCGCCTTCGGCCTGTTGCTGGGCATACATCTTTTCACCCAGCTTCTGGGCTGCCTGGCTCAGGGCTTCGGTCTTGGCGACGATGGTGTCCTTGTCGCCGTCGCGCAGCACGGATTCGACATCCTTGATCGCGGCTTCGATGGCTTCCTTCTCGGCAGCGTCGAGCTTGTCGCCGTATTCGGTCAGCGACTTCTTGACCATGTGCACCATGCCGTCGGCCTGGTTGCGGGCATCGGCCAGCTCATGGACCTTCTTGTCGTCTTCGGCGTGCAGCTCGGCATCCTTGACCATGGCCTGGATTTCAGCCTCGCTCAAGCCGGAGTTGGCCTTGATCGTGATCTTGTTTTCCTTGCCGGTGGCCTTGTCCTTGGCGGTGACGTGCATGATGCCGTTGGCGTCGATGTCGAAGATGACTTCGATCTGCGGCGTGCCGCGCGGCGCCGGCGGGATGCCTTCCAGGTTGAACTGGCCGAGGCTCTTGTTGCCGGAAGCGACTTCGCGTTCGCCCTGGAGCACGTGGATGGTCACGGCGTTCTGGTTGTCGTCGGCGGTCGAGAAGGTCTGCGAAGCCTTGGTCGGGATGGTCGTGTTCTTCTGGATCAGCTTGGTCATGATGCTGCCCAGGGTTTCGATACCGAGCGACAGCGGGGTGACGTCGAGCAGCAGCACGTCCTTGACTTCGCCTTGCAGCACGCCGCCCTGGATGGCAGCACCGACAGCAACGGCTTCGTCGGGGTTCACGTCCTTGCGCGGTTCCTTACCGAAGATTTCCTTGACCTTGTCCTGCACCTTGGGCATGCGCGACTGGCCGCCGACCAGGATGATGTCGTCGATGTCGCCGATCTTGCAGCCGGCATCCTTGAGCGCCATGACACAAGGTGCCATGGTGCGTTCGATCAGCTCGTCGACCAGGGATTCGAACTTGGCGCGGGTGATCTTCAGGGCCAGGTGCTTCGGACCGGAAGCGTCAGCGGTGATGTAAGGCAGGTTGACTTCGGTCTGCTGGCTCGAGGACAGCTCGATCTTGGCCTTTTCGGCAGCTTCCTTGAGGCGCTGCAGGGCCAGGACATCGGCCTTCAGGTTGACGCCGGATTCCTTCTTGAATTCGTCGATGATGTAGTCGATCAGGCGCTGGTCGAAGTCTTCGCCGCCGAGGAAGGTGTCGCCGTTGGTGGCCAGAACTTCGAATTGCTTTTCGCCATCGACGTCGGCGATTTCGATGATCGAGATGTCGAAGGTGCCGCCGCCCAAGTCATATACGGCGATCTTGCGGTCCTTGCCCGGCGCCTTGTCCATGCCGAAGGCGAGGGCGGCAGCGGTCGGCTCGTTGATGATGCGCTTGACTTCCAGACCGGCGATGCGGCCGGCGTCCTTGGTCGCCTGGCGCTGGCTGTCGTTGAAGTAGGCCGGCACGGTGATGACGGCTTCGGTGACTTCTTCGCCGAGGTAGTCTTCGGCGGTCTTCTTCATCTTGCGCAGCACTTCGGCGGAAACCTGCGGCGGGGCGATTTTCTTGTCGCGCACCGAAACCCAGGCGTCGCCGTTGTCGGCCTTGACGATCTTGTAGGGCATCAGCGAGATGTCCTTCTGCACTTCCTTCTCTTCGAAGCGGCGGCCGATCAGACGCTTGACGGCATACAGCGTGTTCATCGGGTTGGTCACTGCCTGACGTTTGGCCGGTGCGCCGGCGAGGATTTCGCCATCTTCGGCGTAACCGATGACGGACGGTGTGGTGCGCGCGCCTTCGGAGTTCTCGATAACCTTTGGCGTGCCGCCTTCCATGATGGCGACGCAGCTGTTGGTGGTGCCGAGGTCAATACCAATGATCTTGCCCATGTTCGATTCCTTTACTGAATGCGGTTGAATTTGTGATGTTCTGGAGTTGGGGGCATTGCCCCGGATTTCAAGACTTCGGTTTGGCAACCATGACCAGCGCGGGGCGCAAGGTGCGCTCGGCGATCAAGTAGCCCTTTTGCAGTACCGTGACGACGGTATTGGCTTCCTGCTCCGAGTCGACCATGCCGATGGCCTGGTGCTTGTGCGGATCGAATTTCTCGCCGATCGGGTTGACCTCGAGCAGGGCGTTCTTCTCGAACGCGGCGACCAGTTGCTTCAGGGTCAGCTCGACGCCCGACTTGAAGCTTTCGACGGTCTGTTCCGGCACGGCCAGGGCGGCTTCCAGGCTGTCCTTGACGGCCAGCAACTCGCCGGCGAATTTTTCGACGGCGAACTTGTGCGCCTTGCTGATGTCTTCCTGGGCCCGGCGGCGGATGTTTTCACCTTCGGCCTTGGCGCGCAGCCAGGCGTCGTAATGCTCGGCAGCTTTCAGTTCGAGCTGGCGAAATTGCTCTTCGACGCTGGGCAGCGTATCGGTATGGTTGGCAGTCGCCGGCGCGGCCGTGGCTTCGACGGCAGGTTCGTTACCCAGCAAGGCTTCCTGAGTGGTTTCGTTGTTTGACATGCAATTTTCTCCGAAAAATCTTTTCGCTATCTGGGGGCGTTGCCGGTGGTTTCAAGAGCCTTGATTAAATATTCTTCGGGCGGCAAAACTGCTGCCGAGGCGGCGCCTGCGTGCTACGATAATTCCATGAATTTTTTTCCCACTGACTGAATGGAAACGATCGGCAAATACCGCGTCGTCCGCGAGCTGGGCAAGGGCGCAACGGCGACGGTCTATCTCTGTGATGATCCCGATGCCGAGCGCCAGATTGCCGTCAAGGTAATCAAGTTCGGTCAGGACAGCGCCGCCATGTCGCGGCGCATGCGCAAGCTTTTCCAGAATGAAGGCATGGTTTCCCGGCGCATGGATCACCCGAACATCGTGCGGGTGTACGACGCCGTGGTCGAGGAAGACTTTGCCTATCTGGCGATGGAATACATCGACGGCTTCAGCCTCGAGGAGCATTGTCGCATCGACAAGCTGCTGCCCATGCACCGGGTCATCGGCATCATCTTCAAGTGCTGCATGGCGCTCGATTCGGCTTATCGCCAGGGCATCATCCACCGCGACATCAAGCCGGCCAACATCATGGTTGCGGCCAATGACGAGCCGAAGATCGCCGATTTCGGCCTGGCCCTGAACATGAACAAGGACATGGACCGCGATTCGACCTTCATCATGGGCGTCGGCTCGCCGGCCTACATGTCGCCGGAACAGATCAAGGGCTACCCGCTCAACCAGAAGACCGACCTCTATTCGCTCGGCGTCGTGATGTTCCAGTTGCTCACCGGCCGTCTGCCGTTCCGGGCGGCCAACCAGGCGACGCTGGTCTATCGCATCATCAATACCGATGCGCCGCCGGTCACGGCCTATAACCCGAACCTGCCGGAAGGCCTCAACGCCATCATGCGGCGCGCCCTCGAAAAGGATTTGTACAGCCGCTACAAGAACGGTGCCGAATTTGCCAAGGATCTCTCTTCGGTGCGCTACCAGATACTCGAAGAGGATGAAACGGCGCAGGACAACCGCCACTTCGAAACCTTGCGCAAGCTCGAGTTCTTCACCGAATTCGAAAATGTCGAAATCTGGGAAGTGCTGCGGGTTTCCGTCTGGCGGGAAATTTCACCGAATGTGGCGATCGTCCGCGAGGGCGAAAACAACAAGATGTTCGGCGTCATCATCTCCGGTAGTGCCGAAGTGTCGATCGAAGGTCGTGTGCTGAGCCGGCTGGGCGTCGGCGAGCCGGTCGGCGAGGTGGCTTTCCTGCATCCGAGCAGCAATCTGCGCTGTGCCACGGCCATCACGCTGGAACCGACCCTGTTCCTCGAAATCAACGCGGCGGCACTGGCGCTGTCCTCGGAAGAATTGCTCGAACGCGTGCGCAATGCCTTGCTGGCCCGCATGATCAAGCGCCTGCGCGAAGTCAACAAGATCGCCGCAGCGCAGGGCCGGCCGGCCGTCGAGGCCGGCATCGGCTCGCTGTCCGGTATTCCCCGGGGGCCGGGCGGTGGGGTGGGCCTGGAACTGGCACCAATGTGAGTTAGCTGTTAGTTATTAGTCGGTAGTTGTTAGCAGGTATGCCCAGTGACCGATTGCTACACGACTAATGACTGGCAACTTGTTAGTCGTAAGTTATTAGTCGCTAGCGGGTATGGCCAGTGACCAACTGCTAACGACTAACATCTAATAACTAGACTTTAAAGCGGCCAACCATGGCGGCCAGGCCTTCGGCCAGGCGTTTGAGGTCGTGCGCCGCACCCGCCGTCTGCTCGACGGTGCCCGTGTTGTCGCGGGCCATGCCGGCAATGGCTTCGATGCTCGATTCGACATCACCCGAGACGCGACGTTGCTGGTCGGTTGCCGTGGCGATGGTGTCGAGGCCGTGACCGACTTCGGTCACCGAGCCATTGGTGGCCTGGAGGACGCTGGAAACCGTGGCTACCGCAGCCTGGCTGCTTTCCAAGTGTTCCAGGCCCTCGTTGATGCTGCGCCGGACGGCTACCGACTGGGCGCTCAAGGTGGCGGTGATGGCATCGATCTCGCTGGCCGAGCGCGAGGATTTTTCCGCCAGCTTGCGCACTTCGTCGGCCACCACGGCAAATCCACGGCCCTGTTCGCCAGCCCGGGCGGCTTCAATGGCCGCGTTGAGCGCCAGCAAATTGGTCTGTTCGGCGATGTCCTTGACCTCGCGGGTCATGTTGGTGATCGCTTCGGTGCTGCGTACGAACTCATTGACCGATTCGGCCATTTCCTTGACTGCGCGTTCAACGACATCCATTTCGCCGAGCAGCACCTTGAGATTCCGGCTGCCTTCATTGGCGCGCTGCAGGCTTTCCTGCGATTGCTGCTGAACGTGTTCGGCGCTCTGGGCGATCGAAGTGATGCTGGAAACCAGTTGTTCGACGGCGGCTGCCGCATCGTTGGATTTCTCGTTTTGCAGATGCGAGCTTTGCGAGACGCGATCGGCGCTGTCGGAAAGGGCCGTGACGCGGGCCGATACCTGCGAGGCCGAGTCGCGAACCTGACGCACCAGTTGGTTGAAGTTCTCCATCATTTCATTGAAGACCAGGGCGGCCTGGCCGACTTCGTCGTTGCCCTTGACCGGCAGGCGGCGCGTCAGGTCACCTTCGCCGCGGGCGATGTCGCTGAGGCCCCGGCGCATTTCGTCGAGCGGCACCGTGACGAAATGATTGGTCAGGAAATAGATGATGACCAGCAACAGGCCGATGGCCGCAATGGCCGCGCCGGAAATTTTCAGGCGGAAAGCCGCAACATCGGCTTCGACGGTGTCGAGCGAGACTTTCATGCTGACCACGCCGAGCACCGTGCCTTCAGGCACCTGGTGGCAGAGGATGCAGTCCTTGCCCAGGTAATTCTTCGATGCCTTGGTCGGGTTGATGACGTGGAGATAGGAGCCGCTGGCGCCGGATTCGACGGACATGTAGGGCGTGCCGGACGACATCACCTGCTTTTCCAGGGCGTCCAGTTCGCGCTTGTCCTTGGTGTCGGGGCCGTAGAGCTTGATGACCGCTTCGCCGCGCGCGACGTGCAGATCCTTGATGATCGACAACTGCTTGATCTGGTCGAGGAATACTTCCCGCTGGCCGACCGTGCCGGTAATCATCATGCCGGTCAGGCCGGCCATGGTCATCTCGTGAATGCTCTGCGAGAAATCCTGCGCCTGGCGGATGGCCGTGTCGCGGTTAACCTGGGAGGCCCAGACGATGATGACTGTCCAGATGATTGCTAATGTCAGCCAGATTGCGGCCGTCAGACGAATCCATATTTTCAAGTCACCAAACCTCGGCATTTTGTTCCCTCGATAATTGCCACCTTTGTCAGGCGGTCAAATCTATTTGCTGGATTGTGCCAGCGCTTGCGTCTTCATGCAAAAAAATACCGGTACTGCGGACTTGGCCGAGCAATTCATTCGCATTGTTCTTGATGTCGAATGGCGTGCCTACTTGGCTCAGGGCAATGGCACCGATGCCGGCGGCGGTCAGCGACTGCAATTGATTATTTCCCGTACTGTCCCGGCTCCACACCTGCAGCCGGGAAAAAGTCGCATCGTTTTCGTCAATCCAGCCATTTTGGTCCGCGTCAAGGGCGGCCAGTTCGCTGAAGCCATCACCGCTGATTGGCCCGAACAATTCGCTGCCGTTATTTACCACGCCGTCCTGGTTGCGGTCGAAGACGAGAAAGCCACTGCCGGGCTTCACGAAGTTGATCTGCTCCGCATTGCCGTCGGCATCCAGATCGAAGGCGAAGCGCTGGTCAGTCAGTTGGGCGGCGTGGCCGGCGAAGTTGAGAACCAGCGGATCGGTCTGGCGCGCCGCATCGCCGAGGCGCAGGCTGACATGGCTTTCCTCGTGGTAAGTGCGCGACATCGACAGTTCAAGATTGAAGCTGATCGTTTGGCCGTCCGCCGTCGTCACCGTGCCGCTGGCGGAAAAAGTGCTCTGTTCCATCTCGCTGTAGGATTCGTGGCGGTCATATTCGATGCCGTAGCCAGCGTTCTGGCCGGGCTGGGAGGGATTGGCCGGCATACTGTTCGATTGCGGTACATCCGGGAGCGCTGATGTGTCATGCGCCGACAGCCTAGCCGCATCGAAAACCCGGAAATGCTGGCCGGTCAGCAGTTCCAGCATGTTGCGGATGAGCTTGAGGCGGGGATCGTTGTCGACGCTGGATTCGATGTCGTCGTTGATCGACTCGGCCGAGGCATGTTCCCGGCCGGCTTCCGAGAGTATCACCCGGTCCGTTGCCGGGGCCGTCGGCAAGGCTGCCTCGCGCTGTCTGGCGCCGCGCTCGCCGATCCAGACCCGCAGCGATTCGCGGCTTTCGTACGAGCTCTGGCTGATATGGCTCGAGGCCATCTGCAACTGGGCGCTGGCGATTTTCATGGGAGGCCTCCGTCTGGGTTCCGTGATTGATTAACGGCGGCCGGGAGTGAAAGTTAAGTTTTGTTAAGGTTTTCCTGTAACCAGCGCCGGAGCGTGCCGGCATCGAGTGCGCCACTCTGTCGGGCAATTTCCCGGCCATTCCGGAAAATGGCCAGGGTCGGAATGCTGCGGATGTTGTAGCGGGCGGCAACGATCGGCACTTCTTCGGTATTGAGCTTGGCAAAGCGCAGGGCTGGTTCGATTTCGCCACAGGCTTGCGCAAAGTTCGGACCCATCGTCCGGCATGGCCCGCACCAGGGCGCCCAGAAGTCGACCACAACCGGCAGGTCGTTGCGTCCGACGTGGCGGTCGAAGGCAACGGCATTCTTCAGTTCGACGGGGGCGCCGGTGAATAGCGCCTGCCCGCACTGGCCGCAATTGGGCTTTTCACCCAGACGGGATGGCGGCAGGCGATTGACCACCGTGCAATGCGGGCAGACGACATGCAGGCTTTCACTCATGGCAGGCTCCGGTTAAATCAGATTTCTCTGATATTTGTGCCGAAACCTCAATTTCAAGAGCGGGCACCGAGCTTGATAGCCAGGCCGGCCGTTTTTTCCTGGGCCGGCGGGTCGATTTCCGCGCGGGTCGGCCAGCCGCCGAGATGCTGTTCGACCAGCTGGGTCAGCGCGTGCAGCCAGTCGTTGTTTTCGTTGAGCGCCGGAATATAGTGATATTCCTTGCCGCCGGCGGCGAGAAAGTCGTCGCGGCCTTCCTGAGCGATTTCTTCGAGGGTTTCCAGGCAGTCGGCGGTAAAGCCGGGGCAGATGATATCCACCCGGCGCACGCCTTGCTGGCCCAGGGTTTTCAGGGTCGGCGCGGTGTAGGGCTGCAGCCATTCGGCCTTGCCGAAGCGGGACTGGAAGCAGACCTGGTATTGCTCGGGCTTGAGGTTCAGGCGTTCGGCGAGCAGGCGGCCGGTCTTCTGGCATTCGCAGTAGTACGGGTCGCCAAGCTCGAGGCTGCGCCGGGGCAGGCCGTGGAAGCTGATGATCAGGCGGCTGTCGGCGGTCAGTTGGCCGCTGCCTTGCCAGTGCTTGCGCACGCTCTGCTCAAGGGCGGCGAGGTAGCCCGCGTCGTCATGGAAGTTGCGGATGAAGCGCAATTCCGGCTGATTGCGGGTTTGCGTCAGCCAGTGGCAGGCTTCGTCGATGACGGTGGCCGTGGTGCTCGCCGAATATTGCGGATACATCGGCACGAGCAGGATGCGCGTCGCGCCGCCGGCCTTCAGGCGGGCCAGCACGTCGGGAATCGATGGCGCGCCGTAGCGCATCGCCCAGGTCACCGTCAGTTGATGGCCGCGCTCGCCGATGTAGCCGGCCAGCAACTTGGCCTGGCGCTCGGTGTGTACGCGCAGCGGCGAACCCTCGGGCAGCCACACTGACGCATATTTGGCAGCCGATTTTTTCGGCCGGGTGTTGAGGATGATGCCGTTCAGGATCAGCCACCAGAGCGGCTTGGGGATCTCGACGACGCGCGGATCGGAGAGGAACTGGCGCAGGTAACGCTTGAGCGACGGCGCATCCGGCGCCTCCGGCGTGCCCAGGTTGACCAGGACGACGGCGGTAGTGGCGGCCGTGCCGTGATGGTGCGGCGGCTCGGTGAGAAAACGTGGCATCAGTTGTCCGATTTGTAGGAGAGGGCGCTGGAGAGCAGGCGGGCGGTGATGTCGACGATGGGAATGACGCGTTCGTAGGCCATCCGGGTCGGGCCGATGACGCCGACCGAGCCGACGATCTGGCCGTCGACCGTGTAGGGCGCGGCGATGACGCTGCATTCGTCGAGCGGGGCGATGCCCGATTCGCCGCCGATGTAGATCTGCACACCTTCGGCGCGGTTCGAAACGTCGAGCAGTCGCATCAGGCTGGAGCGCTGGTCGAAGAGGTCGAACAGCTCGCGCAGGCGCTTCATGTTCGAGGACAGTTCCTCGACGTCGAGCAGGTTCTTCTCGCCGGAAATGACGTAGGGGGCGGGCGTTTCCGACAGTGCCGCATCGCCGGCCTCAAGCGCCAGGGTCATCAGCGGTTTGATGTCGTCGCGCAGTTGCTGGATTTCCTGGGTCAGGCGATGGCGGATCTGCTCGAAATCCATGCCGCCGAAATTCTGGTTCAGGTAATTGGCGGCCGTCACCAGTTCGGACGGCGAATAGGCCTTGTCGGTGTTCAGGATGCGATTCTGCACATCGCCATCCATGGTGACGATGATCAGCAGAAGGCGTTTTTCACCCAGGCTGAGGAATTCGACCTGGCGAATGCGGCTGGCGCCCCGGCGCGGCGCCATGACGACGCCGGCAAAATGGGTCAGGCCAGAAAGCAGGTGCGAGGCGCTGGAAATGATCTGGCTGGCCGGCTGGCCGTGCAGCGCTTCTTCCATGGCGCCCATCTGGCGCGCCTCTAGCGGTCGTACGGTAAGCAGGCTGTCGACGAACAGGCGGTAGCCGCGGGCTGTCGGTACACGGCCGGCCGAGGTGTGCGGACTGGCCACGAAACCGGCCTCCTCAAGGTCGGCCATGACGTTCCGGATGGTGGCCGGCGACAGGTCGAGCCCGGAAAACTTCGATAGCGCCCGCGAGCCGACCGGTTGCCCGTCGGCAATGTAGTGTTCGACCAGCGTCTTCAGGAGGGTGCGGGAGCGTTCGTCAAGCATGGCCGGAGATTGTACAAAAAACGGGGCGGCAGGAACGGGCGATTATTGCTGGCCGCCGGGGCGCAGTGCCTGGCGGCGCGTTTCGAATTCCTGGCGCAGTTCGCGGCGGATGATGGCCGCTTGGTAGCGGCGTTTTTCTTCATCAGTGGCGGGTTCGAGCGGCGGTACGCTGGTCGCCCTGCCGCTTTCGTCGACCGCCACCATGGTGAAGAAGCAGCTGTTGGCGTGGCGCACGCTTTGTTCGCGGATATTTTCGGTGAGCACCTTGACGCCGATTTCCATCGATGTCCGGCCGGTGTAATTGACGGCGGCCAGGAAGGTGACCAGTTCGCCGACATGGATCGGCTGGCGAAACATCACCTGGTCGACCGACAGGGTCACGACATATTCGCCGGCATAGCGGCTGGCGCAGGCATAGGCGACCTGGTCGAGCAGCTTGAGGATGGTGCCGCCGTGCACGTTGCCGGAAAAATTGGCCATGTCCGGCGTCATCAGGACGGTCATGCTGAGTTGGTGGTTGGCGAGCGGCATGATTTTTCGGGGCGGGTTGGAGACGCAATGTTAAGCGCTTTTTCGGCGAATCGTCGCTTACCGGTGTCGGGCCGGACAAGGCATCTGTCGGATCAGGCATGCGCAGTCGGCGCGGCGGGGCATTTTTATGCAAGAATTCAGGCCATGAACAGAGGCTTCGCTTCCATCAGCTCTCCCCGGACCATCGCGCTGGTCGGCAAATACCATAGTATGGAAATTGCCGAGTCGCTGCGTCGCCTGGCCGAATACCTGCACGAGCGGGGGATTTCCGTTTTCATCGAGCGCGAGACATCGGAACATATCGGCAAGAAGGTCGATCTTTCGCGCTGGGTGACCTGCGGGTTCAACGACATTGGCGCCCACGCCGATCTCGCCATCGTGCTGGGCGGTGACGGCACCATGCTTAATGCGGCGCGTCGCCTGGCCCGTTACTGTGTGCCGCTGGTCGGCGTCAATCAGGGGCGGCTCGGTTTCATGACCGACATTGCCCGCGAGGACATGCTGACCTGCATGGACGATCTGCTCGACGGCCGCTTTGCGCCGGAAAACCGCATGCTGCTCGCCGCCGAGGTGATCCGCGATGGCAAGGAAATCGCCTCCAACCTGGCCCTCAACGACGTCGTCGTCGACAAGGGGGCGATTGGCCGGATGATCGAATTCGAGTTGTTCGTCGATGGCGAATTCATCTACAACCTGCGCTCCGACGGCCTGGTGGTGTCCACGCCGACCGGCTCGACGGCCTACGCGATGTCGGCCGGCGGCCCGATCATGCATCCGACGCTGGGCGGCATCGCGCTGGTGCCGCTCTGCCCGCATGCCCTGACCAATCGCCCGGTGATCGTCAATGACAGTGCCGAGATCGAATTGCGCATCGTCAATGCCGACGACCCGCGCGTGCACTTCGATGGTCAGGTCACCCTCGATCTGGCGCGCGACGATTGCGTCCGCCTGCGCCGTTCCGATTACGCCATCTGCTTCCTGCATCCGCCCGGCTACAGCTATTTCGCCATGTTGCGTCAGAAACTGCACTGGAGCGAGCGCCCGAAAGGCCCCTGATTCACCATGCTGCGCCATCTGACCATACGCGATTTCGTCATTGTCGACCGGCTTGAACTCGAGTTCGCCAGCGGTTTCGGTGCCCTGACTGGGGAAACCGGGGCCGGCAAGTCGATTCTCATCGATGCCCTGGCGCTGGCCCTCGGCGAGCGGGCCGATGCCGGCGTGGTGCGGGCTGGCTGCGACAAGGCGGAAGTTGCCGCGACCTTCGATGTCGCAGCCTTGCCTGCCGTCCGCGAATGGCTGGATGGCAACGATTTTGCGGTTGACGACGAGTTGCTGCTGCGCCGTATCGTCGATGCCGGCGGTCGCTCGCGGGCCTATATCAACGGTTCGCCGGCCACGGCCCAGCAATTGCGCGAAGTGGGCGAATGGCTGGTCGATATTCACGGCCAGCACGCTCACCAGTCGCTGTTGCGGGCTGAAGCCCAGCGCACGCTGCTCGACAGCCACGCCGGCTTGAGTGCTCAGGCGCGTGACGTCGGTGCCGCCTGGAAAATCTGGCGCGAAGCCGAGCAAATGCTGCGCACCGCCAGTGAAAGCGCCGATACGCTGCAGCGCGAACGCGAGCAGTTGCACTGGCAAATCGGCGAACTCGATGCCTTGGCCATTGGTGACGATGAATGGGCGACGCTCGATGTCGAACACCGCCGCCTCGGCCACGCCGCCAGCCTGATCGAAGGCGCGCAATACGCGCTGGCCATCCTTTCCGACGACGATGCCGCCTGCGAACGCCAGATCGACGGCGTCGCCACGCGGCTCGGCAATCTCGCCGAATACGATCCGGAGCTGGCCGAAGTCGCCGCGCTGATCGGCTCGGTGCAAGCCGAATTGTCCGACGCCGTGTCCACCTTGCGCCGCTACGCTGACCGGGCCGATCTCGACCCGGCCCGTCTGGCCCAGGTCGAGCGCCGGATGGACGCGGTGATGAGCCATGCCCGGAAATATCGCGCCCAGCCCGCCGAACTGCCGGGCTTGCTCGCCGGCTGGCGGCAGCGCCTGGCCGAACTCGACGAGTCGGCCGATCTGGCGGCGCTGGAAACAAAGGTGGCCGCTGCCCGCCAGGATTTTCTGGCCGTGGCCGAAAAACTCTCGACTGGCCGCCAGAAAGCGGCAACTGAGATGGGCCTGGCCGTCAGCGAAATCATGCGCCAACTGGCGCTGTCCTCCGGTCGCTTCGAAGTTGCCCTGGTGCCGGTTGCCGATGGCGCGGTTTATGGCCTGGAGCAGATCGAATTCCGCATCGGCGGTCTGGCCGGCAACGCAGCCAAGCCGCTGGCCAAGGTTGCCTCCGGAGGGGAACTATCGCGTATCAGCCTGGCCATCCAGGTGCTGACTTCGCGGGCGGCCAGCGTGCCAACGCTGATTTTCGACGAGGTCGATGTCGGCATCGGCGGCGGCGTCGCCGAAATCGTCGGTCGTCTGCTGCATGAGTTGGGCAGCGAACGTCAGGTCCTGTGCGTGACGCACCTGCCGCAGGTCGCGGCGCAGGCCAACTGGCAGTGGCAGGTCAGCAAGGCGGTGCGAGATGGCCAGACCCTGAGTGCCATTTCATCGCTCGATGCGACCGGGCGGGTGCAGGAAATCGCCCGCATGCTGGGCGGTGTCGAAATTACCGAGATCACCCTGCAGCACGCTCGTGAGTTGCTCGGTACGCGGCTTGGCCAGCTTGGTATCTAAATAAGCGGGTAGATGAGCCGGGCGGCCGCCAGCAAGGCGAGCACAATGAAGAAAGCGCCGCTGACCCGGTGAATCCAGACCAATGGCAGCCGATGCAGTAGTTTGCGCCCGGCTAAAACCCCTAGTAGTGACGTGCCAGCCAGGGCCAGCGTGGCGCCCAGCCAGACGGCAGCGGTATTGGTCGTGCTGCCCAGGCCGGCGACGGCGATTTGCGTCTTGTCGCCAAACTCGGCCAGGAAAATCAGCAGGAAGGTCGTCGCAAAGACGTTATGCCCCGGCTTTTCCTCGATATTCTCGTCTTCCTCAGCGTCGCTGTAGCGCAGGGCGCTGATGCCGAAGGTGGCGAACAGGACGGCAACAGCCAGCGTGACCACCCATTCCGGCAGCCAGGCGGCGATCGCCGCACCGAACAATACGGCCAGCAGGTTGAGGATGGCGAAGGCGGCGATCGCGCCGAGCACGACCGGCGGTCCGCGATGGCGGGCGGCCAGCGTCATGCAGACGAGCTGGCTCTTGTCGCCGAATTCGGCCAGGGCAATCAGCAGGAAAGTCGTCCCCGCCGAGGAGAGCCAGGCCCCCGGCGACCATGCAGCCAGCTCGGTCATTCGCTCAGGACTTGTCTTCGGGCGGCAGGCGGTTCGGGCAGGCCGTCTTGGTGCACTGCGCGTAGAGATAGAGGGCGTGATCCTGGATGGCGAAGCCGCGGTCGCGGGCAATGGCGTTCTGGCGCTTCTCGATTTCCGGGTCGTAAAATTCTTCGACCCGACCGCAGTCGATGCAGACCAGATGGTCGTGGTGCTTGCCGCTGTTGATCTCGAATACCGCCTTGCCGGACTCGAAGAAGTGGCGTTCGAGCAGGCCGGCCTGTTCGAACTGGGTGAGTACGCGATAGACGGTGGCCAGGCCGATATCCATGTTTTCACTGATCAGCATGCGATAGACGTCTTCGGCCGACATGTGGCGCAACGTGCTCTTCTCGAACAGCTCAAGAATTTTCAGGCGCGGAAAGGTCGCTTTCAGACCCATGTTCTTGAGGCTTTGCGGGTCGCTCATGGTAAAAAATTCCCGAATTCGTTGCGGCAGAGCCGGAGGTGATTTCGGGTATGATATACCGCTTCAAAGGTGTTTGAGAAACTCCGGAAAGCCGCATGTCCCGCTACCAATTACCGCTTGTTGCAGTATTTTGCACATTCTTGGCCGCTTGTTCCTACAAGCCCGGCTTTATCAACGAATACAAGATCGACATTCAGCAGGGCAATGTGTTGACGCAGGAAATGGTCGCCCAGCTCAAACCGGGGCAAACCCGCGACCAGGTGCGTTTCGTGCTCGGGTCGCCGATCATTACCGATATTTTTCACCAGCAGCGCTGGGATTATGTTTACCGTTATCTCAACGGTCAGACCGGTCAAGTCGAGTCGCGCCAGTTCATCGTCTTCTTCGATGCCGAAGGTCGTCTTGAGCGGGTGGCCGGCGATGTCGCCGGTGCGACGGCGGGTGAGCTGACGGCGCCCCAAGCGAGCAGCCGGCTGGTCGATCTCGGTACGCTGTCCGGTGAAGCGGCTGACAAGCCCTTGCCGCCGCGCGAGGTGCCGGGCTACTACCGGCGTTTTAGAGACATGATTGGATTTTAAGCAATGAGCGCAACACGAATTGGTATTGTCGGGGCGGGCGGCCGCATGGGGCGCATGTTGATCGAGGCGACGCTGAAGGATGAGCAGGTCGTGCTTGGCGCGGCCTTCGATGTGCCGGGTAGCCCGGCGATCGGCAAGACGGCCGCTGATCTGGTCGGCATCCCCAGCGCGGTCGTGGTGACCGATGATGTGGCCGGCGGGTTGAAAAATATCGATTGCCTGATCGACTTCACGCGGCCGCAAGGCACGCTGGAGCATGTCGAGCTTTGTCGCCGGGCCGGCGTTGGTATCGTCATCGGCACAACGGGCTTCGAAGCCGAAGGCAAGGCGGCGATTGCCGCTGCGGCAAAGGATATTCCCGTGGTGTTCGCGCCCAACATGGCGGTTGGCGTCAACTTGGTTTTCAATCTGCTCGATACGGCGGCCCGTATTCTGAACCAGGGTTACGACATCGAAATCGTCGAGGCACATCATCGCCTGAAGGTCGATGCGCCTTCGGGTACCGCCCTGCGCATGGGCGAAGTGGTGGCCGAAGCGCTCGGCCGCAGTCTTGAAGAGTGCGCTGTCTATGGCCGCGAAGGTGTGACTGGCGAACGCGATCCATCGACCATCGGTTTTGCTACCGTGCGCGGCGGCGATATTGTCGGCGACCACACGGTGATGTTCTGCGGCCTCGGTGAGCGGGTTGAAATTACCCACAAGGCGAGCAGTCGCATGCCTTATGCGCTGGGCAGCCTGCGCGCGGCCCGCCATATTGCCGGCCGCCAGAATGGCTTGTTCGACATGCAGGACGTGTTGGGCCTTCGCTAGTCACCATGAAATCACGCCTGCTGGCCCGTCAGCTCCAGGAGGTTTTCGGCGGCGAAGGTGAGCCGCAGTTCAGGCAATTGATCGAACAGGCGCGGGCGGCCGGGCAGACTGCCCTGGCCCAGGGGGCGGACAGCCTGCTCGGGCTGGTCGATGCGGCCTATGGCGCCTATGCCGGCCTGAACAACTGGCAGACCCTGCTGTCCGGCGACACCCTGACCGACTGGAATCTGCGCAGCGGCAATATCGAATCCGGGCTGCAATGGAAAGAGTTGCTCGGCTATGCGCCGGGCGAGATCGATAATTCCATCGCGCATTGGCAAAAACTGGTGCATCCCGAGGATATGCGCGAACTGCAAAAGCAGATTGTGGCGCATACCCAGGCTCAGGAGCGCCTGTTTCAGGCGGAGTGCCGTCTCCGGGCAAAAAATGGTGAGTGGCGCTGGTTGCTGGTGCGCGGTGCTGTTGCGGCGCGCGACCCCGGTGGCGAGCCGATCCGCATGCTGGTTCTGCTGCGTGACCTGAGTGCCGTCAAGGGCGCTGCGGCCGACCTGATTGCCGCCAAGGAAAATGCCGAGGCGGCGAACAAGGCACGCGGCTCCTTCCTGGCCAACATGAGCCATGAAATCCGGACGCCGATGAACGGCATCATCGGCATGACCGAGCTGGCCCTCGATACCCAGCTCGACGCCGAGCAGCGCCACTATCTGAAAACCGTGAAGTCGTCGGCCGAGG
>JBAQDI010000043.1:0-27976 GCA_049294655.1 Azonexus sp.
GGACATAAGTGCCGAGCAGCGCCCGGTCACAGACCAGATTGATCAATCGGGGGACGCCGCCGGTGGCACGATGGAGCTTGTCACACAAGGCATCGGGGAAAATGACCTGGGCGGCGCCCGAAACACGCAGGCGATGCCCGACGTAGGCGCGGACTTCCTCCGGGGCAAGCTGGGTCAGGTGGTAGCGCGCTATGACGCGCTGGGCGACCTGGCGCATTTCCGGCCGGGCCAGCATTTCCTGCAACTCCGGCTGGCCGATCAGGATGATCTGCAGCAGTTTGCGGCTGTTGGTTTCGAGATTGGTCAGCAGGCGCAGTTGTTCAAGGACCAGCGGGTTGAGGTTCTGCGCTTCGTCGATGATCAGGATGGCGCGCCGGTCATGCGCATTGGCCTCCAGCAGCCAGTGGTGGATGGCGTCCACATAGGCCTTGATGCCGGGCCGCTCGGCTGCCACGGCAATGTGATATTCCTCGCAGATGGTCTGCAGCAACTCTTCGGCGCTCATCAGCGGGTTGAGGATGAAGGCGACGTCAATATTGTCCGGCAACTGTTCGAGCATGCACCGGCAGACGGTGGTCTTGCCGGTGCCGACCTCGCCGGTGAGCAGGACGATGCCGCCTTCGCCCTGAATGCCGTAGAGCAGGTGAGCCAGCGCCTCCCGGTGGCGGTTGCTCATGAACAGGAAGCGGGGGTCCGGCACGATCGAGAAAGGCATCTCGCCAAGCCGGAAGTAATCCTTGTACATGGGACAAATATCCAGAGTTATGGGTCGTTCAGGCCGCTATTTTAGCGGCTTTGACCCCGTTCAAGGCAGGCCTCAGTGCAAGGCGCGCGGGCTGGCCAGGACGAATTCCGGAATCTCCGCCTCGAAATGCGTACCGTCCTCGGCCACCATCTGGTAACTGCCTTTCATCGTGCCGATCGGCGTCGTCAGCGACGAACCGCTGGTGTACCTGAAGCTTTCGCCGGGCTGGAGCAGGGGCTGCTTGCCGACGACGCCGAGGCCGCGCACTTCCTGCACCTCGTTGTTGGCGTCGGTGATGATCCAGTGGCGGGAAACCAGCTGGGCCGGCATGTCGCCGACATTGACGATGGTTATCGTGTAGGCGAACAGGTAGCGATTGCTCTCCGGATCGGACTGTTCGGCGAGATATTGCGGGCTGGGTTCAACCTTGATGCAGTACTTGTTGGTGTCGGGCATGGGATAATTTCGTCTGTCTGTTCTTGTTCAGGGAGTCATCATGTCAGTCAAAGATTTCATCATCGCGCCGAGCATACTTTCCGCCAACTTTGCCAAACTCGGCGAGGAGGTGAGCAACGTCATCGCTTCGGGCGCCGACTGGATTCACTTCGACGTGATGGACAACCATTATGTTCCCAATTTGACCATCGGGCCGCTCGTTTGCGAGGCCATCCGGCCCTGCACCACGGCACCGATCGACGTACACCTGATGGTCAAACCGGTAGATCGCATCATCCCCGATTTTGCCAAGGCCGGGGCCAACATCATCACCTTTCATCCGGAAGCCTCCGAACATGTCGACCGCAGCCTGTCGCTGATCCGCGATGCCGGCTGCCTGGGCGGCCTGGTCTTCAACCCGGCAACGCCGCTCGACTACATGGATTTCGTGCTCGACAAGATCGACGTCATCCTGCTGATGAGCGTCAATCCCGGCTTCGGCGGCCAGAAATTCATCCCCGGCACGCTGGCCAAGGCCCGCCAGGCGCGCGCCAAACTCGATGCCTATGAAAAAGAAAGCGGCCGGCGCATCCGCCTGGAAATCGACGGCGGCGTGAATACGGCCAACATCGCCGAAATCGCCCGCGCCGGGGTTGATGCCTTCGTCGCCGGTTCGGCCGTGTATGGCGCCGGCAAGGACAGCGACCCGTACCGTTACGATACGATCATCGGCGCGTTGCGCGCCGAACTGCAGGATCGAGGATCGAGCTGCTAGGATCGAGTGAGCACTTCGTCCTCCCCGCCTTTACTCGATCCCTGACCCCAGGATCGAGGATCTAGCTGTTAGGATCGAGTAGGCAGAATGCTCGCTCCCCTCGCTTTTCCTCGATCCTAATATCTAAGAACTCGATCCTAAAATGCTTTTCCACTCCGTAACTTTCGATCTCGACGGCACCTTGCTCGACACCATCGCCGACCTGGCCGAGGCCTGCCGGCTGATGCTCGATGAAGTCGGCGCACCGCCGCGCACGCCGGCCGAGGTGCACGGTTTTGTCGGCAAGGGCATGGCGGTGCTCGTCGAGCGTTGCCTGAGCCATGGCCGGGCGCCAGATGCCGACCTGCTGTTGCTCGGCATCGAGTCTTTCCAGCGGCACTATGCCGAGGTCAATGGCCGCTACACGCGCATCTACCCCGGGGTGATCGAGGGTTTGCAGGCCTGGCGGGCCAGCGGGCTGAAGATGGGTGTGGTGACCAACAAGCCGGCGATCTTTACCGAAGTCCTGCTTGATCGCATGGGCCTCGCCGATTATTTCGACGTGGTTGTTTCCGGCGATACCACGGCCTTCAAGAAGCCGCATCCCGAGCCGATCCGTTACGCCTGCGATTGGCTGGACGTGGCGCCGGAAGACAATCTGCACATCGGCGACTCGAAAAACGACATCGCTGCAGCCCGTGCCGCCGGTTCGGTCGCCTTTTGCGTACCCTACGGCTACAACGAGGGCGAGCCGGTGGACAGTGCCGAATGCGATGCGCTAGTATCCGATCTGCTTGCCGCCTATGAGCAGGCACTTACTTTCAAAGACCTCAAACAAAAATGACCCCTTTGCGTATCTGGCACGAATGGCACGGTTGGCGTCGCTGGCGCCCCTGATCTCCCTTCGCGCGCCCCTTTGGCGCCACGCACAGTACGCAACATCTGTCATTTACGAGGCTTCCCCATGACTGAAACCGAATTCAACGCGCTTGCCGCGCAAGGCTACAACCGTATTCCCGTCTCGCTGGAAACGTTTGCCGATCTCGACACGCCGCTGTCGATCTACATGAAGCTGGCCAACGCGCCTTACACCTACCTGCTCGAATCAGTACAGGGCGGCGAGCGTTTCGGCCGTTACTCGATCATCGGCCTGGCCGCCTCGACGCGCATCGTCGTCACCGGTCACCAGGTGCTGGTGCTGACCGGCAACCGCATCGCCGAGCGCGAGGACGACACCAACCCGCTCGATTTCATCGGCAAGTACATGCAGCGCTTCCGGGCGCCGCCGGCTTCCGGCCTGCCGCGCTTCTGCGGCGGTCTGGTCGGCTGTTTCGGCTACGACACCGTGCGCTATGTCGAAACCCGCCTGACCCGCACCAACAAGCCCGACGAAATCGGTACGCCGGACATCGGCCTGCTGCTCTCCGAGGAAATCGCCGTCGTCGACAATCTGTCCGGCAAACTGACCCTGATCGTCTATGCCGAGCCCGGCTTCCCGGGTGCCTATCAAAAGGCGCGCGCCCGCCTCAAGGAATTGCTGCAAAAACTGCGCACCCCGGTCAGCCTGCCCAGCGAACAGCCCGTGCATTCCGAGCCGGCCGTCTCGGTCTTCGGCGAAGCCGCCTTCAAGCAGGCCGTGCTTAAGGCCAAGGCCTACATCACCGAGGGTGACATCATGCAGGTCGTCCTCTCGCAGCGCATGACCAAGCCTTTCCTGGCCAGTCCGCTGGCCCTGTATCGCACGCTGCGCAGCCTGAATCCCTCGCCCTACATGTTCTATTTCGATTTCGAGGATTACCACGTCGTCGGCGCCTCGCCGGAGATCCTGGTCCGCCTCGAAGGCGAGCGCGTCACCGTGCGGCCGATTGCCGGCACGCGCAAGCGCGGCGCCTCGCCGGAAGAGGATGCCGCACTGGCCGTCGAGCTGCTGGCCGACGAGAAGGAGCGCGCCGAACATACGCAACTGCTCGATCTCGGCCGCAACGACTGCGGTCGCGTCGCCCGCGTCGGCAGCGTCAAGCTCACCGAGAACATGATCGTTGAGCGCTATTCGCACGTGATGCACATCGTCTCCAATGTCGAAGGCAAGCTGCAACCGGGGCTCGATGCGCTCGACGTGCTGCGCGCCACCTTCCCGGCCGGCACCGTGTCCGGCGCGCCCAAGGTCCGGGCCATGGAAATCATCGACGAGCTCGAACCCGTCAAGCGCGGCATCTACGCAGGGTCGGTCGGCTATCTCGGCTTCAACGGCGACATGGACGTGGCGATTGCCATCCGCACCGCCGTGCTCAAGGACAAGAAACTCTACGTCCAGGCCGGTGCCGGCATCGTTGCCGACTCCGACCCGAATTCGGAATGGACCGAAACCCTGAACAAGGCCCGCGCCGTGCTGCGCGCTGCCGAACTGGCCGAACAGGGGCTGGATACGCGGATCGACTGAGAATTCGACGTCCACCGCAGAGACGCGAAGGCGCAAAGAAGCGCAAAGGAAATCGATTGATGGGCCTTTCTTTGCGTCCTCTTCGCGCCTTGGCGTCTTGGCGGTGGATGTGGCCTTTGTCCTATTTTCCCGCTGCGCTGGCTGGCGGTGCCTGCGGCAACCAGCCGAAACGGCGGAAGATGATTTCGGTCAGCCACAGGCTGTAATAGGTGACGAACCAGGCGAATACCGTGTCAGAAAGAAAATGCCCGCCCAGGCTGATGCGTGTCCACGCCATGTAGGCGGCGAAGGCGGTGGCGCCCAGCATCCAGCGGCGGCGGGCGCGCGTCGTGCCGAACCAGCCGAAGGCCATGAGGAAGGAAGCCGTCGCGACGTGACCGCTGACGAAGGAGCAGTTCCAGTTGCATTCGTTGGCCGGGATGAAGGCGGGCGTAAAAATCTGCTTGCCGCCGAGTTCCTCGACCTTCTGCGGCCGGGCGCGGCCGCCGTGGCCCTTGAGGCCGACGTCGATGATCAGCACCGGGCCGAGCAATGCGGCGCCGAGCAGGAAAGCGATCATGGCCCGCCGCGTATGCGCCCAGTTCAGGCGTTTGACGAAGCTCAGCACGAAAAGGATGGCCAAGGTCAGCAGGAAAACTCTCGAGGCCGGCGGCGTGATGCGGTAGAGAAACTTGCGCGCCTCGCCATCGACATCCATGAGAAATTTCCAGTCGGCCTGGCGGAAAAAGTCGCTGACCGCCAGATCAATCTGCGGCCAGCCGATGAAGGCAATGGCCAGCAAGGCGCCGGCCAGACTCACCCAGCGCAGTTCAGTAGCCCGTGTAGCCATGCAGCACGTAGACATACATTGATCGGGGTGTCACCGAGTCGAGCCAGGCGGTGAACATGCCGAGATTCTCGAGTTCGGCGCAATAGCGTTCGAGCTTCTCGGTCGGCGCTTCGAGGCTGACGAAGACGAGATCGCGGCCGATATAGGGGCGCAGGTTGGTACTCAGCTTGTAATGGTCGCTCGGCAGGCCGCCCGGGTTCCAGCTGGCGGCCGGCGGATTGAGTTCGCGCAGCTGGTAGCCCATGTGGGCCATCAGATTGCGCGTCGGCGAGGTGAGCACGGCGCCGGGATGGGCGGCGAACACCGGCTGCAGCTGGCGGCCCAGCTCATCCCAGCCCATGGCGCGGGCGAACGGATTCTTCTTGGCCGGGTTGTCGACCTGGGCGGTGGCGATGATGGCCGGCCAGTTGTAGACCAGCCCGACGAGCAGCAGATTGACGCTCAGGCCGATGACCAGCAGGCGTTTCTTCTCGCGTTGCAGCAGCCATGCAACGATGGCGATGCTGGCGGGCGCGAAGGCTGGTGCCGCCCAATTGGCGTTGGCGCCGCCTTTCATCGCCTGCAGCGAGACGACAGCCCACAGTGGCAGGGCGAACCAGAGCAGCAGGCGCTTGTTGCCGTCCTGCCAGCTTTGTCTGGCCTGCCAGAGCAGGATAAAGAAGAGGCAACCGAGCACCGGGCCGAAGGAGCCCCACTGGGCCGCCCAGAATTCGCCAAGGGCGGCCAGGCCGTTGCCGGTGCTCTTTTCCAGCGTGATTTCGGCCGTGTGTTTGAGGGTCGGAAAATCGTGGGTGAAATTCCAGACGATGTTCGGGGTGAGCAGCAGCAAGGCCAGGACTGCCGCCGCCCAGGGCTTGGCCGAGGCCAGGCGGGCGCGCTGCAGGAACAGCAGGTGCAGGAAGGCGGCGCCCAGCCAGGCCAGCATGGTGTATTTCGAGAGCAGGCCGAGGCCGCAGAACAGGCCGACCAGCAGCCAGTCGCCCCAGGCATCGCTGTCCAGCGCGCGCAGGTAGGCCCACAGGGCGAGCATCCAGAACAGCGTGAGCAGGGCGTCGGTCGACACGAACAGACCGAGGCCGGCGAACATCGGCAGGGTGAGCAGGGCGATGGCCGACCAGAAGGCTGTGCGCTCGTCGTACAGGCGGCGGGCGATGGCCCAGCCGGCCAGGGCGGCCAGCGGATAGCAGAGCATGCCGAGCAGCTTGACGCCGAGCAGGCCGTCGCCGAACAGAGCGGTGGACAGCCAGATCAGCGCGGCGACCCCGGGTGGCTTGGAGAAATAGCCCCAGTCCATGTGCTGCGCCCAGGTCCAGTATTGCGCCTCGTCGAGGTAGAGGGTGATGCCGAGATGGCTGACGACCCAGCAGCGCCAGGCAAAAATGGCCAGGCCCAGCGCGAGCAGGGCCTGTCTGCCGCGGCGGGCGTCGCTCGTGGTCACGCCGGCTTGTGCCAGCCTTCGTCAGCTGCCAGCGTGCGTTCCGGGCGGGCCGAATAAGAACGGATGGTGCCGGATTCGAAATAGATGCGGGCGAGCAGTTCGGCCAGCACGCCGGTCGTGATGAAATGCACGCCGGCAATCAGGGTGCCGATGCCGACGATGAGCAGTGGCCGGCCACCGATGTTTTCGCCGAGGCCGAACTTGACCCAGGCCAGCCAGGTCATGATCAGGCCGGCCAGTGCCGTCAGGCCGAGGCCGATGCCGCCGAAGAAGTGACCGGGACGGGCGCGGAAGCGCATGAAGAAATACACCGCGATCAGATCGAGAATGACGCGGAAGGTGCGCGAAATGCCGTATTTCGAAACGCCGGCCGTGCGCGCGTGGTGCGTCGTCGGTTCCTGGGCGATGCGCCGCGGCGTCGTCACGGTAGCCAGCCAGGCCGGGATGAAGCGGTGCATTTCACCGTACAGGCGCACGCTCTTGATGACGCTGCCGCGGAAAGCCTTCAGGCTGCAGCCGTAGTCGCGCAGATGGACGCCGGTCATGCGGGCGATCAGCTTGTTGGCGATCTTCGACGGGATCTTGCGCAGGAACAGGCCGTCCTGGCGGTTCTGCCGCCAGCCGGCGACGAGATCGAGATTTTCGTTGAGCAGGCGGGCGACCATGCGCGGGATGTCGACCGGATCGTTCTGCAGGTCGCCGTCCATGGTCACGATGACTTCGCCGCGTGCCGCGTCGATGCCGGCCTGCATGGCGGCGGTCTGCTTGAAATTGCGCGTCAGTTCGACGATCCGCACGTGCGGGCCGTATTCCCTGGCCGATTCGAGTGCCCGGTCGACCGTGGCGTCGCTGCTGCCGTCGTCGACCAGCACGAGTTCCCAGGGGTTTTCGTAGCCGACCAGTGCCTCATGCACGCGCTTGACCAGCGGTGCGATATTGTCTTCCTCGTTGTAGAAGGGAACGACAATGGACAGGCTGTGCGGGGGCATCGAAAGGGTGGCGCTCATGGGGGAATCCGACGGTAAAGCGCGCATTTTAATCGAAAAGCTTATGCCTCGTACGGCCGAGCGCGCCGGGGTCGATTGCGCCAGGCCAGCACCAGGCAGGCGACGACCAGTTGCGGATCGATCAGCAGATCCCAGAAATTCGGCGAGCTGTGCCAGTCGGCCGCAAAAACCAAAAGATCGACGGCGAACAGGCCCAGCCATAGCGGCCGGTCGCGCCACCAGAGATAGAGTGCCGGAACCGTCAGTACGGCGACCAGCAGTTTCGGCTGGTAGCCGAGACGATACGGGTCCTCGATGCCGAGCAGCGGGGCGCCGCCCAGGACCAGTGCGTAGAAGGCCAGGCCGGCCAGGCCGATGAGCAGCGGGGCGCGCCAGTGATTGGCGAAGCTCGCCGGGCTGCGCGCCAGCAAGGCGAGCAGCAGCAGTTGCAGCGTCGTCGCGCTCGGGTCGCCGAACAGGCCACGCAGGTGGGCGGCGAGCGGCAGGCCGGCGATTGGCAGGGCGGCCAGTACCAGGCCGAGCAGCCAGGCCGGGCGGCGGCCGGATAGCTGGTGCAGCAGCCAGCCAAGCATCAGGGCCTGTGGCAGGTAAATGGCCAGCGCGTTGCTCATGGCGTTTTTCCTGCGACGCCGGCCAGCCGGTCGAGCAGGCCGGGTGTCAGGATTTGCTGCCGGATGTGCTGGCGCTGCCAGGTGTAGGCGACGTGGATCGTGCCGTCCGGCATCTGCAGCACGGCCGGGTAGGAAAACTCGTCGTCGCCCTGGCCGCTTTCCAGCATATGAATCGGTGCCCATTGCTGGCCGTCGCTCGATAGCGCCAGCGCCAACTGGCGGCGGCCGCCGGTCAGCGGGTTGTAAACCAGCAACAGGCGACCGTCGTGCAGGCGCGTCAGGGCGACGCTGGCATCGGGGTTGGGCAGGTCGAGGCCGGTCAGCGGCGACCAGCTCTGGCCACCATCGTCCGTTCGGCTCAGATGGATGGCATGCCGGCCGCTGCCCGCATCGCGCGTCAGCAGCAGGCCGTGTCCGGCGTCGAGGGCGACGGCGCTCGGCTGGATCTGGCGCCGGGTGCCGCCCAGTGACTGTTTGTCGACGACGCGTCCGCTTTGGTCGAGGCGCAGCCATTCCGGGTGCTTGGCAATGAACTCGTGATAGACGGGCAACGCGAAACCGCCGTCGGCCAGGGGCAGCGGTGGCGTGCGGACGAGCGTCGAGATGTTCAGGAAGGGCGAGGTGACGAGCTTGTCGGCTTTTTGCCAGTGCTCGCCGAGATCGCTCGAAATCTGGTGATTCAGGCTGCTGCCCGCCCAGCCGCCGTAGGACACGGTGACGAACCACAGGTGCAGGCGGTCCGGGCGTTCGAGCCAGAGCACGGGATTGCCGATCTTGCGATTGACGCGGCGCTCGTCGGTCTCGATTTTTTGGTTGGTGACGATCGCGCTGGGTGGCGTCCATTGCTTGCCATCGAAGGTTGAGAACACGATGCTGACGTCGTCGGCCCCTTCGCGGCTGCCGGCAAACCAGGCGGCGCCGAGCCGGCTGTCGCCAAGGTCGACGAGGCTGACGCTGTGCGCCGACGGGGCCGGATTGGGCAGGTCGAGGATGACGGGCGCGGCCAGCTCGGCCGCCGTTACGCCGCCTGGCGCGGACGGCGTGACAAACTGCGGTGGCGGCAGCGCTTGCAGGCGGTCACCGACGGCCGCCAAAGCGAGCAGGAAGGCGGCCAAGGTCAGGCTGCGCCGGGCGCGGGTGAGGTCGATCAAGGCTGTACCTCGTACACCATGACCGTGGACATCAGCGCCTGCGGGTCGTGCTCTTCCCAGGCCGTTTTCCAGTCCTGTGCCGTGGCGCCCTGCCGCGCGAAACGGATGCCGGAACCGGCCGAGGTCAGCGCCGAATAGCGGTAAATTTCACGCGTCGCGACGCGTGCGCTGGCCAGTTCCCGCTGCAGGCGCGGCACATCCTCGGCGCGCACCGTGATCAGGCTGCCGGCGGCCAGCGGACCGTCGATGCGCTGCACATGGCGCAGCGTGCGTTGCGCCAGAATCGGCAGCAGCGCCGGTTGCGGCCCTTCGTAGAGATAGACGTTGCGCTCGCGGGTCAGCTCGACGAGGGTGGCCGGCACGGCATTGACGCCGAGGGCAGGGAACGCGCTGCCCCAGAAAACCGGCCAGAGCAGCGCGGCGGCCAGAATCATGGCGCCGGCACTGCGGCTACGGAACCAGGTTGTCACGAAGGCAGTCAGTGCCACGCCCAGGGCAAGCGCCGGTGTGCCATGTCCCCAGCGCCAGAGCAGGGCGCTCAGTACGGCGCCGATGAGTAGCGGGAAAACGGCACCGAGACGCGCCGCCCAGCGTGCCATCGGTCCCTGCTGCAGTCCCCAGGCACAGAGGAGGGCGAAGGCCGGCAGGGCGCCGATCAGGTAGCGCTCGAAGCTGCGGATGAAGAAGAAGGGCAGCAGGCTGATCAGCAGCCACAGGCCGAAAAAGCGGATTTCCGACGCGTGCCGGTGGCGGATCAGCGCCGCCAGGCCGATGAAAGTCCATGGCAAGGTCAGCAGCAACAGGCCGCTCAGGGGAATGAAGCTCAGCGAGCCGGCGCCGCGTTCCTCGATTTCATTTTGTGCTGCGGCCGCGAACTGTTGCGGGAAGCTGTGTGCGACATCCCAATACCACCAGGCCGGCAGTGCCGCGGCGAGCAGGGCACAGGCCAGATAGGCCGGGGCCTGGCGGCGCAGGTGCTGCACTGCCGAGCTTTCGGCGTCAATGCCGAGGGCTGACCGGAGCCGGGCCGGCGCCAGCCAGAAAGCCAGGACGCCGCTGCCGAAGGCGATCAGGGCGACCGGTCCCTTGGTCATCAGGGCGGCCGAAAGCAGGGCGGTGGTCGCCAATAGCAGCGAGACGCGCGGCCGGCCGAGCCAGGCGAGATAAGTACAGAAAGCAGCCGTGGACAGTGCGGCGACCGGGATGTCGAGCATCAGCCGGCGCGACTCGGTAGCCATGCCGGAGAAGCCCAGCATGACCCCGGCGGCGAGCAGCCCGCTCAGCCATTTTTCACTGAACAAGCGGCCCAGCCAGGCCGTGGCGCCGAGCAGCAGCAGGGCGAAGGCGACGGTGACCAGGCGCGCGCTCAGCAGGCTCGGGCCAAAAGCCTCGTAACTCAGGCGGGTCAGCCAGTAAACAAATGGCGGTTTGCGCAGGCGGGGGGCGCCGTCGATGAAAGGAATCCACCAGTTGTCGTGCTCGATCATTTCGAGCGGAATGCGCAGGCCGAGGAAATACTCGTCCTTGCCGGTCAGGCCGCTTGGTGCGCCGATGCCGAAGGCGAGTACCAGCGCGGCAAACAGGAAGCCGGCCAGCAGCCAGGCGAGCCTGGGGCGGCTAATGCTGTCGACCGGGGGGCGGAAATCCATCTACTCTTTATCCCGAAACTGGCAGGCGGGGCATTGAGCCGGTCGTTGTTGTCGGCAGGTCGGGCGGTCGGCTCATCGGGCAAAAAGACTTTCGGCATGGGTTGATCTGGCGGCCATTTTAGCCGATGCGGCAATATCTACTGTGGCTGGCCCGGCGTCTCTTCCGGCAGCACGAACCACCAGCTGGAAACGCGATAGCCCGTCGGCTTCCACAGGTGTTGCCAAGGTACCTCGATGGCACGGGCGCCCGTTGCCAGCGCGCTACCCGGCGTCGGTTTGCCCGGGTTGATGACGAGACAGGGCTGGGTCGGGCAGGTGCTTGGCAGTTTGCCCAGGGGCGCCAGAATGACCTGGCTTTCCGGCAGGTAGGCGCGCAGGTTGCCGCCCAGCGCACTGTCGGCCGTGAAGATCGTGCCCTGCCGGAAGCCGGTCTCGCGCAGTTGTGTCGCCAGCGCGGCGTACGGTTCGCCCCAGCGGCAGGTCTTGCAGATCGGCTCATGGACATACATATGGGCCAGGCGGACGAGCAGGGCGATCAGCGAAATGACCAGGGCCAGCCGCATGTAGCGCTGTTTGGCCAGCTCCGGCGGCGTGCTGCGCCGGGCGCCATCGGCCAGGACGACGATGGCGATGAGAAAGAGCGGCAGCAGGTCCTGCACCGAGTAGCGTTGCAGGCCGGCCGAAACGCTGACGACAAGAAAAACGCCCCATTCGAGCAGGATGGTATGGACCAGCAGGCGCGTCCAGTCGACCTCGGCTTCATTCTTCGCGGCTCGGCAATGGCTGAGCAGGGCCGAAAAAACACGGGGGAAAATGATGAAGAGGAAGAGCAGGTAAGGCGAAAGCGCCAGCAGTGGTGTCTGTATGCCCTCCCACAGGGCCAGCCAGGGCGAGGCGCCGGTGTCGGCCCAGGCGGCGGGTCGCAGGCTGGCAGCGAAAGCCGCGAGGCGCCCCGGTTCCTGCATGAGCCAGAAGGCATAAGGAGCAACAATCAGCAGGGCGAGTGGCAGTGCGAGCAGCCATTGACGGGTGAATAGGCGCTGGCGTACAGGGGCTTGCCAGGCGCCGGCTAGGGCCAGGGCCAGGATGAATGGCGGGAAAGTCAGTTGGGTCAGGCAGCCCAGGCCAATGGCGATGCCGAGCATGGCATAGTCGCGCCAGCGCTGCTGGTCCACGGCCCGCATCAGGGCCCAGGTAGCCGCCAGCGAAAAAACCATGGCGCCGATCAGGTGGGTGTGCGTCTCGTGCCAGCGCCAGAAAATCTGGTAAATCAGCGCCATCGACTCGACAGCGACCAGCGCCCACGGAATGCTGCCGGTCACCCGGCGCGCCACCAGGAACATGAAACCGGCCAGGGCAGCCAGCATCGAGTATTTGAAGGTCAGGAAGGAGTAAACGTCGGGGCCGAGCGCCTGCTGCAGCAACCAGATCAGCCAGTCATAGAGCGGCAGCTGATCCGGGCTGTAACCGGCGGCCAGGGTCTGCGCATAGATGTTTTCGCTGGGTTCGCGCTCGCCCAGATTGTGCGAAGAGCCCAGTCGGGTCAGTGCATGCACCAGTCCGTAGGCCAGAGTCAGGCCGATGACGCCGCCCAGTGGCCAGGCGGCCGTTCGGTTGGCCAGGTTGGTGGCGCTGGATTCTTTCTCGACGATGATCTTGTCGCCCAAACCTAGACTCTCTTCCGATGGTTGGTGACAGGCCGGGCTGACTGATGCGCCGGGCTCGATAGAGAGAGCTTGGGAGCGGTGTGGCGGCTTGCGCGCATCAATGAATCCGGCAGCGATTGGCTAAATGGTCGCGCATTTTAACCTTGAAACCTCAGCTGACCGCTTATCCACCTCAGGCAAGCCGCATGAACACTGGCTTTAGTGCCTTCGAGTCAATTCACCCAATGGGTAAGAGCGCTCCGCGGCCGCTGGTACGCCTGGTCGGGCGCCCGGCTTTGTCGCTCCTCCTTGCAGGCATGAGCCTGCCGCGTCGTCGCTTCGCGCCGGCCATCCCGCCCAAACGCACCAACAGCCGTGTCCAACTGAGGTTTCAAGGTTTAATCGAAAAGGCAGGGGGGCTTGCCGGTGCACCGATGTCGGGCCGCAGTTGCCAAAGGGCGCTGCTGCTGTGTCGTCCGATATCCTGTAGGCAGTCCTCCGGCCACGGGGTAAAATCGGCCCATGCAGCAATCTTCCCCGAGTCCTCATCCCATTTCCTTCCGATGGCGCCCCTGATCTGATCCGGTGCCGCGTTTTCTCGTCTGGACGGGAAGGCGCTCGGGAAATCGGGAAGGCTGGTGGCGCAAGCCCTGGCTTGTCACCGAAATCCGATTGCTTAACTAAATAAATCAATGGGTTGGAAGTAATATGCTGCTAATGATCGACAACTACGACAGCTTCACCTACAACATCGTCCAGTATTTCGGCGAGTTGGGTCAGGAGGTGCAGGTCTATCGCAACGACGCCATCACGCTGGCTGAAATCGAGCGTCTGGCGCCGCACTACCTGGTGATTTCGCCCGGGCCATGCGCCCCGGCCCAGGCCGGTGTTTCGCTGGCCGCCATCAAACACTTTGCCGGCAAGATTCCCCTGCTCGGCGTCTGCCTCGGCCATCAGGCGATCGGCGAAGCCTTCGGTGGCCGCATCGTGCATGCCAAGCAGTTGATGCACGGCAAGGTGTCGCCGGTGCAGCACAAGGATGTCGGCGTCTTCAAGGGCTTGCCCAATCCGCTGACCTGCACCCGTTATCACTCGCTGGCCATTGAGCGCGAGAGCCTGCCGGATTGTCTGGAAATCACCGCCTGGACCGAGGATGGCGAAATCATGGGGGTGCGCCACAAGACCCTGGCGGTTGAAGGCGTGCAGTTCCACCCGGAGTCCATCCTGACCGAACGCGGTCACGATCTGCTGAACAACTTTCTTGAGGAACATAAATGATGACTCCGCAAGCCGCGCTGCAGCGTGTTATCGAACACCGCGAAATCTTCCACGATGAAATGGTCTCCCTGATGCGTCAGATCATGGGCGGCGAAGTCTCGCCGGTCATGGTCGCCGCGATCATCACCGGCCTGCGCGTCAAGAAGGAAACCATCGGTGAAATCGCCGCCGCGGCCAGCGTCATGCGCGAGCTGGCAACGCCGGTCAAGGTGCCTTACGACAGTCATTTCGTCGATATTGTCGGTACCGGTGGCGACTCGGCGCACAGCTTCAATATTTCGACAACCTCGATCTTTGTCGCCGCGGCCGGCGGTGCCAAGGTCGCCAAGCACGGCGGGCGCAGCGTCTCGTCGAGTTCCGGCAGTGCCGACGTGCTCGAGGCGCTCGGCGCCAACATCATGCTGTTGCCCGAGCAGGTTGCCGCCTGTATCGAGGAATGCGGCATCGGCTTCATGTTCGCGCCGAATCACCACAGCGCCATGAAACATGTCGCGCCGGTCCGTCGCGAAATGGGCGTGCGCACACTGTTCAACATCCTTGGGCCGTTGACCAACCCGGCTGCAGCACCGAACACCGTGATGGGTGTCTTCCATCCCGACCTCGTCGGTATCCAGGTGCGCGTCATGCAGCGTCTGGGCGCCGAGCGCGTGCTGGTCGTGCACGGCAAGGATGGCCTGGACGAAATCTCGCTGGGGGCGGCGACGCTGGTCGGCGAACTGAAAAATGGCGAAATCAGCGAATACGAGGTGCATCCCGAGGACTATGGCCTGCAGATGTTGTCCCTGCGTAATCTGCGTGTCGCCAGCGCCGACGAATCGAAAGCCGTGCTGCTCGGCGCCCTCGACAACAAGCCGGGCGCCGCGCGCGAAATTGTCTGCCTGAACGCCGGCGCGGCGCTCTATGTCGCCAATGTCGCCGACAGCATCGGCGAGGGCATCGCCAAGGCGCGCGAGGCCATTGCCAGTGGCGCGGCGCGGGCCCGGCTGGCGCAATTTGTCGAGTGCACCCAGCGGCTGGGGGCGAAATGAGCCAGGGCAGCAGCGACATCCTGAAAAAAATTATCGCCACCAAGCGCGAGGAAATCGCGGCGGCCAAGGCGCTGAAGTCGCTCGCCATCGTCGAGGCCGAGGCGGCAGCACAGTCGGCGCCGCGCGATTTCGTCGGGGCGATTCGCAGCAAGATCTCCGCCGGACTGCCCGCTGTGATTGCCGAAATCAAGAAGGCCAGCCCGTCGAAAGGTGTCATCCGTCCTGATTTTCATCCTGCTGAGATTGCGCAGAGCTACGAACGCCACGGCGCGGCCTGTCTGTCGGTGCTGACCGATCGCCAGTATTTTCAGGGTGCCCCGGAATACCTGCAGGCAGCGCGTGCCGCCTGTGTCCTGCCGGTCCTGCGCAAGGATTTCATCGTCGATCCCTATCAGGTGGCCGAAGCGCGGGCCATGGGGGCAGACTGCATCCTGCTCATCGCTGCTGAACTCGAACTGGCGCAGATGCAGGAGCTGGAAGCGCAGGCGCGCGGCTATGGCATGGCCGTGCTGGTTGAAGTGCATAACGGCGAAGAACTCACGGCGGCCTTGCAGTTGCAAACCCCGTTGCTCGGTATCAACAACCGCAATTTGCGCAGCTTCGAAGTGACACTCGAAACAACACTCGGCCTGCTGTCGCGCATCCCGGCCGACAAGATCGTGGTCACCGAAAGCGGCATCGTCAAGCCCGAAGACGTCGCCCTGATGCGGGCCTGCAAGGTTGAAACCTTCCTGGTCGGCGAGGCCTTCATGCGGGCGGATGAGCCAGGGTTGGAACTGGCCCGGCTTTTCGCCTGAATCCTGTTGCGCCGAAACAACAAAACCTGAAGCAAACCATCCGGCAGGGCAAACACTCGTTGCCGGACGCTTCGGCTCTTTGCGACAATCATCGCCAACTTCTCGATCCGAGAGGTAAAGCTTAATCAGTTCGCAAGTTCGGATTAAACACTAACCACTAAGGAGATTTTCTGATGCAAAAGAAGATTATTGCTCTGGCTGTTGCCGCTCTGGCCTCTTCCGCCGCTTTCGCTCAAACCAATGTGACCGTCTACGGCGTTGTTGACGCTGGCGTCGCTCGCATGTCCGCTACCGGCCTGAAGAGCCAGATCGCTGTTGAAAACGGCATGCTGGGCGGTTCGCGTATCGGTTTCAAGGGTGTTGAAGATCTGGGCAATGGCCTGAAGGCTCTGTTCGTTCTGGAATACGGCCTGGCTGTTGATGACAACGCCGGTCTCGGTACTGTTGATGCCGCTGGTACCTATGCCAGTTCCAACTGGTCCAGCTCCGTTGCTCGTCAACAAATGGTCGGCCTGACCGGTGGTTTCGGTACCGCTGTTGTTGGTCGTCTGCAGACGACTGGTTACGACTGGGCTTGTGCTTACAACCCGCTGGCTGGTTCCGCTCTGGATACCGTTAGCAAGGTTGGTGCTGTCTATGCAGTCGGTCCCGTCCTGGCCTGTGGTTCTTCCGGTCGTGCCAACAATGCCATCGCTTACATCTCGCCGTCCTTCGGCGGTGTGACCGTTGCCATCAACCATGCCAAGGTTTCCGAGGCTCGTGCAACTAACGTCAACCTGTCTGACACCAATGCTTATCTTGGCAGCGTGACCTACGAAAACGGTCCGGTCAAGGCCGGCTTGGTTTATTCCAAGATCCACGCTGATTCGCTGTTTGCCGACAACACCAACATCACCGAAGTCGGCGTTGGCGCTTCTTACGACTTCAAGGTCGTCAAGGTCTTCGGTACCTTCCAGACCCGTAAGCAATCTGAGCTGGGCGCTGGTTCCGAAGGTTCGGATCGCAAGTACTCCCTGTCTGTTGCTGCTCCGGTTAGCGCTGCTGGTACCGTTGTTGGTTCCTACGCTCGCAACAAGCTGAAGAACAACATCGTTCAGGATGACAGCTCTTCCGCCTGGAATGTGTCCTACCTGCATGCCCTGTCGAAGCGCACCACGGCTTACGCTGGCTACACCCGCGTCAGCAACCAGACGAATGCTAACCTCGGTATCGTCGGCGCTTATGTTCCGACCGCCGATGGCCATGCTTCCGTTCTGGGCCTGGGCATCAACCACAAGTTCTAATCTGGTTTTCCAGGTTTGAATGTAAAACGGACGCTTCGGCGTCCGTTTTTATTTGTAGCGAAACTTTGAGCGGTTTGGCTCATGAAAAAGCCCCGGGAGAGGTTCCCGGGGCTTTCTGTTTTTATGCGGGCTTGTGCTTGCCTAGTCGGACAGAATCAGATTGTCGCGATGAATGATTTCGGGTTCATCAACGTAGCCGAGAATGTTCTCGATTTCAGTAGTTGATTTTCGGGCGATCAGGCGCGCTTCGCCGCTGCCGTAATTGCACAGGCCGCGGGCGATTTCCTGGCCGCCGGGGGCGATGCAGGCAACGGCGGCGCCGCGTTCGAAGTCGCCTTCGCTGGCCGTGACGCCGATCGGCAGCAAGCTCTTGCCGGCGCGCAGGGCGGCCACGGCGCCGTCGTCGAGCAGCAGGCGGCCGGCAAGTTGCAGGTGGTCGGCCAGCCATTGCTTGCGGGCGGCCAGTGGCTGGGTTTGCGAGACGAGCAGGGTGCCGACGGGTTCGCCATTGGCCAGGCGGATGATTGGGTCGGTTTCCCGGCCGCTGGCGATGGCGGTGTGGGCGCCGCTTCTGGCGGCGCGCTTGGCGGCAATCACCTTGGTGATCATGCCGCCCGTGCCGATCCGTGTGCCGGCGCCGCCGGCCATGCTTTCCAGCGTTTCATCGCCGGCTGTGGCTTCACGGATCAGCGTGGCACCTGGATCCTTGCGCGGGTCGGCGGTAAACAGGCCGATTTGGTCGGTCAGGATGATCAGGGCGTCGGCTTCGATGAGGTTGGCGACCAGGGCGCCCAGCGTGTCGTTGTCGCCAAACTTGATTTCGTCGGTGACGACGGTGTCGTTTTCGTTGATGATCGGCACGACGCCCAGTTCGAGCAGCGTGGTCAGCGTCGAGCGGGCGTTGAGGTAGCGCTTGCGGTCGGCCAGGTCGTCGTGGGTGAGCAGGATCTGCGCGGTCTGCAGGCCGTATTTCGAGAAGGCGCCTTCATAGACCTGGACCAGGCCCATCTGGCCGACGGCAGCTGCCGCCTGCAATTCATGCACCGATTTCGGCCGTTTCGCCCAGCCCAGGCGCTGCATGCCGCAGGCGATGGCGCCCGAGGAAACCAGCACCACCTGCTTGCCCTGTTGGCGCAGCACGCTGATCTGGCGCGCCCAGTCCTCGATTGCGGCGAGGTCGAGGCCGGCGCCGTTGTTGGTGACGAGCGCCGAGCCGACTTTGACGACCAGGCGTTGGGCGGAGGCGAGGCGGGTGGTCTGCATGCTTACTCTTGTCTGGCGGGAATTTCGTCGCTGTTTTCGTCGTTATCGTCGAGGTCGCCGATTTCCGGTTTGGCCATCTGGTCGAGGGCTTCGCTGATCGCGTAGATCAGCGGCTTGGTGCCTTCGCCATTGATGGCGGCAATTGCGAAATGGGGGCCATCGTACTTGGTGGCTTTCTTGTAGGCCTTGAGGAAATCCTTGACCGCTTTTTCGCGGTCTTCCTCGGGAATCAGGTCGAGCTTGTTGAGGACCAGCCAGCGCGGCTTGTTGGCCAGTTCCGGGTCGTGCTTGAGCAGTTCGCCGACGATGGCCTTGGCGTCGCGAACCGGATTCGAATCCGGATCGATCGGCGCGATATCGACGAGGTGCAGCAGGATGCGCGTGCGCTGCAAATGTTTCAGGAAGCGGATACCGAGCCCGGCGCCATCGGCGGCGCCTTCGATCAGGCCCGGTACGTCGGCCATGACGAAGCTCTTTTCGTCATTGACGCGGACGACACCGAGATTCGGGTGCAGCGTGGTGAACGGGTAGTCGGCCACCTTCGGGCGGGCCGAGGAGATGGCGCGGATCAGCGTGCTCTTGCCGGCATTGGGCAGGCCGAGCAGGCCGACGTCGGCCAGCACGCGCAGTTCCAGGCGCAGTTCGTATTCTTCGCCCTGGACCCCATTGGTCTTCTGGCGCGGCGCGCGGTTGGTCGATGATTTGAAATGAATGTTGCCGAGGCCGCCCTTGCCGCCTTGAGCGATCAGAATTTTTTGATCGTGCTCTGAAAGATCGGCGATGATTTCTTCGGTGTTCAGGTTGTAGATCACCGTACCGACCGGCATGCGCAGGATGATGTCGTCGCCGCCGGCGCCGTACTGGTCGGCGCCGCCGCCGTTTTCACCGCGCTTGCCGATGAACTTGCGGGTGTAGCGGTAATCGACCAGGGTGTTGATGTTGCGGTCGGCGATCACGTAGATGCTGCCGCCGCGGCCGCCGTCGCCGCCATTCGGGCCACCCATCGGGATGTATTTTTCGCGACGGAAGGTCGCCGCGCCATTGCCGCCGTCACCGGCTTTTACGTAAATCTTGGCTTCGTCGATAAATTTCATGTTCCGCCTCTACATCCGCTGGGTGCTGCCACCGGAAAATCCGGTGCCATAAAGTAAAAAGCCCTATCCGGCGGATAGGGCTTTTGATTTCCGCCGTGCCGAAATTATTCAGCAGCTGCCGGAACGATGGTCACCACGCGGCGCTTTTTCAAGCCCTTGATGGAGAACTGAATCACGCCGTCTTTCAGTGCGAACAGGGTGTGATCCTTGCCGCAGCCGACGTTTTCGCCCGGGTGGAATTCGGTGCCGCGCTGGCGAACAATGATGTTGCCAGCCAGAACGAATTGACCGCCGTAGCGCTTGACGCCCAGTCGTTGGGCTTGTGAGTCGCGGCCGTTACGTGAACTACCGCCTGCTTTCTTGTGTGCCATTTTTAATTAGCTCCTTGAACTTAAGCAGTGATCGCGTCGATGCGCAATTCGGTGTAGTTCTGACGATGGCCTTGATGCTTTTGGTAATGCTTACGACGACGCATCTTGAAGATCTTGACCTTGTCGTGGCGGCCGTGGGAAATCACGGTGGCTTTGACGGTGGCGCCAGCAAGGAAGGGAGCGCCGATCTTTACCGACTCGCCTTCGCCTGCCATGAGGACCTGGTCGAGAGTAACTTCTGCGCCAACGTCTGCCGGTATCTGTTCTACTTTAAGTTTTAGACCGTTGGTAACGCGATACTGCTTACCGCCGGTTTTTATGACCGCATACATGGGTTGGACTCCGAAAATAAATCTAAAGGGTGCTACAAAGAACCGCGCATTATACGCAAAAGCTCTGACAAGTCAAAGTCTTGTCACGGGCTTGTGGTAAAATTGCCGCCTTTCCCAAGGAGCTACTCATGGCTGAAATCACCACGGCCTCCGGCCTGATCTACGAAGACACCGTTGTCGGCGAAGGCGCCGAGGCCAAGGCAGGCGACCATGTCGTCGTCCATTACACCGGCTGGCTGACCAATGGCAGCAAGTTCGATTCGAGCAAGGACCGCAATGACCCGTTCGATTTTCCGCTCGGTCAGCGCCATGTGATTGCCGGTTGGGACGAAGGCGTGCAGGGCATGAAAATCGGTGGCACCCGCAAACTGACCATTCCGCCGGAACTCGGCTATGGCACCCGCGGCGCCGGTGGCGTGATTCCGCCGAACGCGACGCTGGTTTTCGAGGTTGAGCTGCTCGGCCTGCAATGAGCGATTCCAGCAAGGAGCGCAAGCCAAAACGTCCGCCGGTAGAAACTGCCGGCGACGACCCGTGGGCCAAGTGGCGCCAGCCGGAAGCGGAAGCTGCGCCGGCCCCGCGCCCGGCCCCGGCCGCAAGCATTCCGGTCGAGGCCAAGGTCGAAGCCAAGGTCGAAGCCAAGGTCGAAGCCAAGGTCGAAAGGCCGGCCGAGCCGGAGCTGCGCGAGCGCCCGACCGGTACGCTGCGCCCGAACAAGGATCCCGATGCGCCGCCGCGTATTCCAGCGCGCAAGCCGCACAGCATGCGGCCTGCTCCTGCTCCAGTTGAGCGAACACGCGAATCGGCACCGGTTCGGGCCAAGCGCCCGGCGATGGAAAGCAGGCGTCCGGTGCCGAAGGAAACGCGCCCTGTGCCGCGCGAGCCGCAGCAACGCCATCCGGATAACCACCAGGAAGGCGTCCGCCTCTCCAAGGTGATGTCTGAGCGTGCCATGTGTTCGCGTCGCGAGGCCGACCTGTGGATCGAGCGCGGCTGGGTGCTGGTTAATGGCGAGCGCATTGCCGAACTGGGTACGCGCATCGACCCGAATGCCGAGATCACCATTTCCAAGGAAGCCGAAAAAGATCAGGCCAAGCAGGTCACCATCCTGCTGCACAAGCCGGTCGGCTATGTTTCCGGTCAGCCGGAGCCGGGCTGTGTGCCGGCCGTGACGCTGATTTCGGCGGAAACCTGGAAGCGGCAGTCGGGCGATCCCGAATTCAAGCCATGGATGTTGCGCGGTCTGGCGCCGGCCGGCCGGCTCGACGTCGACTCGACGGGCTTGCTGGTCCTGACGCAGGATGGCCGGGTTGCCAAGAAGCTGATCGGCGAGGATAGCGATGCCGAGAAGGAATATCTGGTGCGGGTGGCCGGCGAGATGATTCCGAACGGCCTGAAGTTGCTGCAGCAGGGTCTCGAACTCGACGGCAAGCCGCTCAAGAAGGCCTGGGTCAAGCAGCTCAACGAGGATCAGTTGCACTTCATCCTCAAGGAGGGCAAGAAACGCCAGATTCGCCGCATGTGCGAACTGGTCGGCTTGCGCGTCATCGGTCTGAAGCGGGTGCGCATCGGCCGGGTCAAGCTCGGCGACCTGCCCATGGGGCAGTGGCGTTTCCTGCGCGCCGACGAGTCGTTCTAAACAAAAACGCCAGCTTCGAGCTGGCGTTTTTCATGGGGCGAGACCTTTTTACGCGGCCGGGCGAACCGGCGGCATCATCAGACATTCGCCCTCGATGACGGTCTTGCCGGCAACCGTACACACGGTGTCGAGAATGACGCGGTTCTTGGCGGCGATGACTTCGCGCACGGTGACGGTGGCCGTGACCGTGTCGCCCGGCTTGACCGGGGCCTTGAATTTCAGCGTTTGCGACAGATAGATGGTGCCGGGTCCGGGCAGTTTGTTGGCCAGCGTGGCCGAGATGAAGCCGGCCGAGAGCATGCCGTGGGCGATGCGCGTGCCGAACATTGTGCCCTTGGCATATTCCTCATCGAGGTGGGCCGGGTTGATGTCGGTCGAAATGCCGGCGAACAGGATGATGTCAGTTTCCGTGACAGTCTTCGAGGTGCTGGCCGACATGCCGGGTTCGAGTTGGTCAATGTAATAGGTCATGGGTGATCTCCTGAGGGTCTGGTCAAAACTTGAATGATGGACTCTAGCATACGTTAGCGTATGGAGGTGACACGGCTGTTACTCGGTGCGCAAGGCCTCGACCGGGTCGAGGCGCGCCGCCCGGCGGGCGGGCAGAACGCCGGCCAGCAGGCCGATGCTGACGGCGATGCCTTCGGCGAGCAGGACGAAGCTGAGCGGCGTATGCACCGGCAGGGCGGGCAAGGCGAAGTGAATGATCTGCGCCAGCCCGATGCCGAGCAGCAGGCCAAGCAGGCCGCCAATGGCTGACAGGGCGACGGCCTCGCCGAGGAAAAGCAGCAGGATGGTGCGCTGGCGGGCGCCAAGGGCAACCAGCAGGCCGATTTCTCCGGTCCGTTCTGTGACGGCGATGGTCATGATGGTAACGATGCCGACGCCGCCAACCAGCAGTGAAATGCCACCCAGCGCGCCGACTGCCATGGTCAGTACATTGAGAATGTTGGACAGGGTTTTGAGCATTTCTTCCTGCGTGACGATGGTGAAGTCCTCGCGGCCGTGGCGGGCGATCAGGCGCTCCTTGATTGCCTTGGCGACCACGGCTGAGGGGACGCCCTCTTCGGCTGCGATATCGATTTCATCGACGCCTTCGCGATTGAACAGTTCCTGGGCGCGAACCGCCGGCACGTAGGCCGTGTCGTCGAGATCGATGCCGAGAAACTGGCCTTTCGGCGCCATCACGCCGATCACCCGGAAATGCAGGCCGCCGATGCGCAAGCGTTGGCCGAGCGGGTTGTCGCTGCCGAATAGTTCGTTCCTGAGTTTTGAACCGAGCACGACAAAGGCGCGGGCGCTGCCGGCGTCGTCCGGTGGCAGGAACTGGCCGCTTTGTACGGTCGAGCGGTAAACCAGCGGCAATTTGGCATTGACGCCATATATAAGTGTACGCCGGGTGCGGCCATTGCCTTCGACTTCGGCGTTGCCGCGAACATTGGGCGTGACGGCGACGACATGTGGTAAGCGTTCAAGTGCTGTCGCATCCTCGAGCGATAGCGGGCGGGCGCTTGATGGCAGGCCGGACGGCGAGCCTCCCGTTTTTGTCTTGCCGGGTGCGACAGCGATGACATTGGTGCCGAATTGCGTGAATTCGCCGAGTACGAAGCGGTGGATACCTTCGCCGATGGAGGTCAGGAGGATGACTGCCGCAATGCCGACCGCGATGCCAAGCAGGGTCAGGAAGCTGCGCAGGCGCTGAGCCGTGACAGCGCGGATGGCGAGTTGGAGCGAGTCGGCGAGCAGCATGGCTAGTGTTTCATCAAGGCCTGCACCGGATCGAGCCGGGCGGCGCGGCGGGCCGGCATGACACCGAACAGCAGGCCGGTGCCGAGCGCCGTGCCGAGACTGGCAATCACCGCCCAGTCGGGCGGGTAGGCCGGGAAGACGGGAAATGCCTGGCGTAGCGCAAATGCGCCGAGTTGGCCGAGCAGGTAGCCGACCAGGGCGCCGACAGTGGACAGCATCGCCGCTTCGGCCAGGAAAGCCA
Source organism: Azonexus sp. (assembly GCA_049294655.1). Taxonomy (GTDB): domain Bacteria; phylum Pseudomonadota; class Gammaproteobacteria; order Burkholderiales; family Rhodocyclaceae; genus Azonexus. The sequence goes on from JBAQDI010000043.1 coordinate 23,781, forward strand.
GCCGGATGGTCCGGGCTGTGGCGCCGAGCGCCTTGAGCAGTCCGATTTCCCCGGTGCGCTGGGTAACGGCAACGAGCATGACGTTCATCACCAGTATGCCGGCGACGGCCAGGCTGATTGCCGCAATGCCGGCGACGCCCAGGGTCAGGGCGCCGAGCAGTTTGTCGAAAGTGCTGAGAACGGCATCCTGGGTGATGACGGTGACGTCTTCCTCGCCGCGATGGCGTTGCTTGAGAATTTCCATGACCTGTTCCTTGGCCTCGGGAATCGCTTCGCGGCTTTTTGCCTCGACCAGGATGCGGAACAGGGTGTTGGAATTGAACATCGCCTGAGCCAGGGCGACCGGCACGATGACCAGTTCGTCGGTATTCATGCCGAGGCCCTGGCCGACCGATTTCAGGACGCCGACCACCCGCAGCCGGCGGTCGCCGATGCGGACCAGCTGGCCGACGGCTGGCCCATTGCCAAACATTTCTTCGCGGATCTTGGTGCCGATCACGGCGACCGAGGAGCCGCGGTTCCAGTCTTCCTCAGGGAGGCCCTGGCCCTGCGCCAGTTCGAAATTGCGGATCGGCAGGAAGTCGTGCGTCGAGCCGGCCACCATGACTTCACGCAAACGGCCGCCAAAACTGATTTCCGAAGTGCCGACGGCGAGTGGCGCCAGGCGCTTGACGGCAGGGGCGCGGAGCAAGGAGGCTGCGTCGTCGATGCTCAGGTCGCGTGGTGTGCTGGTAATGGCGTTGGCCGGATTGAAGCCGCCGGTGCCCGAGCGGCCAGGCAGGACGATGACCAGATTGGTGCCGAGTGAGGAAAACTGCCCGACGACGTAGCGCCGCGCCCCGTCGCCCAGAGCCGTCAGGATGACGACGGCGGCGACGCCAATCGACATGGCGAGCACGGAAAGCGTGGTCCGCATCGGATAGCCGGTTGCGGCATCGCGGGCGAAACGCAGTGTGTCAGCCAGCCGCATGCGCGCTGTCCTGCTTCAGGCCGCCATCTTCCATGACCAGTTGCCGTTTGGCGCGGGCGCCGAGCGCCGGATCGTGGGTCACGACAACCAGGGTGACGCCGCTCGCGTTCAATGCCTCCAGCAAATGCACGACTTCATCGCCGGTGTGGCGATCGAGGTTGCCGGTCGGTTCGTCAGCCAGGATCAGTGCCGGTTGCATGATGGTGGCGCGGGCAATGGCGACGCGCTGGCGCTGTCCGCCGGAGAGCTGGTCGGGTCGGTGGTCGGCACGTTGTTCCAGGCCGAAATCCTTGAGTGCCTTGGCGACGCGCAAGGCGCGTTCCCTGGCCGGGATGCCGGCCAGCATCATCGGCAGGGCAATATTTTCGGTGGCCGTCAGGCGCGGCACCAGATGGAAACTCTGGAAAACGAAGCCGATGCGCTGGCTGCGCACCTGCGCCTGCTCATCCGGCGACAGCGTCGTGACATCGCGTTCTTCGAGTTGATAGCTGCCGGCGCTTGGCCGGTCGAGTAGTCCGAGCAGGTTGAGCAGGGTTGATTTTCCCGAGCCGGAAGGCCCCATCACCGCGACGTATTCGCCGGCCGCAATGCTCAGGTTGAGTGCAGTCAGCGCATGGACCGTCGAGTCACCTAGCTGGAAAATACGTTCGATTCCGCGCAGTTCGATCAGCGCCATCGGCTAACGGGCCTTGGCCTTGTCATCCGGCACGACACTGGCGCCGGCCTTGACGCCATCCTTCTCTAGCGAGGTGGCGATGCGGTCGCCGGCGGCCAGGCCTTCCCGTACCTCGGTGTATTCCCAGTTGCTCAGTCCGGTCTTGATCTGGCGTTCTTCCAGCTTGCCGCTATCAGCGTTGTAAAGCAGCACGCGGCCGCCTTCCTGGATGGCAGCGGTCGGGATGCGCAAGACCTGATTGCGGCCGGCGAGGATGATTTCGACATCGGCGCTGTAGCCGACGAGCAGCTTTCCCGCTTCGTCGTTGTCAAAATTGACTTCGATATCGACGGTACGCGCCTGCTTTTCGACGGCCGAGACATAGGGGGCGATGCGCCGGACCTTGCCGGGCAGCTGTTTTCCGGGCAGAGCGTCGAGGGTGATGCGCACGGCTTGCCCGGTGATGATCTTCGGCGCATCGACTTCATCCATCGGGGCTTTGACATATAGACATGTGTCGTCAATCAGGTCGATGGCTGGTGGCGTCGGTACGCCGGGGGGCGATGGTGTCGAGTATTCGCCCAGTTCGCCGACGATCTTGGCGACGGTGCCGGCAAACGGCGCGTACAGCGCGACGCGTCCTTGTTCAATGCGGGTCGCCTTGAATTTTGCTTCGGCCTGAGCGACATCCGCCTTGGCTGTGTTGCAACTGGCGCGGCGGACTTCGGCATCGGTGCGCGCGGCCTCTTCCCGGCTGGTCGAAACAAAACCCTTGGCGCGCAACTCGCTCTGCCGCCGGGCTTCCTTCTCGGCATTGCTGGCGGCGATGCAAGCTTCCTCGGTGCGCTTGCCGGCCAGCGTGATCTGCGTCCCGGCTAGTGCGGCCTGGGCCTGCTGGTCGTCATTCCACAACTTGAGCAGCAGTTGCCCCTTTTTGACCTTGTCGCCTTCCTTGACGCCGAGGTATTCGATGCGCCCGCCGACAATGGTCGACAGTTTTGTGCGCAGGCAGGCCTCGACGGTACCGGCGCGGGTATTGGCCAGCGTCGCTTCAACCTTGCCAGTGGTGACTTCCTTCAAGACAACGGGAATCGGCTTGCTCCGGGTGAACCAGGCGAATGCCAGGCCGAGCACGACAAGTACGGCCCCGATGATGGCGATGCGACGCATGCTGAATCCTTAACGAAAGCCGGGGAGCCAGCCCGATTGGGCGTAGCCGGAGACTGGTTCGAGCGGTCCCTGGTAGAGGGCTTCGATGACCGGCGGTTCCTGCCAGGGTTCATTCATGAAAGTCAGGCCGACTTCTTCGACGGTCTTGCCCGACCAGTAATATTCCGCGACTTCGTCGAGGGCGCTGAGCGACAGGCTGTGTGGCAGGCGCAGATAGTCGAGCCAGCTTGCGTCGTGGAACGAGCAGATGTAGGCGCCCTTGGTCTTGGCGCAGACCAGATTCTTGCCGAAAACCTTTTGCGGATGCTTGCTGCGAAAGGTCATCGCATCGGTACGCGTCGCGAACAACAGCAGGGCATGCAGGCGGCTGGGAAAGTGGTTGTAGCGGCGCTGCCGGAAATACTCCAAGTGGTATTCGGCAAAATAGTTCTGAACGGTGATCAGCTGGTCGCCCGGCGTCGGCTCACCGCCTTCGGGGGCGGCCAAAGTGGCGCCAAAGGGACCACCTTTCAAAATGTCCCAACCCGGCAGTTCGGCGCCGGGTTCGAGCCAGCATGAAAGCTCCAGGGTTGCGGTGTCTTTGAAGAGGTTATCCATGGCCTGAATTATGGGCGAATATTTCCATTTTCACCCATCATTCGTCTTAAACCAAACACTTGGCGGCGGAAATTTTCACCGCTCAGAGAGCCGAGATGGGGCCGCCAAAATATGTGCGAAAAGAGATGGCTTTTTTCCCGGGGAGTGATAATCTGGCCTCGTCGGGTTAGCAGCAAGCCCGGCGGTTCTCGCGGTACCGCTGCGTAGCTGGAGACTCTATGGACCTTGTCACAGGAACTGTTTCTTGAGATTGTCGAGTAGTACTCCGTAACGGCGAAAAGCCGATTGCCCCTGCCAGATGTGCCGGGGCTGCAGTAAACGAAGCCCATGCCTCAAACGCATGGGCTTCACACTTTTAAATCCGTGTGATTTTCCTGTGTCGCTAGCGGGCTATTCCTGTGGTGTTTGTCCGCGAGGCGTATACATGCCTGCTTGGCTGCCATTGCTGGCATCGGGTTGGCTGAACAACCGGGCGTCAGCTGGGCCTGGGCGGTAGTGATGCCGCGATTACGTTTCTGTTCGTCTCTCTATATATGTGGGCGAGTTCGCTGACGTGCCAAATGCATTTTTCTAGCGAAAATAAAAAGACTTCAAAGTATTCTCGAAGAAAGTATTGACGGTGTCCGGGAAATCTATATAATGCGCACCTCCTTGCAGCGCAGCGGTTTCGGCGGGGTAGGGAGAGGGTAGTGGGTTGTGGAGTTAGAGCGGCGTTGAGCAAAAAGATTTTGAAAATTGCTTGACGAAGTTTAGGAAGTTCTTCATAATCTCGCCTCTCTGCTGCAGACGAATCGCAAGAGACGG
>JBAQDI010000044.1:0-101789 GCA_049294655.1 Azonexus sp.
GCTTCCTTGGCCTTCATGCGGTTGCGCACTTCCAGCATGTCCTTGACCGGGATGCCTTCGGTGATGCAGACCGCCAGGTCCAGATCTGCCTCGACGGCTTCCCAGATGGCGGCGGCAGCGCCAGCGGGCGGCACGTAGATCACCGACACGGTGGCGCCGGTCTGCTGCGCGGCTTCCTTGACGGAGGCGTAGATCGGGATGTTGAAGATCGACTCACCGGCCTTCTTCGGGTTCACGCCAGCCACGAAGCAGTTCTTGCCGTTCGCGTATTCCTGGCACTTCTCGGTGTGGAACTGGCCGGTCTTGCCCGTGATGCCCTGGGTGATGACCTTGGTGTCTTTGTTGATGTAGATCGACATGGTGTTTCTTCTCCGGGCTTATTTGACGGCAGCAACGATCTTGGTCGCTGCTTCGGCCATGGTGTCGGCAGCGATGATCGGCAGGCCGGATTCGGCCAGCAGCTTCTTGCCCAGCTCTTCGTTGGTGCCCTTCATGCGCACCACCAGCGGCACGCTGAGGTTGGTCGCCTTGCAGGCGGTGATCACGCCGGTGGCGATGGTGTCGCACTTCATGATGCCGCCGAAGATGTTGACCAGGATGCCCTTGACCTTGGTGTTCTTGAGCATGATCTTGAACGCTTCGGTGACCTTCTCGGTCGTGGCACCGCCACCGACGTCGAGGAAGTTGGCCGGCTCGGCGCCGAACAGCTTGATGGTGTCCATCGTGGCCATGGCCAGACCAGCACCATTGACCAGACAACCGATGTTGCCGTCGAGGGAGATGTAGGCCAGATCGAACTTCGAGGCTTCGACTTCGTCAGCATCTTCTTCGTCCAGATCGCGCATGGCGACGATCTCTTCCTGACGGTAGAGAGCGTTGGAGTCGAAGTTGAACTTGGCGTCGATGGCCTTGACGGTACCGTCGGTTTCGTGGATCAGCGGATTGATTTCGGCCAGCGAAGCGTCCGTTTCCATGTAGCAGGTGTAGAGCTTCTTCAGCGTGTCGATACACTGCGGAATCGAGGCTTCCTGCATGCCCATGCCCTTGGCCAGGAACAGGCCCTGCTCGTCGGTCAGGCCGACCAGCGGGTTAACGAAAACCTTGACGATCTTTTCCGGGGTCTTGTGGGCGACTTCTTCGATGTCCATGCCGCCTTCGTAGGAAGCCATGATGGCCACGGACTGGGTCGCGCGGTCGGTCAGGGCAGCAACGTAGTATTCGTGCTGGATGTCAGCACCTTCTTCGATCAGCAGGTGACGAACCTTCTGGCCTTCCGGACCGGTCTGGTGCGTAATCAGCTGCATGCCGAGAATCTGGCTGGCGTATTCGCGCACTTTTTCGAGGGAAGTCGCGACCTTGACGCCGCCGCCCTTGCCACGGCCACCGGCGTGAATCTGAGCCTTGACGACCCAGACCTTGCCGCCCAGGGTTTCTGCTGCCTTGACCGCGTCATCCACGGTCGTGCAGTGAATCCCGCGCGGAACCGTAACGCCGAATTTTTTCAGGAGTTGTTTGCCCTGATATTCGTGAATTTTCATGCGCTTTTTCCTTGCATTGAGTTGAGTTGCGAGCGATGAACGGTGGCCGTAGCTTCCCCTGACCCCGCTCTGTTATACCGTCTTGGACTTGAAATCTTACCACAGGCGGAAAAAATCACCGCGCCCGGAAATTCATAATTACAGAGTAGCCTCCGCCCCCTGAATGGCTTTCCACAACAAAGGACCGAGCATCAGCGAGGCGGCAATCAGGCTGAGCACCGAAGCGATCCAGAAACCCTCGACGCCGAAAGCCGCTGACTCGCGGTAACACAGCCACCAGCCGCCGCCCAGACCGATGCCCCAAAAGCAGAAAGTCTGGACCAGCATCGGCACAAAAGTAATGCGATACGCCCGCAGGACATGGCTGGCGATGGTCTGCAAGGCATCGAAAAACTGGTACAGGGCGATATAGACGACCAGCATCATGGCCACCGCCCGCACCGCGGGATCGTCGGTATAGGCATTGACCAGCGGCCGCGCCGCCTGCCAGAGCAAAATGCCAACGCTCGTCGACAAACCGGCCGAGAGCAGCAATCCGGCGCCGATGGCGGCATGTGCCCGCCGCCAGTCGCGCGCCCCGACGGCCTGAGCGACGGCCGCCAGGGTGGCGATAGCCAGCGATAGCGGCAGCATGTAGCACAGCGCCGCCAGATTGGCGACGATGCGGTGGCCGGCCACGATCTCCGGCCCGAGCGCCGCAATGAACAGGGCGATCAGCGTAAACGAGGTAATTTCCACGAGATTGGAGAAACCCATGGGCAGGCCGAGACGCAGCAATTCGCGCCATTTTTTCCAGCGCGGCAACTGCCAGTTGGCAAACGGCCGATAGCGCTGGCCGAGCTGGCCAAACTGCAGGTACAGGGCGGCGCCGGCACAGGCCAGCCAGGCAATCACGACGTTCGACAAGGCACAGCCGGCCACCCCGAGCGGCGCACCCAACCAGCCCTGCTGCGCAAAGCCCCAGGCCAGCCACGCATGCAGGCCCAGACCGGCGAGACCGATGCCCATCAACACCCGCGGCTTGCCCAGTGCATTGCAAAAACCGTAAAAAGTCCGGTAGCAAAGGGCTGCCGGCAAGCCCCAGGCAAGCAGCGCCAGGTACAGGCGGACCTTGCTCTCGACGGCGGCATCCATGCCTGCCATGCCGAGCACGGCGCCCGGATGGGTCAGAAACAGCACGCCGGGAATGGTCAATAACAAGGCCAGCCAGAAGCCCTGTTGCAGCACGCCGGCCACCTCGTCATCGCGGCGGGCGCCGTGCAGATGGGCGACGACAGGCGCCACGGCCTGCAGGATGCCCACCAGGGCAAAAACCACGGAGACATGAATACCGCCGCCAATGGCGACCGCCGCCAGATCGAGCGAACTGACATGGCCGAGCACGACCGTATCGACCACCATCATGCCGATGGAAGCAAGCTGGGCAATCAGGATCGGCAAGGCATGGGCCAATAGCCCGCGGGCGGCAACGAGAATCATCGCCCGATTCTCGCACAGCAACGGCCGAGCCTGACGCCGGCGGCAAGCGGCGCAGCGGCCACGCCTGCTATGATTCGCATGTCATCAACCAAAGGAAGAACAACGTGGACAAAGGAATTTCGCGGGCTCTGGTCATGCTTGGACTGCTACTCGCGGTCGGCATGTCGACCGCCGCCCTGATCATGGGCTTGCAAGTCCGCCACATCGGCAGCGGCAAACAAAGCATCACCGTCAAGGGACTGGCCGAAAAGCCGGTCAAGGCCGACCGGGCCGAATGGAGCATCCGTTTCGACGTGACCGGCAAATCCTTGCCGGAAACGCTGAAGAATCTGCGGGAAACCCGCCCCGCGCTCGACAGCTTCCTCAAGGCGCAAGGCTTTTCCGCCGACGAGATCAGCAGCAGTGGCGAAAACATCGGCCCCAACATGGTCACCGAAGAAAATGCCGCCGGCCAGATGCGCAGCGTCCAGCGCGGCTATGCCGGCAGCCAGGCCCTGATCGTCAAGAGCCGGGCGCTCGACAAGATGCAGGCGGCCGCCGCGGCCATTCCCGACCTGCTGAGCAGCGGCCTGCCAATCAGCGCCGACGACCCCAACTACCTGGTTTCCCAACTCGAGGAAATCAAGATGTCACTGATCGCCGACGCCACCAAAAACGCCCAGCTGCGCGCCAACGAGTTCGCCAGCACCGGCGGTGTCAGGCTTGGCAACATGCGCTCTGCCTCGCAGGGTGCCTTCTACATCCTGGCCCCGGGCGCCTCGGTCGATAGCGCCGAATACGGTGGCACCTACGACAAGCGAAGCATCGACAAGATGGCCCGCGTGGTCGTAACCATCGAGTACAACATCGAAAACTGAGCGGAAAATCGCCGCCTGCCCGGCAAAAACGGGGGACATTGATCTGGCTCAAGCAGGACGGCGGCGGCTCCGCAGAAAATGGCGGGTCCAGGAGGAAGTAAAGAATGAATAACGGCCTGCACGCCATAGAAAATGCCAGTCGCGACGAAATCGTCGCGCTCCAGACAGAACGCCTGAAAAAGACGCTGCATCATGTTTACGCCAATGTCGCCCACTACAAGGCCAAGTTCGACGCGGCCGGCGTACACCCGGACGACTTCAAGTCATTGGCCGATCTCGCCAGGTTTCCCTTCACCACCAAGCAGGATCTGCGCGACAACTACCCCTACAACATGTTCGCCGTGCCGCGGCAAGAGGTTGTCCGCATCCATGCCTCAAGCGGCACCACCGGCAAGCCGACCGTCGTCGGCTACACGCAGCGCGACATCGACACCTGGGCCGAGCTGATCGCCCGCTCGATTTACGCCTCGGGCGGCCGCAAGGGCGACATCGTGCATATTGCCTACGGTTACGGCCTGTTCACCGGCGGCCTGGGCGCCCATTACGGCGCCGAGAAACTGGGCTGCACGGTGATCCCGATGTCGGGCGGACAAACCGAAAAGCAGGTCCAGCTGATCTGTGACTTCAAGCCGAACATCATCATGGTGACGCCGTCCTACATGCTCAATATTGCCGACGAATTCCGGCGTCAGGGCATCGATCCGCGCAGCACCGAGCTGCGCATCGGCATCCACGGCGCCGAGCCATGGACCGACGCCATGCGCGGCGAAATCGAAAACGCCTTCGGCATCGACGCCATCGATATCTACGGCCTGTCGGAAGTGATCGGCCCGGGCGTCGCCAACGAATGCGTCGAGACCAAGGACGGCCCGGTCATCTGGGAAGACCATTTCTACCCGGAAATCATCGACCCGATCACCGGCGAAGTATTGCCCGAGGGCAGCGAAGGCGAACTGGTGTTCACCTCGCTGACCAAGGAAGCCATGCCGGTCATCCGCTACCGCACCCGCGACCTGACCCGGCTGCTGCCGCCGACCTCGCGCAGCATGCGCCGGATCGGCAAGATCACCGGGCGCTCGGACGACATGCTGATCATTCGCGGCGTCAATGTCTTCCCGACCCAGATCGAGGAGCTGATCCTGCGGCAGCCCAAGCTGTCGCCGCATTACGTGCTGGAAGTCACGCGCGACGGCCACCTCGATTCGATGAAGGTCAATGTCGAACTGAAGAAGGAATTCGAGTTCGCCAGCAGTGCCGAGAAGGAATTCGTGGCGCACGACCTGCAACACCACATCAAGTCCTACATCGGCATTTCGGCCAAGATCGACATCGTCGAAGTCGGCGGTATCGAGCGCTCGGTCGGCAAGGCGCGGCGGGTCATCGACAAGCGGCCGAAGTAGGAAGGCAAAAAGTCCACCGCCAAGACGCCAGGGCGCAAAGAAAGCCAGGCAATATCAGCTTGGTTTCCCTGGCGCTTGCTTAGCGCCTCTCCGCCTTGGCGGTGGATGTTGAATTCCCGGGGGTGGCTAAACAATCCGGGCGCGCAAAGTGCCCACGCCGTCCACGCCGGCTTCCAGCACATCGCCCGGCAGCAGCGGCCCGACCCCGGCCGGCGTGCCGGTATAGATCAGGTCGCCAGCCGCCAGGCCGACCGAGGTCGACAAGTTGGCGATGATATCGGCCACCTTCCACATCATCGACGCCAGGTCGCCGGTCTGGCGCGTTTGCCCATTCACCGTCAGCCAGATCCGGCCGGCCGCAGGATGGCCGATCTGCGCCACCGGCTGGATAGCGCCGGCCACGGCCGACTGGTCGAAGCCCTTGCCCATGTCCCACGGATGGCCCTTCTCCTTGGCCCTGGCCTGGATATCGCGGCGCGTCAGGTCGAGACCGACGGCGTAGCCAAAAATCAGCTCTTTCGCCTGATCGAGCGGAATATTGCTGCCCCCACCGGCCAGCGCCACCACCAATTCGACTTCGTGATGCAGATTCTGCGTCAGCGGCGGATAGGCAACGGCAATTTCACCCACCCCACTGACCACGGCATCGCCCGGCTTCATGAAGAAAAATGGCGGCTCGCGCCCATCGGCCTGCTCTGCCGCCCCCATTTCACGGGCATGATCGGCATAATTGCGGCCGACGCAAAAAACCCGGCGAACCGGGAAAAGACTGGGGGTGCCAGCGACCGGCAAGGCCGAATTGCGGCTCGGCAAAAAAACAAATGGCATATTTTTCTCCTCTGGGGATAAACTTCGCCCGGAAGTTTGCAATATTCGATCCCGACGACGCCAGTAGAATGCCAGAATGAAGCTAAATAAATTGCTCCACAACGCGCGGAACAGCTGCCAGCCAAGCGCCATCGCCCTCCTCGCCAGTCTACTTTTCGCATCAGGCGCCGGCGCCGCCGGATTTGGCGAATTGACCCTGCACTCGCGCATCGGCGAAAACCTGCTGGCCGAAGTCCCGATCCTGGGCAATGGCAAGGAACTGGCCGATCCCAACTGCTATGCGCTGTCACCAAATCCGGGCAGCGACCTGCCGGTCATCACCAATGCCCGCCTCCGGCTGACCCACAACAAGGACAGCTATCGCTTGCTGATCGTCGGCAGCCGGCCCATCGCCGAGCCGGTCTTTGCCATCAGCGTGCGCATCAATTGCGGCTTCGATCTGCGTCACGACTATGTCCTGATGCCGGATGCCCCGCTGCCACTGGCCGAACTCATCGAAAGCGCCGCGCCGGCCCAGGGCAATCGATCTCGCGACCTGGAAACAGCGGCTGACCGCCCCGCCCCCGCAAAAAAAAAGCAACGGGCCAAAGCGGGTAAGCGCAACAACAACCAGGCCAGCCTCGGCCGCCACCAGTCAGGCACCACAATGAGCCGGACAGCCAGCCAGGACTGGCCGGCCGGTGACCGCCTGACGTTAAGCGCCGCACCGCTCGAACTGAGACCGGGAGAAAGTGCCGCCCCGGCCAATGCCCAAGAAATCGAAGAGCGCCTGCTGAAGATGGAAACCACCTTGCACACGCTCAATCAGGAAATCGAAACGCTCAATACCTCGCTGCAACTGAGTACGGAAATGCAGTCGGCCAAGCAAGACCTCCAGTTGGCGCAGAGCGCCCAGCCGACGCTGGCGAGCGCCATCACGCCGCGTGACGCATCTGACGGCTGGCTGGAACTGCTGGTCAGCTCGCTGCTCGGCGGCTCCCTGGCGATCGGCGCCGCCGCGTATCTCGGGCGACACAAACAGACCAACCGCCCGATTATTTAGACCGGATTGTCGATATCGACAAACCGGCAGTCCAGACCGCAATTTTCGGCCAGATGGGCGGCCAGCGCCTGGACCCCAAAACGTTCCGTGGCATGGTGACCGCAGGCCAGGTAAGCCACCCCGCTCTCCCGCGCCAGATGCACTGTCTGCTCGGAAATCTCGCCGGACACATAGGCATCCAGACCAAGCGCGATGGCTTGCTCGAAATAGCCCTGGGCACCACCGGAACACCAGCCGATACGGCGTAGCGGGCGACCATCACCGGCAATCAGCAAGGGCTGGCGCGCCAAGGCCCGGCTGATCCGCTCGGCGAGAACGGCGGCCGTGCATTCTTCGGGCAGACGCCCGAACCAGGCAATATCCTGGTCACCAAAACGCCCTTCCGGGAGAAAACCAAGCGCTGCGGCGAGTTGCGCGTTGTTGCCCAGTTGCGCCTGCGCATCGAGTGGCAGATGGTAGGCCAGCAGGTTGATGTCGTGGGCCAGCAAGGTGCCCAGACGCTGTTTGCGCAGGCCGGTGACCCGGCCATCCTCGCCTTTCCAGAAATAGCCGTGATGGACGATGATGGTGTCGGCCGCGCAGGCCACGGCGGCATCGAGCAGGGCCTGACTGGCGGTGACCCCGGTGATGACGCGCCGCACCATGGCTCGTCCTTCCACTTGCAGGCCATTTGGGCAATAATCGCGGAACTTGCCGGGCTCAAGCAGCCGGTCCAGATACTCCACCAGTTCTTCTCGTCTCATAGATACGGTCCTTCATGCAGAGGTTGTGGCTGATTTTTGCACAAACAGTGACGATTGCGGTCGCTCTCCTGTTCGTCATCACGACCCTGAAGCCGGAATGGCTGCACGAGCGCCCGTCCATCGTCGCCCTGCAGGAAGCCCCGGCCAACGCCGACGAAACTGCACCGAGCGCGGGCTCCTACCGCGATGCCGCGCGCACCGCGCTGCCTACCGTGGTGCACATCTACACGACGCAGGAAATCAAGACCCAGCGCCACCCGCTGTTCGATGACCCGATTTTCCGCCATTTCTTCGGCGACCGCCCGGAAGGCCAGCCACAGCGCAATTCCGGTCTCGGCTCCGGAGTCATCGTCAGCGCCAACGGCTACATCCTGACCAATTTCCACGTCGTCGAAGCCGCCGACGACATCCAGGTTTCGCTCAATGATGGCCGCAGCTTCAAGGCCAAGGTCATCGGCAGCGATCCGGAATCCGATCTGGCCATCCTGCAGATCAAGGCCGACAAGTTGCCGGTCATCACCTTCGGCCAGATGGACAACCTGCACGTCGGCGACGTCGTGCTGGCCATCGGCAATCCCTTCGGCGTCGGCCAGACGGTGACCATGGGCATCGTCTCGGCGCTCGGCCGCTCGCACCTCGGCATCAACACCTTCGAGAACTTCATCCAGACCGATGCCGCGATTAATCCCGGCAACTCCGGCGGCGCCCTGGTCGACACGCATGGCAATCTGGTCGGCATCAACACCGCGATCTATTCGCGGACCGGCGGCTCGCTCGGCATCGGCTTCGCCATTCCGGTTTCAAGCATCCGCAACATCATGGAACAGATCATCCAGAACGGCGCCGTAACGCGCGGCTGGATTGGCGTCGAGGCCCAGGAAATCACCCCCGAACTGGCTGAGTCCTTTGGCCTGCCGGATACCGAGGGCGCCCTGATCGCCGGCGTCGTGCGCGGCAGCCCGGCCGACGCGGCCGGCATCCGCCCCGGCGACGTGCTGCTCGCCGTGGCTGGCAAGCCGGTCAAGGATCCGCAGGTCATGCTCGACCTGATTGCCGCGCTGAAGCCCGACGAACGCGCCGCTTTCCGCCTGCGCCGCGACAAGACCATTTCCGAAGCCCAGGTCAAGATCGGCAAACGCCCCGCCATGCGCGCCAGCCAGGAGTAAGCCATGTGCCAGCTGCTGGGCATGAACTGTAACGAGCCGACCGACATCTGCTTTTCCTTCACCGGATTCCAGGCGCGCGGCGGCGCCACCGACGTGCATTCGGATGGCTGGGGCATCGCCTTCTTCGAGGGCAAGGGCGTCCGTCTGTTTCTCGATCCGCAACCTTCCTGCTCCTCGCCAATCGCCGAACTGGTGCGCAACTATCCGATCCGCTCGAAAAACGTCGTGGCCCATATTCGCAAGGCGACGCAGGGCTCGGTCGGGCTCGAAAACACCCACCCCTTCCGGCGCGAGCTGTGGGGCCGCTACTGGATTTTTGCCCATAACGGGAACCTGCTCGATTTCCAGCCGCAACTCGATGGCAGTTTCCTGCCCGTCGGCCTGACCGATAGCGAAACCGCGTTCTGCTGGCTGCTCCAGCAATTGCGCCAGCGCTTCGGCAGCACCAGCCCACAACGCGCCAAACTGTTTGCTGCGCTACAGGATCTGACGCTGGAAGTGGCCAAACACGGCGAATTCAACTTCCTGCTGTCGAACGGCGACTGCCTGTTCGCACATGCCTCGACCCAGCTGAGCTACATCGTTCGCCAGGCACCGTTCGCCCAGGCCCACCTGAACGACCAGGATGTCACCGTGGATTTCCGGGCCGTCACCAACCCGCATGACCGGGTCGCCGTCATTGCCACCCAGCCGCTGACCGACAACGAGGTCTGGCAGGTCATGCCACCCGGCACCCTGTGGTGGTTCGAAGAAGGTTGCGTTGAGCAGACCCGGCCGACGCAAGCCGGGCAAAGAAGGCCACCGGGCCAGACCACCCCTGGCGCAGCCTGGCAAGTGTAAATATTTGTCAGGCCGCGTTATAAGGATTGCTTCTTTGGAGACAAAAAGCGATGCTTCCGGCCTCGAAAACCCCGGAACGGGCCCCGCTCCGCATTCCGGAGACGCTGGCCCGACCAACCATCCCAAGCGGCGTGCAAGGCCCTGCTGCATTGCGCCCATGACAAGAAATCCGCCATTGTTGCCCATTGAAGCCTCCCCGCTGACCAACCCCCAACCGACCCGCTTCCTCGGCCTGGCCCCCTTTTTGCGCGCCAGCATCGCCGGCGCCGATCTCCGCCCCTTTATCCAGGAAATGCTGGCCCTGGCCGAGCAGCACTCCGAGAACGCCAATCTCTGGATGAACCTGGCCATTGCCATGCTCTGCATGAAACAACGTGAGCTCGGCCTGAGCATCCAGGGCGAGGCACTGGCCCTGCAGCGCCTCTATCACCTGCCGGCCAGCCGGCAACCAGCCCGCTTCAAATTGCTGATGCTGATGTCGCCGGGCGACCTGGCTGCCAACACGCCGCTCGAATGCCTGCTTGAAGACAGCGATATCGACTTGAACTGTTACTACGTCAGCGCCGGCCAACCATTTACCTCGCCCATGCCCGAGCACGACGCGCTGATCGTCTGCCTTGGCGAAGCGGGGGAAAACCTGGCCTATCTTGACGCTCTCGAAGAGGCCCTGGCCGACTGGCCAAAGCCGGTCATCAACCGGCCGGCCAGCATCAGAATGGTCGAGCGCGCGATGGCCAGCCAACTGCTGCAGGACATTCCCGGCTTGCTGATGCCGCCCACCAGCCAGGTTACACGTAGCGAACTGCAAGCCGTCGCCGCCGGCACAACGGATCTTGCCCGCCTGCTGCCCGGTTGCCAGTTCCCGGTCATCCTGCGCCCGCATGGTTCGCATGCCGGCCGTGATCTCGAGAAAATCGGCACCCCGGCCGAAGTTGCCGCCTATCTTGCCCGGCTGGAAGATGATGCTTTCTTCCTCGCCCCCTTTGTTGACTACGGCGGCAAGGACGGGCTTTTCCGCAAATTCCGCGTCGCCCTGATCGATGGCCAGGCCTTTGCCTGCCACATGGCGATCTCGGAAAACTGGATGATTCACTACGTCAATGCCGGGATGTACGAGGCTGCCGAAAAACGGGCCGAGGAACTTGCCTTCATGGAAGACTTCGCCGCCTTCGCCAAGCGCCATGCCGAGGCCCTGAGGGCCATCCAGCAGCGCACCGGACTCGACTACCTGTGCCTCGACGGGGCTGAAACAGCCGATGGCCAATTGCTGATTTTCGAAATCGACCACGCCATGGTCGTACATGCCATGGACCTCGACGAGATGTTCCCCTACAAGCAGGTGCACATGCAGAAGGTCAAGGATGCCTTTCGCAGCTTCCTGTTCAGCCTGCTCCCGCCCGCCGCCAACTGATGAAACTGCGCAACGAGCTCAATTTTTCCGGCGGCCCCGGCGTCCTGCCGGAAAAAGTTCTGGCCCAGGTGCAGCAAGCCATTGGCCAAGTACCCGAGGTCGGACTGTCGATTCTCGGCATCAGTCACCGCTCCGACTGGTTTAGCCAGGTCATCAGCGAACTCGAGGGCAATTTCCGCCGCCTGCTCGCCCTGCCGGAAAACTACCGGGTGCTCTTCCTGCAAGGCGGGGCCACCCAGCAATTCTCGATGATCGCCATGAGCCTGCTGCGCGGCCGGAGACACCCGGCAGACTACCTGCACACTGGCTACTGGAGCGGCAAGGCCATCCCGGAAGCCCGCCTCGAAGGACCGCTGAACGTTTTGTGGAGCGGCCAGGCCAGCGGTTTTCGCCACTTGCCCGACGACCAGGAACTCGCCTTCAGCCCGGACGCACCCTACCTCCACTACGTTTCCAACGAAACCGTCGAAGGCCTGCAGTTCCACCGGATACTCGGCCGCGACGACGTGCCCCGGATCTGCGACATGTCTTCCGACTTCCTGTCCCGCCCCTGTGCCGCCGAACGTTTCTCGCTGATTTATGCCCACGCCCAGAAGAACATCGGCCCGGCCGGCGTCACCGTGGTCGTGCTGCGCGACGAACTGCTCGCCAATATCGCGGGGCCGCTGCCGTCCTTTCTCGACTACCGCAAGCAGATCGAAGCCCATTCCAACCTCAATACACCGCCGGTTTTTGCCATCTATGTCGTTTTGCTGGTTACCCGCTGGCTGCTTGAAGACATCGGCGGCGTCGAAGGCATGGGCAAAATAAACGGCGAGAAGGCCGCCCTGCTCTACCAGGCCATTGACGACAGCCAAGCGTTTTACCGGGCGCGGGCGGCGCGGGCGGATCGCTCGCTGATGAATGTCGCACTCGAACTGCCGAGCCAGGAGCTGGAGCACCGCTTTCTGGCCGAGGCCCAACGGGCGGGCTTTTCCGGCCTGGGCGGCCATCGCTCGATCGGCGGCATCCGGGCCTCGCTGTATAACGCGCTGCAACGCTCGGCGGTCGAGGAACTGGTCGGGTTCATGGAAGACTTCCGGCGCCGGCAACAGCGCTGATACTGCCCGGGCAG
This sequence comes from Azonexus sp., assembly GCA_049294655.1. GTDB lineage: Bacteria > Pseudomonadota > Gammaproteobacteria > Burkholderiales > Rhodocyclaceae > Azonexus. The sequence goes on from JBAQDI010000044.1 coordinate 12,419, forward strand.
CGGGAAAGCCTGCTGCTTACTCCGTTTCCGCGCCAGCCTTGGCGGCAGCATCTGCCGGACGGGAAACCAGATACGAGGCGAGGATGCCCAGTTCGTAGAGCAGGCACATCGGAATGGCCAGCGCCAACTGGGAGACGACATCGGGCGGCGTCACCACGGCGGCCACGATGAAGGCCCCGACGATGAAATAGGAACGCCATTCCTTGAGCTTCTCGACCGTCACCACGCCCAGCTTGACCAGCACGACGAGCGCCACCGGCACCTCGAAAGCCAGCCCGAAAGCCAGGAACATGGTTATCACGAAGGACAGGTAGGCTTCGATATCCGGCGCCGGGGTGATGCTCTTCGGCGCGAAGCCGTTAATGAACGAGAAGACCTGGCCAAAGACGAAGTAGTAGCAAAAGGACATGCCCATGATGAAAAGCAGCGTGCTGGAGATGATCAGCGGGATGCCCAGACGCTTCTCATGATCGTAGAGCCCCGGCGCAATGAAGGCCCAGGCCTGGTACAGGACGAAGGGCAAGGCGAGCACGAAAGCAACCATGCCGGTGACTTTGAGCGGCACCATGAAGGGCGTGATGACGCCGATGGCGACCATCTTGGTGCCTTCCGGCAAGGCGGCGGTCAGCGGGGCCGCCAGAAAATCGTAAATCTGGCCCGGCCCGGGATAGAAACACAGGATGCCGAGGACGACCGCTATGGCGATCAGGCTGCGCAATAAACGATCACGCAACTCGACCAGATGCGAGGTAAAGGATTCTTCCTGACTGTCACTCATGCTTTGGGCTTGTCCGGCATTTCCGTCAGGGTGATGGCACTTTCCGAATCGAACTTAGCCTTTGCTTCGAGGTCGTCGAGCGCGGCCTGAGCCGGCGTCTCGATGGCACTGCGCGCCGAGTCGAATTCCTGGCGCACCGAACTCTCCAGTTCGCGGGCAGAATCGGTCACCTGGGTCTGCAATTTTTTCAGCTCGTCGAGCTGCATCTCGCGATTGATGTCTGATTTGACATCATTGACGTAGCGCTGCGCCCGACCGAGCAGCAGACCGATGGTCCGCGCCACCTTGGGCAGGCGCTCAGGGCCGATGACCACCAGCGCCACAATGGCGATGACAATAAGTTCCGAAAAACCGATATCGAACATAGGAATAGTCACTAGCTGCTAGTTATTAGTCTTTAGCTAAAAGCTAACGACTAACGACTAACAACTAGCTCTTGGTCTTTTCCTTTACTTCGACGTCGATGGTCTGGCCGCTGACCTGCTGGGTCGGCTCGGCTTCGGCCGTCTTGTCGGCGGTCGCTTCCTTCATGCCGTCCTTGAAACCCTTGACGGCGCCGCCCAGGTCCTGGCCGACGTTACGTAATTTCTTGGTACCAAAAACCAGCATCACGATGACCAGAACGATCAGCCAGTGCCAAATGGAAAAACTGCCCATGATTGTCTCCTAAATTCGCTTCAGCATCGGACCCACCGGGTCCGGACCGCCGACGATATGCGCGTGCAGATGCGGCACCTCCTGCTGCCCCACCCGCCCGGTGTTGATAATGACCCGGAAACCGTCCGGGCTGCCTTCGGCCACGGCAATTTCATTGGCCTTGAGAAGGATCTTGCCGAGTATAGGCGCATCTTCCGGCGTCACGCTAGCCAGGGAAGTTATATGCTTTTTCGGAATTACCAGGATATGCACGGGCCGCGCCGGGTTGATGTCCTTGAAGGCAAAGATATCCTCGTCCTCGAAAACCTTCTGCGCCGGAATCCTGCCGTCGACAATCTTGCAGAAAATACAGTCGCTCACTTGGCGCTCCGCGAAGCCTTCTCGTCGATGCCGGAAATGCCCTCACGACGGCGCATTTCCTGGGAAACATCCTCGATGGAGAGGCCATAAAAGACGAGCAGGACGAGCACGTGGTAGATCACGTCAGTCGACTCCCTGACGATGTTCAGGCGCTTGCCATCCTTGGCCGCCATGATCAGCTCGGCAGTTTCCTCGCCAATCTTTTTCAGGATCGAATCCGGACCTTCCGAAAAGAGCTTGGCGGTATAGGACTTTTCCGGATCGGCATTGCGACGGGAAGCCAGTGTCTCGGAGAGACGGTGCAGGATGTCATGCGTGCTCATTTTGCGTAGATTTCCTTAGGGTCTTTCAAAAGCCATCAGTAAGCGGCATAAGCATTAGCCACATACCAAGGGAAGTTGTCATAGCTACTCATGTAGCTACACACAATCAACTTATCGAGGTTCATTCTACCTTACCCAATACCTGCCGTCAGCCGGGAAAGCAGCCACTCACGCCCACTCCAGTCCGACAGTTCTCACCGCCGCGCGTTCAACACCCGCGAACCGGAATGTGCCGTGACGCCTCAATCAAAGTAGAAGAAAAGGGGCAAATAAAGTCAGAGGGTATCCACAGCCCCAGACAAACTTATCAGCAAGCTTTGCTGCTCGAAACGTGCCAATAATCCCACTGCCTGCTGCGCCCGGGCCAGTTCTCTGGCACGGACAAAATAGGACGCGGCTTCGTCGGCCGGGGCTCGCCGGGAAATGCACGCTCCCTTGCGCCACAGAAGATCAGGCAGGCAGTATAAATCTTCGTTGAAGTCAGCCTCGGCGATGGTCAGGTCGATCAGGCTTTCGGCTTCGCCCCACTCACCCAGGACCATCAGGGCATCGGCGGCGATCCAGCGCGAGGTCGTGATGCCTGCCTGGTACGCCTGCTGCATCTGGGCCGCCGCGCCAAACAAGGCGCCGGCATCGGCCAGGGCACCGCTTTTCGCCTGCGCCCACAGCAGAAAGAGCTGATTGACACCGGCCCACAAGGCAAAACCGTAGCGCTGGGCCTGCTCCAGGGCTTCGCTGGCCAACTCGACCACTTCGCTGAGCCCACCGCGACACCAGTGCATGGCAACGCCCATGGTCAGGGCAAAGCACAAGGCATGCGTTCGCCGCCCATGGCGGGCCAGCGCCACGCCTTCCCTGACCATGGCGCAGGCCGCATCTTCATCGCCGAGAAACCACAGATTCCAGGCCAGGAAGGCCCGGCAGGTCACTGCCGCATCGTCGACGCAGTAGCGAATTCGCTCCCCCGGCGGCAACTTGGCGGCCAAGGCGATACCTTGTTGCTGCCAATATTTCGCCTCAAGCAATTCGCCGCGCCAGAACAGCGAATTGCCGAGCGCAAAACAGGCCATCAAGCGCTCTATATCGGTCTGCGCCATGCTTTCGAGACGGCGGGCGATCAACAAGCCCTCGACTTCTCCTTGCGAACTACCGCCCATATATTTGCCACTCAATGCGGCAAACAGGCTGGCGTGGCGATCCTCTACGGACCAGACCGCCGACTCGATCTTCTGTGCCACTTCGCTGAACAAGCGATGCCCCAAAGGCGAGCCGAAGCCCTGGCAAACCTGGGCCGCGTGCCCTAGCTGGAGTTGGATGGCGCAAACGAAGACCGGATCGGCCGCCTCGCCAAGCAAGGCCAGCATGGCAAGTGCCTTCTCGAAACAGGCCACGGCATCGGCGGCAAATTCCCGCTCCATGGCCGAAGCCCCCGCCTTGCCCCACCATTGCGCCGCTTCCGACCGGCAGCCTGCCGCCGTGTAGTGATGAGCAATTTCCTCGGCCGGACGGGATGACTGGCTCTCCAGCAGGCGGGCTGCCTGTTCATGCAGGCTTTGCCGCCGCGAAGGCTGGATGCTGTTGTACGCCGCCTCGCGGATCAGGTCATGCTGAAAGCAAAACACTCCCGCCGCAAGCACCTTGACCAGGCCTTGCGCCATGGCCCGCGCCAGCGCTGCCGCCACATTGCTTTCCGGCAACAGGTCGAGAAGATCCTGGCGCCGGAAACTGCCGCCGAGCACGGCCGCGGCCCGCAAGACGCGCCTTGCTGCACCTAGGCGATCCAGTTCTCCCTGCAGCAATTCGTTGAGCGGCAACAAATGCTGCGCGCCCTCGCGCCAGCCCTTAAGCAGGTGTTCGATGAATAACGGGATCCCGCCAGCCGCCTGGGCAATACGCTGGCGCTCGACCGGCATCATGCCGCGCTCGTTGTCGCAGGCCACGATCAGGCTCAGCGATTCGGCTTCGTCCAGCGGTGCCAGTTCAATCGCCTGGCTCAAGCTGGCCGGGCAATCGAATGCCGTCTCCGGGCGCGAGGTGATGACGAGCAGCACTCGTTGCCGGGCCAGCCCGCGCGCGAAGATGCCCAGCAACTCGCGCGTCGCCAGGTCCGACCAGTGCAGATCGTCGACCACCAGCAGGGCGGGCCCCGCCCCGATGACCTGCTCGATGACCCGGATAAGCGCGCTAAATACCGCGCTTTTCGAAGCCAGCTCATCCGGGCGCCGCCAAGCTCCGGCACCGACCAACGTGGCGAGCACATCAATGCTTTCTCGATCGAGTCCAGGAAAACGGGCTTGCAGATCACTGCCCCGTCCGGCTGACGACGCACCCCTCCCCGCCGAACGGTCAAGATCAAGCCCGTGCAGCAGCGCCGCCAACGGCTGGTGCGCGAGTTCGAGTTGGCAGGCGATGCGCAGGAGCTTGCCGCCAGCGGCAAGCACACCATGGGCGAACTCGTTGACCAGCCGCGTCTTGCCGAATCCGGCCGGGGCACGCAATACGGCAATGCGCGAACGGCCGGTGCCGGCTTCCTGCCACAAGGCCTTCAACCCGAGCAACTCGGCACGGCGCCCGACAAACGGGATCGCCGGCAAATCGGGATAGGGCACAGACTCGACCGACTGCTGCCGGGAATCGGATAATTCGAAAAGCTTGTGCTGCCCGTCCAGACCGGGAAACGCTTGCTCGCCGAGAGCGGCAAACCGGAATGAAGTCCCGGCCAGCAGGGCGATAGACTCCGCCACCCGGACCTTCCCCGGTGCAGTGGAAAAACTGATACAACGGGCCAGATCGGGCGCCTCCCCAAGCAAATGCGGCAAGTTTGCAGCCGGCTTGTAGAGGACCTGCCCGGCGCAAATGCCGATACGCAGCGCGCTCGCCCCAGCCCCGCCATCAAGGATGGCACGCGCCGCGATCAGCGCCCGCTCGGCGGAGCGCTCGCCACCGTCCGCCAAGCCGAAGACAATCAGCATTCCCCGCCCGGCGATCGATACGACCCGGCCGCCCCGTTGCTCGACCACGCTCGAAACATGATCAAGCAATGACCCGTCAAAATCGACTTCGCCCTGACGCGGCGCAAAGTCGCAATGCATCGCCACCAGCCAGCGTTGTTCGTAGATTGCTGAGTCGGACAGATTGATCAGCGAAAAGCGCGTCGTGATCCCATGCGCAATATTGTCGCGCAAGGCAATCAGCCGCTCGCCCGGCGGCAGGCCCAATTCGCCTTCCAGACGCTGCCGCAGGGCATCAAAAACCTCCAGGGCGCCGGGACCATCGCCGGATTCGGCGAGCAGCGTCATCAACATCAGGCTGCGATTTTCTTCCAGCGGATTGAAGTCGACCATCAGGCGGGCTGTCCTGACCGCCGCCTCGAGCCGGCCTTCGTCAACCTGGGCGCGACATATGTGCTCAAGCAGCAGCAACGCCCGCATACCGAAAGTATTGCGCGCCCCCCCCAGCCACGCCCCGAACTCCGGCATATCGACAAAATCGACGCCTTCGAGGAAGTCGGCGCCCCAGCCCTGGATCGACGGCTCAACCTCGCTCTGACGCCAATGACGCGAACCCGGCGCATCCGCCACGATACGTTCGAGAACGCTATCGGACAGCAAGGCGGTATCGAGTTGCAGCGCCGGATTGAGCACCAGGCGCACGGCCTTTTCGTCCCTTTGCAGTATTTCGCTGCCGGCCGAAGCATTGACCACCGCCCCGAGGTTGTTCAGGACCTGGCGCAAATTGGTTTTAGCGGCAGATAAGCCGAGCGTCGGCCAGAACAGATCGGCCAGACTGTCCCGTGATTGCCAGAGACCGGCATTGGCCGCCAGATAACCGAGCAGCGCGATGCCTTTGCGATATTTGATGCGCCGGGTTATTTCCTCGCCAGCAAAGCTTATCCGGGGGCGCCCCAGTAAGCGCAGCCCAAGGACGGGAGGCAGCTCAAGCATGGTTTCCTTTTTCGCTACGTGGATAGTCGTGTCAGTGCCCAGGGTGGCCGACCGAGAAACGGCATCATACCGCGCAATGCGGGGCCGCCCATTTAGCACTCTTACGCAACTCTTACGTTCGATGGCTAGCATGAAGATGCTTTATTCGTACGACCTTGCGCAATCTGGTCGGCATAAGAGTGGCACTTGATGCGGGAGCCAGGCCAACAGCAAAAGATGCGCGACATATCTCTGACTAAGCTTTACCTACAGAACTTTGGGGGTTTCATGCGTTTCCGGATTCGATATTCTCACCTGACTTTTCCTCTCTCCGCCGTGCTGCTGCTCGGCGGCTGCGCATCGTTCGAACCGGAAGCGCTGCACCCGGCTGAAATCAGCGAAACTGTGCGCGCCGACAAGCAAGCGCTGCAGCAAGACAACGAAGCGCTAAACGGCCCGCTGACGCTTGAGGAAGCCATCGCCCGTGCCATCAAGCACAATGCCGAACGCCGTTTCAAGGCCATGCAAGAGGCTGTTGCCCAGGGCAATCTCGACGTCGGCAAATTTGACATGCTGCCCAAGCTCGTTGCCTCGGCCGGCTATCGCAATCGCGACAACGACCTCGTCACGCGCAGCGAGGACTCAGTCACCGGCCAGCCCTCGCTGACCCACCCCTATATTTCGTCAAGCCGTGACGCGCTGACCACCGATCTCGGTTTTTCGTGGAGCTTGCTCGACTTCGGCCAGAGCTATTTCGCCGCCAAACAGAATGCCGACCGCGTCCTGATTGCCGCCGAACATCGCCGCAAGGCCACCCACATGTTGATCCAGGACGTACGTACCGCCTACTGGCGCGTCGTCGCCGCCGAAAAGCTCGGCCACAATCTGCGGGCCGCCATCCAGGAGGCCGAAGAGGCGCTGGGCGACTCACGCAAGGCCGAAAATGAAAAGCTGCGCACGCCGCTCGAGCCGCTGCGCTATCAGCGTCAGCTGCTGGAAAACCTCCGCCTGCTTGAAATCATCCAGCAGGAACTGTCGACGGCCCGCATCGAACTGGCCGCCCTGACCAACCTGCCGCTGACCCAGGCCCGCGGCATTGAGGTCATCGAACCGTCGAGCACGCTCAGCTCCGCCTGGTCGAACGCCCCGCTTGAGCGCATGGAAGAACAGGCGCTCCTGCTCAACCCCGACTTGCGCGAAAGCATTTACAACGCCCGCATCGCCCGTCAGGAAACCCGGCGTACCCTGCTCAAGCTCTTCCCTGGTCTCTCCTTCAATTACACCCACAAGACCAGCGACGACCGCTTCCTGATCAACCAGTCGTGGAACGAAGCCGGCGCCCAGATCTCCTTCAACCTGCTCGGCCTGCTCTCCGCGCCGGCCCAGATGCGCCTGGCCGACGCCGGCGTCGCCCTCGCCGACCAGAAACGGATGGCAACCCAGATGGCCGTGCTCACCCAACTGCACGTTGCCCGCCTGCAATACGCCAATGCGACGCGCCAGTTCGAACGTTCCGACGCGATCTCCGAGGTGGATAACCGCCTGGCGCAGCACATTGTCAATCAGGAAAAGGCCGAACGGCAGACCAAGCTCGAACGCGTGTCGCAGCAGACTGCCGCCATCCTCTCCTCGTTGCGTCGCTATCAGGCCCTCTCCAACGCGCAGGCCGCCGCCTCTCGCCTGCAGGCCACCCTCGGCCTGGAGCCGGCCATCCAGGGCAGCGACAAGATGTCCTTACCGGATCTGACCGCCGCCGTCGCCCAGTCGCTGAAGAGCTGGGAAAGCGGTGAATTCCCGGTTTCGCCCGCCGCAACCGCACCGGCCGGCGAGGAATAAGCCGCCATGTGGCGCACGCTCCTTCCTGCCCTATGTCTGTTCAGCGCGTTGCCGGCCGGGGCCGCCGAACCGCTTCCCCCAAGCGGCAACGCCGCCCCCGCCAAGCCGGCGGCCAGTGCATTGGAAAAGCGGGAGATTCGCGCCCAGTTGGCGCCGCGCCGCTACACCACGCTGGCCGCTGAAATCGGCGCCAAGATCAACCGCCTGCCCATTCCGGAAGGCAGCGCCTTCAAACAGGGACAAGTCCTGGTTCAGTTCGACTGCTCCTTGCAACAAGCCCAGGTCAACAAGGCCAGGGCGGCCTTGTCGGCGGCTGACAAGAGCTGGCAGGCGAACCGCCGCCTGGCCGAACTCAATTCGGTGGGCAAGGTGGAACTGGACATTTCGGAGGCCGAGGTGCAAAAGGCTCGCGCCGAAGTCGCCGCCAATGGCGCCGTCCTCGGCAAATGCAGCCTCTCCGCCCCATTCGCCGGGCGCATTGCCGAGCAGCGCGTGCGCGAACAGCAATACGTGCAACCCGGCCAGGCCCTGCTCGACATCCTCGATGATTCGTCCCTCGAACTCGAATTCATCGTGCCCAGCAAATGGCTGGCCTGGCTCAAGCCCAACCAGAGCTTCCAGGTCGCTATCGACGAAACCGGCAAGACCTACCCGGCCAAGGTCCAGCGCATCGGCGCCCGGGTCGACCCGGTCAGCCAGTCGGTCAAGCTTTCCGCCGTCATCGATGGCAAGTTCAACGAACTCATTGCCGGCATGAGCGGAAAAGTGCTCATCGCCCCGCCGGCCGACAAATAAGCGCTCCAGCCCCCCCGCGACCTCTTTCCATCATGACGACACAACAAGCACCCAGCCGCTTCCACTTCATCTCCGGCCTGCCCCGTTCCGGCAGTACGCTGCTGGCGGCCATCCTGCGCCAGAACCCGCGCTTCCAGGCCGGCATGAGCAGCCCGGTGGGCAGCCTGATGCTCGGCATGCTCAACCAGTTCAGCGCCGGCAGCGAAATCGCGACACAGGTCAGTCAAGCCCAGCGCCGGCAACTGCTGCGCGGGCTGTTCGACAACTATTACGCCGACCAGGCCGACAAGTCCGTCATTTTCGACACCAACCGCCTGTGGTGCGCCCGCCTGCCGACCCTCCTCGACCTCTTCCCTAACGCCAAGGTCATTGCCTGTGTGCGTAACGTGGCTTGGGTCATGGACAGCATCGAGCGCCTGTATCGCGCCAATCCCTATGAAAACACGCTGCTGTTCAGGAATGATGCCGAGCGCAATACCGTTGCCAGCCGCACCGAAACCCTGGCCCAGGGCGACCGGCTGGTGGGTTATGGCTGGTCCGCCCTCAAGGAAGCCTTCTACGGCGAACAAGCCGACTCCCTGCTGGTGGTCGATTACGACCTGCTGGCCAACGCACCGGGCAAGGTCATTCCGCTGATCTACGACTTTCTCGGCGAAACGCCCTTCGCCCACGATTTCGAGCATCTCGATTACGACAGCCCGGATTTCGACGAAGCCCTCGGCGTTGCCGGCCTGCACCGCATCCGGCCCAAGGTCGCGCCAGCGGTCCGGCGCACCATCCTGCCGCCGGACATTTTCCGTAAATACGAAGACCTTTCCTTCTGGAAAGATCGCCAGGGCAGCCGTGCCCACGTCATTGCCGCTGCCCCGTCAGCCAGCCCCGACTCCACTTCCCCAAGCGCTCTCGCCAGCGACCTCCCCCGGTAAGGAACCCCGCCATGAACCGAATCTACCGCTCCCTTTGGAACAGTGCTGCCCAAACCTTCGTCGCCGCCGCCGAGAATGTGCGCGGACGAGGCGCCCGCAGTGCATCCAGTTGTACCGCCGTGGCCGGGGAAGACGATGCCGCCCCCCGGCGCGGCCTGCATCGTGCCATGCTGCGACCGCTGGCGCTGGAACAACGTTTCATGTTCGACGGCGCCGCCGTTGCTACCGTCGCCGAGGTAGTGCACGACACCACGCCGGTCGACCACCCGGTCACCCCGCCAGCCGTTGTCTTCGTGGATGCCCGCGTTCAGGACAAGGACCAATTGGTCGCCAATGCCACGCCGAATACCGAAGTCGTGATCCTCGATCAGGGTAGTGACGGTCTCGACCAGATCGCCGCCTATCTGGCCGAGCACCATGATGTCGGCAGCGTGCAGATCGTCGCCCACGGCTGGGAAGGCAACCTGTGGCTGGGCAGCACCTTCGTCGACCAGGCATCCCTGCAAGCCCACCAGGGCGACCTGACCGCCATCGGCCAGGCCCTCCGGCCCGGCGGCGACATCCTTCTCTACGCCTGCGACACCGCCGCCGGCAGCGACGGCCTGGCCTTCGTCAACACCCTTTCCCAATTGACCGGCGCCGACGTTGCCGCTTCCAACAACCGCAGCGGCAGCGGCGGCGACTGGAACCTGGAAATCGTCACCGGCAGCATCGAGGCCGCTTCGGCACTTTCCGCCGATGCCATGGCTGGCTACGACCACAGTCTCGCCACGCGAACGGTCACCAACAATTCCGACAGCTACACGGACTCTGGCTCCATACGCTACATGATCAACAACGCCACGGCAGGGGATACGATCACCTTCAGTTCGGCCATGACCATCACCGTGAACGCAAGCTGGGGCAGCCTGTTTATCAATAGGAGCCTCACCATCGATGGCGACCTCAACGACGACGGCACCGCCGACGTGATTCTGGACGGCGCCTACAAAACCGGTGTGCTCTACATCAGCAACTGGCCATCCGCTCCCACGGTCACTCTGGATGGTCTGGTCATCGAACACGGCCTCAGAGAAGGCAATGGCGGCGGCTCCCCGAACCATATCAACGGTTACGACGCCTACGGTGCCGGCATCTACGTCGAAAGCGGCGCAACCACCGTTATTAACCACTGCCAGATCATCGGCAACGTGGCTACCGGCGGCGGCGGCAGCAGTAACTATTCCGGCTATGGGTTTGGCGGCGGCGGCGGTAGCGGCTTCAACGGCAACAATCAAGGGGGCTATGGTCGCGGTGGCGATTACAGCTTTAGCTATCCCGGCAGTGCTGCCAGTGGCGGCAACGGCGGCAACGGCGGGGCTATCCGCTGGTACACCGCCCAGGCCGGCCAGGGCGGCCAAGGTGGCGCGCCGGGCTCATCCGCCGGCGGTGGTGGTGCTGGCGGAACGACCGTGCCCAGCGGCTTCTCTTCGGGCGGTGCCGGCGGCACGGCGGGCAACGCCACCATCGGCTTTGCGGGCGGCGGCGGCGGCGGTTCGGGCTACAGTGCCACCAGCGTTGGCAACGGCGGTAGCGCCGCCGGCGGTCTGTATGTCGAGAGCGGTGCCACCGTCTACATTGCAAACACCAGCTTCAGCCAGAATCTGGGAGCGGGCGGCGGCGGCGGCGGTAACACCACCAGCGCCGACGGCGGCAATGGCGGCGATGCCGCCGGCGCCATCATGGTTTACGGGACGGTGCACTACGACAGCGGCTCGGTCACTTTTACCGACAACTTCGGCGGCGCCGGCCATGGCGGCGGCGGAGAACTGGGGGCGCAGAACGGCGGCCATAATGGAAACGTTATCGTCACAGGCTCTGTCTGGAACCCGCAGTACGTCGATGTCAATGGCAACGACGTTCTGACGCGGAACACTGGCACTTCGGATTCGAACTGGAACCCCAGGCCCACCACCACCATCGCCGACGCCTCGTTCTCCAACGACACCGGCAGCAGCGCCACCGACTTCATTACCAACAGCACGTCGCAAACCATCAGCGGCACCCTCTCCACCAATCTGGCTAACGGCGAAAGCGTCAAGGTTTCCCTCGACAACGGCGCCACCTGGACCACCGCAACGGCCACGGTGGGCAGCAATACCTGGTCCCTGGCCGGCCAGACGCTGAGCGCCAGCGATACGCTCAAGGTCAAAATCACCAACAGTTTTGGCGATGGCACCGTCTACACCCACGCTTACACGCTGGACACCACGGGCCCCACCATCACCTTCAGCAATCTGGCCCTGTCCACCGACTCCGGGGCCAGTGGCAGTGACTTCATCACCAATACCGCTTCCCAAACCATTACCGCCACCCTGAGCGCGGCACCGGCGGGCAGCGACATCGTCTACGGCTCCCTGGACAACGGCGCCACCTGGACAAATATCACCACCAAGGTCTCCGGCACCACCCTGACCTGGAACGGCATCAGCCTCCCCGGCAGCAACACCCTGCTGCTCAAGGTGACGGACAACGTCGGCAACGACGGCATGGTGCAGAGCCAAGTCTATACCCTGGATACCACGGCCCCCAACGCACCCAACGCACCGCTTCTCGCCACAGTCTCCGACAGCGGCGCCTCCAATGCCGACCAGTTGACCAACGTCACCACGCCGACCATCACCGGCGCGGCGGAAGCCAACAGCACCATCACGCTGTACGACACCAACGGCACCGTACTCGGCACAACCACGGCGGATGGTTCGGGCCACTGGTCAATCACCAGCTCGGCCCTGTCAGCGGGCAGCCATACCCTGACCGCCAAAGCGACCGATACAGCAGGCAATACCTCCGGAGCCTCGGCTGGTCTTGCCGTCACCATCGACACCACGGGGCCGGCCATCACCTTCAGCGCCTTGAGCCTTTCCGCCGACTCCGGGGCCGGTGGTGACTTCATCACCAATACCGCTTCCCAAACCATTACCGCCACCCTGAGCGCCGCCCCGGCGGGCACCGACATCGTCTACGGCTCCCTGGATAACGGCGCCACCTGGACCAACATCACCGGCAAGGTTTCCGGCACCACCCTGACATGGAATGGCGTTACCCTCTCCGGCAGCAACACCCTGAAACTCAAGGTCACCGACGCCGCCGGCAACGACGGCACGGTGAAGAGCCAGAGCTACACCCTCGATAGCACGGCACCCGGTGCACCATCCGCGCCGGACCTGAGCGCCGGCAGCGACGCCGGCATCTCCAACAGCGACGACCTGACCAACGTCACCACGCCGACCTTCACCGGCACGGCCGAAGCGGGCGCCACCGTCACCCTCTACGACACCGACGGCACAACGATCCTCGGGACGGCCATCGCCACCGGCGGCAACTGGTCGATCATCTCAAGCACGCTCTCCGCTGGTACTCACACCCTGACCGCCAAAGCGACCGATGTGGCGGGCAACACCTCCGTCGCTTCGAGCGGACTGACGATCACTGTTGAAACCACCGCACCCACCGGCCTGGCGGTCAGCACCACGCTCATCAATAGCAGCTTCGCTACCAGTGCGGCGACCATCGCCACCCTGTCGGCCACCGACCTGCAAGACATCACCTACAGCCTGGCTACCGGCAACGGCAGCAACGACGCCGAAAACAACCGCTTCAACGTTTCCGGTACGGCACTGAATGTCGGCGGCACAGCGCTCACCGCCGGCACCTACCACATCTACGTGGCGGCGACCGATGCCGCCGGTAACGCAACTTATCAGGCACTTACCCTGAATGTCGTCGATGGTCCCAGCATCACTTCCGTCGTGCGCACCGGCGGCGCTTCCGCCATCGTGGCCGGCGCAACCTCCTCCATCACCTATACCGTTACCTTCGACCAGGCAGTAACCGGCGTCGACACCAGCGACTTCGCACTGACCGCCACCGGCACCGCCGCCGGCACCATTGCCAGTGTCAGCGGCAGCGGCACCACCTACACCGTCACGGTCAACAGCCTGGCTGGCGACGGCACGCTCCGTCTGGATCTCAACAATAGCGGCACCGGCATCCAGAACACCAGCAGCGCAGCCATCATCAGCGGCTACACCAGCGGCGACACCTACACTCTGGATCGCATTGCCCCCAGCGCGCCATCCGCGCCGGACCTGACTGTCGGTACCGACACGGGCAGATCCGACACCGACAACGTGACCAACAACACCACGCCGACTTTTTCCGGCACCGCTGAAGCCAACAGCACCGTCACCCTGTACGACACCAATGGCACAACGGTACTCGGCACAGCTACCGCAGACGGCACGGGCAACTGGTCGATAACCGCCACCACCCTGGCGGCCGGTAGCCACACCCTGAGCGCAAAAGCGACCGATGCAGTGGGCAATACCTCGGCGGCCTCCTCCGGCCTGACCGTTACCATCGATACCGCGGCGCCCATCGCGCCTTCCGCCCCGGATTTGACTGCTGGCACCGACACCGGCAGTTCCGTCTCCGATAACCTGACCTATAACACCACGCCCACCTTTACCGGCAACGCCGAAGCCAACAGCATCGTCACCCTGTACGACACCAATGGCACGACCCTACTCGGCACCGGCACGGCAGATGGATCGGGGAACTGGTCGATCACCGCCTCAGCCCTGTCGGCGGGTAGTCATTCCCTGACTGCCAAAGCCACCGATACGGCAGGCAACACTTCCTTGGTCTCCAGCAACCTGAACGTCACCATCGACACCACGGCACCCGTCGTTGCCTCGGTCTCGGTTCCCGCCAATGGCAGCTACCTGGCCGGACAGACGCTGAGCTTCACGGTCAATACCGACGAAGCGGTCATCGTCGATAGCGGCAGCGGTACTCCACGATTGGTCATCGACATGGGCGGCTCAGCGGTTTATGCCAGCTACGCCTCCGGCTCGGGCAGCACAGCCCTGGTTTTCACCTACACCATCCAGGCCGGCGACACCGACACCAACGGCATTTCCGTCGGCGCCCTGCAAAACAATGGCGGCAGCTTGCAAGACGCGGCCGGAAACAACCTGACGCTGACTCTCAACAGCGTCGCCAGCACGGCGGCGGTACTGGTCGACACCACGGCGCCCGTTGCACCATCCGTCCCGGACCTGAGCACCGGCTCCGATAGCGGCAATTCCAGCACCGACAACATCACCAGCAACACGACGCCCACCTTCACCGGCACTGCTGAAGCCAACAGCACCGTGAAGCTTTACGATACCGATGGCACAACGCTGCTCGGCACCACCACGGCCGATGGCTCGGGCAACTGGTCGATCACCAGCACCACGCTGGCGGCCGGCAGCCATAGCCTGACCAGCAAAGCCACCGATGCAGCCGGCAATATCTCGCCAGCCTCCAGCGCGCTGGCCATCACCATCGACACCGCGGCGCCTATTGCTCCGTCGGCACCGGACCTGCTCGCCGGCTCCGACAGCGGCAGTTCCAGCACCGACAACCTCACCAATAACTCCACGCCGACCCTCACCGGTTCCGCCGAAGCCAACAGTATCGTCACGCTGTTCGATACCGACGGCACGACGCTGCTCGGCACCACCACGGCCGACGGCTCGGGCAACTGGTCGATCACCTCGTCAGCCCTGACGACCGGCAGCCATACCCTGACGACCAAAGCTACCGATGCGGCGGGCAATGTTTCCGTGGCTTCCAGCGGCCTGACCATCGTCATCGACACCACGGCGCCCGTGGCTCCGTCGGCGCCCGACATGAGCAGCGGTTCGGATAGTGGCAGTTCCAGCACCGACAACATCACCAGCAACACGACGCCGACCTTTACCGGCAGTGCTGAAGCCAACAGCACCGTGAAGCTTTACGACACCGACGGCACGACACTGCTCGGCACCTCCACAGCCGATGGTTCGGGCAACTGGTCGATCACCTCGGCCACGCTGGCAGAAGGCACGCATACCCTGACCACCCGGGCGACCGATGCCGCCGGCAATATTTCGCTGGCTTCCGCCGGACTTGCGCTCACCATCGATACCTCGGCGCCGATCGCACCGTCCGCCCCGGACCTGAGCGCCGGCTCCGATAGCGGCACTTCCGGCACCGACAACATCACCAGCAACACCACGCCGACCTTCACCGGCACGGCTGAAGCCAGCAGCACCGTGAAGCTTTACGACACCGACGGCACAACGCTGCTCGGCACCACCACGGCCGATGGCTCGGGCAACTGGTCGATCACTTCTACCGCTCTGGTAGAAGGTACGCACACCCTGACCGCCAAAGCCACCGATACAGCCGGCAATGTTTCCGTGGCTTCCAGTGGCCTGGCCGTCACCATCGACACCACGGCACCCGTTGCCCCGTCGGCACCGGACCTGCTTGCCGGCTCTGACAGCGGCAGTTCCAGCACCGACAACCTCACCAATAACTCCACGCCGACCCTCACCGGTTCCGCCGAAGCCAACAGTATCGTCACCCTGTTCGATACCGACGGCACGACGCTGCTCGGCACCACCACGGCCGATGGTTCGGGCAACTGGTCGATCACCTCGTCAGCCCTGACGACCGGCAGCCATACCCTGACGACCAAAGCTACCGATGCGGCCGGCAATGTTTCCGTGGCTTCCAGCGGCCTGACCATCGTCATCGACACCACGGCGCCCGTGGCACCGTCGGCGCCGGATATGAGCGCTGGCTCCGATAGCGGCACTGCCAGCACCGACAACATCACCAGCAACACGACGCCGACCTTCAATGGCACGGCTGAAGCCAACAGCACCGTGAAGCTTTACGACACCGACGGCACGACGCTGCTCGGCACCACCACGGCGGATGCCTCGGGCAACTGGTCGATCACCTCGGCCACGCTGGCAGAAGGCGCTCATACCCTGAGCACCCGGGCAACCGATGCCGCCGGCAATATCTCCGTTGCTTCCAGCCTGGCCGTCATCATCGATCGCACCGCGCCGACGATCACTTTCGGCAATCTGGCGCTTTCCAGTGACACCGGCAGCAGTTCGTCCGACTTCATTACCCAGACGGCCACCCAGACCATCACAGCCACCCTGAGCGCCGCGCCAGCTGGCGGCGATGTGGTCTCCGGCTCGCTCGACGGCGGCGCCACGTGGAGCGATATCACGAGCCAGGTCGCCGGCACCACGCTGACCTGGAGCGGGGTCACCCTGAGCAACAGCAGCACCTTGCTGCTCAAGGTCACCGATGCGGCCGGCAACGATGGCAGCGTCGCCAGCCAGGCTTACGTGCTCGACAACACGGCGCCGCTGATCAGCATCGATGCCTCGACGGTCAGCACCACGACGCCCATCCTGACCGGCTCCGCCAACGAGGGAACGCTGACCGTGACGGTAGGCGGCGCCACCTACCAGGTTACGCCGGCCAATGGAACCTGGCACCTTGACCTGGCTACCGCCACGCCGGTGAGCGGCACGCTTTCCATGCAACCAGGCAACATCTATCGCATCGACGTGGTGGCGACAGATACGGCTGGCAACAGCAGCACGGCCAGCAATGACCTCAACGTCATATTCATACCGCCCCAGATCATCGTGCCGCCGGTTAGCCAGGACGGGGCGCCAGCCGAACCTGCTCGATCCGCGCCAGCAACAGTGGCACTCGTCCGGCCGATGCCTTTCCTGTCGCCAGAGACGGAAGCCATCCTGACCGGAGGTTTTGTCAGCGGTTCTACCGATAGCGCTGACCGTCCATTGCCATTCCTTGAATATGTATCCGGCACAGGCGACAGGTCGCTCCTCAATGCCCGCCAAAGCTCGGGCGGCGAAGGTCTGCGCGTACTCCACGGCATGGCCGACCAGCTTGTTGCCCCCGCCGGCCGCAGCGAAATCAGCCTGCCGACCGATCTCTTCGCCGATACCGAGCTCACAGCATCGGTGCAGCTATTTGCCCGCCAGAGCAACGGCCAGGCCCTACCCGACTGGATCCTCTTTGACGCACGCACCGGGAAATTCATCGTCAACGCCCCCCGAGGTGTTTCCGGCGAACTCTCGATCAAACTGGTGGCGCGGGACGCGAAAGGCCATGAGGCATCAACCACCTTCAAGATCCGGGTCGGCACCCGGCAGGCCGCACTTGATCCTTCGGGCCGGCCCGGCCTGAGCGAACAGATCCGCCAGGCCGCCCGCCACCCGGGCGCCCCGGTGGTTGTCGAGCATCTCGCCAAACTCGGCCTAAGCCTGTCGGGACTTAACGCTTGACCCAGGCCAAACAGCCCCTCGCTGCCGACGCGCTGCTCCGCCTCATCGCGCTTACCGGGCGCGCCCGGCAGGCCGGCAGCGATGCCGAGCTGGCCTTCATCGCGGTCAACGACAGCCACGCGCTTTGCCCTTACCGGCAAGGCGCCCTGTGGTTCGTCGACGGCGGCATCGAGGCGCTGTCGGGCGTCGTCGAGCCGGAAGCCAATGCGCCTTACGTGCTGTGGCTCAACCAGGTTTGCCGCTTCCTGAGCGACAATTACCGCACGCCAACGGCTGTCGGCGCCATCCAGTTTCCCGCGGCCCTAGCCGACGAATGGGCCGAATGGCTACCGCCCCATGCGTTGTGGCTGCCTTTCGCCACACGTCAGGAGCAAGGCCCCGGCGGCCTGCTGCTCGCCGCCGAGCAGGCCTGGCCGGAGACCAGCATCATGCTTTTGGGCGAATGGGCCGAGGTCTGGCATCACGCCAGGTTGGCGCGCAACACGCCCGATGCCTGGTCCTGGCGGCGCCTGAAACAAGCCGTCATCGCCCTACTCGCCGGCCAGCCCGGCTTGCCCTGGTGGCAACGGCGCCGGCCCCGGCTGGCCGCGGCGCTACTGGCCGTCCTGCTTTGCCCCGTCCGCCTTTCGGTGCTCGCCCCGGGCGAACTGGTGCCGGCCAACCCGGCGGTCATCCGAGCCCCGGTGGACGGCGTCGTCGGCCAGTTCCATGTCCAGCCCAACGCGGTGGTCAAGACCGGGCAGGCGCTGTTCAGCTTCGACGAAGCCGCCATCGCCGCCCGTCGCGAGGTCTCAGCCCAGGGCCTGGCAACGGCCCAGACGGAATACCGTCAATATGCCCAGCAAGCCGTCTCCGACAGCAAGGCCAAGGCCCAACTAGCAAGCCAGCTCGGCAAGATCGAGGAAAAACGGGCCGAGGCCGACTACTCGCGCGAGCAACTCGAGCGCTCGCGGGTCAGCGCGCCGCAGGACGGTATCGCACTGTTCGACGAACCCAGTGAATGGATTGGCAAGCCGGTCCAGACCGGCGAACGGATCATGCGCATCGCGGCGCCGGGTGATGTCGAAGTCGAAGCCTGGCTGCCCATCGGCGATGCGATTCCCTTGCCGGAGCAGGCGAATGTCAGCCTCTACCTGGCGGCCAGCCCGCTGTCCTCGCTCAGCGCCCAGCTACGCTATGTGGCGCACGATGCCACGCCACGTCCCGACGGCACTTACGCCTACCGCGTGCGTGGCCGGCTCGAAGGCACGACCAACCTGCGCGTCGGTCTGAAGGGCACAGCCCGCCTGAGCGGTGGCTGGGTTCCCCTGATTTACTGGATGCTGCGCCGCCCACTGGCCACCATCCGCCAAGCCGTGGGGATCTGACATGCCCCTGCCCCCGCTCCGCGAAGAACTGGCCCTGCTGCCCGGCCCGCGGCTGGCCGATGGCCAGCCCAGCCACAGCCTGCACGACCCGGTACGCAACCTGTTTTTCCAGATCGACTGGCCGACTTTCGAGGTACTCAGTCGCTGGCATCTGGACGACGCTGCCGCCATCGCCGCCGCCATTCGCCAGGAAACCACCCTGCAACTGGAAAAGCAGGATATCGAAGAAACCATCACCTTCTTCCGCAACAATCAGTTATTGCGCCCGGCCGCCAACAGTGCCGGCGAGTTCACGGCCCGCCGGCAAAAAATGCGCGGCAGCCTGGGTAAGAAATTGCTGCACAACTACCTGTTCTTCCGCATCCCGTTGGTCAGACCCGACCGCTGGCTGGGCCGCTGGGCCGGCCATCTCGATTTTTTCTATACGCGGCAATTCCTTTACCTGACCCTGCTCGCCATGAGCTGGGGCCTGATCGAAATCTATCGGCAATGGGAAACCTTCTCGGGCACGCTGGTCGATACCCTGAGCTGGTCGGGTCTGGCCGGTTATGGCGTGGTGCTGGTGGCGATCAAGACGCTGCACGAGCTGGGCCATGCCTTCACCGCCAAGCGCCTGGGCTGCAAGGTGCCGACCATGGGCCTGGCTTTTCTTGTGCTGTGGCCGGTGGCCTACACCGACACCAACGAGGTCTGGAAACTGAGCTCACGCCGCCAGCGCATGGCCGTCGTCGCGGCCGGCGTATTCACCGAACTGTTGATCGCCGCCTGGGCCACCCTGGCCTGGGCCATCCTGCCCGAAGGCAGCGCCAAGTCGCTGGCCTTCATGCTGGCGACTACCAGCTGGATTGCCACGCTGGCAATCAATGCCAGTCCCTTCATGCGCTTCGATGGCTACTTCCTGCTCTCCGACTGGCTGGGCATTCCCAACCTGCATGGCCGGGCCTTTGCGCTGGCCCGCTGGGACCTGCGCGAGCGCCTGTTTGCCCTCGGCGCACCGCCCCCCGAGCATTATTCCCAGATCCGCCGCAGCAGCCTGATCCTCTTCGCCTATGCGACATGGGCTTACCGTCTGGTTGTCTTTCTCGGCATCGCCGCGCTGGTCTACGCCTTTTTCATCAAGGCGGTCGGCATCATGCTGTTCATCATCGAAATCGGCTGGTTCGTGGTCCTGCCCATTTACCGCGAACTGCAGGACTGGCGCACTCTCTGGCCAACGCTGCGCAGCAGTCGGCGCGCCCGGCGCAATGCCTTCATCGCCCTGCTCCTGCTCCTTTTCCTGATTCTGCCCTGGCCTAGCCGGGTCGGCGCTGGCGGGCTGCTCCGCCCGACCGCGCAATTCATCGTCTATGCCCCGCCCCACGCCCAGCTTGCCGAGCTGCCGATCGCCGAAGGCCAGCATGTCGACGCCGGCAGCCTGCTGCTTCGCCTGAGCTCGCCGGAAATTGCCGGCCGCCTGGCTGGCGCCATCGCCCGCGCCGAGCGTCTGCGCTGGCAAGCCTCGGCCGGCGCCTTCGACAACGAACAACGCAGTCAATGGCAAGTGGCGCAGGAACAGTTGAACGCCGCCGAGGCGGAAGTCGCCGCCATTCAGGCCGAGGCGGCGCGCTACGAACCGCTGGCCCCGTATGCCGGGGTCTTGCGTTACGAGATGCCGGATTTACAGCCGGGCGCCTGGCTCAGCGCCCAGGAACCGCTGGCCCGCCTGATCGGCGACCAGGGCGAAACGGCCATTACCTACCTCGATGAAGAAGACGTCGCCCGTATCCAGGCTGGCGACAGCGCGAGGTTCTATGCCGATGCGCCGGGCGGACCGGTGGTTGGGCTCGAAGTGCTCAGCATCGACCCGGATGCCAGCCGGCTCTTGCCCGATGCCGAACTGGCCACGCAATTCGGCGGCAGCATCATGGTCCGCGAAAAAAATGGCCAGCTCCACCCCGAGCACCCGATCTACCGGGTCAGCCTGAAAACCACGGACCAAGTCCCGGCGGCCGGCCAACTGGCCTGGCGCGGCAAGATCGTCATTGCCGGCCAGTGGGCAGCCCCGGGCTGGCGCTATCTGCGCAGCGCCATCGCCCTGATCCAGCGCGAAGCAGGGTTCTAAGAAAGGGGCAACAAGCGGCGCCGGATTTCCGTCGAAACCCTCGACCTGCCACGGCCCACCAATGCAAACCTGCAGATCAGCCTGACCAAACAAGGCTCTTACGCCGCTCTTACGCCCCATGATTACCATGTCCTTTTGGTATGACTTTCTCATTACGGACAACATGACCTGCAGGCAAACCAACCGGCTCACCGAGTTTCGGATCAATCTGCATAACATCGGCTCGTGAATCCAGTCACCCATCCGGTTTTCGACCAGAACCCAGCCCCTCTCCGCACCGCACCGAGTGCCAGTCCGGGAGAAAATAGCGCCGTGACGCTGCGCTGGCTGACCTTCTTCGGCGAGGCATCGCTACTTGATCCACTTGGCCAGACCCCATTGCCGCTGAAATATCGCAATGGCGCACGCCTGCTCGGTTTTCTCGCCGCCCATCCGGGCCGGATTTTTCGGCGCGAATCCCTGGCCGACCTGTTCTGGCCGGAGCTAGATAGCGCTGGCGGGCGCAGCAACCTGCGTGTTGTGCTTTCCGATCTGGTCACTGTTCTGAAACTTCTCGGACTCTCCGAGGCACTTGTCACGCAAAGGGAGTGGCTTTCCTTTCAACGACCAGACAGCCTGTGGACTGACGAAACCCTCCTCACCGCCCTCAAGAACGAAAAGGCCGACACCGCCCCGTGGCTTGCCACCATCCGCGACACACTGAGCCGCAACCCGCTCTGGCTGGACGTCGGCGATGCGCAAACGAGCGAAGATTTTCTCGAATGGCTGCAGGTACAGCGCGCTCACCTGGAAAACCTGTCGCCACAAGCCATCACCGAACTCGCATCGGTGCCGCAAGCGCCCCTCCTGAACACGACACCACCTCCGGTCGAACTGGCAACGCTCGCCCTGCTGCGCCTGGAAATCGAAGCCAGCGACGACTGCGATGACGAACGCGAAACCTGGCGCCGGATGCAGTCCATCGAGGGCGAACTGCTACGTGAGGCTCAGGTTCATGGCGGCACACTGGTCAATGCCAAGCTCGATGGCTACACCTTTGCCTTTGGCCACGACAGCCTGCATAGCGGCTACCGCTATCTGTCCCTGCGGGCGGCATTCAACCTTCACGCCATCCTCGCCCCGGATTACCGGGTACACATGGGTGTCGTGGCGGGCCGGGTCCTCCTTGAGCGAAACGGCAGCCTGAAGGTTTCCGGGCAGCGCGTGCGCCTCGTCGAGCAACTCGCCATGGCCGCCCAGGCCGGGGAAATTCTCACCACCGATAGCTATATCGATCTGCTGCCCGACATCGCCAACGCCACACATGGCACGAAGCGATTCCGGAGCATTGCCAAGGAAACCGAAATTTTCGGTCAGGAGATCAGCAAGCTGACCTCCCAGCCCCTGTTACCGGCCGGCGACGGCAATACGCCATTTTTCGGACGAAGCACCGTCATCAACGACCTCGAAGCGCGCTGGCAACAAGCCAGCCGGGGAGTGACGCAGCGCTACTGCCTGGAAGGCGAACCGGGTATCGGAAAAACCCGTACTGCGCACGAATTTGCCAGCCAGCGACAGGCCCTGGGTAGTCGGATATTCTGGGTCGGCGGACGCTCTGAAACGGCAGACAGCCCCTGGTCCGCCCTGCACGAAATGCTGACCCGCGTAGTTTCCGCCACCACCGCGACGTGCACCGACTGGGAAACGCGCCTGGATCGTTTCCTTGTCCAGAACCAACATTCATTCGACAACCGCCAGCGCAGCGTTCTGCTCGGTTTTCTCTCGACGCACGGCGTCACCCACGGCGACCGTTCGACATTTGCCGAAGCCCTGCGCCTGATCATTTGCGGCACGGGCAAAGCAACGCTCGTCGTCATCGACGATGCCCAATGGGTAGACGCTGCGAGCAGCACGGTACTGAAGGAAATTGCCGCCTGGCCGTCGGCCACCCTGTTTTTTCTGACCCGCCGGCCAAATTTCAGGGATGGCGTACTGCCGCATGGCTACCACGTCCATGCCCTGGCGCCGCTTGATGACGCGGCCGCCCGCGCCATTCTCGATGCCCTGCCCGATACCGACCTGCTCGAGAAGAAGGAGCAGCGGCGCATCGTCTCGGCCGCCCGCGGGCTGCCGATTTATCTGCTGGCAGGTACAGCCAGGCACGGCAATTCCTTCGCCGAACACCTGCAAGGCATGATCAACGGCCTGGGCGAGGCGATGCGCGTCATGAAAATTGCCGCCCTGTTCGGCATGCAATTCGTGCTTGAAGATCTGGTCTATCTCGTAGCGTCCGACGTCGCCGAACTGGCCATCGAACAAGCCGCCGCCTCGCGTCTGATCGTGCCGCGTGGACAACACATCTGGGCATTTTTTCACCCTTTGCTGCACAGTCACCTGCGCCAGTTGCTCGACAGCCAGGAAAAGCAGGAACTGGCCCCGCTCGCCGCGCGCATTCTGGCGAACCGCGGCGAACTGCAACGGGCCGCCGCGCTTTACGAAGAAGGTGGCGAAATCGGCCGGGCCCTGGAAACCTACAGCCGCGCCGCGACGATCGCCCTTGAGCAGGAAGACACCCTGGCGGCCTGCCCGCTCTTTGACCATGTCGCGCGCCTCGGCTACGGCGAAGGCGAAGCCGGCCACTGGTCACGCATGCGTCATGCCCGTGTCCTGGTCATCAAGGATGGCTACGGCTCGAACAGCGTGCAAAGTATCTCGCAGGAAGTTCGCAAGGCACTTTCCTCGCTATCAAGGGGCGATGAACTTGCCTTCACGGCCACGGCCTATGCCTATCTTGGCGCGGCCAGCGAAGGGGCACTCGCCCCCCTGGCCTACGCCGATGAAATGTACCGCCTGGCCAAAACGCCAATCCAGCATCAGACCGCCGCCTGGTCGCGGGCCAACAGTCTGTTCTGGCTGGGCCGTTTCATCGAGGCGCGACCTTTGCTGGAAAGCGCCCTGCAAGCGGCCGCAGCGCTACCGTTCGATGAGCGCATCCGCTACTTCCCATCCGACCCACTGGTTCTCGGCAACGGGCAACTGGCCTGGATGTGCTGGTTCATGGGGGACAACACCGGAGCCCAAAACCATATCCGCCAGGCCATGGAACACGCCCTGGCCTCCCGCTTGCGCCAGGACATGGCGATTGCCTTCTGCTTCACTGCGGCCCTGCGCTGGAGCGAGGGAGATATGGCCGGATTGGCCATCAACGCTGACGAAGCCTGGAATATTTCGGATAACGAGGAATATATCCTGTGGAAAACCGTTGGTGGCTTGTTGCGCACCATCGTCCGCGCCGCAGAAGGTGAAACACCCAACATCTTTGACCTGCTGGCTGCCCAGGAATCGATGCGCGAAGCCCATCCCGGCGGGCTCAATACCGGCCGCTGGCTGGCCGCTGCCGCCCTGCTCGAGTCCGGGCAGAACTTCATCGCCCTGCAAGTCATCGATCAGGCGCTCGCCAGCGCCGAGCAACAGGAACATCAATACTGCCTGATGGATCTCTGGCGCCTCAAGGCGCAGGCACTTACCGCCCTGCCCCTGCGCCGCAAGCGTAGCATCCAGGAAGCGCATAGCCAGGCCATCCGGCACGCCCGGGCTGCCGGCGCGCAGGGCTGGCTGGCGCGCTGGTATCCGGAAGCAAACAGCCCGCTGCTCGCCGACAACACTTACAGCTTGGTTACGACCTAGCCACCAGGGCAAACGGCGGCCGGCCCTTGGCTGGATATCCGCCACACTACGCCTAGCCAGGTTCGCCATTTTTGCCGGAGCGAAACCACTGCGGATTGTCGGCCAACCAGCGAGCCGCCTGCTGCTCCGCCCGGCCTTTCTTGGGCAGGTAATGGGGCCGCAGGTAGCGGAACCAGTCGCGCAAGGTAATCCAGAGCATGCCGTAACGACCAAACAGGAAGCCCGCCCCCTTTTGCCAAGTACGCCAGTGCCAGAATGCGCCGGCACGAAGAAGATTGCTCATGAGCTGATACAGGATTTCGACGGCAAAAACCAGGCTGGTATGGAGAAACCAGGCACAACGCCGGAACTCTCCGCCCCCCAGGCGGTAATAGGTCGCCAGCACCACGGACTTGTGCTCGACCTCCTCAATGGCATGCCACATCCACAATGCCTGCAGATTGGCCGGCGCCCCGCGTAGCCATATGCCATTACCCAGGACGGCCTCGCCGAGGATCGCCGTGAAATGTTCATACGCTGCGGTCATGGCCAGGTGATCAAGCGGATGTTGCCAGCCGGCATGCCCGATACGCCAGCGGATCGAATGTTCGACGCCATTGCGCAAGCCGTGCCCGGCCAGAACCTGGTTGAACTGGCCGTGCAGGCGCCGGTGGATGGATTCCTGCGCGATGAAATGACGAATATCCTGGCGCAACTGCGGATCATCCACTTTGGCCGCAACGCGGTGCAGACTATCGATGAAGTACTGTTCGCCAATCGGAAACATCATGGACAGCGCATTGAGGAGCTGACTGCGAAACGCATCCCCACCCAGCCAGTTTTTGGCAAAACCGGCGGATAAACCGAATTCGGGCTGACGAATGGTGATATTGGTCATGCTTGTTCGCCTCTCTACGAAAAAATACCGTGATCGCCCATAGCCCTTAGCGCACCAAATAATTCATTCGGCATGTTACTTGGACATCCCATACGAGGAGAAACATGGATTTCAAGAGAAGACACTCGACGAGCGCCTGTCTTGAAGCTTTCCAAATTATCCGGCACCGACGTAAGAGGAGCGTTAGATGCGAGCCGCCCAGCAATTGCCGACTAATGAGGAGAAGCCAAAGCTACACTCGGACAGCTCCGCCACTGACAACAAAAAGCCCCAATCAACGGGGCTTTTTGCATTATTCAAAGGAAAACAAAACACTGAAAATCAAGAGGAAACACCACCATAAATCAACTTGGGGTCTTTCAAAACCGGATCAGCGGGAAGCCAGCGCTCCCCCTGCAATTCATTGAAAAAACAGCTTTCGCGTCCTGTATGACAGGCTATTCCACCGACTTGTTCAATGGCAAGCAACAGGACATCACCATCACAATCGGTGCGGATGGATTTTACTTTCTGGAAGTGGCCGGATTCTTCGCCCTTGCGCCACAAGCGCCGGCGCGAACGCGACCAATAAACCGCGTTGCCGCAGTTGAGGGTTTCCTGCAGCGAATCGCGATTCATGTAGGCGAACATCACGACCCGGCCATTCTCGTCCTGGGCAATCGCCGGGATCATGCCGTCGGCGTCCCACTTCAACGCCTCCAGCCAGGGCAACGTGTTGTCGAGATCGCTCACAGCCGGACTTCGATGCCGCGGCCGGCCATGAATTCCTTGGCCTGGCGCACGGTGTATTCGCCGAAATGGAAAATCGAGGCGGCGAGCACGGCGTCGGCCCGGCCTTCGGTGACACCGTCGGCCAGATGCTGCAGGTTGCCGACACCACCGGAAGCGATCACCGGAATTTTCACGGCGTCAGAGACGGCGCGGGTCAGGGCGAGATCGAAACCGTTCTTGGTGCCGTCGCGATCCATGCTGGTCAGCAGGATTTCGCCGGCGCCCAGAGCTGCGACCTTCTTCGCCCATTCGATGGCGTCGAGGCCGGTGTCGTTGCGCCCGCCGTGCGTAAATACATGCCACTGGCCAGCCGCAATCTGCTTGGCGTCGATGGCGACGACGATGCACTGCGAACCGACCTTGCTCGAAGCATCGAACACCAGATCGGGATTCTGCACCGCCGCCGTATTCATCGAGACCTTGTCGGCCCCGGCATTGAGCAGGCGTCGTACATCCTCGACCTTGCGCACGCCGCCACCGACGGTGAGCGGAATGAAGACCTGCTCGGCGCAGGCTTCGATGATGTGCAGGATGATATCGCGTTGATCGGACGATGCCGTGATATCGAGAAAGGTCACCTCATCGGCGCCCTGCTCGTCGTAACGGCGGGCGATCTCGATCGGGTCGCCGGCATCGCGCAGGTCGACGAAATTGGTCCCCTTGACGACGCGACCGGCCGTCACGTCAAGACAGGGAATGATGCGTTTGGCCAGCATCAGGCGCCCAATTCGTCGGCCATCGCCTGCGCCGCCTTGAAATCGAGCGAACCGTCGTACACGGCGCGGCCGGCAATGGTGCCAACCACCCCTTCGCTCTCGACAGCGCACAGGGCCTTGATGTCATCAAGGTTGGACAGGCCGCCGGAAGCGATGACCGGCACGGTCAGCGCCTGCGCCAGGCGCAGGGTGGCTTCGATGTTCAGGCCGGAAAGCATGCCGTCACGACCGATATCGGTGTAGATGATGGATTCGACGCCGTAATCCTCGTATTTCTTGCCGAGATCGACGACATCGTGGCCGGTCAGCTTCGACCAGCCATCGGTCGCTACCTTGCCGTCCTTGGCGTCGAGACCGACGATGATGTGGCCGGGAAAGGCGACACAGGCATCGTGCAGGAAACCGGGATTCTTGACCGCGGCGGTGCCGATGATGACGTAGGTCAGGCCGGCGTCGAGGCAGCGTTCGATGGTATCGAGATCACGGATACCGCCACCGAGCTGCACCGGAATATCGTCACCGACCTCGACCAGGATGGCCTTGATCGCCGCCGCATTCTTCGGCTTGCCGGCAAAGGCGCCATCCAGGTCGACCAGATGCAGACGCCGGGCGCCCTGGTTCAACCAATGGCGAGCCTGTTCGGCCGGGCTGTCGGAGAAGACGGTAGCCTGTTCCATCAGGCCTTGCTTGAGACGGACGCATTGGCCGTCCTTCAGATCAATCGCGGGAATAATCAGCATGGGGTATCAGATTAGGTGGGGAGGCAACGGTGACGTATCAGGGACGCCATTCGACAAAGTTTTGCAACAGCTGCAGGCCGTCGCGGGCACTTTTTTCAGGGTGGAACTGAACCGCAAAGATATTATCCCGGCCCACGGCACAGGTAAAGGGCAGGCCATATTCGCATGTCCCCATGACCAGCGCCGGATCGGCGGGTTCAACAAAATAGCTGTGCACAAAATAGAAGCGCGAACCATCGGCAATGCCACGCCACAAGGCATGCGGCTTCTGGGCGACTTCGTTCCAGCCCATGTGTGGCACCTTCAGGCGCTCGCCCGTCGGCAGGAACATCCTGGCGTCGGGAAAACGCCGGACCTGGCCGGGGAAAACGCCCAGCGCCGGGACATTGCCCTCGTCACTGTGCTCGAACAACATCTGTTCACCGACGCAGATACCGAGGAAAGGCTTGTCCCTGGCTGCAGCCAGTACCGCGTCGCGCAAACCGCGGGCATCGAGTTCGCCCATGCAGTCGGGCATGGCGCCCTGACCGGGAAAGACGACGCGCTCAGCGGCGGCGACCACGGCCGGATCGGCGGTAACAATCACTTTCTTGTCGCCAGCCACATGCTCCAGCGCCTTCGACACCGAGCGCAGATTGCCCATGCCGTAGTCGATGACGGCGATGGTGTTGACTGCCACGGTCACAGCGACCCCTTGGTCGACGGCATGGTGCCGGCCATGCGCGGATCGGGCGTCACCGCCACGCGCAGCGCGCGACCGAAGGCCTTGAAGACGGTTTCGGCCTGGTGGTGGGCATTGACGCCGCGCAGATTGTCGATATGCAGCGTCATGCCGGCATGATTGACCAGGCCGTGGAAAAACTCGCTGACCAGGTCGACATCGAACTGGCCAATCGCCGCCCGCGTAAACGGCACGTTGTATTCCAGCCCAGGCCGGCCAGAGAGATCGATCACGACGCGTGACAAGGCTTCATCGAGGGGCACGTAGGCATGGCCATAGCGGGTCAGGCCCTTCTTGTCGCCCCAGGCCTTGGCCAGCGCCTGGCCAAGCGTGATGCCGATATCCTCGACGGTGTGATGGGCGTCGATATGCAGATCGCCATTGGCCACAATATCGAGATCGATCAGGCCATGCCGGGCAATCTGGTCGAGCATGTGATCGAGGAAGGGCACGCCGGTGGCAAATTTGCCCTGGCCGGTGCCATCGAGATCGAGACGCACGGTGATCTGCGTCTCCAGCGTATTGCGAGTAATTTCGGCTTGCCGCATGGGTAAGGGCTGCAAAAGGCATTTGATCGGAGGGCCATGATACCATTTCAGCCTACTTTTAAGCTTTCCGTGAAAACCCCATGAGTCGCTACTGGAGCCGGGTCGTCAACGACCTCACCCCCTACGTCCCGGGCGAGCAGCCGAAGCTCGCCAAGCTGATCAAGCTCAACACCAACGAGAATCCCTTCCCGCCCTCACCGCGCGTGCTGGCGGCGATCCAGGCGGAGCTCGGCGACGACGCGGCGCGCCTGCGCCTCTATCCGGACCCGAATGCCGATCTGCTCAAAGCGGCAGTCGCCAACCGGCATGGCGTTGCACCGGACCAGGTTTTCGTCGGCAACGGCTCGGACGAGGTACTGGCCCATGTTTTCCTGGCCCTGCTCAAGCACGAACAGCCGATTCTTTTCCCGGACATCACCTATAGTTTCTACCCGGTGTACTGCGGGCTGTATGGCATCGACTACCGGACGCTGGCGCTCAGCGAGGATTTCAGCATCAAGCCGGCCGATTATGCGCAGCCCAACGGCGGCATCATTTTCCCCAACCCTAATGCGCCGACCGGCCGCCTGCTGGCACTCGAGGCCATCGAGCAGATTCTGCGCACCAACCCGGGTTCCGTAGTGGTCGTCGATGAAGCCTATGTCGACTTCGGCGGCGAGTCAGCCATTCCCCTGGTTGCCCGCTACGACAACCTGCTGGTCATCCACACCCTGTCCAAGTCCCGCTCGCTGGCCGGCCTGCGCGTCGGTTTCGCAGTCGGCCACAGCAGCCTGATCGAGGGCCTGGAACGGGTCAAGAACAGCTTCAATTCCTATCCACTCGACCGCCTGGCCATTGTCGGCGCCGTCGCCGCCATGGAAGACGAAGCCTATTTCAGCCAATGCCGCGCGGCCGTCATCACCACCCGCGACACGCTGAGCACGGAACTCGCCGACCTTGGCTTCAACGTCCTGCCCTCGGCCGCCAATTTCATCTTCGCCCGCCACTCAGGGCACGATGCCGCCGAACTGGCCAGGGCCCTGCGCGAACGCAGCATCATCGTCCGCCATTTCAAACAGCCGCAGCGCATCGACCAGTTCCTGCGCATCACCATCGGCACCGATACCGAATGTCAGGCGCTGGTAAACGCCCTGCGCGACATTCTCGTCACATCATGAAAACCATCTGGAAACGCCCCGACGGCTCGATCGTCGCCTGCACCGAAAAAATCAAGGTACTACGCGAAAATCTCGAAGAACTACGGCAAGTCGCACAGGATGCCTTCGAGGACGCGCTGCTCATGGAATGCGACGAAGCGCAGATTCGTGAGGTTTTTCAGGAAGTCATCAGCGGCCTGAAAAACCCGTACAACCAATAGTTGAGAGTCGTTAGTCGCCAGTTGTTAGCGATGTTTGAGGGCGCCGCGGCGCCCTTGGCTTTTGCTCAAGACTGCCGACTCATGACCAGCAACTAGACCAGGCCCGCCAGGCCGGCTACAGCGCCCGCCGCAATCAGCCACAGCGGGTGCAGGCCGCGCCAGCGCAGACTGATCGCCAGGACCACCATCACCGTCGCCCAGCCGCCAACGCCAAAACTGGCCGACAGGCCGATCAGGCTGGCCCCGGAGAAAATCAGGCCAACTGCCAGCGGCGCCACGCCAAGGCTGACCGCCTTCTGCCAGCGCTTGCCGGAAAAGCTTTCCCAGCGGTCAATCAGCAGGTAGATCAGGATGCTCATCGGCAGGCACATGGCCAGCGTTGCCGCCAGCGCCCCGAAAAAACCACCCACCTCCCAGCCGATCAATGTGACGACCAGCACATTCGGCCCCGGCGCGGCCTGGGCGATGGCATAGAGATGAGTAAAGGTGGCGTCATTGAGCCAGTGATGGTTGTCTACGACGACCCGGTGCATTTCCGGCAGCAGCGCGGTTGCGCCGCCGAAGGCGACAAAGGAGAGCAGAGCAAATTCCAGGAAAAGTTCGGGGACGATGCTCATTGCCGCCCCAGTTTCCAGTAGGCAACGCCGCCGGAAAGCGCCAGACCGCCTAGCATGACCAGCGGCATCGGCCAGCGCAGCCAGGCAATGCCGGCAATGGTCAAAAGGGTGAACGGCAAAAAGGCCGGCTTGTCCTTGATTGCCGCCCCCATGCGCCAGGCCATCGCAAACAGCAGGCCGCAGCCGACGGCAGCGATGCCGCGCAACATGGACTGAACAGTTGCCAGGCTGCCGTAATGATCGTAGAGCATGGCAAGCAGCAGCACGATGGCAAACGGCCCGGCGAGCAGGCCGACGGCAGAGACAATGGCGCCAGCCACGCCCTGGTAGCGCTTGCCAACGACCACCGCCAGATTGACCACGTTCGGCCCCGGCAAAAACTGGCACAGGCCGAGCTGGGCATTGAATTCCTCAGCCGTCATCCATTGCCGCTCGTCGACCAGCATGCGCCGCGCAAAGGGCAACACGCCGCCGAAGCCGGAAAGGCCGACCGAGGAAAAGCCCAAAAAAAGCGCCCGGAGGTCCGGGCGGTTTCTGGTGCTGACTTGTTCAGTGTTCAAACCGGCATCCGGTTTAGTTATCGAGCCGGAATTCGGCCGACTTGGCGTGCGCCGGCAAACCCTCGCCCTGCGCCAGCGTCGAGGCGATGCGCCCCAGGGTCTGGGCACCAGCTTTGGAGACGCGAATCAGGCTGGTCCGCTTCTGGAAGTCATAGACACCGAGTGGCGAAGAGAAACGCGCACTGCCCGAAGTCGGCAACACGTGGTTCGGCCCGGCACAGTAATCGCCCAACGACTCGGAGGTGTAGTGACCAATGAAGATGGCCCCGGCGTGGTGAATCTTTTCGACCCAGGGATCGGGCTCGGCCAGCGACAGTTCCAGGTGTTCCGGCGCAACGCGATTGGCGATGGCCACCGCTTCATCGAGATCACGCACCAGGATGAAGGCACCGCGGTTGGTCAGCGAGGTTTCGATGACGGCGCGGCGTGGCATGGTCAGCAACAGCTTTTCGATACTGGCTTGCACTTGCTCAATGAAGCCGGCGTCGGTACAGATCAGGATGGACTGCGCCAGTTCGTCGTGCTCGGCCTGCGAGAAGAGGTCCATCGCCACCCAGTCCGGATTGCCCGAACCGTCGGAGACGACGAGGATTTCGGAAGGCCCGGCCACCATGTCGATACCGACGATACCGAAAACCCGGCGCTTGGCGCAGGCAACATAGGCATTGCCCGGCCCGACGACCTTGTCGACCTGCGGGATGCTTGCCGTGCCATAGGCCAGCGCGCCGACCGCCTGCGCACCACCGATGGTGAAGACGCGGTCGACGCCGGCCAGACAGGCCGCCGCCAGAACCAGCTGGTTGTGCTCGCCACCCGGCGTCGGCACGACCATGATCAATTCCTTGACGCCGGCCACCTTGGCCGGAATTGCATTCATCAGCACCGACGACGGATAGGCCGCCTTGCCGCCCGGCACGTAGAGACCGACCCGGTCGAGCGGCGTGATCATCTGGCCGAGCATGGTGCCGTCGGCTTCGGTGTAGCGCCAGCCTTCGAGCTTCTGCTTCTCGTGATAGATGCGCACACGATGGGCGGCGGCTTCGAGCGCCTGGCGCTGCTCAGACGGCAGGCCGTCAAGCGCCTTTTGCAGCTCGTCCTTGGAAAGTTCCAGATCGGCCATGCTCGAAACGGCCAGGCGATCAAACTTGTTGGAATATTCGACGACTGCAGCGTCGCCACGCGCTTTCACATCGGCCAGAATGCCGATCACCGTGCGTTCGACCGCGTCATCCTGCGCACCTTCGAAAGCCAGCAGCGCATCCATTTTTGCCGAAAAATCGGCATCGAGCGTGGCAAGTCGTTTGATTGCGACCATAGGGCTTACTTCTCCACCGCCTGGGCAAAGGCGTCAATAATCGGTTGCAGGGTTTCGCGCTTGACCTTGAGTGAGGCCTGATTGACTACCAGGCGGCTGGAAATATCCATGACATGCTCGACGGCCAGCAACTTGTTGGCCTTCAGCGTGCTGCCGGTCGACACCAGGTCGACGATGGCATCGGCCAGACCGGCCAGCGGCGCCAGTTCCATCGAGCCGTAAAGCTTGATCAGGTCGATATGAACGCCCTTGCTGGCGAAATGTTCCCGCGCCATGGTGGTGTATTTACTCGCCACCTTGAGGCGGGCGCCCTGACGCACGGCGTTCTGGTAGTCGAAACCTTCCGGCACGGCGACCATCATCCGGCACTTGGCGATTTTCAGATCGAGCGGGGAATAGAGGCCTTCGCCGCCATGCTCGATGAGCACATCCTTGCCAGCTACGCCGAGATCGGCCGCGCCATACTGGACATAGGTCGGCACATCGGTGGCGCGAACGATGACGACGCGCACTTCGGGACGGTTGGTCCCGATGATCAGCTTGCGCGAGGTTTCCGGGTTTTCGTTGGGAACGATGCCCGCGGCGGCCAGCAGCGGCAAGGTTTCGTCAAAAATGCGGCCCTTGGACAGGGCAATGGTAATGATGGTCACGAGGCGCGGTCTTCGAACAAAAACGGTATTTTACCGCAAGGCCGGGCCGCCCCGTTGCTCAGGCAAGCAGCGAAGCCGCTTAACGGACTTCGTCGGACAAGGCCTTGATCACCTTATCGGTGATATCGATACGATCACCGACCGCCACTGCATCCTGCAGGATGATGTCGAAGTTCTCGCTGTTGGCGATCTGCCGGATGGCGTTATTGGCCCGCTCGATCAGCGCGGCATTTTCCTCGTTCTGGCGGACATTGAGGTCTTCCTGGAACTGTTCGCCCTTGCGCTGATACTCACGCGTCAGCTCGGCGAGCTCCCGCTCCTTCTGCGCACGTGCTGTTTGCGACAACG
Source organism: Azonexus sp. (assembly GCA_049294655.1). Classification (GTDB taxonomy): domain Bacteria; phylum Pseudomonadota; class Gammaproteobacteria; order Burkholderiales; family Rhodocyclaceae; genus Azonexus. Next base: position 46,566 of record JBAQDI010000044.1, read on the forward strand.
AGGGGGTGCTGCGCAACGCTTCCTGGCGCGCCTGAACATCCTTGGCCATGGCCTGCAACTCGGCATCACGGCGGCCAAATTCCTGATCGAGCTTCCTGGCCGCCTTGATCGCCGCCGGCGCATCGCGAACGATACGCTGAATATTCACGAAACCGATCTTCAGCTCATCAGCAGCAACGGGAAGCGCCCAGCACAGAGCCAACAACAGCGATAGAAAGCGGATGTCCTTCATGAATTTTCCTAAAAAGATTCAAAAATGCCGATTCGATATTTTAACGCCATTCAGCGCCGCCAGCCTGACGAGCAAGAACAGCGAAAGGCCTCGCCAAAAAACAAAAAACCCGGCCAAAGCCGGGTTTTTCTGAAGCTTGCGCTTTCGCCGGAATTATTCAGCCGGGCGAATGTTGGCAGCTTGCTTGCCCTTCGGGCCGGTAACGATGTCGAACGTCACTTTTTGGTTCTCGGCCAGGGTCTTGAAGCCGTTGCCTTGAATGGCAGAGAAGTGAGCGAAGAGATCTTCGCCGCCTTCAGACGGGGAGATAAAACCAAAACCTTTGGAGTCGTTGAACCACTTGACGGTACCATTTGCCATTTTATAGCTTCCTTGGAAAAAAATTAACGGGTTTTCACCCAACAAACACGAGAACCAAGACCGAGGAGCTGACAAACCGGAGTACGGCGCAGGAACAAAACACTGCCTGGAAATCCCGAAGCCCGGAGTATGGGCCAGTGTTTCGATTATGCAAAGCATTTTTTGCATTTTCTTCACCCGGCCAGGGAATCGAAATCCAATTCAACGTCGAAACAACCGCCTCAAATGGCGGCATCGAGGATTCCCCCGGGCCGCCATCCGGTAAATCAATGTACCCGCTTGACCGAGGCGCCAAGACGCGCCAACTTTTCTTCGATGCGCTCGTAGCCGCGATCCAGGTGGTAGATGCGGTCGATCAGGGTTTCGCCCTGAGCGACCAGCCCGGCGATAACCAGCGAAGCCGAGGCACGCAGATCGGTCGCCATGACCGTAGCCCCCTCCAGACGCGCCACGCCACGCACGATGGCATTATTGCCCTCAATCTGGATATCGGCGCCAAGGCGCATCAGTTCGCTGACGTGCATGAAGCGGTTTTCAAAAATGGTTTCGCGGATCGTCGCGACGCCTTCGGCGACACAGTTGATGGCCATGAACTGGGCCTGCATGTCGGTCGGAAAGGCCGGATACGGCGCCGTGCGCAGGCTCACGGCCTTGAGGCGAGGCGGCGCCACCAGGCGGATCGCGTCACGCTCGACGGTAATTTCGCAGCCGGCATCCATGAGCTTGTCGACGACGGTATCAAGATAGGCGGCGGAAGTCTTCAGCAAGCGGATATCGCCGCCCGTGGCGGCGGCCGCACAAAGATAGGTGCCCGTTTCGATGCGGTCGGGCATGATGGCATGCGTCGCGCCATGCAGCTTCTCGACGCCCTGGATGCGGATGACGTCGGTACCGGCGCCGGAAATGCGGGCGCCCATGCTGACCAGGCAATTGGCCAGATCGACGACTTCCGGCTCGCGCGCGGCGTTTTCGATGATCGTTTCGCCCTCGGCCAGACAGGCGGCCATCATCAGGTTCTCGGTCCCGGTCACGGTCACCATGTCGGTACAGATGCGCGCGCCCTTCAGGCGGGAAGCCTTGGCGTGCACATAACCCTGCTCGACCTTGATCTCGGCGCCCATGGCCTGCAAGCCCTTGATGTGCTGGTCGACCGGCCGGGCGCCGATGGCGCAACCGCCGGGCAGCGAGACGCGGGCTTCGCCGCAACGGGCAACCAGCGGGCCAAGCACGAGGATCGAGGCGCGCATGGTCTTGACCATTTCGTACGAAGCGACCGGGTTGTTCAGTCCGCCGCCGTTCAGGACCAGGCCATCGACACCATCCATGGTCACCCCGACGCCCATGTCGCCGAGCAGGCGCAGCATGGTCGAGATGTCGTTGAGGTGCGGCACATTGGTGAAATGCACGGGCTCGGACGTCAGCAGGGCTGCGCAGAGAATCGGCAACGCCGCATTCTTGGCGCCGGAAATGGCGATTTCGCCGGACAGGGCGTTACCGCCCTGAATCAATAACTTATCCACGCTGGGCGCTCCATTCTTCCGGGGTCAGGGTTTTGAAGGAAAGGGCATGCAACTCCCCGGTCGCAAGCTTTTCCTTGAGGGTTTGATAGACACGCTGCTGGCGCTGGACGCGGCTCTTGCCGACAAACTCGGCACTGACGATGAGCGCCTCGAAATGCTGACCATCGCCGTCCAATGCGAGATGGTCGCAGGCCAGGCCGGCGAGGATGAGTTCCTTGATTTGATCGGGATGCATAGTATTCAGGCCCTGAGTTTCCAGCCCCGCTTGAGCAGATTCAGCGTCAGCAGCGAGGCGGCAGCGAAGCAGGCAACGACGACCAGCAGACTCGTTTCGGGCGCCACGTCGGAGACACCGAAAAAGCCGTAACGGAAGCCGTCGATCATGTAAAAGACGGGATTGTAATGCGACAGACGCTGCCAGAACGTTGGCAGTGTGTAAATCGAGTAGAAGACGCCGGAGAGCATGGTCAGCGGCATGATCAGGAAATTCTGGAAGGCGGCCAGCTGGTCGAACTTCTCGGCCCAGATGCCGGCAATCATGCCAAGCGTACCGAAGAGCGCCCCGCCGAACAGCGCAAAGGCAAGAATCCACAGCGGTGCAACGACGCGCAATTCGGCAAACCACAGGGTCGCCAGCAAAACCCCGAGACCGACAACCAGGCCGCGCACCATGGCAGCCAGGACGTAGGCGCCGAAAAAGGCGCCATAGGGAATGGGCGGCAACAGCACGAAGATGATGGAACCGGTGACGCGCGCCTGAATCAGGCTGGACGAGGAATTGGCAAAGGCGTTCTGCAGCACCTGCATCATGACCAGGCCGGGCACCAGGAAGCTGGTATAGCGCACGCCATGCACCTGCACATGATCATCGAGTACATGACCGAAAATCAGCAAATAAAGCAGGGCCGTCAGCACCGGCGCCGCCACGGTCTGGAAACTGACTTTCCAGAAACGCAGCAACTCCTTGTAGAACAGGGTCACGAAGCCGATCATTGATTCATCGCTCGGACAAAAACGTCTTCAAGATTGCCACCGGGATGGGCGGCCAGCAAATTGGCCGTGGTGTCGAGCGCCACCACCCGCCCCTGCTTCATCAGCGCAATCCGGCCGCACAGCGCCTCGGCTTCTTCAAGGTAATGCGTGGTCAGAATGATGGTGTGACCCTCGCCATTCAGCCGGCGAACAAATTGCCACAGCCCCTGGCGCAATTCAACATCGACGCCGGCCGTCGGCTCGTCGAGAACGATTACCGGCGGCTTGTGCACCAGCGCCTGGGCGACCAGCACCCGGCGCTTCATGCCGCCCGACAGGCGCCGCATATTGACGTCGGCCTTGCTGGTCAGATCGAGGTTATCGAGGATTTCGTCAATCCAGTCGTCGTTCTTGCGAATACCGAAATAGCCGGACTGGAAACGCAGGGTTTCGCGCACCGAGAAAAACGGGTCGAAAACGAGCTCCTGCGGCACCACGCCGAGCAAGGCACGCGCCTGGCGAAAATCGCTGATGACGTCGTGACCGAGAACTTTCAGACTTCCGGAGTCCGGCCGGAGCAAGCCGGCCAGCGCCGAAATCAGTGTCGTCTTGCCCGCCCCGTTCTGGCCGAGCAGGCCGAAAAACTCGCCTTCGCCGATGTCGAGCGACACCCCGGCCAGCGCTTGCAGCGAGCCAAAATGCTTGACGACGTCAACGATGGAAACAGCAGCCGGCATAAACCCCTACAGGACTAATGAACAAGAAAAAATCTACCGCGAAGACGCCAAGGGGTCTGCAAAGAAAGGCAAAACAACAAGCGGGTTTCCTTGGCGCTTTGTTTGCACCGTCGAGCCTTGACGGTGGCTTTTGAATTTCACCCTCAGGCGAGGGGCAACAGCTCGGTGACGCCGTATAGCTCAGCCAGGGAACGCACGCCCGCTGGAACATGGGCAAACTTCAGGGACGACTGCGATGCGGCAGCCCCCCGCAACCAGCCGAGCATGACGGCGATGGCCGAAGAGTCGGCTTCGCTGACTTCGGAAAAATCGATGATCTGCTCGCCAGGCTGCAAAACAGCACGGCCTGCATCAAGCAGGCCGCGCGCATTGGCCATGATCAGGGGCACCTTGACGACAAGGCGCCCGGCCTGACGTTCGATCACTTTTTCTCGGCCCTGCCCTGATTGGCTTCCAGGGACTTGTTCTTGCCCGAGATGGAGGCCAGCAGACCGTCGATACCGCCGTTGCGCACTTCCTGGGCAAACTGTTCGCGGTAATTGGTGACCAGACTGATTCCGGCCACCGTGACGTCGTACACCTTCCAGCCCGTATCGAGCTTCTCCAGGCTGTAATCCAGCTGAATCGGCTTGCTGCCCGGCTGGGCAACCTCGGTCCGGACCAGGACATCCGTATCACCGGCATTCATCTTAAACGGCTTGTAGACGACCTTCTGGCTCTTGTAGCTGGTCAACGCGTTGGCATAGGTACGGACCAGCAAGGTCCGGAATTCGGCAACCAGTTGCGTCTGCTGGGCCGCGCTGGCCTTCTTCCAGTCCTTGCCGACCGCCAGGGCCGTCATGTGCTGAAAATTGAAATTCGGCAGCACCTTCTTGTCGATCAGCTCAATCGCCTTGTGCGTATTCCCGTTCTGAATATCCTTGTCCTTGCGGATGATATCCAGCACCTCTTCAGTCGTTTGCTGGACCAGCGCATCAGGCGCCTCCTGGGCGTGCGCGGCAGCAATCACAAAAGCGGCGAAGAGGAAGGCAAACAGCTTTTTCATCATGGTCATTTTCAAGAATCAATCATCCTGGCGCGGCGGGCGGCCATCAAAAATCTGGTTACGACGGCGCTGCAGATAGGCATCGCGCACATAGGCGTACTTGTCGAGGGCGGCTTCTTCAACCACCTTGTCGGCCGGCAGAAGGCTCGCCCGGATATCGACGAAACGCAGTGCCGCCATGCTGTTGCGTACGGGAATGGAACGCGTGTAGCCGACCGGATCGGCAAAATAATCGACGCCCCAGCCAGCCGTATCGCGCACCGTGCGCGGCCCGATGATCGGCCAGAAAACATAGCCGCCATCACCAACCCCCCAGACGGCCAGCGTCTGGCCGAAGTCTTCCTCGTGCTTTTCCAGACCGAGTTCGCTGGCGACATCGAACAGACCAAAAATACCTATCGTCGAATTGATCAGCAGGCGGCCGATATCGATGCCGGCATCGGCAAACTTGCCCTGCAAGGCACCATTGGCACCGATCCACAGGTCGCCGGCATTACCGAAGAAATTACCAACACTGGCCTTCAGCGGCAACGGCACAGCCTTGTCGTAGCCCTGCCCGACCGGCTTGATGACGGCCTTGTCCACGGCCTCATTCACCGTGTACATGGTCCGGTTGAAACCCTCGTAAGGATCCCGCGGATTATCCCCGGCCATGGCCGTACCGGCCAGGACCAGCGACAAAATGCCGCCGGCCAGCCACTGGCCACCTGCACGCCCCCCTAACACCCCGCGCTTCAACGTCATTTTTTATCCTGTCCTTCGGACGCCTTGCTGAAAAGAAACTGACTGATCAGTTTTTCCAGAACCACGGCCGACTGTGTCTTGGTAATCGTATCGCCCGCCTTCAACATCTTCTCGTCGCCCCCGACATCGAAGCCGACAAACTGCTCACCAAGCAAGCCCGCCGTATAAATCGAGGCGAAAGTATCTTTCGGAAACTGGTAACGGCCATCAATATTCATGGTGACTACAGCTTCGTAGCTCGCCGGATCGAATTTGATATCACTGATCCGCCCGACCACGACACCGGCGCTTTTCACCGGCCCACGCACCTTCAGCCCCCCGATGTTATCAAACTTGGCCTGCAGCGCATAAGTCTCCGACAGGTGAGCTGACGAAAGGTTGCCCACTTTAAGCGCCAAAAACAACAGGGCGGCGAGACCCAGAGCCACGAAAAAGCCGACCCAGAGGTCGAGGACGGTACGGTTCATGAAGTTCCCCGGAACATGAAGGAGGTAAGAACGAAATCGAGCGCCAGGATGCTCAGGGCCGAAGTCACCACGGTGCGGGTAATGGCCCGCGACACGCCCTCGGCCGTCGGCACGGAATCGTAACCTTCGAAAACGGCGATCAGCGAAACCGCGATGCCAAAGACAAAACTTTTGACGACGCCATTCCAGACGTCGTACTGCCAATCCACGCCGGCCTGCATCTGCGACCAGAAGGCGCCGTCATCGACGCCGATGAACACCACGCCGATCAGCCAGCCGCCCAATACACCCATCGCCGAGAACATCGCCGCCAGCAGCGGCATCGAGATGATGCCGCCCCAGAAACGCGGCGCCACGACGCGAGCGATCGGGTTCACTGCCATCATGTCCATTGCCTTCAATTGCTCGGTCGTCTTCATCAGACCGATTTCGGCCGCCACCGAAGTCCCGGCCCGCGCAGCGAAGAGCAGGCCGGCCAGGACCGGGCCCAGTTCGCGCGTCAGCGACAAGGCCACCATCGTACCCAGCGCCTCGGTCGAACCAAAACGCTGCAGGGTTTCGTAGCCCTGTAAACCAAGCACCATGCCAACGAACAGTCCGGATACCAGAATGATCAGCAGCGACAGTACGCCGCTGAAATAAATCTCGCGCAGGGTCAGCGGCAGGCGACGAAAGGCCGTGCCCGAATGCGTCAGGATGGCAAACAGGAAACGCGCCGCAAATCCCAGGCGCCAGATGCGCTCGACCACCGCATGGCCAAGGGTGCGCAACAAAGCTGCCGGACTAAACATGCGCCACCCCGGCCAGAAACTCCTGCCGGACGGACGGCGCCGGATAATCGAAATGCACCGGCCCATCGATTTCAGCATGCACGAACTGGTGTACGAAAGGATCGTTCGAGGCGCGGATTTCATCCGGCGTTCCTTCGGCGACGATCTGCCCGTTCGAAATGAAATAGATGTAATCGACGATCTGCAGCGACTCCTGCACATCGTGGGTGACCATGATCGAGGTCGCACCCAGCGCGTCGTTGAGCTTGCGGATCAGTTGCCCGATCACCCCCAGGGCAATCGGATCTAGCCCGGTAAACGGTTCGTCGTACATCACCAGCATCGGATCGAGCGCCACCGCCCGGGCCAGCGCGACGCGACGCGCCATGCCGCCGGACAGCTCGCCCGGCATCAACTGGTTGGCGCCGCGCAAGCCGACCGCCTCAAGCTTCATCAGCACCAGATCGCGGATCATCTCTTCCGACAGGTCGGTGTGCTCGCGCAAGGGAAAAGCCACGTTCTCGAATACCGAAATATCGGTAAACAGCGCGCCAAACTGAAAAAGCATGCCCATCTTGCGGCGCAGGCGATAAAGCTCCGCCTCCGACATCTCGCTGACCTGGTGTTTTTCCAGGCGGACATGGCCGCCGGTCGGCCGCAACTGGCCGCCAATGCAGCGCAGCAGGGTTGTCTTGCCACACCCCGAACCGCCCATGATCGCCACCACCTTGCCACGCGGAATCTTCATGTTGATTCCCTGCAGTACGGGCCGGCCGTCATAGTTGAACTGGAGGTCTTCGATGTCGACCAGGATGTCTTCGGGCAAAGCAATGTCCTCAAAAAAGTCGTGCGATTTTAACAGACTCGGCCACGCACCCCGGAAACAAGAACAGCAGAAATTGCGAAAAATCATCATCAAATTGTTGTCTGGCATTTTCCATACGCATCGCCGCAATCAACGCGCGACACGCCAGTCACCGAGCTTCAGCAGTTTCCCGGCGCAAATACCAGAACTCACACGCACCAATTTACAAAACTTAACCAATAGCAAATGGCGCAAATATGACATACGACTAGATTGAAGCAGTCCTGACAAGCTTGCCCGAACCATCCAGCCCCGACGAAAGCCCGCCCCGATGAGGATTCGTTTTTTTCTGAGCGTATTGCTGCCCGTATTGCTGGCGGCCTGTGCCGCACCATCGCCACGCGAGCCCCTGCGCGGGCACCTGAGCAGCGAAAGCGCGCAAGTCATCGCGCCAGAAATACCTCCGGCAAGCGAAGCACTCCCGCGCAGCCCGGCCACCCCGCCAGTCGCCCCGAAGGCAGAAACCTACAGCGTCATTGTCAACAACGTCCCGGTCCATGACCTGCTTTTTGTCCTGGCCCGCGATGCCCGACTCAACATCGACATCCATCCCGGCATCAGCGGCACGGTTACGCTCAACGCCATCGACCAGACCCTGCCCCAGTTGCTCAAGCGCATCGCCCGGCAAATTGACATGCGCATCGAGCAGGAGGGGCCGAACCTCAGCATCATGCCGGACACGCCATTCCTGAAGCACTACGCGGTCGATTACGTGAACCTGTCGCGCACCATCACCGGCATGGTATCGGCCAACAGCCAGATCGCCTCCGGACTTCCCGGCGCCTCGGGCGGTGCTTCAGGCAACGTTGGAACAGGTGGCAACATTTCCAATACCAGGATTGAGAACAGCTCGAAAAGCCAGTTCTGGGAATCGCTGGAAAAGAACATCAAGGACATCCTGCGCGAAACCGACAAGATCCTGCCACCCGGCTCAACCGAAACCATCGTTGAACAGAGCAGCAACCAGACGGCCAGCGGCATCGCCGCCTTGCCACGCAACCCGGGCAAGCGCGCCGGACAATCGGCGGCCGGACTCCTGCAGGCCAACCCGTCACCCAGCTCAGCCAGCCAGGCCAGCGGCAATGCCACCGTGCGCCGCAACACCTTCCGTGAAGCGGCCTCGGTCATCCTCAACGTTGAAAACGGCATCATCGCCATCCGCGCCACCCAGCGCCAGCACGAGCGCATCCGCGAGTTCCTCGACCGGGTCATCAACGCCGCCCACCGGCAGGTACTCATCGAATCGACCATTGTCGAAGTCACCCTCAAGGAGGGCTACGAACAGGGCATCGACTGGACCCAGCTCAGTGGCGGCGGCCTGGTCGAGTACATCGGCAACCCGCTGAAAAGCGCGATCACCCTGAAATATACGCGCGACCAGAATCCCAATGCGCTGATCAGCCTGCTCGACACTTTCGGGACGACGAAAGTACTGTCCAGCCCGCGGCTTTCCGTACTCAACAACCAGACTGCCCTGCTCAAAGCAGTCGAGAACTACGTCTATTTCACCGTCAAGGCCGACACCACGACGACCGCCAATGTCGGCACCGCCACCACCTACACAACGACCCCACAGACGGTCTCGGTCGGCCTGGTCATGGGAGTCACGCCGCAGATCAGCGACAACGACATGGTCATCCTCAACGTGCGGCCAACCATCACCAGCGTCGGCAAGGAAATCGCCGACCCCAACCCCGAGTTGCGCAAGAACGGCATCGAGAACCTCGTCCCGGTCATTCGCACCCGCGAAGTGGAATCGGTGATGCGCGTTGCCAGCGGCAACATTGCGGTACTCGGTGGCCTGATGGAAGACAAGATCGATTACCAGACCCGGCGGCTGCCGCTGGCCGGCCAGATTCCACTGGCCGGCGAACTGCTCAACAACCGCAGCAATTTCGCCCAGAAGTCGGAACTGGTCATTTTCCTGCGTCCGGTGATCATCAGGGAGGCCAGCTTGGAGGGCGATTACGCCAATTTCCGCCCATTTCTGCCGGATGAGCGCTTTTTCCGGCAACCCAACGAGGCACAGCCTTTCAATATCGCCCCCAATCATTGAGCGGTCAGCATGAACCAAAGCAAGGCATCACCCTGTACCGGTGCAACGACCCCGACAGAAAAGCCGGAGGCCGCCAACAGCCCCACGCTGCAACATCGCCCGCTCGGCCAGATACTGATTTCAGCCGGCGCCCTGAGCGAAGATCAGTTACGCATCGCGCTCTACGAGCAACTCAAACAGAACCAGCCCATCGGACGCTTGTTGGTGGCCCTCGGTTTCATTCCGGAATCGGTGCTGCGCCAGGCGCTCTCCGAAAACCTCGGCGAACAAGGCATTGATCTGTCACACGCCGTCGTCGATCCGCAGGCCATCCAGCTCCTGCCCCGCGACCTGGCCAAGCGGCACCGCATCCTGCCGCTGGCTTATGACGACCAAAACCGGCGCCTGGTCATCGCGGTGTCCGACACCCACGACCTGGTCGGCCTCGACCGCGTACGCTCCCGGGTCGGCGCCGGCATGGCAATCGAGATGCGGCTGGCCGGCGAACTGGAAATCGACCGGGCCATCGACCAGTACTATGGCCATGAACTGTCGATCGAGGGCATCCTGCACGAACTGGAAACCGGCGAGATCGAACAGGTCTCACGTCACCACGGCAATGATGGCTATCACCAACCGGTCGTCCGGCTGATCGATGCCATCCTGGCTGACGCCGTGAAACAGGGCGCGTCCGATATTCATTTCGAGCCGGAGGCCGGCTTCCTGCGCATCCGTTACCGGATCGACGGCCTGTTGCGCCAGATCCGCGCCCTGCACAAATCCTACTGGCCGGCGATGAGCGTCCGCCTCAAGGTCATTGCCGGCATGAATATCGCGGAAATGCGGGCGCCGCAGGATGGTCGCATCGGACTCACCGTCTCCGGGCACACCGTCGACTTTCGCGTCGCCAGTCAGCCGACCATCCATGGCGAGAACATCGTCCTGCGCATCCTCGACCGGCAGAAAGGCATCGTCGCCCTGGAAAACCTCGGTCTCACCACCCCGCAACTCCACCTGCTCAAACAGATGATGGCCCGCCCGGAAGGCATCATCCTGGTCACCGGCCCGACCGGCAGCGGCAAGACGACGACGCTGTACTCGCTGCTCAACCACATCAACAACGAGGGCATTCACATCATGACCCTCGAAGACCCGGTCGAATACCCGATGTCGCTGATCCGCCAGACCTCGGTCGCGGAAAATGCCAAACTCGATTTCGCCAACGGCATCCGCTCGATGATGCGCCAGGACCCGGACGTCATCCTGGTCGGCGAAATCCGCGATGCCGAAACCGCCGAAATGGCCTTCCGGGCGGCCATGACCGGCCACCAGGTGTACACCACCCTGCACACCAACTCGGCCATCGGCGCCGTGCCACGCCTGCTCGACAGCGGCGTGCTGCCCGACATCATGGCCGGCAACATCATCGGCATCATTGCCCAGCGGTTGGTGCGCCGGCTGTGCGAACACTGCAAGGCGCCTTATCACCCCGAGCCCGAGGAGGCCCTTTTGTTCAAGGCTTTGTCGGCCGACGGACCGGGGCAACTGTTTCGCCCGACCGGCTGCGAACGCTGCGCCTTTCAGGGATATCGCGGGCGCCTGGCGATCATGGAATTACTACGCATCGATGCCGGCCTCGACGAACTGCTGGCCGGGCGGGCCGGCCAGCACGAAATCCGCCGCTACGCCGCGCGCCACGGCTTCACCACGCTGGCCGACGACGGGCTGCGCCGCGTCTTCGAGGGTGCCACCTCGCTCGACGAACTGCGCCGCGTCGTCGACCTCACGGATCGCCAATAGCCATGCGTTTCGCCTACCGGGCCATCGACACCGCAGGACGCCGCACACGCGGCAAGCTGGAGGCGGGCAACCTGACCGATCTCGAAATGCGCCTGAAACGCATGGGCCAGGAATTGATCAGCGGCCAGCCCGTGCAGCGGAGAAGCCTGTCTTTCGGCAAAAAGCGCATGCCGCGCCGGGACCTGATCAATTTCTGCTTTCACCTGGAACAGCTGACCAGGGCCGGCGTGCCCATCCTTGAAGGCCTGGCCGACCTGCGCGACACGATCAAACCGGCCATGTTTCGCGAAGCCATCGCCAGCCTGATCGAAGACATCGAAGGCGGGCAAACTCTTTCGCAAGCGATGGCTGCCCATCCCGCGCTATTCAGCCGGGTCTTTGTCAGCCTGGTCCGGGCCGGCGAAGCCAGCGGCCAATTGCCGGAAATCCTGGCCAATCTGGCCGAATCGCTGAAATGGGAAGACGAACTGGCCTCGCAGACCAAGAAACTGCTGCTCTACCCCACTTTTGTCGCCGTCATCGTCAGCGCCGCCATGGTCTTCCTGATGATCTACATGGTGCCGCAACTCAAAAGCTTCGTGAAAGGCATGGGCCAAGCCCTGCCGCTCCACACCCAAGTCCTGTTTTTCCTCTCCGACCTGCTCGCCTGCCACTGGTACGTCTTCGTTCTGCTGCCAATCGGCGGCTTTGTGGTGGCGCTCATCATCCTCTATCGCAGCCCGCAGGCCCGCTTGCAACTGGACCGCCTGAAACTGCGCCAACCGGTGATCGGGCAGATCCTCAACAAGATCATCCTGGCCCGCTTCGCCAACATCCTGGCCATGCTTTACGCAGCCGGGATCCCCGTCCTCGAAGCGCTCAACATCACCCGCCACGTCGTCGACAATCGCGTCGTCTATCAGGCCCTGCAACAAGTCGAACGGGCCATTCGTGAAGGCAGCAGCGTCGCCGCCGCCTTTCACGATACCACCCTGTTTCCGTCGCTGGTCACCCGCATGCTCAGGGTCGGCGAAAGCACGGGCAATCTCGACACCGCCCTGCTCAACGTCAGCTACTTTTACAATCGCGATGTCCGGGAAGCGGTGGCCCGGGCACAAACCATGATCGAACCCATCCTGACCGTCTGCATGGGGCTCATGCTCGGCTGGATCATGCTTTCGGTCATCGGCCCGATCTACGACGTGGTCAGCCGGATCAAGCCATGACCAGCTGCCATCTGCTCCTGCTCGAAGCCGGCCACCTCTCGGCCTTCATCCTGAACAAGGGAGAACTGGAAGCGGAAGCGATATTCGACGCCAACGCCGACGACCACGGCAATTTCGCCAGATACCTGGCCGCGCGTCGCCAAGGCCGCTTTCATCTTCTGACCAATCTGGCGGAAGAAGCTTACGTCAGGGAATGCATCCCTGCTCTTTGGGGCGGCGACCGGCAGATGCTGATCGCCCGCAAGGCCAGGCAGCATTTCCCCGAACCGGCCCTAAGCTGCGTCCGCTCCCTGGGCCGCGAGAAAACGACACGCCGCAACGAAAACCTGCTCATTTCGGCCCTGACCGCCCCGGAACAACTGCAGCCATGGCTGCCTGCCATCCAGGCGGCCGGCGCTGCGCTGAGCGGCATTTACTCGCCAGCCCTGTTGAACGGACAACTGCTCGAAAAACTCGACCGGACCGCCCCGCATTGCCTGTTGCTTTGCCTGTTCGGGCACTCGCTGCGCGAAAGCTATCTGCACAATGGCCATACCGTTTTTTCGCGGCTGATCGTCATCAGCGACACCACCCCGGCCACCATTGCCCACAGCTTTGTCACGGAAGCCAGCCGCTTGCAGCAATACCTGATAGCCCAGCGCCTGATTGCCCGTGACGCCCAGCTAGCAATATTCATCATCGCCCACCCACAAGCCGTCGCGCTGATCGAGAAGGCCTGCGGCGAAGCAGAACACCAGGCCTTCAGCATCATCGACAGCCATTCCGCCGCCCGGCAGCTGAAGCTGAAAACGCTCCCGGCAGACAGTTGTAGCGCGCCACTTTTCCTGCACCTGCTGGCCCACAAGCAACCCCGAGAGCAATTCGCCAGCCCCGCGCTGCGCCTTGATTTCCGCCTGGCGCAAGGGCGCCGCCTGATCTGGGGTACCGCTTTGAGCATGCTGGCCCTGAGCGGCTTGAGCACGGTCCACGCCCTCCATCAGGCCGGAGCAGAACGCGAGGAAAGCGCGCAGATGGCACATGCCGAGCAAGTCCTCCGCCAACGCCAGAAGGCCGTCGTCAGCAGTTTTCCGAAACTCGACCTTGACCCCGAAAGCCTGCACCAACTCCTGGCACAGCATGCGCAGCTGACGACACAACGCGGCCAGCTGGTGCCCAGCCTTTTACTGCTGGGTGGCGCCCTCGATCAGGTCGACGAAATTGAAGTGGACAACCTGGACTGGCGCATCGAACGCATCGCATCGGGGGCCGGCACCCCTGTCGCACGGCAAGTCATCACCCTCAACGGCTACCTGCCAGGGGACAGTGCCAGTCCAGGCAGTTCGGCCAGACAGGCGCAGGCCAGTCTCGAACATTTCAACGACGTGCTTCGGGCAACAGCGACTTGCCGCGCAGAAATCGCCAAACCGCTGCTGACGACAAATCTCCCGGTCCCCGGCGACGACCGGCAAGAGGAGAGCGCATCGCTCGTCGCGCACCACTTCTCGCTACGCATTAGCTGCCAGAAATGACGTCTGCCGGCTACATCATCACCAAACTGCGCCGGCCACTGATGGGCATCCTGGGCGCCAGCCTGCTTGCTGGCGCGCTATTCCTGTGGGCCGCAAACAGCCTGCAGGATGCCCGTCAGGAAAATGCGGCAGCCTGGCTGCGCAAGCAACAGATGGAGCAGAACCTGGCGCGGGCCGTTGCCGAAGCCGGAAATATTGGTGAAAGAAGCGCGCATTTTCAGCAACTGCGGGAGTCCGGGGTCGTCGGTGAAGAACAGCGCGCGCAATGGGCGAGCGTACTCCACGACATCCAGCAGGATCGGCAGCCCTTGAACATCGAATACGAGTTCGGCGCAAAAGCCCCGGTGGCGACCGGCCAGAACACCAGCCCGACTTTTTCCACCCGCTTGCTCCTGCAAGCCGAAGTGCGCCACGAAACCGACCTGCTACAGCTTGTCGCTCGCCTGGAGCGGGAAATCCGGGCCCTGATCGCATGGCAGAACTGCCAGCTGACTCGCTCGGACACCGCTCCACCGCGACTCGGTATGCGCTGCGAAATCAGCCTGATCACTTTGCAGCCCGGCGCAAAAGTGCAATGAAAATAGCCTTCCGCCCGGTTTTATTGGCATTGCTGATTCCTTGTGGCAGCGCATGCGGCGCCGATGGCGAAAAAATTGGCCGCCTGTTCTTTACCCCTGAGCAACGGGCCGCGCTCGACCGCCAAGCCGCCGGCCAGACTGGCGCAACAGGGAACGACCTGACGATCGATGGCGAAATATGGCGCAGCAAGCAGCGCCGGGCACGCTGGATCAACGGCCAAAACACGCTTGACGCCCCCGCCGAAGCCCCCGCCCTGCCGATTGGCGAACGCTACTCCCCCGGCACGGGAAAACGCGACAGCCTGCTAGGCGACGGCCAGTTGGTCATCCGCCCCGGGACGCCCGTCAAATGACCCCTGGCGCCGGCCAAGAGCGGGGATTCGCACTCTGGGCAATGCTGTTCATGCTGGCCCTGGGCCTCGGCTATAGCCTCTATCTGACGGCCAACGCGAGCGGCCAGCGCAATCACCGGGCAGCCGCGCTGGCCGCAACCTTGCTGCGCGCCAAGGAAGCGCTGCTGGCGCGCGCCGTCAATGACCAGAATCGCCCGGGCAGCCTGCCCTGCCCGGACCGGCTAACCGACAGCCAGGAAATGAACAACCGCCCTGACGACGGCAAAGCCGACATGCTGGCCGGCAACCGCTGTCCAAGCGACCTGGGCTGGCTGCCATGGCTGACCCTCGATCTGCCGGAACTCTCCGACGAGACCGGCAACCATCTCTGGTACGCCCTGTCGCCGAGCCTGCGCGATGACGACAGCGCCCAGCCGATCAACAGCGCCACGGCCATGAGTCTGAAAGTCGATGACCAGGACGATATCGCCGCCATCATCATCGCTCCCGGGGGGCCCATCGGGCAGCAGCGGCGCCCATCTGACAATCCGGCCGACTATCTCGAGAGCCAGGACGGCTTGAACAACACATTCAGCAGCGGCCCGCCAACCGCAGACTTCAACGATACCGTGATGGTCATCACCCGGGCGGAAATCATGGCGGCAGTCGGCAAGCGGCTGGCCGGGGAACTCAGGAATTGTCTGGAACAACATGCCGACTCCTCGGCCAACCCGGAACACCGCTACCCCTGGCCGGCGCCGCTCGACGCAACGCTTGCCCGGGGCAACGCCGGCAGCCATTTTGGACGAATCGCCGACACCCAGCCCGACGGCGGGCCGGAAGCCGCTCTGCGTAACAATCTTGAACGGCTGGATCAGGCCCGGCGACAACTGGCCGACAGTCCCGACGCGCAACAGCAACTACAGGCCTTGAAGACATTGGGCGATGCCACCCTGCAAGCCCGCCAACTGTTCGACGCGATCTATCTGCTCAGCAGCAAACTCCGGCAATCGGCCGACGAGGCGAGCGCCTTGCTACAACCGCTGACGGCAACAATCGATTCGGCCATCGACAACGGCCGGATCAGTCGCAGCGAAGGCAGTGCCATTCGAGCCCACGAAGCGAGCAGCACCCAGGTACTGGAAAAACTGCCGGCACTCCTGGGTGAATTCGGCACCGATCTCTTCCCGGGGGAACTGTCCCGCCGCAGCGCGGCAGTGGGCGAAGCAAAAACACCGAAAGAACTGCTCGACCGGATCTCTGCCTTGCACGCCCTGCTGGCTATTTCGTATAGCGCACGCGCCGACCTCGCGCCGCCGCTTGCCGCGGCCAGCAGCACGGCGGCCAGTGCCGAGGAGGCTGCGCTGGCCGCGGCACAGACCGGTGATGCGATAACGCTCAAGGCGGCGAAATCCGCCGCCAGTACTTTGCTCGAGACGACTGACAGCCTGGGCAAGGCCGTTGCCGCGAGTCGCATCAACCTCCCGGCCAAGCAACTCGATGATTTTTCCCGGTTACTGGAAGAACTCGACAACACGCTGACCGCCCCCTCCTGGCAGGACAACCTGGACGCCCTGCTCGACGGCCTGATGAACACCAGGCGGGTCGTTGAAAGCATCCATACCGGCTTGCCCAACGTCGCCAGCGCCCGGAATGCCAGTATCGAGTCCATCGACACGGCAATATTTTCCGCGCGCTCTGCCCAACCGAACCGCCTCGATATCCGGACAAACATCCGCCAGGCCGGTGCACAGACCAACTTGCTGAGTGTCGCCATTGCCGCAAACGAGGCAAGCGACAACAACCTGAGCCGCAGCAGCCTGCACGAAGCACTGCGCAGCTATAGCGCTGCGCATGGGCAATTTGCCGGCATCGACACCGCCACGCCCCGCCCACTGCAAAGCGCCATCATTCCGTATGCCGAATCACTGGGTGCGGCGACTGCCAATATCGCCACCTGGCTGGATATCATCGCCACCCACAGCAGCACGGCGGCACCGCTGGCCAAGGCCGATGCCGCTTCAAGCGAGCAGGCAATCGCCACTGCCTTGCCGCTCGATTCCTCGGCCTATGCGGCAGCCAATGGCGTACTCGACAGCATCAGCGGTAGCCGGAAAAGTGCCGCCACCGTGCAGAGCTACATCCAGCAACCAAATGATGAAAACCGCAGCAAAGCCCGGGCCGGCATTGCCGAAACCCTCGAGCGGACGGAACGCCTGCTCAGCCAGGCCAGCCAGTTGGCCGACAACATCAAAAGCAGCACGGCCAGCGCCTTCCCCATGATCTGGAATAGCGGCCGCTGTGATTTTCTTCGCCCGGGACAAGCGAGTTGGTGGCACGACAACCGATGGTCTGAAACGCTTTTTTATCAGATCAGCGCCCCGCTCAAAGCGGCTCCCGGAACATTGACGGTCGACGCCTCGGGAAAATTCCGGCTCATCGTACTGGCCGCCGGCCCCCGCCTCACCGGACAAGGAGGGAACATCGCGACCATCGCCAATTTTCTGGAAGGCATGAATGCCTCCCCGACGCGCAATGGCCAGGCGCTCTCGCCGATCCCGCACTTCTCCGGGGCCGCCCCCGGCCGCGACTTCAATGACCGGCTGGCCTACTGAATCCCCATGTACGAACGCGCCTTCCGCCAGTCGGGATTCTCGCTCCTCGAGTTGAGCATGGTGCTGGTCGTCGTCGCCTTGCTGTTCACCAGTGTGATGCCCGGCCTTTCCGCTTTCCGCCAGGCAGCGGAGAACGAGGCGGCACGCCGCCAACTCGAGATGGCCAACGAGGCCATCCTCGGCTTCGCCATCCGTTACGGACGACTCCCCTGCCCAGCCGCCCCGGCGACCACAGGCATCGAATCACCGGCCGGCGGTGGCGAGTGCTCCCACTCGTGGAACGGTTTTCTACCGGCCAGCACGCTGGGCCTGCATCCGGTCGATGAACACGGCTACGCCCTCGACCCCTGGGGCAATCCATTGCACTACGCCCTGAGCACCTTCACCGCCACACCTTGCGCCAGCACCCCATGCCTGAGCCGGGAGAACGGCATCCGCCTGGTGTGGAACAGCGACACGCCACCGGCCCCCGACCTGCGCATCTGCAACACGGCAACGGGGAAAACCGGTCTGGGCGACAAGGCCGAATGCGCCACCGGCCATGCCTTGACCAAGGATGCCGTCGCCATCGTCTTTTCGCCCGGCAGAAACGGCGGCCGCCTCGCCAGCAGCAACGACGAGATGGCCAATGATGACAACGACCGGCTGTTCGTCGGGCGGGCCAGCACGCTGCCCCTCGATGAATTCGACGACCAGATCAGTTGGATATCTTCAAACATTTTCTACAGTCGGCTGATGGCTGCCGGACGTTTACCCTGAGCCCAATTATCTTTACAAAAAATGACAATCGTATTATTCCATTGGAATAATATTTGGCTGGCAACTTTCCCTTAAACGCAACTGGAGAACGTCATGAAACACAAACAGCATGGCTTCACCCTCGTCGAAATTGCCATCGTTCTGGTCATTATCGGATTACTGCTGGGTGGAGTGCTCAAAGGTCAGGAAATGATCAACAGCGCCAAGGTCAAAAACCTGGCCAACGATTTTCGCTCGATTCCGCTATTCATCTACGGCTATCAGGACAAGTTCAAGCGTCTGCCCGGCGATGACTCCGCTGTCGCCACCCACCTCGGCGCCACGGCGACCGCGGCGAGTACACCGGCCGGAGGCCTGGGCAACGGGGTCATCGAAGGCGACTGGAATTCAACCTCCGTGACCGATGAAAGCGTCCTGTTCTGGCAACACATCCGGCTGGCCGGTCTGGTCACCGGCTCCACCGATTTCAGCGACGCGACCAAGGCCGGTCTGCCGGCCAATGCCGAAGGCGGCCGCTTTGGCCTGCAGATGACGCCACCGATCAAGGGGCTGAGCGGCAGCTACTATGCCTGCTCCTCCGGCATCAGCGGCAAACTGGCCCAGCAACTGGATTCGAGCATTGACGACGGCGCAGCGAAGCTGGGCTCCATGCGCGCCCAGGAAACGTCAACCAATGCCGCCAATGAGGGCGCCAGCGAATACGACGGCAGCAAGATTTACGCGGTGTGCCTGGCCTTCTGAGGCCGCCTGCAACTACTTCGACCCGCTGCGGCGGGTCTTTTCATTTTTCAGCAGGCGCTCCTCGGCCGCGGTCACCACTTCGGGATCACCCAGCACGACGACCACATCGCCTTCTTCCAGTCGGGTTTCCGGGGCCGGTTCGACCGCCCGGATACCGCGCCGACGGATGGCGCTGACTTCGCAGCCCATCCCCTCGAGATCGAGTTGCTCAAGCGTCTGGCCAATGCCGGCGGCGCCCGGGGTCAGCCAGACGGAATGCAGACGGGGCTGGTGATCCTCATCTTCATCGCGATCGGACATGCCGCGATAAAAGCCGCGCAACAGGCGGTAGCGCTGGCTACGAATGAGGCGAATACGCTTGAGCACGCGATTGAGCGGCACCCCAACCAGGACCAGGGCGTGCGACGCCAGCATCAGGCTGGCCTCGAGCGTTTCCGGCACGACTTCGGCGGCGCCGGCCTTGGCCAGGCGGCCCATGTCACGTTCGTCGGAAGTCCGAACGATGACCGGCAGATCGGGGCGCAACTCCTGGACGTGATGCAGCACCTTCTCGGCCAGCGGTGTGTCACTCATCGTGAAGATGACGACACTGGCCCGCATCAGGCCGGCGGCCATCAGCGCCTCCTTGCGCCCGGCGTCGCCGAAGACCACATTTTCGCCACCGGCCGCAGCTTCGCGCACCCGGTCCGGGTCGATATCAAGCGCGATGTAATTGATGTCTTCCTGGCTCAGGAAGCGGGCGAGATACTGGCCGCTGCGTCCGAAACCGCAAAGAATCGCATGCTTCTCGGTACCCATCGAGCGGGCAGCGATATTGGTCAGCTGCATTGAGCGCAACAGCCATTCGCTGGCCACGAAACGCATCACCAGCTTTTCGCTGTATTGCACGACAAACGGCGCCAGCAGCATGGAAAGCACCAGCACGGTCAGGGTCAGCTGTTCGACCACCTTGGGCAGATGGGCGATTTCGCCGAGCAGCACGAAACCGAATTCGCCACCGGCACACAACCACAGCGCCGAACGGATGGAATTGCCCGGCGTCGAACCGAGGCGCCAGGAAAGCAGGCCGACGATCAGGCTCTTGATGGCCAGCAAAGCAGTAAGGCCGAGCAGCACCTGCCACCACAGGCCGACCACGATATTCAGATCGAGCTTGACGCCGATGGTGACGAAAAACAGCCCCATCAGCACATCGCGGAAAGGCTTGATGTCCTCTTCCACCTGCAGCCGGTATTCCGTTTCCGAGATCAGCATGCCGGCGACAAAGGCCCCCAGCGCCTGCGACAGGCCGGCCAGTTCGGTGATGGTGGCGAGACTCAGGGTGATCAGCAGCACGTTGAGCACGAACACTTCGGACGACTTGGCCCGGGCGACGAAATGGAACCACTTGCGCATCAGTTTCTGGCCGAACACCAGAATCACTGCGAGCACGACAACCGCCTTGAGTAGCGCGATGCCGAGCAACATCGCCAGCTTTTCCGGTGGCTGGGTCAACGAGGGAAGGAGCACCAGCAGCGGCACCACGGCCAGATCCTGGAACAGCAGGACGCCCATGATCTCGCGCCCGTGTGCCGAATCGAGCTGCATGCGCTCGACCAGCAACTTGGTCAGGACGGCCGTGGACGACATGGCAAAGACGCTGCCCAGGGCAATACCCAGTTGCCAGTTGACGCCGAGCAGCATGACCAGGCCGCTGATCAGCAGGATGCTGAGGACCACCTGCAACAAGCCGAGCCCGAAAACGATGCGTTTCATCGCATAAAGCTTGGGCAGCGAGAACTCCAGGCCGATCGAGAACATCAGGAAAACGACCCCGAATTCAGCCAGATGTTCCGCCCGATAGACGTCGCGCATCAGGTTGAGCGCGTGCGGCCCGATGATGCTGCCGACCAGCAGATAGCCGAGTACCGGCGGCAGGTTGAAACGGCGGAATATGACCACCGCCAGAACCGATGCGCCAAGCAACAGGAGAATGAGGGAGAGGACGCTCAAGGCCGTTTTCGTGATTCAGGTATACTCCGGCCATCATAACCGCAGCCCGCCCATGAACCCAAGCCAAACAGCCACCCGATTTTCGCCGGAACGCGCTCTGGAACTCGGTCGCCAGACACTGAGCATCGAGGCGGCAGCGGTTGACGCATTAAAAAGTCGGCTTAACGGCGATTTCGCCCGGGCCGTCGAACTCATTCTCGGCAGCCAGGGACGGCTGATTGTCAGCGGCATGGGCAAATCCGGCCACATCGCCCGCAAGATCGCGGCCACCATGGCCAGCACCGGCACCCCGGCCTATTTCGTACATCCGGCCGAAGCCAGCCACGGCGATCTCGGCATGATCACCCGCCACGATGTGCTGCTCGCTCTTTCCAACTCGGGCGAGTCCGAGGAATTGCTGCGCATCGTGCCTCTGGTCAAACGCTCGGGCGCCCGGCTGATCT
Organism: Azonexus sp.; assembly: GCA_049294655.1. Lineage (GTDB taxonomy): Bacteria > Pseudomonadota > Gammaproteobacteria > Burkholderiales > Rhodocyclaceae > Azonexus. The sequence continues at coordinate 68,286 of JBAQDI010000044.1, forward strand.
CGATGACCGGCGAGCCGACCTCCACCCTGGCCCGCGAAGCCGACATCCATCTCGATGCCGGCGTCGCCCAGGAAGCCTGTCCGCACAATCTCGCCCCGACCGCCAGCACCACGGCTGCGTTGGCGCTTGGCGACGCCCTGGCCGTGGCGCTGCTCGACGCCCGCGGCTTCGGCCCGGAAGACTTTGCCCGCTCGCATCCCGGCGGCTCGCTGGGACGCCGCCTGCTGACCCATGTCAGCGACGTCATGCGGGCCGGCGAACGGGTACCGACGGTGACACCGGAAACCGGCATCACCGATGCCATCATCGCCATGTCGCGCGGCGGTCTCGGTCTGGTGGCAATCACCGACCCGGCTGGCCGCGCGCTCGGCATCTTTACCGATGGCGACCTGCGCCGCGCCTTTGAAAAGCGCATCGATCTGCAACAGGGCAACATCGCCACGGTCATGCACCCGACCCCACGCACCATCGGTCCGGAGCGCCTGGCCGTCGAAGCCGTCGAAATGATGGAGCGCCTGCGCATCAATGCCCTGCTCGTCGTCGACGCCGAAGGCCACCTGGTCGGCGCCCTCAACATGCACGACCTGTTTACCGCCAAGGTGATCTGATGGATGCTAGCGCCCGCGCCGCCCGCATCAAGCTCGTCGCCTTCGATATCGACGGCGTGATGACCGATGGCGGCCTGCACTACACCGACGACGGTCACGAACTGAAGACCCTCGCCGCCCAGGGCCGGCTTGAAGCGGCGTTCGCGCCTTACCTCGAGCAACAATGAAACACTGGCCCAGCCAACTCTTCCCGATCATCCTGCTGGCCGTACTGGCCGGGCTCAGCTTCTGGCTGCAGAAAACTCTCGAGCCCGAGGAAACCCGACCGAGCGGCAAACTGCGCCACGACCCGGACGCCTACGCCGAAAATTTCACCGTGCGCCGCTACGACACCAACGGCAACCTCAAATATCGCCTGAGCGCCCCGCATCTTGTGCATTACCCGGATGACGACAGCTCCGAGGTCAAATCGCCGACGCTCATCAGCTATCGTCCGGACGCCCCCGCTGTCACTGTTACCAGCAATAACGCCAAGGTCAGCGCCAAGGGCGAAACAGTGTTCCTGTGGGACAATGTCAGCCTTGTCCGGGCCGCCGCCGACGACCGGCCGGAGATGATCGCCCGCATGCCCGATCTCACCGCCCAACCGGAGGCCGGCTATGCCTTCACCAACAGCCCGGTCGAAATTACCCAGGGGCAGTCCTGGATCAAGGGCGTTGGTGCCCAGCTTGACAACAATGCCGCCACCTTCGTGCTGCAATCACGAGTTACCGGCCTGTACATCCGACCCAGGGCTAAGCAATGAACCTACGTCTCGCCACACTCCTCCTTTGTCTGATCGCCAGCCAATCTGCCTTTGCCGAAAAGGCCGACCGGGACAAACCGCTGCAACTTGAAGCCAACAAGGTGTCGATCGACGACGGCAAGAAAATCCAGATCCTTGAAGGTGACGTCGTGCTGATCAAGGGCACGATGATCCTCAAGGCCGACCGCGTCGTCGTCACCGAGGACCAGTACGGCTTCCAGAAAGGCACGGCATTCGGCGGCAAGGGCGGCCTGGCCAAATTCCGCCAGAAACGCGAGGGCCGCGAGGAATACATCGATGGCGAAGCCGAACGCATCGAATACAACACCAACAGCGAAGTCCTCGAACTCTTCCATCGCGCCTGGGTCAAAAATGGTGAAGACCAGCTCAAGGGCGATTACATCTGGTATGACACGGTCAGCGAAAAATACCTGGTGACCGCCGGCGACAGCCGTGACCCGAAAGCCCCGCCACCACGGGTTCGCGCCACCATCCAGCCGAAGAACAAGGGCACCCAGCCCGAGCAACCGGCGACGCGTGGCGAACGACTCGATCTGCGGGGCGCCGGCGGCCTCGCCGACACCCCCGCACGCGAATAGTGCATGGCTGTTCGCCGGAACCTGAAACAGCCTGACAAACAGACCTGAAATCGCGCCAAGAAGCTGATTTACAAGCAATTTAAAACAATTGCTGCACCGCACAAAATAGTTGTTGACAATACGACAATCACTTCTATAATTAGCGCCATGGTGCAGTGCAACATGAGCTCACCGCCAAGCAGCAGCCTTTAGCGTTTTTCAAGTTTGTAATATTTCACGGAGATACACCCATGACCTACTTCACCACCCCCGAACAATTCGCTTCCGCCAACAAGACCGCTGTTGATTCCCTGCTGTCCCTGGCCAACACCGCCCTGGCTTCCGCCGAGCGCATCGCCGCCCTGAACCTGAATGCCGCCCGTTCCATCCTCGAAGATGGCGTTTCCGGCACCAAGGCCCTGCTCGGCGCCAAGGACGTGCAAGAAGCCCTGTCCATCCAGGCTTCCTTGGCTCAGCCGAATGTTGAAAAGGCCGTTGCCTACTCGCGTTCCGTGTATGAAATCTCGGCCCAGGCTCAAGAAGAGCTGTCGAAGACCCTGGAAGGCCAGTTCGGCGGTTTCCAGAAGCAAGTCGCTGACCTGCTCGACAAGGCTGCCAAGTCTGCCCCGGCCGGTTCTGACGTTGCCGTTGCTGCCGTCAAGTCCGCCATTGCTGCTGCCAACTCCGCTTTCGACAACCTGAACAAGGCTGCCAAGCAAGTTGCAGAAATCACCGAAGCCAACGTTGCTGCCGCAACCAACGCCACGGTCAAGGCTGTCGGTGCTTCGACCACCGCCGCCAGCAAGAAGAGCAAGTAATATCCAGTTGTAAAAGCCCCCGCCCTCCGGCGGGGGCTTTGTTGCATCCACACCCGCAAATACCGACAGGAGAAGACGATGAGCAACCCGAATATTGAACAACTGGCTGCAGCCCAAAAAGCCAACCTGGAAGTCATGACCGCCCTGCTGCGCACTGCTTTCAGCGGTGTCGAGCGCCTGACAGCGATCAATCTCGCAGCCTCGCGCGACTTTTTCAACAACACGGTTGCCAATGCCCAGCAATTGATGGCTGCCAAGGATGCCAGCGAAATCGCCAAGCTCAACAGCGCCCAGGCTCAACCCGGCGTCGAGAAGCTCGTCGATTATTCGCGCAGCGTCTATGACCTGGTTGCCCAGATGCAAAAAGACATCACCACCGTCGTCGAAGCCCAGTACAGCACCTTCACCAAGAATGCCTCGAGCGCCGTCGAAAAGGCTACGGCCAGCGCCCCGGTCGGTGGCGATGTTTTCGCGGCCACGATGAAGTCGATGCTTGGCGCCTCGACCAAGGCTTTCGACAACATGACCTCGATGGCCAAGCAACTGTCGGACATGGCCGAAGCCAACATCCAGGTTGCCGCCAAGACCACCGGCAAGACGACCAGCGCCACCAGCGCCGCTGCCAAGAAGACCGCCGCCAAGTAAACTGGCTGTCGAGCAGCAAGAAAAACCCGGCAGTGCCGGGTTTTTGCGTTTACTGCCGGGTCTGACTCAGGGGCGCCACACCCAGTTGATGCCGCGCCGTTCGACCTCGATGCGGATTTCCTCCATTGCCGCATCGACCAGCGCCGGCCCGCCCTCAACACCGAGTTCAAGATGCCGGCGCTCCTGTCCGTTCAACGAGGGCAGCGAAAACAGGCGCAAGCCCGGGTAATCCCTGACGATGCGTTCCATCAGGTCGAGCAAGGCACTTTCGTAGGCGCTCGGCCCGGTCAGCAGAAAAGCCCTCTCGATCGTCTCGCTGACCGGCCTGAATTCATCCTGATAGAAGGTATCGAGCGCCCACTCGATCATCGGATGGGCCATCTGCGGGAAACCCGGCACAAAATAGTGCTCGCTGACCATGAAGCCGGGAATGCGGTTGAACGGATTGGGAACGATCTGCACGCCCTGCGGGAAGGTCACCAGCAGCTTGCGCCGGTCGGTGATTTCCTCGTTGGCAAATCGCACCTTCAGCTCCTCGAAGCCGGCCGGATGCAGTTCCAGATCGACGCCCAGGGCCAGCGCCACCGCCTGCCGGGTATGATCGTCCGGCGTATTGCCGATACCGCCGCAGGAAAAGACAACGTCACCAGCCGCCATGGTGCGTTTGAAGGTGGCGGCCAGGCGGTCGCGCTCGTCGCCGAGATACTCCACCCAGGACAGACGCAAGCCGCGCGCCGCAAGCAGAGCGGCAATTTTTTCGAAATGCTTGTCCTGGCGCTTGCCGGAAAGAATTTCATCGCCAACGATGATGGCGCCAAAGGTACGACTCACAATCTTTCCCCCTCTACGGTAACAATCGCCCCGCCGCGCGAACGGCGCAGGCTTTCCAATCCAAAATGAACGAATGACAGCGCCGCCAGCACCGGCACAAGCAGACCGATCACCGGAATATGGGCGAGCAGCGCCATGCTGAAGCCGAGCATGAACAGCGGGGCTTTCGACTGCTGGCGAATGGCGCGCCACTCCTCAAGCGTGGCGTGCATCGACAGCGCATCGTAGGCAAAGGTTCGCCGGTTCAGCCAGGCCATCAGCACCATCGGCAGGAGCAGCGACAGGCCGGGAACGATCCACAGCGGCAGGGTAAGCAGCCAGCCGGCAATGAACAGCAGCGAGGCAAACACACTGTTGGCCGCCGCAGCCAGAAAACTGTCCTTGCCCATCGGCACGACGTCGCTGTATTCGCTTTCCGAGAGGTGCTTGAGCAATAGCGGCATGACGACCAAGGCCGCAAGCAGCGATGCCGTCAGGTAGGCACAGGCAAAAATGGCCATCCAGCCACCGACGTAAGCCAGGATATGGGCCAGCCAGGCAATACCCCAGCCAATCAGGAGGGTCATTGGCGGCTGGCCGAGCAGCCAGTCGACCAGGGCGCCCAGCCCCCAGAATGACAGACCGATCCAGAGCAGCAGCGAGAAGCTTGCCGGTACCAGAACATAGCCCCAGACCTTGCGGTCGCGCAGGCTGGACAGGGTGCGCATCAGCGCCAACATTACCTCGCCCATCACGATCCTCTTGCCATTGTTTGATTCCAGTTGAATGCTGGCGAGCGGTCAGTATCCGGAGAAAGCGCGGCGCCGACAAGCAGCGGCCTGCATCACCTGCACCAGAGCTCGTTCTCTCGAACCAGCGGAGCCTGTTGGCCGAGCTCGCGCCTGCCGCAAAAGCAGGACATCCTTACTTGAAATCAACCGGATCCAGGCCATGTCGGGCCAGCAACTTGTAAAACTCGGTCCGGTTTCGCCGGGCAACCCGGGCGGCATGCGAGACGTTGCCCGCCGTCGTTTGCAGCAGGCGGGTCAGATATTCACGCTCAAAATCACGCCGGGCATCGTCGAAACCCGCCAGACTTTCCGCTTCGTACTGGCGAATTACGCGGCGCACCGCAGCCTCGGTCAGCACCGGCGTCAGACAGGACTCGGCAGCCTGCTCGAGCACACTCCTGAGTTGCCGGACGTTATCGGGCCAGCGCGCTTCCTGCAAGGCCAGCAAGGCCCCGGGCGCCAGGCTGAGACCGATTTCCGGCCGGATCGAAGCGAGAAAATGCCGGCTCAGCACGGGAATGTCTTCGGGACGCTCGGCCAGCGAAGGAACCTGCAGGCTGACTTTACCCAACAAGTAATACAGATCGCGACGAAAGCGGCCATCCATGACCGCCGCATCCAGCGAGCGGGATGTCGAAGCGATGACCTGGACATTGGCCACGGTCTCGGGCGAACTCGGCTGCCCGAGGCGGAATAACGGGTCACTGGCCTGCATTTGCGCCATGAGCACAGCAAAGAGCCGAGCCTGCGCGGCCAGCGACAAGACGCCGACTTCCTCCAGATAGAGCAGCCCGCCGGCCGCCCCAGCCCAGAGACTACGCGGATCGGACAGCGACAACAGAACCTCCTGCTCGGCGGCCGGGCAATCCGCGGCAACCAGGCGAATCAAAGGGGCGGCGGCCCGCGCCCCGGCCCGATGAATGGCCCGGGCCAGCGTTGCCTTGCCGGCGCCGCCGGGACCGACCAGCAAGGCCGGCTTGCTCTCCAGACTGACGCGCAGGGCCTGACGCAGCGCTTCTTCCATCAGGAGGCTGACGCTGACCACCTCCCTGCGCCACTCGGCAGAGACATGTTCGTGATTGAGCAGGGGAGAAAGGCGGATTGCCTCTGCCACCCGCTGCAGCAACTCCTGACCGTCGAAGGGTTTGGTGAGAAAGCCGAAGACGCCACGTTGGGTTGCGCTGATCGCATCCGGAATCGAGCCGTGGGCCGTCAGCATGATCACCGGCACACCGGGTGCGGCGGCCTGCAAATGGTCGAGCAGGGTCAGCCCATCCATGCCGCCCATGCGCAAATCGGTGATGACCAGTTGCGGAGGACTTTCGTGAAAACGCAGCAGCGCGTTCTCGCCGGAATCCGCCGTACCGACCTGATAGCCGGCACTGGCCAGCCGCAAGCTGACGAGATGCAGGATTCCCGGATCATCGTCGACAACGAGGATACGGCCGCCGTGTCCCATTCAGTGACTATTCAACGACGAACAGGAGCAGAGACTGCCCTGATACGCTGGCTCGAGCAGCCAGCAGCCAGCAAGGACTCACTCCTGCGGCGCGACAAAGTGATACTTCTCGATCCGGTAGCGCAACATGTCGCGCGACAAGCCAAGTAGCTTGGCCGATTTCGAGACGTTCCAGTCGGTCTTTTCCAGTGTTTTCAAGACCAGCTCGCGTTCGACATCGGAGACCCTGCCCCCGCTGCGCACGACGGGTACGCCATTGACTGGCGACTCGTCACGGCTTTCGCCCGGTTCGCGGAGCAGCCCGGGACAGATGGCCAGTTGGTCGGAACCGATCACTTCACCATCAGCCAGCAACACGGTCTGCTCCAGCATGTTCTTCATTTCGCGAACATTGCCCGGCCAGCCGTAGCACTGCATCATTTCCTCCGCCTCCGGCGAGAATCGCAGGTTCTTCTTGCCATAGCGACGCGAGTGCAGTTGCAGGTAAAAATTGGCCAGGTGCAGGATATCCGCCCCCGTCGTGCGCAGCGGCGGCATGGTCAGGGTAATGACGCGCAGGCGGAAAAACAGGTCACTGCGGAAGCTGCCCTCGCGGATCATTTTTTCGAGATCGCGGTTGGTGGCGCTGATGATGCGGATATTCACCTTGTGCTCGCGCACGCTGCCGATCCGGCGCAGGGTTTTCTCTTCCAGCAGCTTTAGCAGCTTGGCCTGGATCGACAGATCGATTTCGCCGATTTCGTCGAGAAACAGCGTCCCGCCATCGGCCGCTTCGGCCAAACCAATGCGCCGGTCCTTGGCATCGGTGAAAGCCCCGCGCTCATGGCCGAAAAGTTCCGCTTCAAGCAGATTGGCCGGCAACGACGCGCAATTGAGTTCGATGAACGGCCGTTCGCTGCGCACCCCGTCAAAATGCAGCGCCCGCGCCAGCATTTCCTTGCCGGAACCGGTCTCGCCGCCAATCAGGATGGCCGGCAAGTCGCCATCACTGATCCGCTTTTCGGCCTCGAGCACCTGCTTCGCCTTGGTCTTGAGTGCCAGCATGGCCGGCGAGTCGCCGATGATCGAAGCCATCGACATGCCGCGCGACTGCTTGCGCTGGAACACCGACAGGGTGTTTTCCATGTGTGCCTGATCAAGAGTTTTCTCCAGCACCAGTTTCAGTTCGGCCAACGAAACCGGCTTCGCAAGATAATCACAGGCACCGGCTTTCATCGCATCGACGGCAACCTGGACACTACCCTCGCCGGTCATCATGACGATCTTGATCTGCGGATTGAGCAACAAGGCGCCCGCAATCAGCTGCACCCCGGTCTTGCCCGGCAGCATGTGGTCGGTCAGCACGACATCCGGATGCGTGCTTTCCAGCAACTGCAAGGCGGCTTCCGCACTGTGTACGACTTCAACTTCCCAATGGTTGCGTTCGAGATAAAGGCGGACATTATCGGCCAGCATCTCGTCATCTTCGACCACCAGAATTGAATTGGTCATGGCATCAATCGGTGTTGAAAATCAGGCTGACACGGGTTCCCTTACCCTCCCCGCTGCTCAGGCGAATGCCACCGCCGAATCTTTCCATGATGCGTTTGACGAGCGCCATGCCCAAACCAAGACCATTCCGCTTGGTCGTATAGAAAGGTTTGAAGACGAGCCCCATCTGGGTTTCCGACATCCCCGCACCAGTGTCGGACACCACCAGACTGACCGAATGCTCTTTCTCCGCCACCTGCAATTCAACTTTCAGACAACCACCGCCCGGCATCGCCTCGATGGCATTGGAAATCACGCTGGCCAGGGCCTGTGTCGCCAGCGAGCGGTTTCCCTTGACGTGGGGAACATTGCCGGGGGGACGAACGAAGGCGCAGTCAATGCCGCTTTTTTCGAGCTGGGCAGAAAAATTCGGCAGGCAGTCATCGATCAGGGCCTGGACATCCATGACCTGGGTTTCCCCGGACACCGGCCGCGAAAAGACCAGCAAATCGCGCACCCACTTGCTCAGGCGATCGACCTGCAGAATGATGTCGTTGGCGTTTTTCTTGACGGATTGCAGATCACCATCCAGCGCCAGCTCGGCACTTGAACGGATCGAGGCGAGCGGATTGCGGATGCCATGCGCCACGGATGCCGACATTTCGCCGACGACGCACAGGGTTTCCGATTCCAGGATCTGCCGTTGCTGATCGTCGAGCGTGCGGTCGGCACGCCGAATGATCCAGAACATCGCCAGATAGAGAAAAATCATGCCCAGCAGGGTGCAGGCCCAGACCAGCTGGCGGCAGCGCTTGACCGCATCGAGCAGGGACTCGGGTTCCTTGTAGATCTCGACAACGGCGAGAACCTCACCCTCGGCGTTCAGCAAGGGCATGTAGGCTTCGACAAAAAACTTTTTGGGATCGCTGGCGAAGACCTGCTCGGCCTTGTGCTCTTCCTCGCTGTGATTTTCCTGATCCAGGTAATTGGTGGCCACCATGGCACGTGCCTTGATGGCATCCTCCAGCTCACCGTTATTCTGATCGAATTTGCCGATCAGCGCCCCGTTGGTAGACCAGATGATCTTGCGGTCGGCAGCAAACACATTGGCCAACAGCACGTCCGGCAGGAGTTTGATGTGATCATAGAACTGGCTGCGCACCGAAGCAGCCTCCTTCGGATCAATTCCCAGACCGACAAGATTCACCCGGTCATCGAGGATCCGGCCCAGCGTAAAGCCGCGCCCCAGACGCGCCTGCTGATTCTGGACGGTAACAATACTGTGCACGAACTGGCTGGTCAGCAGTGCGTCGCGCTGCAGGATTTCGCGGGTCAGGAAATGCGTCAGTGTCGATGCAAAACCGACACTGATCACAGCTACCACGACAAAACTGAGCAGCGAAAACCAGCGCAGCAAATTAAATGGCCGCGCAGCAGCCGCAGCAAGTCTGGATTTGTTCTCAAGCCCCCGGAAAGGAAGGCAGCGTCCAAAAACCGAGCGTATTTTGTGATACATGACAGACTCCCCGATGCCAGAAACCAGAGGTTTCCTCATCTGGCGCAAATACCTCTTACCCTCTGATATTGCCCATCCCGCAGACAATGTTCACAACCGGCTGACGACACCGCAAGGCGGCCCATCAATGGTCATATTTACGCTACAAGAATAGACTCCACCCCACCTTCGTCATAATACAGTGAACCCTGTATTTTCATTGCGGGTAAACCCGACAAGCTCGTAGGCGTCGGGCTATATTCCCGGCCCCCTTGAACTCAGGGACCTACGCCCCCGTTACCGCGTTTTATGCAAGCGCCGGGCAAGGGCTGAAATAGATGAAAAATACTGGAATACCCGCACTTCAATCAGGGGCTTACCAGGCTCACTTTCTTCAACGCAAAGCGCTGTTGCCGCAAACCAAGTTCGACTCTGGCCAGTTCGCCGGCCTGACAACAGCCTGCCTCCGAATCGCGGAACAAGGTCAGCGTCGCACTCATCGTATCCATGTCGGGCAAGCCGACCTGGCCCAGCCTAAAGCCGGCCGGCAGCCGCCGGGGCAAGTCTTTCAGCCAATGTTTGGCATCGATGGACAGCCAGCGCCCCGACTGCCAGAGATAGTAATCACTGCTCACCCCGCCGCCGGGAAGATGTGCCGTAACGGTCAGTAGCCGCCCGAATTCGTTGACCACAACCTGCGGATCATCGTATTCCGTCCCTCCCGGATCCAGACGCTGGAGCATCAGCCGGGCCGTCGGCGTGTAAGCACGATTGCCGAACAACAGCAGCGCCCGCTGCTGGCACGTTGCGCCCCCATCGCCCAGACAATACTGCGCCTGGTACATGTCGATCAGATCAATGGTCGACACCCAGCGCCCCCGGCTCACCTGGCAATCCGCCCAGCGCCCGTCGGGACCAAAGGAGACATCGCCGACCACGACACACTCTTCCTGTATGCCGAGCAGAGCCGTCAGGTCGCCGGCCGCCCTGAGCGGCGTCGACACGAAAACGAGCATGAAAAGGGCAATCCATGAACAGCGCATGATGTTTCTCCTGGTTATTCGATGAGCCCGTCCGGCCCCGGGGCGCTTTGCAGATATTCCCGAGCCTCGTCCAATCCCTGGCCAGCAGCGGCGCCCAACCATTTCCGCGCCTCTCCGGCATCGGCCGCCAGCCCCAATCCCTCGCTATAACTGATACCCAGCAGATATTGGCCGGTACTATTCCCCTGCTCGGCGGCCCGCCGGAACCAGTACACCGCCTCGATATCGTCCTGATGTACGCCTTGCCCCTGCCGGTACATCACGCCAAGATTGGCCTGTGCCTCGGCATCCCCCTTTTCGGCGGCCTGGCGGAACCACCAGGCGGCCTCGACTTCGTCCGCTTCAACCCCCCGGCCATCCCGGAAGGCTGCGGCGATCGTATTCTGGGCAGTCACTTCGCCCTGAATGGCGGCCTGCCGGAACCATTCGGCAGCGACACTTTCGTCACTTTCAACGCCCCGCCCGAACCGATACAAGACGCCGAGACTGCTTTGGGCGACAGGATTCCCCTGTTCGGCAGCGAGGTGCAGCAAGCGGGCGGCCCACTCATCATTTCTCTCGACACCCAGTCCATGGGCATACATCAAACCCAGCCCGGTTTGCCCATCGGCATCGCCCTGCTCGACTGCCCGCCAGTACCATTTGAGCGCCTCATCCGGGTTTGCCGCAGCGACCACGCCATTCAGGCAGAAGCTGGCCAGCGCCGCTTGGGCCGGGGCATATCCGAGGCCGGCCGCCCGCCGGAAGGCCTGCTCGGCAGCGGCATAATCCTTCTGCAGCAGAGCTTCGCGGCCGCCAGCAAACAACAGTTCGGCCTCGCTCGGCTTCTGCTCTGGCACACCGGGCAATCCGGCAATTTCCGCTGCTTCGCCCGCCGCTTCCTCGCCAAGCGCAGCGGCATCGGCAGCACAGGCCGGGAAAGCCACCGCGAGGAGGAAAAAAAGCCCAGCGAAAGATTGCTTCATCGCCGCTCCCGTCATCCCGACTCAAACGACCTCGGCTTGATCACGCCGCATTCAACTCGTCAGCCACTTGAAGGTGCTGGCGATATTTTCCGCCTGACTGGTGACCGAAACGGCGCCCCAGCGTTCCAGACGGTCATTGCCGTAACGTGCCATGCCAAGGTGATTGCTCAGATCCTTGTCGCGTTCCGGATCGTTATCAACGTAACCCTGACTGCGCCGCAGCAATTCGATATCGGCCTTCTTGCCGGTCAGGAACAGCCAGCCCGGACCGACGTCGAATGCTTCGGCATATTCCTTCAGAACCTGGCGACTGTCCGTCTCCGGCTGCAGGGTAATGGAATAAAAGAAGATATCGCGCCCCATGCGCTCGCCAAGCAGATTCTGGACAGCCCGCAAATTGGCCGTAGCCAGCGGGCAGCGCCCTTCGCTGCAAGCAACCAGGAAGAAGTTGAACAACACGGTCCGCTCACGGATCAGGTCGTCGTAGAAATGCACGGTTTCGCCGGTATGTGCCAGCAGCGGCACGTTCGGCAGGAAGCCGGCGCGGGCGGCCCGCGACATCGGCCGGGCCGGCGCGGCGAGCGCCGGCAGAGAACAGGCGGCAGCCAATGGCGCGCCCAAGCCAAGTCCGAGAAAGTTTCTGCGATCCATCATGCTTCTCCTCTGTAATCGAGTACCGCAGCCGGCCAGCTGCGGCTGGATTCCGGGCCGCCCCGACATCCAGTCAGCCGACCTAGACGATCTTCCACATCACCATCATGGCGTGGTCCTCATGCACCACGTTATGGCAGTGCATCGGGTAGATGCCCTTGAAATCGCGGAAACGCAGATAAACGTCGACTTTGGCGTTGGCATCAAGACGGATCACGTCCTTGCGACCCCGTTCGATGGGGGGCGGCGCCTTGCCGTTGAAGCTCAGGATGCGGTGTTCCTCGTAGTGGATATGCACCGGGTGCTGCCACGAACCGCCACCATTGATGATCGTCCAGCGTTCGGCTGAGCCTTCAGGGATCGTCGCATTGATCAGCTGGCGATTGAAGGATTCCCCATTGACCGTCCATTCGCCGCCGCTGCGGTCGAACTTCCAGACCCGGCTCTTGGCGATCGGTTGCGAGATACTCGGCAGTGGCCGCAGTTTGGCCGGAATCCGGCTCTCATCGACGCCGAAGGCATCCGAGGTGACGATCCACTTCAGCACCTGAAAGCCCGGAGTGAGCAGGTTGTTGGTTGGACCGCGGCCACTCACCTGTTCGGCACGATTGATCAGGATGATCTCGGTGCCCGGGGCATATTTCGAAAAGTCCATGATGACATCGAAGCGCTCGGCCACCGTCTGTTTGAAATTCCTGACCACGACGGGAGCCGGCAGCAGGTTGCCGTCATTGGCGATGACGACGAAGGGCGAGGCGTTGCTCAGGAACCAGTCATAGGAACGGGACGGTCCCATGTTCAGGAAGCGGAAGCGATACTTGCGGGCCTTCACCGGCATGTAGGGCTGGATCTTGCCATTGACCGTCATCTTGTCGCCGATGGCGCCGTCGAAACAGGTCAGCGGGAAGAAATCGACGCCATTCGGATCGAACTGCCGGTCATGGAAGACCAGACCGACGTCAAACTCGAAATTGGCCCCACAGGGCAGGCGCCAGCCCTTGGTTTCGTCGCCGTAGTCGCCCATGTTCGGATCGGCATAGATGCCCGGCGCATCGTAGATGCAGTTCATGCCGGCCAGGCCGGCATAGACGTTCTGCGAGGTGAAATCGAGCTTGTGGTCGTGGTACCACAGGGTACCCAGGGCCTCGTCCGGGTTGCCGATGCCACCGTACTGGTTCACCCCGGCATAGACGTTGGGATAGTGGTAATCGTAGTAATGCCCGGAGTAGTTGGTTAATAGCGGATTGCCATCGCTTTCCGACGGCGTATGCAGGTTGTGCATGTGCGTCGTGATCTGGTTGATGCCGAAGCCCAGGTTCTGCGCTGGCAGATCGTTGTGGATGCGGACAAGATGCGGCTCGCCGTAACGGGTCCGGAACATCGGGCCGGGCACCACCGAGTCGAAGCCCCAGGCCGGCTGGCCGGCGCTACCGGCCGGCAGGTCGGGGTGCCAGACATGGTTGAACTGGCGGACGCGCATTTCATAAAACTTTTGTGGCGGGTAGTTGCCCAGGGCGCCGCCCTTGCCCCAGGCCTGGTGATCAAGTTCCGGATAGGGCGTGGCATTGTGCAACTCCGGGAATTCCTCGCAGCAGCGGAACTTGGAGTCGCCGCCGGTCAGCGTGCCAACCGGGAGACCCGGACCGGGATGCGCGCCGCCATTGCCGCTGTCGCAATAATACGGGTCGTTATCCAGCACCGTCTGCTTCTCGACCAGACGCGGCATTTCGACGGCCCAGGGCCGGGTTGGCGGGCTGATCATGTCCTTGCCAGGAAGCGGACAGCTGCCATCCGCCCAGGCCGCCCGCAGGCTCAAACCGGGAATCGGCAACAGCAGGCCGCTCGACAGACTGAGCAGGCCCATCTTCAACAAATCGCGCCGGGTCAGTCCTTCCCGGGTGATTTCCCGTTGCAGATCCATCGTCCGCTGAATCAGTTTTTCATGTGAGTTCATTTTTTTGCCCCTTGGCGAATTCGTTTCACCCAAAGATTCGTGTTTCGCATCCGTTACTGCCAACCATTCCAAGCCTTTGCTCCCGGCCTGGCGAGCCGGCTCAAGAACGATCCGTGCATCTCATCAACAGCAGCAACTATGCCAACACGGAAAACAAGGTCTTTGCATCCGCCGGTGCGGCAAAATGTCGCAAACGGCAAGCCTTGGCGAGGCATGAACGGAAATCACAACGGGGAAAAGCTGCTGACGGGTGGTGAAAAAACATGGGGAAGTCATACCCAAAGCTGGGGCTCCCCACCCGCCGCCCCCAGAGCTTTCATGTCCCCCGCCGCGTTGGCCCGCCATGCCGATTACGGCATGCCAATGTCTTGGCAAGAGCATTTACCCGGTAAAAACCGGGCCTGGCGCATTGGGCGACTACGGCAAGCCGTCGGTCTCCGCATCCGGCGCAAGAGCCAGGCAGGAAGGCGTCGGATGCGGGCGGCGGATAATCGGCAAAGAGGCCGGCCGGCCGCAAGCGTCCGCTGGCGAATGGGGGGCTGGCGGCAGCCCCTCAGGTGCGGAACCGCACAAGGACCAGGCGGCGCATGGCGCCCCGGTCTGAGTGCACAGATGAGGCACATCAATATTCAGGCGCCGGGCAATGACCTTTTGGCGATGGGCAAATTGCCCAATCCGGCAGCCATGGTCAACCGCGCCAGGCGGCACAGAAGCCCCATCCGCGCAAGGCAGCGGGCAGGCAGCCCGGGGAAACGGGCCGGCCACCATGAAAACCCCGAGAAGCAACGAAACGCTGCTGACCAGTGCCGCCATGATCGCTTTCGACAGCAAGTGACCATCTGTCGTCTGCTGCAACAGGAAGAGCACGATACAAACAGCCCCGAGCAGAGCCGAACACGCGGCCAGCCAGAACGTCGTTTTCTCGAGATGGATCATTTTTCATTCTCCTCTTCGCTCAAATCCGCCTTTTTCCCGGCTTCCCGCAGCCCCTCCGGGGCAGGCTGATCCAGGCTCTGCAGCAATTCGGCAAAACTGAAGGGTTTTGCCAACACCGCCCGGACGCCGCAACTGATCGCCGTTTGCGGCAGGTCGTCCGAGGGATCGCCGGTCATCATGACGCACTCGATTTTTGTCGGATTGCGCTGCTGCATCGCGCTATAGGTGTCCAGACCATTCATGCCGGGCAGGTGGTAGTCCATCAATACGGTATCCGGCGAGAAATGTTCGAGCATTTCCACCGCCCGCTCGCCATTGGAAACCAGGCGCACGTTCGGCGCATGCCGACCGAGAAACTCCTTGATGTTTTCGGCCAGAATCCGCTCATCTTCGACAATCAGAATATTCGCCGGTGGGGGCATTTCAACATCCCTTCAAGTATCGAAACCGCCGGGGCGGATGAGACCACAAAATACGTGTTACATTTTCCCGCACGCAGATCTTGTGCCAGCCAAACCACTTTCAGCGCAACAAAAAATTTTCTTTTCCTGCACTGGCATGGGCCCGCAACTTGATGTGGTTGGCCAGGGCCAGCCCGCAAGCTTGCGCCAGTTAACGCAGCAAGCGTGCCATCGTTTTCGCCAGCCACAGACCTGCCGACTTTCTGCCAAGTGCTTGCCTGACAAGCCGCTGCAGCGCTCAGCTGGCTTGTGCTGGCTTCGGCCCGCCGCTTCAGGCCCATCCGAGCCCCCTGCTCCCCAAGCCAGGGGAATTTCAACAGCAACGGTGGCTCAATGCAGTTCGGCAAGCCGCTTTGCCGACTCCTCGCGGGTATAGAACCGCCCGTCGAGAACGAAGCCCG
Source organism: Azonexus sp. (assembly GCA_049294655.1). Taxonomy (GTDB): domain Bacteria; phylum Pseudomonadota; class Gammaproteobacteria; order Burkholderiales; family Rhodocyclaceae; genus Azonexus. Next base: position 84,116 of record JBAQDI010000044.1, read on the forward strand.
AAACGACCTCCGGCTTGATCGCCTCGACTTTGCCGGATGGCTTGCGACTCAGGACGACAGCATCCGGCAAACCATCGATCAGATGAAACGGGGCCGGCCGGCCATCGCTGTAACACGAAAGGTAAACAGCCTGCGTGCCGGTATCCTGAAACGCCGGATGGAAACCGCTGCTCCGGTTATTGGCGCTGATCCCGCCGGTCTCTGCGAAGCTCAGGGTTTCGAGTTGCAGCTCTTCTTCTGTCAGTACGCGTCCCATTTTGGGTTCCTCCTTGGGGAAGCACCTCTCGCATCGCAAACTTTTGCTCAGCGGCAAATATCGATGGAAGTGCTTGCCTGCCATGACGCATACAGCGTGCCAATCACCGGCCAGCGACTCGGCTGCCGGCCAGGCTGATTGGGGCTGGCACCTGAAGGTGCGTATTCACAGTAAGCAGCAGCCCGCAGCTTAGTGAGAACACGCCCGGGAGATACCGCCCAATTTCTGCGGTTATTCCCCAATACTGCGGAGCCCCCCAGGCCCGATCAAAAATGACCGCGCCCGCAATAGCTCGATCAGATACAGGCCATCGACAAGGAATTGCCGCACGAATCGCACTGGCGGCGCGGCAGGCGGGCGGCCGCACCCGCCCCATTGCTGGATCGCTCGAAACGGCCAAGTCCATCCAATTTGCCGGCAAAAGACAAATATTTCGGTGTAATCTAGCGCCGGACCAAACTATGCAAACTGAAAAAAGGAAAGGTCTTGCCGGCAGACTTGCTTAAACTTGCAGGCCAAGACGGAAAGACACGCCGATGACGATCAAGTACAAGATTCTTATCGCTGAAGATCATGCCTTGTTCCGGGCCGGGATATGCGCCCTGCTGCTCGCCGAACCGGACATCGAAATCGTCGCCGAAGCGGAAAACGGCAAGGAGGTGGTCAGGCTCGCCTGTTCCCTGAACCCGGATCTGGTGCTGATGGACCTGTCGATGCCGGGCAGCAATGGCCTCGAAGCGATCAGCGAGATCAAGAAGCGCATGCCGGGCATCAAGATCCTCGTGGTGACCATGCACAAGACTGACGAATACATCCAGGTCGCCCTGCGCAATGGTGCCTCGGGCTACATTCTCAAGGAAGCGAGCCACGACGAACTGAAGATGGCGATCCGCACAGTGCTCGGCGGCAAGCTTTATCTCAGTCCGGATGTTTCCGAACGCCTGCTGACCGGCTACCTGTCAGGCGGCGCCCAGCCCGAGAAGACCGTCATCACCTGGGATACGCTGACCCTGCGCGAAAAGCAGGTGCTCAAGCTGGTGGCCGAAGGCTATGGCAACAAGCACATCGCGGAATATCTGTGCATCAGCATCAAGACCGTCGAAAAACATCGTTCCAGCCTGATGAGCAAGCTCAATCTGCGCAATGCCTCGATGTTGACCGCCTACGCCATCAGCAAGGGCATCGTCTCCCTGTAATCTGGCCGCTCAGCGCAGCCAGATGGCCTGCATGGTGATGCCGCCCCAGGCGTTGTGGAGCAGGGAAAACTTTCCGCCCGACAACAAGGTCCGATCACGCGCCCCGAGATAGCTCGGCGATTTGACCTCGACCGCGGCGAGATCGTCGTCGCGGGCATCGTCGCCGATAACGAGAAGAATTCTTTGCGGATCGCTGCTCAGCGACAGCGTGACCCGGTCGATCGCCGGATTGCCGGCCAGTGCCCCCAGAGCATCGTCAACGACGCGGTAAATGATGGCCCGCAAGGCTTCCGGGACATTCTCCTCTTCCGCACCCAGCTCGACATCGAGACTGACCTCGGGGTGCTTTTCCAGGTAATCCCGGACGCGCCACTGCAGGGTTGGCATCAGGCCAAGTTCGTGCAGGCTGGGCGGCGAGAGACCGAGCGCAATCAGCCGGACGTCCTGCATCGCCGCCTGCAGGAAAGGCACCATGGTTTCCATCATCGGCAAGGCCTCGCGCCCGTTGCGAATGTTCTGGATGGCCCCTTCGACCCCCATTTTGACGGCAGCAATGGTTTGCGCGACGCGCTCATGCAGTTCGACCGCCAGGCGCTGGTTCTCACTTTCGTGGACATTGAGCATCCGGGTGGACAGCGCCGCCAGCAAGTCCGAACGCTCTTCCAGGGCATCCTGCTGAACGATGATGGTGCGCTGGGTACGCCGGATAATGGCCAGCACGAAAAGGTAGAGCGTGAGCATGACCAGGACGGAAATCACCGCCACGAGATACTGCGCATTGACACTCATCGCCACGATCGATGAAACATCCGTGTAGATTTCGAAAACGCCAAGCGGTTTGCCCTGGTGCTCGACCTGCACCGGGAGATAAGTCTGGACGAAGTTGTCCTCGGCGCTAATGCCATCCAGTACGTTGAAAGCATCGCGATAGATCAGCTGGCTGGCAACAGCCCCGCCCAGTGCGGCGACTACCCCGGCATTTCCGGATTGGTGACGACCGATTTCGGAACCCTGCGTCGAAAAGACCACCGTGCCGTAGCGGTCATAGATTTTTACCTTGCGTACGCTGGTGTCCTTGACCAGATCGAAAAACCCGGAGGCAATCACGGCCGGAAATTCGGCGGACGGATCCTTTTCCAGGCGCGCCAGAAAATCGGCGATATCCTCGTGGGCGGCATGGCGCGAGGCCTGCGCCACGAGCAGATTGCTCGCTTCACTCTGGCGCGTGATGCTCTCGATCGAGACATAACGAAAACAGAGGGCGAGGACGAACCCGGCCACGGCAATCGTAATGAAACTGATCAGGTTGAAGCGGCGAAAAACCCTCACCGAGCTGGCGTGCGGATTCGGCGGCAGAAGCGAAGCGGACATCGGGCTTAAGCCACCAGCCCAGCCAGGCGCGGCGCGCCCGAACGCGGGCCGCGAGCACAGTGGTCGCACAGCACGACAACCGAAGCTGCCGACAGCACCAGAATGGTCTCAACGAAGATGCTCACGCCTCCCTCGACGTAGTATTAGCAGTGCCCCCGGCCGGCATTAGGCACGCCTTTGGGCCCGGCGGTCAATGCCTGACAGGCATAAGCCGGATTTCAGCCCGCCGTTGTCCTGCCCCACCCCGGACAAGGACCGGATCAGGCTGAATCGTCGCAGACTCCCGGGCCTTTCGCATTAGCGGAAACTTGAGAAAACATCATCGCCCCAAAAGCGGGCTTGAAAACTAGGGCAAAACCCTACCTTGAAAGGTAGGGAATTCCGCAATAATTCCGAACAAATATTGCGCACAACCCAGACAAAACACCAACAAGCACATGATTAATAAGGAAACACAACACAATATATCGCATGCCAAATACCCATCCATGCATTAGGGTTACCCCCGCCAAATTTTCGGGTTTGGCCTAAGTGCGGCATTTTGTCGCATCACAGAAAATTCAGTCTGCAAAAACCTTTACTGGTACCCGTGCGTCGGCAAAGCACCGCCTGAACACAATATCTCACGGCCCAATGAACGATTCACCTAATTTGCTTTGACGAATTTTCGGGGGTTCACCATGACAGACCGCAAACGTTTCGAACTGAACAAGATCACCGTGGCCGTGCTTCTCACGCTGGGCATGCCCGCCGCCATGCAGATGGCCCACGCCGGCGCCGGCTGGGGCGACAACTTCGACATTACCGGGGCCCCGATCAAGGTCCAGACCTTCTACGCCAACAGCCCGTCCGGCCTGCGTCCGGACCCGCTGAACGGCGCCCAGATGATTGATACCGGGACAGCCCTGCGCAAGTTCGTCGACACCCTGCCTGGCCTGGGCGAAGCCGGCATTAACAACATCGGCCAGTACATCCCGGTCGGCCACCCGGAAAAATGGGTGAATGGCAACGGCGTCGCCACCACCGATGACTACTACGAAATCGCCGTCGTCGAATATACGGAACGGATGCACAGTGACCTGGCCAAGGAAACCCGCCTGCGCGGCTACGTGCAATTGAGCACCCCGGCCAATCGCGGCAAGGAAATACCGCTGTACTACCCGAACGGCACCCAGATTCTTGATAGCACTGGCAGTCCAGTCCTGGCCTACGACAAGCCGCATTATCTGGGTCCGACGATCATCGCCCAGCGCGGCACGGCGGTGCGCATCAAATTCACCAACTACCTGCCGGTGGGCACCGCAGGCGACCTCTTCATCCCGGTCGACAAGACGCTGCCGGGTGCCGGCTTCGGCCCGGATGGGATCAACAGGTATACCGAAAACCGGGCGGCCGTGCACTGGCACGGTGGCGACACGCCGTGGATCAGCGATGGCACGCCCCATCAATGGATTGCACCCGCCGGCGAAACGGCTGCCTACAGCACCGTACTGGACGCCAATGGCACAACCATGGGCAAGGGCGTCAGCAGCCGGAATGTTCCCGACATGCCGGATCCCGGCCCCGGTTCATCGACATTTTATTTCCCGAACAACCTCAGCGCCCGCCTGATGTTCTATCACGATCACTCGTTCGGCCTGACCCGCCTCAATGTCTATGCCGGCATGGCCGCCGGCTACCTGATCCAGGACCCGGCCGAACAGGCCCTGGTCAGCAGCGGCAAGATCCCTGCCGCGCAGATCCCGCTGATCATCCAGGACAAATCCTTCGTCCCCAAGGATATCCTCCAGCAGGATGCCAAGTGGGATATCACCCACTGGGGCCAGGAAGGCGACCTGTGGTTCCCGCACGTTTATGAAACCAACCAGGATCCGAATTCCATCGACGGCACCAACCCGGTCGGTCGCTGGGACTGGGGCCCCTGGTTCTGGCCGGTTTTCCCGGCCCAGTATTCCCTGCCGAGCGGCGACTACGGCGATGTCAGCACGACGCCGGAAGCCTTCATGGACACCCCGGTGATCAACGGCACGGCCTATCCGACCCTGACGGTCGAGCCCAAGGCCTACCGTTTCCGCGTCCTGAATGCTTCGAACGACCGTTTTATCAACCTCGGGCTGTACCAGGCTGACCCTGGTCTGGCACCGACCGATCCGGGCTACGGCAAGGAAGTCAAAATGGTCCCGGCCATTCCCAACACCAGCTTCCCGCCGACCTGGCCGACCGACGGCCGGTTTGGCGGCGTGCCCGATCCGGCAACGAAGGGGCCGGACATTATCCAGATCGGCAGTGAAGGCGGCATCCTGCCCAAGCCGGTGGTCATCCCGTCGCAGCCGATCACCTATGAAGCGAACCGCCGCAGCATCACTGTCCTCAACGTTCTGGACCATGGCCTGTACATGGGCGCGGCCGAACGCGCCGACGTCATCGTCGACTTTTCGGCCTATGCCGGTCAGACGCTGATTCTCTATAACGACGCGCCGGCCCCGGTGCCGGCCTTCGACCCGCGGATCGACTATTTCACCGGCGACGGCGACCAGACCGGTGCCGGCGGCGCGCATGACACCCTGCCCGGTTATGGCCCGAACACCCGGACCATGATGCAGATCAAGGTCGCGGCAGCGCCCCAGGGCACGACGCCGGTCGCCTTCAATGCCGCCGCCCTTGACACGGCCCTGCCGGCTGCCTATGGCCAGAGCCAGGACCGGCCGGTCGTTCCTCAATCTGTCTATAACGCGGCCTTCGGCACCAACGACAACGACAACTTCGGCAAGATCGCCACCGGCTCGCTGACTCAACCCATGTTCAACTGGACGCCGACGGTGGCCGGTCAAACCGTCAGCGGCATCACGGTAACGGGCGGCGGTACGGGCTACAGCTCAGCGCCGACGGTTGTCTTCAATGGCGGCGTTGATCTGACGGTTCCGGGCAATGCCAAGGCAACGGCCGTCGCCACCGTCAGCCCAACGTCCAAGAAAATCACCGGCATCGTCCTGACCAGTCCCGGCTCCGGTTACTCCTCGGCCCCGCTGATCACCTTCGTCGGCGGTGGCGGCATGGGCGCCACCGCGTCGGTGACGACCAGCGCCACCGTATCCCTGCCGGTCCAGAACAAGGCCATCCAGGAACTGTTCGAACCGATCTACGGCCGCATGAACGCCACGCTGGGGGTCGAACTGCCCTTCACCAGCGCCGTGACGCAAACCACCATACCGCTCGGCTATGTCGATCCGACAACCGAGACCATCGCCGACAACGAAACCCAGATCTGGAAAATCACGCACAACGGCGTCGATACCCACCCGGTGCACTTCCACTTGGTCAATGTCCAACTGATCAACCGCGTCGGCTGGGATGGCACCATCAAGCCGCCGGCCGATGGCGAACTGGGCTGGAAGGAAACGGTCAAGATGAACCCGCTGGAAGACGTTCTGGTCGCCGTCCGGGCCAAGCGCCCTGAGGTTCCCTTCGGCCTGCCGCAAAGCAGCCGTCCGATGGATCCGTCGCAGCCACTCGGTTCCACACTCGGCTTCATGCAGCTTGATCCAATGACCAACAACCCGAAGGTCGTTGCCAATGCAATTGCCAATTACGACAACGAATATGTCTGGCACTGCCACATCCTTGGTCACGAAGAAAACGATTTCATGCGGCCGTTTGTCTTCAAGCCGAATGATGCCGTACCGAATGCGCCGACCAACCTCAGCATCGACGCAAGCGGCAATCTCAACTGGATTGATCCGACGCCCGCAGCAGATCCACTGACCAAGCTCAGCAAGAGCAACGAAATCGGCTTCAAGATCCTCAGGGCAACCGGCGCCGGTGCTTTCTCCGAAATCGGCAGCGGGCTGGCCAATGTAACGAGCTGGTCGGACTCGAGCTATGCCGCCGATTCTGGTTACGCCTACCAGGTCATTGCCTACAACGCAGCCGGCAACGGTCTTCCCTCGAACACCGTCGCAGCGATACCCAATGCACCGACTTTGCTGATGACCACCTCGGTCAGCGCAACAGAGGTCGCGCTGTCATGGACCGACAACTCGCACAGCGAAACCGGCTTTGCCGTGCTGCGCGACGGCGTCGAAATCGGCACGACGGCCACCGATGTCAGCACTTACATCGACACGACCGTTGCCGAGAAAATGACCTACGTCTACACGGTGGTGGCCAAGACCGGCACGACGGCCTCAACGCCCTCCAATGCCGTTTCCGTCACAACACCGATCCTGCCGCTGCTGGCCCCGACCAACCTGGTTGCCACGCCCTCCGCCCCTGGCGTATGGCCGGCCACGATCAGCCTGAACTGGACCGATGCCGCAACCAACGAAGCCAGCTATACAGTACAACGCCAGCTGAGCACGAACGGCACCTGCAACCCGGCAGGCGCCTGGAGCGCACTGACCAGCCTGCCGGCCAACAGCACCTCCTTCGTGGATAGCACGGCAATCTCCGGCAAGACCTATTGCTACCGGACCCAGGCTGCAAATACCAACGGCGTTAGCAGTTGGAGCATGACGCCCAGCCCTGCCGCTCTGGCACTGGCCTTGGCCACGCCAGGCGCTTTGAAAGCGACGCCGAATGCAAGCGGCACAACCGTAAGCTTGCGCTGGACAGATCTCGCCAACAACGAAACTGCCTATCTGGTAGAGCAATCAACCGATGGAGAGAACTTCACCACGGCAACCATGATCAACCGCACAGCAACTGGGCAGGCAACAACCAATGTTGGGATCATATTCAATGCACCAACGACGCTGGGCAACCTCTACTCGTTCCGAGTGACCGCCCTCAATGTAACGGCAGGAATCACAACCGCATCGCAACCGGCGACCGTGACCGCTGACTTGAGAGCTCCGGCAGCCCCCATCAATCCGACAGCCGCTCCAGGAAGCAAGGGGGCGATCAATATTAGTTGGACTGACGCCTCTAGCAATGAAAGTGGCTTTACCGTGCAACGCCGACGAGTGGGTACGAATGGTATCCCAGGAGGTTGGAGCAATGCTGGCAACGTCGTAGCAGGAGGAACCACATTTACCTCTTCCGGCTTAACCAGCGGCTGGATATACCAGCATCAGGTACGAGCCAACAGTGCGTTTGGAAACTCAGCCTATACCGGCCCGACAGCCAGTGTCGTAGTACCTTAGGTAGCCAAAGCGCACAGGACCTCTTCCTGTGCCGCCAAGGAGGTTCTTGTAGGAATAATTACATCGCCAGCCTTGGGGCCAGAGGATAGAAAGATCATCCTCTGGCCACCGAGTCTGGCGATGTTTTCTGGATAGGACAAACGATGAAGACAAAACTGATATCACTGGCCTGCCTCGCCTTCCTTACGGGCCAGGCTGTCGCAGCCGAATCTGCACCCCTGAACACCGACAAGGACAAGCTGAGCTACGGAATCGGCGTCAGCGTGGCGCGCAACTTCAAGAAACAAGGCTCCGATATCGAGATCGACCTGCTGGTCAAGGGGCTGCGTGATGCACTGGCCGGCGACAAGCTGCTGTTGCCGGAAAAGGAATTGCGCAAGGTGATGAATGCCTACCAGACGGAAATCCGGCAAAAGGCCACCTTGACGCGACGCATCGCCATCGAGGACAACAGGAAAAAGGGCGAAGCATTCCTCGCCGCGAACAAGGCCAAGGACGGGGTAATTACCCTGCCCAGCGGGGTTCAGTACAAGGTACTCCAGGCGGGCAACGGCAAAACGCCTATCGATTCCGACCTGATTGTCTGCAACTACCGCGGCAGCTTGCTCGACGGCACCGAGTTCGATGCCACCGAAGATGGCAAGCCGGCCAACCTGAAGCTTTCGGCGTTGATCGCCGGCTGGAAGGAAAGCATGAAGCTGATGCCGGTCGGCTCGAAGTGGCAGATTTTCATTCCCGCCCAGCATGCTTACGGCGAGCGCGGCGTCGGCAGCGATATCGGGCCCAACGAGACGCTGATTTTCGAAGTCGAACTGCTCGGCATCAACTGAAAACCCGGGCGCCGACACTCGGCGCCTTTCCTCTCTGGCGACCATGAAAACACCGACAAACTCCGCATCCCGGCTGACCGCAGCGCTGCTCGGCTTGCTTGGCTTGCTCGGCCTGCTGCCACTGCCGGCGGTTGCCGCCGACGACCTGGAAATCGGCCGCCGCATCTACCTTGAAGGCCGCCTCCCCTCGGGCCGGCCATTGAGCGGCGTGCGCTTCGATGGCACGGCCGTTTCCGGGGCCGAAGCCGCCTGTGTCAGCTGCCATCGGCGCAGCGGCCTGGGCAGCGTCGAGGGCAACATCGTGGTGCCGCCGATCACCGGCAAATTCCTCTTCGCCAGCGACGAAGCGCCGCTGGCCACCATGGATCAGCGCCGGCGCAAGAGTTTCAACCAGGCGCACGAACCCTATGACGAGGCGAGCTTCGCCCGGGCCGTCCGCCAGGGCATCGCCATCGACGGCCGGACCATGCAGGTCGTCATGCCGCACTACGCGCTCGGCAATCCCGAACTGCGGGCGTTGACGACCTATCTGCGGCAGTTGTCAGCCGCCTGGTCGCCCGGCGTCACGGAAGAAAGCATCCGCCTGGCCACGGTCATTACGCCCGGCGTCAGTGCCGCCCGCCGCCAGGCCCTGCTCGACACCCTGCGTTCGGCCGTGGCGCAAAAGAATGGCAGCACCGCCCCAGGCCGCCGCCACATGGTCAGCCCGGCCGAGATGATGTCGCGCAGCGAACGCAACTGGCAGCTCGACGTCTGGGAACTGCAGGGTGAACCGTCCACCTGGGCCGCTCAGCTGGCCGAGAACTACCGCCGGCAACCGGTTTTTGCGCTGCTTTCCGGCGTCACCGACAGCACCTGGCAACCGGTACATGAATTTTGCCGCCAGGAAGGCGTGCCCTGCTGGTTTCCCAGCGTAGACCTGCCGGCCGCGCAGGAAGACTTCTACAACCTCTATTTTTCGCGCGGCGTCGTGCTCGAAGCCGACGTCCTGGCCAGGCACCTGCTCGATAGCCCCGGGCCCAGGCCGAAACGCCTGATCCAGATCCATCGCGACAATGCCGTCGGTCAGGCGGCGGCCCAGGCACTGGCCGCGAATCTGGCCGGCAGCGGCATCACGCTCGACAACCGCCCGCTCGGCATGGCTGACCCACTGCCGCCCCAGCTGAACAATATCGACGAGACGGATGCCGTGATGTTCTGGCTGGCGCCGGCTGATCTGCAGTCCCTGGCCGAACTCTCTCCGGGGCCGGCCCGCCGCGTTTTCTTTTCGGGCGAACTCGGCAATATCCAGGAAAGCAGCTTTCCGCCCGCCTGGAAATCCGTCGCCCGCCTGGTCTACCCCTATGAGTTACCGGCCCAGCGCGCCGCCAACCTGGCCTATTTCCACACCTGGCTGAAATTGCGCCGCCTGCCGCTGGTCGACGAAACCCTGCAGTCCGAGGCCTATTTCGCCATCAGCTTCCTCTCCGACACCCTGGCCGAAATGCTGCACAACGTGCATCGCGATTATCTGCTGGAGCGCGCCGAAGAAATGTTGAGCAAGCGCGAAGGCGGCAAGGCCGAAGAAGAAGCCCGGATGCGCCTCTACCTTGGCCGCCCCGGCGACCTGACGCGAAAGTACGGCACCGGCAATCGCCAGGCGGCCACCCGGGACCTGCCGCTGAGCGACAGCCCGGCCCAGGCCGGGCCAGCCAGTGACGCCCCCCGCCGGGCCGGCACGACGATCTATCCGCGCCTGAGCCTGGCCCAGCACCAGCGCTTCGCCTCGAAGGGCGCCTACATCGTCCGCTTCGACCCGCAGGGCAAGCTGGTCGTCGACACCGAGTGGACCATTCCCTGAGTTGGCGCGCGCCCGGGAAAAGTGGGGTTAACCCCATCTACGGAAACTTGCACACAAATGTAGACTGATGTCGTAATGAATAACTGCGACATCCGCGGCCGAATTCTTTCGGATGTATTTTTGGGAGTACAGAAAATGAAACCTCAATTCGCCAGTATTTTCCTGATCGCCGGCGCGCTCGTCCTGGGCAGTCCGCTGGCCAGCGCGGCCACGAGCAGCAACGGCATATTCCTGAACACCAGTGCGGACGGCTCGACCGAGTTGAGCAACCTGTCGGGTGAATCCGGCGAAGAACTCGCGATCGCCGTGCCGGAAGGCGCCAATCCGCCGGCGACGACCGGTGGCAACACTTTCCTGAGCACGCCGCGCATTCCGCAAATGATGGCGCCGAATTCGGGCAACACGGGCAGCGCTGCTGCCAGCCAGAGCGTCGAGTCGAGCGATGCGCCGCAACTGAGCAGCAACGAGCAGTATCGCAATCACATTCAGCAGCAAATGCATGGCTCGCTGCGCAACGCGGCGAATCCGGCGGTATCACGGCGCTACCTGATGCAAAGCCGTCCGCCGCTGGCCGCCATGGGTCGCTGACCCGCTCCCCGCGCTTCCGCGATCCTGAAATGGAGAGATTCATGCCGTTCAAACTCACGTCTTTGCCCCTCGCCGGTCATCTGGTGATCGCCCTCGGATTCGCCCTGCTGCAGCCCCTGGCTTATGCCGAAGACCACACGGCCCACGGGATGAGCGGCCACGAGCACCATCACCACGCCGCCGCCAGCAGCAATACCAACGTCCGGCGCAGCGAAGCCGCTTACAGCCTGCCGGCCCTCGACCTGGTTCGCCAGGACGGCAAGAAAGTCAGTCTGCGCAAGGAGATCGACGACGGCCGGCCGGTCATCCTCAATTTCATCTACACCTCATGCACGGCGATCTGCCCGACCACCAGCCAGGTTTTCTCGCAGGTTCAGGAAAAGCTGCTTAAAGAGCACAAGGACTTCCGCCTCGTCTCGATTTCCATCGACCCGGAATACGACACGCCGGCCCGCCTGGCCGCCTACGCCAAAAAATTCGGGGCCGGCGCCCAATGGCAGTTCTACTCGGGCACCAGCGCCGCCAGCATCGCCGTGCAGAAGAGCTTTGAAGCCTATCCCGGCGACAAGATGAATCACCTGCCGATCACCTTCCTGCGTGCCGCCCCCGGCAAACCCTGGGTCCGCCTCGAGGGTTTTGCCAGCCCGGAAGCCGTGCTCCAGGAATTTGCGCAGCTGGGCGGCAAATCGTGACCTGCCCGACCATCCCCCAACATTGGGGAAAGGCCCTGACCTGGGGTGCGGAAGGCCGCTGCATTGCCCCACAACAGCAAGCAAAAAGTGCTGCAAAACGGCCAGTCGCCGAAGCCTGCGGGATCTACGCCGAGGCCCGGATCGGTGGCACAGGATGTGCTCGAAACTGACAGAGCGCGTTACAGAGAGACGGGAACAAGGCCAGCCGCTGTTGGCCGATTGAAACAACGACTGGGAGGTCAAAACATGACAGTTCGCACGCCAATCCGGGCCGGCTATATCCAGCGCGGTTTTACGCTGCTTGAACTGCTTGTCGTCATGGTCATTATCGGCCTGCTGGTCGGCTATGTCGGGCCGATGTATTTCAAGCAGGTCGGCAAATCGGAAATCAAGGCGGCGCGCGCCCAGATCGACGCCTTCGGCAAGGCGCTCGACCAGTATCGCCTGGAAACCGGCCACTACCCGACGAGCGAGCAGGGCCTGGTGGCCCTCGTCGAAAAGCCGGCCAATGAAAACAAGTGGGACGGTCCCTACCTGAAAAAGAACGTGCCGGCTGACCCCTGGGGCAATCCTTACCTGTTCAAGCGGCCCGGCGACCACGGCGAGTACGACATCATTTCTTACGGCAAGGACGGCGCGTTGGGCGGCACTGGCGAAGCGGCCGACATCGGCAACTGGGAATAGCCCCGGCCGGGCAGGCTCGCCACCACCGAGTCAGCCCGATTTGATCAAGAGGAAGGAAGCAAGGTGCGTTTCGAACTGCGAGTTCTTCGTCCGGGCAGCGGTGTCACCAGCTTGCAGCTGGATTCGCCGAGTGCTGACGATGCTGCCGAACAGGCTCGCCAGCGCGGCTATTCCGTCCTCAAGATCACGGGCGCGCGCCAGTTCGCCACTTTCTCCTCGCGCGACGCCCATTCCCTGCCGCTCGGCCTGTTCAGCCAGGAACTGCTGATGCTGCTCGAAGCCGGCCTGTCGGTGGTCGATGCCATCGAAACCCTGAAGGAAAAGGAAAGCAAGGTGCAGCGCCAGCACCTGCTGGCCAAGCTGGTTGGCTACCTCTACGAGGGACAGTCGCTGTCGCAGGCGATGCAGCAATTCCCCGCCGTTTTCCCGCCGCTCTACATCGCCACCGTGCGGGCCAGCGAAAAGACCGGCGACCTGCCCGAGGCGCTCGCCCGCTATGTTGCCTACCAGGCGCAACTCGATGTCGTGCGCAAGAAGATCGTCAGCGCCGCGATCTACCCGCTGTTGCTGGCGGGCGTCGGCAGCCTGGTCATCATTTTCCTGCTGAGCTATGTGGTACCGCGCTTTTCGCGCATTTTCGAAGACATGGGCGGCGAAATCCCCTTCACTTCGCGGCTGCTGATCAGCTGGGGCAACCTGGTGCACGACCATGGCTGGACAATGCTGTTCGGCATTGGCGGCAGCCTGGCGCTACTCGTCCTGTGGCTGATGCAGGCCTCGACGCGGCGCTGGATCTTTGAGCGCATGACTGAAATCCCAGCTATCGGCGAACGCCTGCGCATGTATCAGCTGGCCCGCTTCTACCGTACCGTCGGCATGCTGCTGCGCGGCGGCACGGCCATCATGCCGGCCCTGAACATGACCGCCGACCTGCTGCAGGGACCCTTGCGCCAACGCCTGGCCGATTCGGCCAAACAGATTCGCGAAGGCATGCAGATTTCGGCGGCGATGGAGGCCTTCGGCCTGACCACGCCGGTTTCCCTGCGCATGTTGCGGGTCGGTGAGAAAACCGGGCGCATGGGCGAAATGATGGAACGCATCGCCTTCTTCTACGACGGCGAGATCGCCCGCTGGGTGGACTGGTTTGTCCGCCTCTTCGAACCGCTACTGATGGCTTTCATCGGCATCGTCATCGGCGCCATCGTGGTCATGATGTATTTTCCGATTTTCGAACTGGCCGGAAGTATCCAATGAGTCTCGTCAGCGAAAACCTGCACCAGCCCTTTACCGGCGCCGAACTGGCCAAGGCCAGGACGCTCGCGCTGGCCACCGGGCGGCCGCTGATCGACATCCTGGCCGAACAGTCCGGCCTCGAGCCGGATGAGTTCCTGTCCCGCCTGAGTGCCACGATCCGTCGCCCGGCCTTGGCGATGGCGCAGATCCGCAGCCTGCTGCCAGCCTTCGAACGCGTCCCCTTCAAGGAAACCCTGAGCCGGGAATGCCTGCTGTTGCGCGACGAAGCCGGCGCGCTGACCCTGGTCGTCGCCGACCCCTTCAACGTCGCCGTCGAGGCCTGGGCCGAAGCGCGGATCGCCGGCGAATTTGCCATCGCCCTCGCCGCTCGCGCCGACATCCTGGCCTGGCAGTCCGGCTACGAGGACGGCCTGCGCGCCTTCGACACCGTGCTGCCGGAAACCGAAGCCGTCCGCGACACCGGTGAAGCTGTCGAGGAACTCAGCTTCCGCGGCATCAGCGAAGACAGCAGCCGCGTTGTCCGCCTGGTCAATTCGACCATCTACGACGCCCTGCGCACCGACGCCAGCGACATCCACCTGGAGTCGAACAATACCGGCATGGTCATCAAGTACCGCATCGACGGCGTGCTCAGCGTGGTCGGTTCGGTGCCCTCGGTCGAATTTGCCGAACAGACCATTTCCCGCATCAAGGTCATGTCCGAACTCGACATCGCCGAACGGCGCGTCCCGCAGGACGGCCGGCTGCGCGTCAGCATCGGCGGCCGCGAGGTCGACCTGCGCGTCTCGATCATGCCGAGCATCCATGGCGAAGACGCCGTGCTGCGCATCCTCGACAAGCAGTCGCTGACCAACCAGATGAAGGAATTGCAGCTGACCAGCCTGGGTTTCGACGAAAAGATTGCCGCCACCCTGCGCCGCCTGGCCAGCGAGCCCTACGGCATGTTCCTGGTCACCGGCCCGACCGGCAGCGGCAAGACGACGACGCTGTATGCCGCCCTGACCGAGATCAACCACGGCACCGACAAGATCGTCACCATCGAGGATCCGGTCGAATACCAGTTGCCCGGCGTGCTGCAGATCCCGGTCAATGAAAAGAAGGGCCTGACCTTCGCCCGCGGCCTGCGTTCCATCCTGCGCCACGACCCGGACAAGATCATGGTCGGCGAAATCCGCGATGCCGAAACGGCGCAGATCGCCATCCAGTCGGCGCTGACCGGCCACCTGGTATTCACTACGGTGCATGCCAACAATGTCTTCGACGTGATCGGCCGCTTCATGCACATGGGCGTCGATCCCTACAGCTTCGTTTCGGCCCTGAACGGCGTGCTGGCCCAGCGCCTGCTGCGCGTCAATTGCCCGCACTGCGCCGTCGACTACCTGCCGGACGACATCCTGCTCGCCGATTCCGGCCTCAGCCGGGCCGAGGTCGCCGACTTTCATTTTCGTGCCGGCCAGGGCTGCGGCCATTGCCGGGGCAGCGGTTACAAGGGGCGCAAGGCGATCGCCGAAGTCCTGCACCTCAACGACGTGATTCGCGAACTGATCGTCGCCCGGGCGCCGATCCGCCAGATCAAGGAAGCCGCCCGCGCCAACGGCACGCTGTTCCTGCGCGAATCGGCCCTCGACCTGGTCAGGCAGGGCGAAACCACGCTGGCGGAGATCAACCGTGTCACTTTTGTCGCCTGAATCCCTCACCGTCTTCATCTCGCCCGGCGAGCTGGTGGCGCTGCACTGGCGCGGCCTGCGCCCGCGCCTTGCCGAAAAGCACTGCATTCCGGTGCCGCCCGGCGGGACCACCACCTGGACCGGCGCCGTCCAGGCCTTCGCCGAGCTGCTGCGCGCCAGCCCGGCCTGCCGGCGGGTCCGCGTCGTTCTCTCCAGCCATTTCGTGCACTATCAGTTGATGCCCTGGCGCGCCGATCTCAACGACAGCGACGAAGAACTGGCCATTGCCCGCCTGGCCTTTACCCGGACCTATGCCGAGGCGGCCAGCGCCTGGCAGGTCCGTCTGAGCGACGAAGCGCCGGGCCGCAACAAGGTGGCCGCAGCCATCGACAGCGAACTGCTGGCCGCCCTCGAACAGACGGCCAGCTCGGCCAAGGCCCGGCTCGTTTCAATCCAGCCCTACCTCGCCGCCGCCGCCAACTACTGGCAACGCAGCCTGGCCGGCAAGCAGAGCCGCTGGCTGGTCGTGCACGAAGCCGGCCGACTCGGCCTGGCCCTGGCCGAGGGTCGGCAATGGCGCTGGATTCGCGCCCTGCGCATCGGCGAAAACTGGGCGGCCGACCTGCCGGCCCTGCTCGACAACGAAAGTCTACTGGCCGGTAGCGATGACACGCCGACCCAGGCCCTGATCTATGCGCCGGCCATGCCCCAGCTCGCCGTCCCGGCCGCCTCCCGCTGGTCGTTCCGCTGCCTGGAGCCGGCGGCGACCAGCAATTTTTCGCCACTGACCGACAGTCGCTTCGGCTTTGCCCTGGTCGGATAGCCCCATGCCCCGCATCAATCTCAATTTCGCCCAAACCCGCCAGCCGCCCCACGTCCTGGCATGGTTCGGTCTCATTCTCGGCCTGACCGCCGTCGGCGCCACCGTCGGCTGGCAGCAGGAATACTGGCAACCCCGCCTGAGTGCCGCGGAAGCCAGCTTGCGGACGGCCCAGACAGCCCTGGCCGCCCGCCAGCCGGCCGCCCGGAAAATCGACGACGTTCAGCTGGCTGCCGAATGGAACCGGGCCAGCGCCGTCGCCGGCAAACTGAACATGCCCTGGGAAAAGCTGTTCGCCACTTTCGAAGCCGAGGCGGAACGCCACGTCGGCCTCCTGTCGCTCGAACCGGACGTCACCAAGGGCGAACTGATCCTCACCGCGGAAGCCAAAAACTTCGAGGAAATGCTCGCCTATTACCGCATGCTGCAGACGCAGGAGCATCTGTCCGCGGTCATCCTGCATACCCATCAGGTCAATCAGCAGGATCGCGAAAAGCCCATCCGCTTCCGCATCACGGCAAAGTGGGGAGCTTCTTCATGAACGCCCGCCGCCTGCAGCAACAGCTGATTTATCGTCTGCGCCAGCTCGGCTGGGTCGGCGGCGCCGCCAGCGTGCTGCTGCTCGGCGCAGTGGTCTATGCCCTGGTCACCTTCCCCGCCGCCAGCCAGCGCCTCGACCAGTTGGCCGAACAGCTGGCCAGGACCAGCGGCCAACTCAAACAGGCCGAGCAGCAACCGGCCAGCGAACAGGCCCTGCCACCCGGCGAACAACTGCAAACCTTCTACCAGGCCTTCCCGAAGGGCACGACCGTGCCCGACTGGCTTGGCGAAATCTACCGCATCGCCGGCCAGCAGCAACTGACCCTGGAGGCCGGCGAATACGCCCTGACCCAGTCGCCGGCCGGACGCCTGGACCGTTTCCGCATCGCCTTGCCGGTCAAGGCCACCTATCCCCAGATTCGCCGCTTCATTGCCACGGCGCTGGCGACCGCCCCGGCCCTGGCGCTGGACGGCATCTACCTGAAGCGCGACAAGGTTGGTGACGGCGTCGTCGACGCCCGCATCGTTTTCCTGCTCTATCTGGAGAAAGGCGCATGAAGCCGGCCCACACCCGCCTGCTGCTGGCCCTGGGACTGCTTGGCACGCTGGCCCTGGTCTGGTTCGCGCCGGGCGACGATGGCGTCGCAGCGCCGGCCGACAAGGCCACGCAAGGCCGCAAGGCAACGGCCGTGCGCAGCAAGACGAGCGGCCCGCCGGCCGCCGGGCCGACCATCGCCAGCCCGGAACAACTGAACAACCCGCAACGCCCGGCGCTGCCCGAAAACGTCCCCGACC
>JBAQDI010000045.1:0-59248 GCA_049294655.1 Azonexus sp.
CGGCCAGGTTGGCCCTGCCATCTCGGGTTTTGATGTGCTGAAGTAATTGTTCGAAAGCATCGTCATCGATGGCACCCGAGGCACGATTGACAGACAACACGTGCATCAGGAACTCGATGTTGTTCAAATCATCGCCCGTGCCTGGTGCATTTCCTAGGGCTGCGGTCAGCGCATTGGCCAATGAATTGCTGTTGCTTATTTCGGGCGTCGTGGTGACGTCGTAATGTGCAGCCTCGACGATTCTTCGCATATCTGGATGGTCTTCCGGAAGTGTGATTTCCACAATGTCACCGCTAGAAATTGAAAGGCAGTAGTTTCAAGCCAACTACGTCGCACAGCAAGTGATGACATGAATTTATTAGGAATGATTGCTGTGTCGATGCCCTGTTAAATTTAGAGCAAGTTTCAGGAAGGGCCGGATGTCGGCCAAAGCAACCGCAGGCCTTCCCAATGAAAATGGCCGGGACCGGTTATTTGCATTTTGATTACGAGAGCTACTCGCCTACTTCAGCTTCCGACCCAAAGGCGACGGTCAGGGCTTTGGAAAGCGGACCTTCAATGTTCTAGGTAAAGGGCGCTATGCGATGCTTTATCGTGCAGCGTTCTTCGGGAAACCTATCTTCGGCATTCCAGGCGCCCATACTTCACACGGCGAAATCGGTTGCGCCATCCGCATATCGGTTTCCGAGCATACCCGCAAGTTATCGATCCATTCCCACCCGAAATAACCTTCATGGACCGTAAGACAAAGCGGTTGGTCTGCGTATTTTGGCAAAAAACTCATATCGGTCTTTATCGGCGTCGTCCTGCATTCCCAGTTCTCGATCTGCGCATTCTTAACACGCAAGCTGCGATACTGAAGCGTATAGGGAGTCACTTTGACTTGCCGCTCGTAACTTCGGAGACTGGCTTTCGTATTGGCATAGAAAGCCCAATCGGCCATCGACATCCCCGGAATCACCAACTGAATGAACGATTCGAACACAATCGAAGCGGCGACGATCAACCCAGAAACGACCCAGATAACGCTGCCGGATATATCGACAAAGAAATGAACGACGCAAACAACAACGATTATCCCCAAGCAAAGCCCCTGTATCCCTAGCACAACCCACCAAGGCGAGACATTGACTGTCTGCTGATAGCCTTTATCCAGGGTCGGTAGCAAAAAGAAGGTACCAACACGAAGCAATGCCCAGATCAACCCGGCACCGAGAAACATCATGGTGATCGCCTTGTAGACCGAGACTTTTCCCGATTGAAAACGCTCGCTCAAAACCGTAGCCCAGCTTCTGGTTTCCATCGGTGCAGGAGTATCAGCCGATCCAGGCTGCTTGGTGTTTTTATATTTGTGGGGCATTTATTTAAGATGACTGGTAATGCGTCTGGAACGGAACAACCTGGAGAGTATGATATATCAGTACGCGGACAGGGCCATTTATGCAAAAGTACTTGGCCCCACCTCCCCCGTCGACACCCCCCAGCAATGCCTTGGTTTGAAAATGGTAGTGGTGCAGGAACATGCCTGAGAAGTTATAGATGCTCTTTGGAATCGAAGATTCGCTCTTTCGTTTGTCATATATATGGCACTTTGATTGTCCGCTTGCCGTGACGCCGACAATCAGCACTGGGTCGGGCGCCGACCGTCGCCCATTGGCCACCTAAGCGCCTGAGCGGCAGGTAAGTGGCACATTGCAGCCTGGTCCTATCCGGCGGCTCAAGGTCGGCTTTGGCCGACTTGCTGCCAGTTGCCCCCGCGTATGAGCTCCTTGTTCAACAAGCCACAGATCGCTACTTGCTACTCTCACCTCCCTGCAAGTAGCGAGCCCTCCAATTCAAGGCGTCAGTAGGCTGGCCTTGCGGCGTACCGCGTCGATATAGGCTGGTGCGTCCATGCCGCCGCCTTGTTGCTGGGCGCGCCAGATGGTTTCACCGAGGCATTCGAGCAGGACATGTTCGGCGGCGTGGGGGTCGAGGCGGCTGCGCAGGCCTTCGAAGGCGGCCCGGATGCCGGGCGGCTGGTCGATGCTGACCTGTTCGTGGATGGCCAGGTGCAGTGACAGATGCAGGAAGGGGTTCATCTGGCCGCCTTCCGGCGTCCATTCCTTTTCCAGCGCGCCGTCGGCGTCGTTGAGCAGGGCGTGGTATTCCGGGTGGCGGATGGCCAGATCGGCGGCGGTGACTTCGGCGCCGACCAGCGGCAGACGTTCCTGGTGTTTGCGCCAGGCTTCGCAAAAGAAGCGGCGAACCTGCTCGCGGGAGGGGTTAAACATGGGCACCTGCTATCAGTAGGGTGATGACGGAATTGTGAAACAGCCGGTTTTCGCCATGGCTGCTGGCGATCTGGCCGTTTCCGTAGACCCCGAGCAACGGCCGGCCGGGGAAATGTTCGCGGAAGGCCATCTGGTCGCGGTCCTCGCCACCGTAAAACAGCGGGCCGCGGCCGATGCAGGAAAACATCAGCGCAAAATCCGGCTTGAATTCGCCGTGGGCTGCCGCGTCGAGCGCCTGATGCATGTCCTGTTCGCTGGCCAGTGGCTGGCGGATGGCCCAGGTGATTGCCTCGCCTTGGCTCAGTGCTTCAGCCAGGGTCAGCGAGCCATCGGCATTGGCCGAGAGGATGGCGATGCCCGGTTCGTCGCTGCGCCGCAGCAGGCTGATCTGGTGCAGTGGTGGATGGTCGCGCAGTTCGGCCGGCAGGGCGCGGCGCAGGCTGGCGACGGCGGATTGTCCGCCAAGCCGGCGCAATTCGTAGGCCGCGCAATCATCGACTGGCTGGGCGGGGCCGAGCTGGCGCAAACCGGTCGATAGCGCTTGGCGTATCTGCCGGCCGGGGATGGCGAATTCGGCACAGGCATCGCTGCTCAGGCGGCCATGCGACCAGGCCTGGGCATCGGAGTCGAGCAACCCGGCCCGCGGCCTGCTGTCCTGCCACGCAAAGGGCAGACCACTGTGACCGCTGAAGGCAAGGGTCATGGCTTCCGCGGGCGCGGGGCTGCCGGTTTCCTCGCCAATGACCAGGGCGGCCGCGCCGGGCTGATCGAGCAGGACTTCATTCTCGGTAAACAGGCCGCTGGCGGTGCTGCCGAAGACCTGCAGGCTGCCGGCGGCACGCGATGCCGCGATGACGGCGGGCTGGGCCTGGCGGGCGAAATCGCGGGTCAGGAAGAGCAGCACGCTGGCCGCCCGGCTCAGGCCGGCCGCCGCCAGTGCTTCGCGCACGGCGCGTTCGGCGAGTTCCGGGCTGGCCTGGCGGCCGCTGACCAGGGCGCTGGCGACTTTCACAGGCTCTTGCCCGTGAAGCGGCAAAGCTCGGCCACGACGCAGCGCTGGCATTCCGGCTTGCGCGCCTTGCAGACATAGCGGCCGTGCAGGATCAGCCAGTGATGGGCGTCCTTCAGGTATTTTTCCGGGGTGACGCGCAGCAGCTTTTGTTCGACTTCGAGGACGGTCTTGCCCGGCGCCAGGCCGGTCCGGTTGCCGAGCCGGAAAATGTGGGTGTCGACGGCGATGGTCGGCTGGCCGAAAGCGGTGTTCAGCACGACATTTGCCGTCTTGCGGCCGACGCCGGGCAGGGCTTCGAGCGCTGCCCGTTCGGCCGGTACTTCACCGCCATGGCGTTCGAGCAGCAGCTGGCAGGTGGCGATGACGTTCTTCGCCTTGGTGCGGTAAAGGCCGATGGTCCTGATGTATTCGGCCAGACCATCGGCGCCGAGGGCGGCCATCTTGTCCGGTGTCGGAGCGACCGGGAAGAGCCGGGCCGTCGCCTTGTTGACGCCGACGTCGGTCGCCTGGGCCGAGAGGATGACGGCAATCAGCAACTGGAACGGGCTGCTGTAATTGAGCTCGGTCGTCGGCGCCGGATTGCTTTCGGCAAGGCGGGCATAGAAGCATTCGATCTGGGTTTTATTCACGCTTATTGCAGTGCAAGATTGTCAGGTCGCCCGGAAAGGCGGATATTCGGCGAAAAGCAATTCTAACCGACAGAGAATAGGGGCGTTCCGATGGAACTAACAATCCCCGGCGACGATCAGGTCCTTTCACAAATTGTGGAAGGCAATCCAGTGCCCAGTATTGTTATCGATGCGCAGCACCGCGTGACCCACTGGAATCGCGCCTGTGCGGTGCTGACCGGCGTTCCGTCCGCCGAGATGATCGGCAAATCCGAGCAGTGGCGGGCTTTTTATCCGCAGCCGCGGCCGATTCTCGGCGACCTGATCGTCAGCGGCGCCACCGAGCAGGCGATCGAGCAGTTCTACGACGGCAAATTCAAGCCTTCCCTGCTTATCGATGGCGCCTACGAAGCCGAGGATTTTTTCCCGGCTTTCGGGCAGGGCGGGCGCTGGCTGTTTTTTACCGCGGCGCCCTTGCGCAACGAGGCCGGGCAGGTCATCGGCGCCATTGAAACCCTGCAGGATGTGACTGACCGGCATCGTGCCGAAGAGGCCCTCAAAGAGAGCGAGGAGCGCTATCGCCTGCTCAGCCAGACGGATGCGCTGACCGGCCTGTTCAACCGTCGGCACCTGCATCATTGCCTGCAGGACGAGCTCGAAAGAGCCTATCGCTATGGTCGTCCGCTCTCCTTGCTGATGCTCGACTGCGACAATTTCAAAACGATCAACGACACCTGGGGGCACCTGACCGGCGACCGTGTCCTGCAGGAACTGGCGAGCCTGGTGCGCAGCTCGTTGCGCGCCAGTGACCGGGCTTTTCGTTATGGCGGTGAAGAATTCGTCATCCTGCTCTCCGAAACATCCGGCGAGGATGCCCGTTTGCTGGCCGAGCGCCTGCGCTGCGCTTTTGCCGGGCTGGCCGGTGTTTGCGGTGTCCAGCCCTTGTGGCAATTCACGGTGAGTATCGGTGTTGCCGAATATTTTCCGGGTGAAAGCGAAAATGCCTTCATCAGTCGAGCCGACAAGGCGGTGTATGACGCCAAGCGACGTGGCCGGAATTGCGTGGTGTTGGCGACGTGACAGCGCACCGGCGGTAAAATCGGCCCATGAAACGCTCGCTCCATCTTTTTTTGCTGATTTCCCTGCTTGCTATGGCGCTGATTGGTGGCGCCTTTTGGTTGTTTTCACCGGCTGGCGGGCCGGCTGATCAGCCCGTCGTCCCGGCCGAAGCGGCCTTGCCGGTTGCCATCGATAGCATCGAGCCGATTCAGCCCTTGCCGCCCCTGGCCCGCCTGAACCCGGAGCGGGTGGCGCTCGGCGAGCGCCTGTTCAGCGACAAGCGTTTTTCGGCGGACAACAGCCTGGCCTGCATTTCCTGCCATGATCTGCGGCGCGGTGGTGATGACGGCAAACGCGTCTCGGAGGGGATAGGCGGCGCCCTGGGCGGCATCAATGCGCCGACGGTCTTCAACAGCAGCCTGAGTTTTGTCCAGTTCTGGGATGGCCGGGCCGGCAGTCTTGAAGAGCAGGCGGCCGGGCCGATCCACAACCCGCTCGAACTCGGCAGCAGTTGGGCGGAAGTGCTGGCCCGGCTGAGCCGCGATGCGGAAATCGTCGCCGCCTTCAAGCAGGCCTACAGCGATGGCCTGACGGCGAAAAATGTGGCCGACGCGATTGCTACCTTCGAGCGTTCGCTGCTCACCCGGAATTCGCGCTTTGACCGCTATCTGCAGGGCAACAAGACGGTCCTGACGGGGCAGGAGCTCGAGGGTTACCGCCTGTTCCGCGAACTGGGCTGTACCAGTTGTCACCAGGGCGTGCTGCTCGGCGGCAACATGTACCAGAAGTTCGGCGTGCTCGGCGACTACTTCGCCGGCCGCCAGCCGAGCAAGGCCGATCTCGGTCGCTACAACGTGACCGGGCGGCAGGAAGACAAACATGTCTTCAAGGTGCCTTCGCTGCGCAACATCGCGCTGACCTCACCCTATTTTCACGATGGTTCGGTGGACTCGCTGGCCGAGGCCGTGGTCATCATGGGGCGTTACCAGCTTGGCCGCGAACTTGCCGAGCCCGATGTGCAGGCCATTGTCGCCTTTCTCAACAGCCTGACCGGCGAATGGCAGGGAGTGCCGCTCCAATGAATTCGACGGGACGCCTTCGGCACTGGCTCAGTCTCGGATTGGGCTTCATCAGCCTGGTCGCCCTGCTGACCTGGCTTTCGATACGGGCCGGCGAGGTGTCGTCGGAAGGGCACTACGCCTACATGCAATCCCTGCGCAGCATGCAGCAGGCCGATGTCGAACTGAATGTGGCGGTCGTCGGCAGCTATGCCGACCTGATGCACAACTATGATCCGGTGGTCCGCCGACTCGGCGAAATTCGCAGCGAACGGGCCAATCTCAAGCGTTTTCCGGCCTGGGTGGGCAATGCCGACGGACAGCGCCTGAGTGGCAAGCTCGACGCGCTGCTCGCGGCCCAGGCGGCCAAGGAAGAGCAGATCGACCTGTTCCAGCGCAGCAACGCGGTATTGCGCAATTCGCAGCGTTATTTTCCGCTGGCCGCCGAAAATTACCTGCACAAACTGGGCCGCGATACGCCGCCGGAGCTTGAGCATTTTGTCCGCGCCGTCCTGAGTTTCGGTCAGGGTCCGGAGCGCGAACAACTTGCCGCACTGCGCGAGGAAATGCGCGCCCTCGAGGCGACTCGCCTGCCGGCTTTCGGTCAGCTTTCGCTGGCTCACCTGCTGGCCCATGCCCGGGTGATCATGGAAAAGCGGCCCGAGGTCGACCAACTGGTCTTTGCCATCGCGCATGCCCCGACCGGCCTGCTGCACGAGGAATTCACGCGGCTTTATACGGCAGTGCATGAAGAGTCCTTGCTGGTTTCCAGCTATTACCGCCAGGTGCTCTATGGGCTGTCCATCCTGCTCGTCGTGTATGGCGTCTATGCCGTCGTGCGCATCGACCAGGACCGGCGCAATCTGCTGCAGCGCTATGAAGCCCAGCGCCGGGCCGAGGAACAGTTGCGCCTCTATGCCCAGGTGTTCACCTGCGCCGCCGAGGGGATGACGATTACCGATGCCGAATCGCGCATCGTCGCGGTCAATCCCGCTTTCTGTGAAATTACCGGTTACGCGGCCGAAGAAGTGATCGGGCAGACGCCGGCCATTCTCAACTCCGGCCGTCAGGGCGGCGAATATTACCGGCACATGTGGGCCGAACTGATCAAGCGCGGCCAGTGGCATGGCGAAATATGGAATCGCCGCAAGGATGGCGGCATCTACCCGGAATGGCTGTCGGTGGCGGCAGTGCGCGGCGCGGCGGGCGAAACCCGCAACTACATCGGGATCTTTACCGATATTTCCGAGCGCAAGGAAAGTGAGGCGCGCATCCAGCACCTGGCCCACCACGACGCGCTGACCGGGCTGCCCAACCGGGTGCTGCTCGACGACCGGATTTCCCAGGCGATCGCCAAGTCGCGGCGCAGCGAGCAGCAGACGGCGGTGATCTTCATTGACCTCGACCGCTTCAAGAACATCAACGACACCCTGGGTCACGAGGTTGGCGACAATCTGCTGATCCAGGCTGCCCAGCGCGGCCTGGCCGTGCTGCGCGAGACCGATACGCTGTGCCGCCTGGGCGGCGACGAATTCGTTGTGGTCCTGCCCGAAATCGAGCAATTGCAGTACGCCATGCACGTCACGCGCAAGCTGCTCGCCGCGCTCGGGCAGCCCTACCTGCTGGCCGGCCATGCGCTGACCGTGACCGGCAGCGCCGGCATCGCCCTCTGGCCGGACGACGGCCAGAACGTCTCGGAACTGCTGCGCAAGGCCGATGCGGCGATGTACCGGGCCAAGGAAGAGGGGCGCAACACGGCGCGCTTCTATTCGGCCGGGATCAACAACACCTCGCTCGGCGAACTGTTGCTCGAGAACGATTTGCGCGGCGCGCTCGGGCGCGGCGAAATTTCCATGTATTACCAGCCCAAGGTGGACGCCAAGAGCGGTCAGCTGATCGGGGCCGAGGCCCTGATGCGCTGGCAGAGTCGGGGCCACGGCATGATTCCGCCGACCCGCTTCATTCCGCTGGCCGAGGAAAGCGGCCTGATCAGCGCGCTTGGCGAATGGGCGCTCGACGATGTCTGTCGCCAGCAACGCGCCTGGCTCGATGCCGGCCTGGCCGTCGTGCCGGTGGCGGTCAACCTGTCGGCCAACCAGTTTGCCCAGCAGGACGTGCCGAAACTGATCGGCGATATGCTGGCCCGTTACAACCTGCCGCCGGAACTGCTCGCCCTGGAACTCACCGAGTCCCTGCTCATGCGCAACGCCGGGAGTGCCTCGAAGGTGCTGCATGCCTTGCGCAGCATGCATATCGATGTGGCCATCGATGATTTCGGGACCGGCTACTCGTCGCTCAGCTATCTGAACCAGTTCCCGGTCCAGGCACTGAAAATCGACCGTTCCTTCGTCTGCGAAATCAGCGAACACGGGACCAGCGTCCGGCTGGTGCCGGCCATCATCGCCATGGCCCACGAACTGGCCCTGTCGGTCATCGCCGAAGGCGTCGAAACCGAGGCCCAGCGCGATTATTTGCTCAAACATGGTTGCGACCAGTTCCAGGGCTTCCTGTTCGGCCGCCCGCAACCCGCCGAGCAAATGCGGGAGTTGTTAGTTGCTAGCTGTTAGTTATTAGCTGTTAGCTGTTAGCGACTACCGACTACCGACTACCGACTACCGACTACCGACTACCGACCAGCACCGGTGGTTTGGCTTGGGCGCGGGCGGCGGCGCGGGCGTTGAGCCAGTTTTTCCAGGCGATCATGCAGCCGAGCAGGATGAAGGCGCCCGGTGGCAGCAGGGCGAGCAGGAAGCCGGGATAGCTTTCCGGCAGGACCTGGATCGGCTGCAGGCTGGGGAAGACCATGTCGATGCCACCGAGGATGGTGCCGCTGCCGAGGAATTCGCGCAGGGCGCCGAGCAGGGCCAGGGTCCACAGCATGCCGATGCCCATGAACACGCCATCCAGCGTCGATTGCAGCGGGGGATTCTTGGCCGCGAAGGCTTCGACGCGGGCCAGTACGATGCAGTTGGTGACGATCAGCGGAATGAAGATGCCGAGCACCAGGTAGAGTTCATGCAGGTTGGCGTTGAACAGCAGATCGACGACGGTGACCAGCGCGGCAACAATCAGGATGAAGACCGGGATGCGGATTTCGTGCGGGATCAGGTTGCGCAGGCTGGCAATGGCAAAGCCGGAGAGGGCCATGACCAGAATGGTCGCCAGTGACAGCATGATGCCGTTGACGGCATTGGTGGTTACGGCGAGCAGCGGGCAGAGACCGAGGATCTGGACAATCGAGGTGTTCTGCTTCCAGATGCCGTTGCCGGCGATGGTCGTGAATTCGTCACGGCGGATCATTGGGCGGCTCCCGTTCTGGCAAAGAGTTGGTCGCGGTTGGCGCCGGCCCACTGGACGGCTTTATGCACCGCCTTGGCAATGGCGCGCGGGGTGATCGTGGCGCCGGCATGGTAATCGAGGCTGCCGCCGTCCTTCTTGACCTTCCAGTCGCGGTCGACTGTCCGGCCGATGGCCAGGTCGTTGAACTGGGTGATCCACGGGCGCTTCTTGTTCTTGTCTTTCTTGATTTCGACGTAGTCGCCGAGGCCCGGTGTTTCCTTGTGCTGGGTGACGCGTACGCCGGCGACGCGGCCGTCGGCGCGCAGGGCGATGATCAGCCGGATTTTGCCGGCGTAGCCATCCGGCGCGACGCTTTCAAAAATCAGGGCGACCGGCTGCTCGCCACGGCGGGCCCGGTACAGCGTGGACGCATCGCTCAGCCCGAGTTCCGGTGTTGGCGGCAGGCTCAGGGTGTCTTCGAGCAGCGCATTGTCGTATTCGTTGCGCGGCAGGACTTCGTCGACCAGCTTCATTTTCTCTTCGGCGGCCGAGGCTTCGATGGCCGGCTTGGTCCACAGGTAGGCGGCCGAGAGCAGGCCGGTGAAGATGATCACGAAGACGAAGAGGATGGCTGCCGTGCGGGCGGCCATGCCCGGGGCGGTGAATTCCTTGGCGCTGCTCATGCCTTGTCCTTCATGCCGAAAATGGGCGGCTGGGTGAGCAGGTCGATGACCGGTGCGCACAGGTTCATGAGCAGCACGGCAAAGGCGACGCCGTCCGGATAACCGCCGAAGACGCGGATGATGTAGGCGAGCAGGCCGCAGCCGGCGCCGAAGATCAGCTTGCCGCGCGGCGTCGTGCAGCCGGAGACCGGGTCGGTGGCGATGAAGAAGGCACCGAGCATGGCGCCGCCCGACAGCAGGTGAAACAGCGGGTTGGCGAACTGGCTCGGTTGATACAGCCAGAGGCCACCGGAAATCAGCAGCAGCGAGCCGATATAGGCGACCGGGACGTGCCAGGTGATCAGCTTGCGTTGCCACAGCCACAGGCCGCCGAGCAGATAGCCGCCGGCCACCCATTCCCAGCCGCGGCCGGCGAAGTTGCCATAGATATCCTGGTTTTCCAGCAGCTGGCTGACGCTGAGATTGCCCTCGCTGAGCTTGAGTGCGGTTTTCATCGCGTCGAGCGGTGTTGCGCCGGACAGCGCATCGACGCGCGGCAGGAGGCCGAAGATGACATTCATCTGATCGACCAGCGACAACTGCAGACCGACGCTCGGCCATTGCGACATCAGGGCCGGGAAGGCGACGATGCAGACGGCAAAGGCAACCATGGCCGGATTGAACGGGTTCTGGCCGAGACCGCCGTAGAGCTGCTTGGCGACGACGATGGCGAAGATCGTCCCGGTGACCACCAGCCACCATGGGGCAAGCGGCGGAAAGGTCAGGGCGATCAGCCAGGCGGTGACGATGGCCGAGCCGTCGGACAGGAACAGCGCCAGCGGCCGTCCCTGGATGCGCAACATCACGGCCTCGGCGAGCAGTGCGGCGAGCGAGGCGATGACCACCTGGACCAGGATGGCCGGGCCAACCAGGCAGGCGTAGGCGGCAATGCCGGGAACCAGGGCCAGGCAGACCTGGGACATGACCTGGCTGACGCTGACGTCCTTGAGCAGGTAGGGGGCGGGAGGGAACACTGTTTTTAGGATCCAGGAATTAGTTGTTAGGATCGAGTGGGCGGGGTTGGGGCTCGGAGGCGCTCGATCCTGCCGTTGCTGCCTGCCGGCGCGACGCGATTTCGTCCATCGCCTGCTGCTGTTCGATGGTCACGGCTTCGGTGTTCCTGGGTTGAGCGGCTTCACGTTGCGCCTTGGCCCGCGCCATGGCCGCTGCGATGGCGGCCTTTTTGGCATCCTGGGCGGCATCGGCCGGGCTGGCCGGGGTGGGGCTTTCCAGCGGCGCAACAGCGTCGGCGGCCGGGGCGGTGGCAGCGGCCGGCGCCGTATTTTCCGCCGCGGCGGCCGCAGCTGCTTCCGCCGCCTTCTTGGCGGCCTGGGCGGCCGCGGCCTTGGCCAGCTTCTCGGCTTTTTCCGCTTTTTCGCGTTCGTCGCGCAGCTGCTTGAATTCGAAACGTTCCTTGGCGGTGTCGGCGGCCTTTTTTTCGCGTTCGCGGGCCCAGATCTCGCTCTTGGCGAAACGGAAATACTGGACGAGCGGGATGCGCGATGGGCAGACGAAGGAGCAGCAACCGCATTCGATGCAGTCGAAGATGTGATATTCCTGCGTCTTGCCGAAGTTCTTGGCACGCGCGAACCAGTACATCTCGAAGGGTTGCAGTTCGTGCGGGCAGGCCTGGGCGCAGGATCCGCAGCGGATGCACGGCATTTCCGGCGCCTTGGGCGGGAACAGGCGGTCGGAATGGGCGATCAGGCAGTTGGTTGCCTTGACCACCGGGACATTGGCGTCGGGCACCAGGAAGCCCATCATCGGGCCGCCCATGACGATGCCGTCGGTGTCCGGGTGCGGCTGCGCGAGTTGCAGCAGTTCGCCCATCGGCGTGCCGATCAGCACTTCGTAATTGCGCGGCGCATGCACGTTGCCGGACAGCGTGACCAGGCGCGAGACGACCGGTTCGCCGTGCGCAATGGCGCGCCAGGCGGTGTAGGCGGTGGCGACGTTGAAACACTGCACGCCGAGATCGGTCGAGCGCTTGCTGGCCGGGACTTCCTTGCCGGTCAGGACGCGGATCAGCTGCTTGGCACCGCCGGCCGGATAAAGCGTCGGCACCGGCACGACGGAAAACGGCTCGCCGAGCGCGTCGACCGCGGCACGCATCGCGGCGGCGGCTTCCGGCTTGTTGTCCTCGATGCCGATCAGCACCTTCTTCGGTTGCAGCAGGTCGCGGAAAATGCCGATGCCGCGCACAACTTCCTCGGCGCGTTCGCGCATCAGCAAGTCGTCGCAGGTGATGAAGGGCTCACACTCGGCGCCGTTGATGACCAGCTCTTCCATCGGCACGGTCTTCGACGGCGTCAGCTTGCCGTGGGTCGGGAACACCGCGCCGCCCAGGCCAACGATGCCGGACTGCTGCAGGTATTCGCGCACCGCCTCGGGGGCGGCATTGGCGTAGTCGAAGGGCTGATGCGCGATCCATTCATCCTTGCCATCCGGCTCGATGACGACGCACATGGCGTCGAGGCCGGACGGGTGCGGCTGCACATGCATCGCCACTTCGAGTACGGTGCCCGAGGTCGGGGCGTGCACGGCGGCCGAGATCCAGCCGTCGGCCTCACCGATCAACTGGCCCTTCAGGACCTTGTCGCCGGCCTGGACGACCGGCTGCGGCATGCCGCCAATGCTCTGGTGGAGCGGCACGACGAGGCGCGAAGGCAAGGGGGCCTGGGCAATCGGCAGGGTCACGGACTGCGTCTTGTTGGTCGGCGGCTTGACGCCACCCTTGAATTTGAACAGGTTCATCAGCATCAGGCGGCCTTTTGGGTGGCCGCAGCCTTGATTTCAACAACCGGGTATTTCCACTTCCAGTTGTCGATGTTTTCGCCGATCGGCTGCATGCTGATGCATTCGACCGGGCAGGGCGGCAGGCAGAGTTCGCAGCCGGTACACAGTGGCGCGATGATGGTGTGCATCTGCTTGGCGGCGCCGACGATGGCATCGACCGGGCAGGCCTGGATGCACAGCGTGCAGCCGATGCAGGTGTTCTCGTCGATGATGGCGACCGACTTCGGCTTTTCCTCGGCGTCGAGCGGCTTGACCTCGCGGCCGAGCAGGTCGGCCAGGCGTTGCACACCTTCCGTGCCGCCCGGCGGGCACTTGTTGATTTCATCGCCGTTGGCGATGGCTTCGGCGTAGGGCTTGCAACCCGGATAGCCGCACTGGCCGCACTGGGTCTGCGGCAGGATGGCCTCGATCTTCTCGATCAGCGGATCGCCCTCGACCTTGAACTTGATCGAGGCGAAACCGAGCGCGGCGCCGAGCACGACGGCACCGAGGGCCATGATGGCGATGGCGAGCAGGATGTCCATTATCCTGCCCGCCGTGATTGGTCAATTGCGGAGGGCAGGATCATTGGTACTTGTCCAGTCCGGCGAAACCCATGAAGGCGAGGGCCATCAGGCCGGCCGTGACCATGGCGATGGCCACGCCGCGAAAATGGATGGGCACATCGGCGCCGTCGACACGCTCACGGATGCCGGCAAATAGGATCAGCACCAGCGAGAAGCCGACGGCACTGCCGGCGCCGAAAAGCAGTGATTCGGCGAAGTTGTAGCCGTTCGAAATGTTGAGCAGCGGCACGCCGAGCACGGCGCAGTTGGTGGTGATCAGCGGCAGGTAGATGCCCAGCGTCTGCTGCAGGGCCGGCGAGGTCTTGGCGATGACCATTTCGGTGAGCTGGACGATGGCGGCGATGGTGACGATGAAGGACAGCGTGCGCAGATATTCCAGCCCGAAGGGCATGAGCAGGAAGTGATCGATGATGTAGCTGGCGCCGGTCGCCACGGTCAGCACGAAGGTGGTCGCGGCGCCCATGCCGTAGGCCGTTTCCAGTTTCTTGGAAACGCCCATGAAGGGGCAGAGGCCGAGGATCTTCACCAGGACGACGTTGTTGACCAGCACCGCGCCGACGAGGATGAATAAGTAGTGGCTCATGATTTTTCTGGGCGTGAAGCGCGCATTATCAGGCTTTGCCGGTCGGCGAACAACCGCGTGCCGGGCATGGTCTTAGATGGGTTTCTTCTGCAGTTTAGCCAGGGCGGCTGCCACTTCGCTGACCAGTTCCGGGCCGCGGTAGATGAAGCCGCTGTAGATCTGGACCAGGCTGGCGCCAGCCTCGATCTTGGCGACCGCATCCTGACCCTTGAGAATGCCGCCGACGCCGATGATCGGCAGCTCGCCGGCCAGGGCCGTCGCCAGCTTGCTGAGCACCTCGGTCGATTTTTTGAAGACCGGCGCGCCGGACAGGCCGCCCGTTTCCTTGCCGTTCGGCAGGTTTTCGACGCCTTCGCGCGACAGCGTGGTGTTGGTGGCGATCACGCCATCCATGCGATGCCGGCGCAGTGCATCGGCGATCGCCGTGATCTGCGCGTCGTCGAGATCGGGGGCGATCTTCAAGGCCATTGGTACGTACTTGCCGTAATTCTCGGCCAGTTGCTCCTGCTTCGCCTTGAGCTGGGCCAGCAGGTCGTCGAGTGCCTCGTCCTTCTGCAGTTCGCGCAGGTTCTTGGTGTTCGGCGAGGAAATATTGACGGTGACGTAGCTGGCGTCGTTGTAGACCTTTTCGAGGCAGATCAGGTAGTCCTCGGCCGCCTTGTCGATGGGCGTCGTCGCGTTCTTGCCGATGTTGATGCCGAGGATGCCGCCCTTTTTCGGGAATTCGGCGAGGCGCACGTTGTGCAGCAGACGGTCGACGCCGGCATTGTTGAAGCCCATGCGGTTGATGATGCCCTGCGCTTGCGGTACGCGGAACAGGCGCGGCTTCGGATTGCCGTCCTGCGGGCGCGGCGTGATGGTGCCGATTTCAATGGAACCGAAACCGAGTGCGGCCAGCCCGTCGATGTAATCGCCGTTCTTGTCCAGGCCGGCGGCGAGGCCGAGCGGATTGGGGAATTTCAGGCCCATGACCTCGACCGGGCAGGGCGTCACCGGCTTGGCGATCAACCCGGAAAAGCCCGTGGCACTGAGGAAGGACAGGCCGCTCATGCCGATTCCGTGAGCGGTTTCGGCATCCAGGGCGAAGAATAATTTGCGGAGGAGGGGATAGACCATAGCCGACTATTTTACCGCAAGGTACCCTCTGTTCGGCAGTGCCCGGCCCGATCAGGCGATGATTTTCAACAGAAATTCGCGTCTTTATATGATCAGCTGGGTGCCCAGTTCGACGACGCGGTTGGTCGGGATCTGGAAAAAGTCGCTGGCGCTGGTGGCGTTTTTCGACATGATGGCGAACAGCCTGGCGCGCAGTGGTGTGAACCGGCGGGCCATCGACGGCACGATGGTTTCGCGCGACAGGTAGAAGGTCGTTTCCATCATGTCGAAACGCTCGCCGAAGCGCTTGCACTGGTCGAGCACGCCCGGCACATCCGGGCTTTCCATGAAGCCGTAGCGGACGATCAGGCGCTTGAAGCCCTTGTTCAGGTTGTGCAGGTAAATGCGTTCGAAATCATTGACGTGCGGTGCGTCGGTGGTCTGGATGGTGAGCAGGACGACGCGTTCGTGGAGCACCTGGTTGTGCTTGAGATTGTGCAGCAGGGCGGCCGGTACGCCTTCCTTGGAACTGGTCAGGAAGACGGCGGTGCCTTCGATGCGGTGCACGCCATTGATCGAGTCGAGGAAGGCATCCATCGGAATGCTCTGCTTGGCCATTTCCTGGGCGACCAGGCGGCGGCCCTGGCGCCAGGTGGTCAGGACGGTGAAGGAGATGAGCCCCATGGCAATCGGAAACCAGCCCCCCTCAGGAATCTTGATGGCATTGGCGGCGAAGAAGAAGAGATCGACGAGCAGCATCAGGCCGGCGACAAGGGCGACGACGATGGCGTTCCAGCGCCACATCAGGACCATGACGAAGGCGATCAGCACGGTGTCGATGAGCATCGTGCCGGTCACCGCGATGCCGTAGGCGGCAGCCAGATTCGAGGAACTCTTGAAGCCGATGACCAGGGCAACGACCGCCAGATACAGCGTCCAGTTGGTAAACGGGACATAGATCTGCCCTTCCTCGTGACCGGAGGTGTGGACGATCTGCATGCGCGGCAGCAGGCCCATCTGGATCGACTGCCGAGCCACCGAGAAGGCGCCGGAAATGACCGCCTGCGAGGCGATGACCGTCGCGACGGTGGCGAGGCCGACCATCGGAATCAGGGCCCAGTCCGGCGCCAGGTGAAAGAAGGGGCTGGCGATCGCCGCCGGGTCGACAAGCAGCAGGGCACCCTGGCCGAAATAATTGAGGACCAGGGCCGGCATGACGAAAAAGAACCAGGCCAGGCGGATCGGCAAGCGGCCGAAGTGCCCCATGTCGGTATATAGCGCTTCGCCGCCGGTCACCGCCAGGACGACCGAACCGAGGGCCAGGAAGGCTAGGCCGGGGTGGATGACGATGAAATGGATCGCGAAGATCGGGTTCAGGGCCTCCAGGACATACGGGTTCTGGGCAATCTGCAGGATGCCGAGAACGCCGAGAACGCCGAACCAGACGACCATGACCGGGCCGAAAAACATGCCCACCGTGCCGGTGCCGCGTTTCTGGATGAAGAACAGGAAAGTGATGATGGCCAGCGTGATCGGGATGACGTAGGGCTTCAGGGTCGGCGTGATGATTTCCATGCCCTCGACCGCCGAGAGCACCGAAATGGCCGGCGTGATCATGCTGTCGCCGTAAAAGAGGGCAGCAGCAAAAATGCCGAGCAGGGTGATCACCCAGGTCAGGCGGGGATTCTTGGCGCGCTCGGTGATCAGGGCGAGGAGAGCCAGCGAGCCGCCCTCGCCGCGGTTGTCGGCGCGCATGATGATCGCGACGTACTTGATCGAAACCAGCGCCATGATCGACCAGAAGACCATGGACAGGATGCCGAGGATGTTCTCGGGCGTCACCGGGATCGGATGGTGGCCGTTGAAAATTTCCTTCAGCGCATAGAGCGGACTGGTCCCGATGTCGCCGAAAACGACACCGATGGCGGCGACGGTAATTGCCGGCAAGGCCTGTTTTGAATGCATGTTTTCCCTGATGCGCCAGCTGCGCTGATATTTTTTATTTCATTGGCATCCCCGGCTGTCAGGGGTGTCCAGTGAGGCAGGCAATCTAGCACTTTGCTCGCCCGAAGGGAACGAAACAGCCGGCTTTGCCGACTCGATTCAGCTCTTGTTGTTGCGGCGCAGCAGATGGTTGACGACAAAACTCAGTACCACCTCCGGGTGCTGATTGACCGCCTGGTAGCGCAGGCGGGCGATGCCGCGATCCGGCTTGCTGCGGGACGGGCGAACTTCGAGCACTTCAACTTCGCAGTGCAGGGTGTCACCCGGACGCACCGGAGCCAGCCAGCGCAACTCGTCGATGCCGGGCGAACCGAGGCTCGATTCGGCCAGGATGCCGGACTGGATGAACAGCCGGAAGCACACCGCCAGGCTCTGGAAGCCGCTGGCGATCAGCCCGCCGTAAGGCGACTTGGCTGCGGCATTGGCGTCGAGATGAAAGGACTGCGGATCATAGCGCCAGGCGAAGTCGATGATTTCGGCTTCGGTCAGCGTGACGCCCGGCGTCGTGAAATTCTGGCCGGGGCTCAGGTCGTCGAGATAGCGGGTGTCCATGGCTGGTTTCCTGTGGCGGTGAAGGCGGTATTCGTTGGCGAATGCACTGCGACAAATTAAACTGCAAGCGTTAATCAGACAACCGTATCCAGGAAAATTCTTGTCGCCAACCCACCTTTACACCTTCGGTTACGAGGGCCTCGGCATCGAGGCCTTCGTCGCCCGCCTGCAGCAACTTGGCATTGCCTCGGTGGTTGATGTCCGGGAACTGCCCCTGTCGCGAAAAAGGGGCTTTTCGAAGACGGCCTTCTGCGAGCATCTCAAGGCCGCCGGCATTGCCTACTTCCATATGCCGGCGCTGGGCTGCCCGAAACCGGTGCGCAACCGTTATCGGCAGGATGCCGACTGGGCGGCGTACAGCCGCGATTTCCTTGATTACCTGAATGCGCAGAAACCGACGGTCAGCGAACTTGCCAAACTTGCCAGCCGTTCGCCGGTCTGCCTGGTTTGTTACGAGGCCGATGCCGCGCAGTGTCACCGCAGCTATGTGGCGCGCGCCGCCCAGCGGGCCGGCGCGCCGAGCGTGCTGCACATTACCGCTAAAACAGTTGTCCCTGACCAGCCTGTACGGCTAGCGGCCTAGGCGGATAGAGCACGCTGACAATCAGCCACTGATGTGGAAAGCGATGAATTGTGCCCATCAGGAAGAGGATATCCTTGTCGGCAAATTCGCCGATGAATTTTTGCCGGAAAGCCGCCGGCCAGTCGGGGCGGCGATCAATTTTCCAGTACAGCGCGCCGGCCTCCCAATCGACCAGTTTGTGCCGGTAGCTGTGGGTTTCGCCGTTGAAACTGCATTCATAGTGGTAGTGAAAGTCGAACGGGAGCTTTTTCAGTAGCCTGAGCGAGCGCTGTTCGTCATGCTGGTCGAACAATGAGCCCTGTGCCTGGGCCTGCATCAGTTTGCCGATTTCCTCGTCCGTCCAGTCCGGCGAATCGGTGCGGCTGATCTGCATTTCAAGCAATTTTGACGGTCGCAGCAAACCCAGCGAGATACCCTCTGCTTGGCGGGCCGAGTCGAGCGCCGCAAAATCCTCGTAAACCCGTACTGGCGCGATGGCTTGCCGGCGCTCGAACCACTCGCCGCGCGTCGATAAGGGCTCGCCGAGAAGATCGATGGTATCGACCGACATCCGGTAGCTTTCCGGACGATGATCATCGCCGGCCTTGCGAACACGAGCGTTGATCCATTGCCATTTGCGAAATTGCTGCGCATCCTCGATGAGGCGAAAAGGCACCGGAAAGAGGCGGATCAGTTTTCCTGATTCCTCCATGCCGGCAACGCAGGAGGTCTCGACATAACGCGCACTGGGCGATGGATAGGTCTTGCACAGGATGAGGATACGCCGCCGCTGAGGAAACATGCGCTATGCCAAAGGAATGTTTTGGCAATTTTAGAACAAAGTTGCGTGCCAGGCATTTCCCAGGAGTCGATGGATGCCTCTGGGACGGAAAAATGCAGTGGTGATTACCGAAATGGGCGCGGCCCCAATCGGGGCCGCGTTTGTGGATCAGATATGGGGCAGTAGCGCCAAGGCGCAGTCTGACGTCACCACGGGAAAACTATAGCGGTGCATTTTGCGCTTGGCCGGTTCCCGTTTGTCCGGGCGTATTGCCATACTGCTTTATACCCGCCTGAGCAAGAATCCCGGCCTACGCCGTCAGCCAGAAACTCTCGATCAAGCTGCCGTCGGCATCGAGCAGCCACCATTCGCCACCGTGTGCGGTATCGGCGAAATACAGTTCCCAACCCGGCTCGGCCCGGTGCGCGATCTGTTGCAGGATCGGCAGCGGGATGCGCGGGTCGTCCACGGCGAATTGCTGGCCGTCCCATTCCGGCAGGCCACTGCGCAAGTGTTTGGCCATGGTGTGAGATTCGTGCTTGGAAAAGGTCGAACGCTGGCCGTCGTGCCGCCGGCTTCAGGCGCCGGCTTTGGCCCGGCTACGGCGCAGCAGGTCGCCGAGGTTGGCGCCGTCGTCGGCCAGCCAATGGTCGGCATTGTGGTTCTGGCCGGCGATCACCGAAGCGGCGGCCGATGCCGAGGCGAAGAACTGGTCGGCGGTGAATGCGTAATTGGCGCCGTCCTGCGCGAGGATGCCGGATTCGATCAGCTCGCGCCGCTGGGCGGCATAGCTGGCGCCGTGAATGTCGAAATGTGGCTTGGCCTCGGCACAGGCCTGGCTACCCTTGGCGACCTGCACGCCGCCATCGACCAGTGTCAGCGCCGCGCGCATGCCGGTCGAACTGCGGAAGGAAAAGCGCATGCCGCGCGGCAGGGCGGAATAGACGTCGGCCCGCTTGCCGCTGCGCCGGGTCTGCACCTGCTGCTCTGCTTCCTCGCGCAATTCGTCCTCGGTCTCTTCTGCCCGGTCGTCGTCAAAATGCCAGAAGCCGAGCAGCGGCAGCATGAGCAGGATTTCGCGCAGGAAGTTTTCTGCCGAGGCGTACTCCTCTTCGCTCAAGGCCGGTGGTAGCGGCTGGTTGCCGTTGTCCAGTTCGGCCAGGCCGGCCGCGTGAGCCAGGCCGACCAGGCGCGATTCGAGATGCTGCACATGCGCCTTGTTGAGGCGGCCGGACTCGGCCGTGAAAAACACGGCTTTCTTCCAGAAAGTCTTGTTGCGCGCATGGCTGTCGAGGCGCTCACCGAGCGGATCGCCCTCGCCGATGTACAGGCGCTTGCCCCCGGCCAGTAGGTAAACGCCCGGCTGCTGGTATTCGCGCCGACCCTTGACTTCGCCGAGCAGCTCGCGCGGGAAGACGACGGCCTTGCCCGGCCAGTCGTCGCGGCTGACGATGCGGATGCCTTCCGGGTCGCCGGAGGGAACAAAAATCCTGATGGAGAAGGGGCGCATGGAAGAACTCTCGTCAGCGAAGGTTTATTCGGGCGTGGCGGCCTGGGCCAGCTTTTCGATCTGGAAGGCGGCGCGCTGGATGGCGGGTGGGTCGAGCCGGATCGGCTGTTTGCCCGGCAGCAGCAGCCAGCCACTGTTCTTCGGGTTGATGACGCGGACCATCTGCTCTGTCATGCGCACGCCGTAGTCGATGTACCAGCCGGGCAGGGCGAGCACGGCAAAGACCGGAAAGGGATCGCCGGTGGCCTTCAGCAAGTAGTCGGCCAGCCATTTGGCCTGTCGCGCAGCCTGCTCGATGGGTTTGGTTTCCGTCCAGCCAGGGAATTCCAGTTGCCTGCCGTCGTATTTCACCTTCGGCGAACCGTTGCCGGCCGGCGGTTTGAGGCGCGACTTGGTTTCCACGGCAAACACGCCAACCGGCGTGATCACGACATGGTCGATATTGAATTCGCCGGCCTGGATGTCGTGGATGATGCGGTTGTCGCCGGCCAGCGCGGCGGCGAGTTCCTGGGCGACCGCCTGCTCGGCGCGGATGCCCTGCTTGTACTTGCGTTGCAGCGGCATGTCGCGGGTGATCTGGCGGCCGAAATAAAGCGCAACGGCAATGGCCGCAACAACGAAGAAGGTATCCACGCTATCCCAGCTGTGTGCGGCCATGTCGATGCGGCGCGACGAAACAAACAAGGCGGTCAGCAAGCCGACAATCATTACGTAGACCAATTTGTCCAGCCGTGCCTCGATGATCTTGTCCTGGCGTTTGCGCAGGCTGTCGGCCGGCAGTAGGCGCAGTTCGGTGAGAATGGGGTCGCGCCGATCTTCGCGGTCCAGTTGCCGCTTTTTCCAGAGAACGATGGCGACCAGGATCAGCATGGGCGCCAGCCCGATCAATTCCAGTACGATGGACCAGCTCATTTGCTCGCTCCAAACCGGCCATCGTAGACGTAGGGGTTGTTACGGGTGTCTTCGTTGGCCGGCTGAGGTTTGTCTACCGCAAGCAGTTCGCACAGATCGGCGATGAAGAGCTGGTAATTGGCGCGTTCGGAGCCGCCGGCATGGCACCAGCGGCTGAGGAATTGGTCGATTTGCATAATGCTGGGATTCTAACCCGGCATTTGTGCGCTACGGCGCCTGGCATTCCAGGATGGCGTCGTCGCCACCGCGACCGCAGGGCGTGAAGGCGCCGGTGATTGGGTGTGGTGTGCCGTCGTCGTCCATTTGGGCGGCCAGCGTGTCCCAGAAAATCACGCCGGATTTGTCGAGTTTGACGCGCAGCAGCCAGCCGCGCTGGGCGGCGGGGTAATCGAAACCGTCGAAGACGAAATTGCCGAGGCTGTAGATGATCGGTTTGCCCTGGTAGATTTCGGCGCCTTGCGTGACGTGCGGGTGGCCGCCGACGACCAGGGCGGCGCCTTCGTCGATCATCCGGCGGGCAAATTGCCGTTGTCGTTCGCTGGGGCTGGATTCTTTTTCCCAACCCCAGTGCATGAAGGGAATGACCAGGTCGGCGCCGGCCGTCCTGGCGGCGCGGATGTCGCTGATCACCTGGTCGTCCTCGCTCCAGGCGATGCCGGGCCAGTCGGGGCCGGCTTCGAAAGAGCGGGGTTTGAATTCGTTGTAGGACAACACGGCGATTTTCAGGCCGTTCCTGGCGATCCACAGTGGCCGGTGCGCCTCTTCCAGGTTGCGCCCGCCGCCGAAATGGGCAATGCCGGCGTTGTCCAGATGGCTGATGGTTTCGCTGAAGGCCGGCCGGCCGTAATCGCCGGAGTGGTTGTTGGCCAGCGCGACGGCGTCGAAGCGGCCGGCCAGTACACGGACCACGGCGGGGTTGGCGCGAAAACTGAAAATCTTGTTGGGGAATGGCTCGCCGCTTTCGGCGATCGGGCATTCGAGGTTGCCGATGCGGTAGTCGGCAGCCTGGAGAATGTCGGCAAAGGGGGCGAGCGGGTCGCCGGCCCGGGCAATCAGGCGGCCCGGGCCGTCGTCGAGCATGAGGTCGCCGGCGAAGATCAGGGTCAGCGGTTCGGCGCGCAGCGCACTGCCGAGCAGCAGGGCGCCGGCCAGCAAAAGACGGGATATTCGGCTCATGCGCCGGCTTTCAGTTCGCACCAGTACTGCAGCTCGCCGTCACGCCAGGGTTCGTAGACCGCCTGGTGGCCGGTGAAGCCGCCGTCCGGCGCCTGGTGTGGCGGGTAGGCGTGGCTGGTTTGGTGAATCAATGCCGGTCCGCTATCGTGGTTGGCGTAGGTGTAGATCTTGATGCCGGCCAACTCGGGCGGTTCCTGGCGAAAGACGATGCGAAACAGGAAAAATGAACCGATGCGGCTGGCCGTTACGGCATAGGGCGAGCTCACGGGGCGGGCTTCGATCAGGCGCGTCTCGCCGCCATAGGTGATATGGCAGGCCACGCTTTCGGCCCGGGCTGGCGGCATGGCGAGCAGGGCCAGCAGCAGGCTGGTCGAATATTTCAGTGCGGTGCGGCGGCTGCGTGGTGGCAAACGGGGTTCCTGGTGCCAGTAGGGTGGCCGCAAAGTGGGCGGCCGGAATTCATGGATTGAGTCTTTGCCATTGCCCGTCGAGAAGACCCTCGATGGGCGTGAAGGCAGATTTGTAGGCCATTTTCCGGCTTTCCGCAATCCAGTAACCGAGATAAAGGTAGGGCAGCCCGTGTTCGATGCACTGCGCGGCTTGCCACAGCACGTTGTAGGTGCCAAAGCTGGCGTTTGGAATATCCGGATCGTAGAAGGTGTAGACCGAGGACAGGCCGTCATCAAGCACGTCGATCAGGCTGACCATGCGCAGCGCGTCGCCGTCGCGGAATTCGACCAGCCGCGTATCGACCCGGCTTTGCAGCAGGAACTGGGCATATTGCTCGTGGCTGTCCTCGTCCATGCCGCCGCCCGGGTGACGGGCCTGCTGGTAACGGTTGTAGAGTTCGTAATGGTCGCTGAACAGGGCTAGCGGGATTTCCCGGGCGCGCAAGCCGGCGTGTTTTTTCAGGGCCCGGCGCTGGCTGCGCTTCGGCGCCAGTTCGGCCACCGGCAGGCGAACCGGGACGCAGGCCCGGCAATGATCGCAGTGCGGCCGGTAGGTGAAGATGCCGCTGCGGCGAAAGCCGGCGCGAACCAGGGAACTGTAGATTTCGGCATCGATCAGGTGGGCCGGTGTGGCGACCTGCGAACGGGCCTGACGCTCCGGCAGGTAGCTGCACGGATAGGGCGAAGTCGCGTAGAACTGGAGCAGCGAGAAGGGCAGGGCGGCGTCGTCGGGCAGGGCCATGGCTTACCAGTCGAAGGTGAATCCGGTCCACGCGGGGCGCGGGCAGGGGGCCGTCGTCAGCGACTGCAGGCGGGCGAGAAAGTCGTACCGGGGAATTTCCCGGCCGCCGAGGGAGGCAAGGTGTTGAGTGCGCATTTGACAGTCGATCATGCCGAATTGCTCGTGTCTGAGAAGGGCGACGAGGTGTGCGAAGGCGATCTTCGAGGCGTTGCTGCGGTGCGAGAACATCGATTCACCATAGAACATGCGCCCGATCGCCAGTCCATACAAACCGCCAACCAGATCACCTTCGACATAGGTTTCGACCGAATGCGCCCAGCCGAGTTCATGCAGGTGTATGTAGGCGCCCATCATTTCCGGCGAGATCCAGGTGCCGTCCTGGCCGGGGCGCGGGGTCCCGGCGCAATGGCCGATGACGCCGGCAAAGTCGGTGTCGAAACGAACTTCGAAGCGGCCGCCGCGCAGCGTCTTCTGCAACGAGCGACTCAGGCGGAATTCGTCGGGGAAGAGCACCATGCGCGGATCTGGGCTGTACCACAGCGGCTGGCTGTCAATCGTGCCCCAGGGGAAAATCCCCTGCTGGTAGGCATCGAGCAGGCGGGCCGGTCCGAGGTCGCCGCCGACGGCGAGCAGGCCGCCCATGTCTTCCCGCGCCTGGTTGAGCGGCGGAAAAGGGTCGCGGGGGCCGAGAAAGCGGATCATCGGAATTTCAGGCGGCGCACGGCCGGTCGGTCGGCATGGCGGGCTAGGAATTGCGGCCGCTTCTCCAGAAGCCGCCTTTCTTCTGTTCGCCCGGGGTCTTTGCCGCGTCCTGGGGCTGACCGGCCTGGTCGGCACCTTCGTCGGCGCGCTGCATGTCCATGTTCAGCAGGTTGGTATCGAGACCGTAACTGGCCCGGATGTCGACCTCTTCGTCGATCTGGTAGTTTTCCGGGCTGGGGGCCGGTTGGCTGGCCGGAAGCTCAGGGAGGAAATCGGCCAGCGAGCTTTCCTTGGGGGCAAGGGTGAACTCCATGGCCGGGATTTCCGGGATGCTGATGACCGGCTGTTCCGGTATTTCCGGTATTTCCGGTTCGGCCAGCAGGTCGGCCGGCAGGGTCACATCGGGCGGGACTGTAGCGCCGCTGGCTAGGAGCAGTCTGATGATGTCGGAATTGCCGGCGCGCCGGGCCAGTCGGAGCGGCATGCCAGGGCCGTCGTAGCCGGCGGCGTTGACGTCGGCACCGCGTTCGATGAGGGCGCGGACGATCTCGACTTTGCCCGAGAAGCAGGCGGTTCTCAGGGGGAGGCCGCGCAGCCCGTGCTGGTCGGCTTCCTCAATGTCGCAGCCGGCATCCAGGGCGTTGATCAGCCCGTGCAGGCTGGCTTGCCGGATGGCTTCAATGAGTTTGCTGATGGCGGCGCCTTTGACTGACATTGCGGTTGAAAATGTTGCAGGGTGGGCAAAAGTCTATGCGATCAGGTCGGGTTTGACCAGCGTTGCCGGCGGCCCGATGGGGCGGCCGGATTGCCGACGAAAAAGCGGCCTGACCGCTTCTAAGATGCCGTCGCTGATGCGCCGGGCGCCATTGTGGCGCTGCGTCCGGCGGGAAAACGTCAAGTCGGCCGAGAAAAGCGATCATCGGACGGATGGCGGTTCAGCGCGGGCTGTTTTCGCCGTGCCAGACAACCGGTTTGGCCTGTTGTTGCTCGATCCTGATCTCGCAAGCCGGGTCGTCGCATTCCTCGTGCTTCTTGAAGGCGATGACGTGGTTGGCATCGAGCCGGATGCCGATACGTTCGCCTAGCGCGTGATTGTGGTGCGAGGGCACCAGCGACAGGACTTCGGTGCCACTCGCCAGGCGCAGCGTGTAGAGGATGTCGGCGCCGCGGAAGGCCTTGTGCAGGACTTCAGCGTGCACCGGGCTGGCATCGTCGTGCACGATGTCGTCCGGGCGGAGCAGGATATCGACCCGGCACCCCATGTCGCAATGGTCGCAGGTTTCGTTGCATTCGACTGGCGTATCGGAAACCAGTGTGCCGAGTTCCATTTTCACGCTGTTATTGTCGCCGACGGTGCCGACGACCAGCACGCCCTGGCCGATGAAGTCGGCGACGAAGCGGTTGGCCGGGCGATGGTAGAGGTTGTAGGGGACATCCCACTGCTGGATGCGGCCTTCGTACATCAGGCCGATTTCGTCGGCCATGGCGAAGGCCTCGTGCTGGTCGTGGGTGACCATGATGGCGGTCGAGCCCTCGCGTTTGAGGATTTCGCGGACTTCGACCGAGAGCCGCTCGCGCAGCCCGACGTCGAGATTGGAGAAGGGCTCGTCGAGCAGGATCAGTTCCGGCCGCGGGGCCAGGGCCCTGGCCAGGGCGACGCGCTGCTGCTGGCCGCCGGACAGTTCGTGCGGATATTTTTCGCCCTGACCGGCAAGGCCGACCGTGGCGAGCAATTGGCGGACGCGCAGATCGACGTCCTCCTGCGGCTTGCGGCCCAGCCCGAAGGCGACGTTTTCCTTGATGGTGAGGTGGGGAAACAGCGCGTAATCCTGGAAGACCATGCCGATCCGCCGCTTTTCCGGAGCAACGCGCTGGCCGGTCCGGCTGACGATTTCGCCGTGCAGGCGGATCTCGCCGCCGGCGATGTCCTCGAAGCCGGCAATGCAGCGCAGCAGTGTCGTCTTGCCGCAGCCGGAAGGGCCGAGCAGGCAGGCGATCTGACCGGCCTCCAGATGAAAGTTGACGCCGTCGACGACGGTGTGATTGCCGTAGCGCTGGATGACGCCATTTAGTTCAATTTGAGCCATAGCGGTCGATTATAATTCGCATTCACTCCCATGCGCGCCGCCCAAAACTCCCCCCTGTTGATTGTCGGTTTTGTTGTTGCCTTGCTCGCCGGCTTGCCGGTGGCCAGCGTTGGCCTCAACCTCTTTGCTGGTGGCACGAGTGCCACCTGGGGGCATCTGGCCCAGACCGTGCTCCCGGAATACATTCAGAACTCGCTTTTGCTCTGCCTGGGCGTCGGTTGCGGCGTCGGGGTGGTTGGCGTGGCAACCGCCTGGCTGACCTCGATGCACGATTTTCCGGGGCGGCGCATCTTCGACTGGGCGATGGTCCTGCCGCTGGCCATGCCGGCCTACGTCATGGCCTACGTCTATACCGATTTCCTGCAGTTCGTCGGGCCGGTGCAGACGAGCTTGCGCGAGACCTTCGGCTGGCAGCACGGCGATTACTGGTTTCCTGACATCCGCACCCTGCCCGGCGCGATCCTGATGTTTGTCTGCGTGCTCTATCCCTACGTTTATCTGCTCGCCCGCACGGCTTTCATCGAGCGCGCCAGCGGCATGCTCGAAGCGGCGCGTACCCTGGGGATGGGCCCGTGGCGCGGCTTTTTTG
This sequence comes from Azonexus sp., assembly GCA_049294655.1. Lineage (GTDB taxonomy): Bacteria > Pseudomonadota > Gammaproteobacteria > Burkholderiales > Rhodocyclaceae > Azonexus. The sequence continues at coordinate 27,118 of JBAQDI010000045.1, forward strand.
CCGTCTCCCTGCCGCTCGCCCGGCCGGCCATCGTTGCCGGCATCGCGCTGGCCCTGATGGAAACCCTGGCCGATTACGGCACGGTGGCCTATTTCGCAGTCAATACCTTCACGACGGGCATCTACCGCGCCTGGTTCTCGCTCGGCGACCGCATTGCCGCGGCCCAACTGGCGGCGATGCTGCTCGGCTTTGTCTTGTTCCTGCTGATGGCGGAGCGGCTGTCGCGCGGTCGGGCGCGCTACCACAACACGACCGGCCGCAACCGGCCGATGGCGGGAGCGCGGCTGACCGGTATTCCGGCGGCCTTGGCGGTGCTTGCCTGTGCGCTGCCTCTGTTACTGGGTTTTGTGCTGCCGGCCATCCTGTTGTTCAAAATGGCGCTGGCCGAGGGGGATGCCCAGTTCGGCGAGCGTTTCCTGGTGCTTTCGCGCAACAGTTTCGTGCTGGCCGGGGCGACTGCCATGATTGGCGTCTTTCTCGCCCTGCTGCTGGGCTACGGCGCACGGCTGTCGAAAACGACCTTGGCCAACGGCCTGAATCGACTGGTTGGTCTGGGCTATGCGGTACCGGGGGCGGTGATCGCCGTCGGCGTGCTGATTCCGGTGACGCGCCTCGACAACTGGTTGGCCGGGCAGTGGGCGCAATGGTTTGGCCACAATCCCGGTCTGTTGCTGACTGGCGGCATCGCGGCGCTGATCTACGCCTATCTCGTCCGTTTCCTGGCTGTCGCGCTGCATACCGTCGAATCCAGCCTGGCCAAGATCACGCCCAATATGGACGATGCGGCGCGCAGTCTCGGGCTGGGGCAGAGCGAAACCCTGCGTCGGGTGCATGCGCCGATGCTGCGTGGCAGCCTGTTTACGGCCGGTCTGCTGGTCTTCGTCGATGTCATGAAAGAGCTGCCGGCAACCCTGGTCATGCGGCCGTTCAATTTTGATACCCTGGCGACACAGGCCTATACCCTGGCTTCCGATGAGCGTCTGGCCGAAGCGTCGACCGCTTCGCTGGCCATTGTTGCGGTCGGCTTGCTGCCCTTGATCGCGCTGTCCCGGCAAATATCGGCGACCCGCCGGGCTTGATGCCTCGGCCATTCAACTTCAACGGCTGCTTTCCAGAATCCTGATTGTTTGGCCCTGGCCTGTGTCGGGCGCTGCACCAGCATGCCCGGCTGAAAACCTGGCGAGATCCGTTTCGTCCTGTGTCTGTCCGCCGGATTCCAGGCCAGGAACAGGACTTTGGGGTCTATTTGAAACCGGCGCGGTCGAAAATGATCTGGGCCTTGGCCTGGTACATCGCCAGATTCCTGACGGGCAGCTTGTCCGCCTTGAACTTGCCGAGCGATTCCAGTGCCGGATTGGCGACCTTCACACTGTCCACGACCGGCCACTCGTTGTTGCCATCGGCGAAGTAGCGCTGGGCCTGGTCGGAAGCGAGGTATTCAAGGAATTTGACCGCGGCAGCTTTGTGGGGGGCGGTTTTCAGCATCCCGCCGCCGGAAACGTTGATGTGCGCTCCCGTTGTCGACTGATTGGGCCAGACGACACCGATCTTCTCCATCAGCTTGATGTCTTCGGGCTTGTCGGAGCGCAGCAGACGGGCCACGTAATAGGTATTGGAAACGGTGACGCCACATTCGCCGGCGGACACTGCCTTGATCTGGTCAGTATCGCCACCCTTCGGCGAGCGGGCAAAATTGGCCACCATGCCGCGGGCCAGTTCCTCGGCCTTGGCTTCACCCTGGTGGGAGATGATCGAAGCCATCAGCGACAGGTTGTAGGGGTGCGAACCGGAACGCGAGCAGAATTTGCCCTTCAGCTTCGGATTGGCCAGGTCTTCGTAGTTCCGAATGTCTTCAGGTTTGACCGCCGTCTTGTTGTAGACGATGACGCGGGCCCGGGTCGAGAAGGAGAACCAGTCTTCGGCGCGCAAGTGGGCCGGAATGCGGGTTTCCAGCGTTTTCGAGGCAACCGGGGTGAACAGTCCGAGTTCGTGGGCTTTGGCCAGACGGGCGGCATCGACGGTGAGGAAAATGTCGGCCGGGCTGTTGGCCCCCTCGTTCTTGATCCGCTCAAGCAGTTCGTCTTCCTTGCCTTCAATGCGATTGATCTTGATGCCGGTCTGCTGCGTGAAATTGCTGTAGAGCGCCTCGTCCGTCTGATAGTGGCGGGCAGAATAGAGGTTGAGCTGCATTTCTTCGGCCATGACGGTTTGACTCAGGGCGAGTGCGGTCGTGGCAAGCAGGGTGGACATCAGTTTCATGCGGCAGACTCCATGGATTGAACAGGAATGGCCGCAGTTTAAAGGGTGTTTTTTATTTTGTAAATGAGAAACGTTAGCAATTGATGCTGTAAAAAAAGCGGCTGAACAGCCGCTTGTTTCAGTTGCCGTCGATGATTCGCCGGGCGCCGTTGTAGCGCTGCATCCAGTAACTGTTTTCCATGTTTTCGACGCGAACCTCGGCGCCGGTGCGCGGGGCATGCAGGAAATGGTTGTCGCCCAAATAGATGCCGACATGCGAGAAGGTACGACGCATGGTGTTGAAGAACACCAGGTCACCGGGCTTGAGCTGGCTGGCGTCGATCTGCTGGCCGACTTCGCTCATTTCCTTGGCGGTGCGCGGCAGGGAAGCGCCGATGCTGTCCTTGAAGACGAGGCGGACAAAGCCGCTGCAGTCGAGGCCGCTGTCTTCGTTGTTGCCACCCCAGCGGTAGCGCACGCCCACCAGTTTCAGGCCTTGCAGGATGACATCCTGCGCGACGTTGGTGTAACGTTCAAAGAAGGATTGCTGCTCTTCCTTGCGGACTTGTTCGGCGGCGAGCGTCGAAGCGGTTCCGCTGATGAAGAGGGCGGAAGCAAGAAAAAGGGTTGTTAGGACTTTCTGCATAGCGGCGAAATGTATTGCAAAAACATCTGGCTGTAAAGCTGCGGTAAAAAACGATAACTGCAACTATGTTCATAATCCGTAATTATGAATACAATTTATTTCCCGGAAACCAAGGAGCACCATGACTTCCTTCAAGGCACTGCTGATTGAAGAGCACGACGGCAAGGTCGGCAGCGGTTTTGTCCAACTGGACGAAAGCCGTCTCGACGTCGGCGAAGTGACCATTCGGGTAGCCTATTCCAGCGTCAACTACAAGGATGCACTGGCCGCGACCGGGGCCGGCAAGATCATCCGGCGCTTTCCCTGCATCGGCGGGATTGATCTTTCCGGAACGGTGATCAGCAGTACCGATCCGCGTTTCAAGGCGGGCGATGCGGTGATCGCTACCAGTTTCGATATCGGTGTTGCCCATCATGGTGGCTATGCCGAAATTGCCCGCGTGCCGGCCGACTGGGTCGTGCCGCTGCCGGCCGGCCTTTCACTGTTCGACGCGATGGCGCTCGGTACGGCCGGTTTCACGGCGGCGCTCGGCGTCGTGCGCATGGAAGAAAATGGCCTGTCGCCCGCCAGGGGGCCGGTCATCGTGACTGGTGCAACCGGCGGTGTCGGCAGTCTGGCCGTCGATATGCTGGCCCGCCGTGGTTACCATGTCGTGGCGCTGACCGGCAAGGAAAGCGAGGCCGATTACCTGCGCAGCCTGGGGGCCGGCGAGGTCATGCTGCGCCAGAATCTCGATCTGACCAAAATTCGCCCGCTCGACCGCGGCCGCTGGGCCGGCGCCGTCGATAATCTGGGTGGCGATGTGCTCGCCTGGATCGCCAGCAGCATGCTGCAGGGCGGGACGATCGCCAGTATCGGCCTGGCCGCCAGCATGTCGCTGAATACCACGGTGGCGCCCTTCATCCTGCGCGGCGTTTCCCTGCTCGGTATCGACTCGGGCTATATCCGCGAACCCTATCGCAGCGGTGTCTGGCAACGGCTGGCCGGCGATCTGCGGCCGCCGCACCTGGCCACGATGGCGCAGCGTATCGGGCTCGACGACCTGCCGGCGACATTCGCCGAATTCGTCGCCGGCCGGGCCAAAGGCCGTGTGGTTGTCGAGATCGGTGGAGACTGAGATGGCCGAACTGCAGCATATCCTGATTGTCGATGACTCCCGGGTGGTCCGGACGATGCTCATGCAGCATCTCAAGGGGCACTACGAAGTGCGTGAGGAGGCCGATGGCGAGGCGGCCTGGCAGACGCTGATTCTCGATCCGACCATTCAGGCGGTGATTTCCGACCTGAACATGCCGAAGGTCAATGGCTTTGAATTGCTGGAGCGTTTACGCACCTCGAAGCTGCGCCGCCTGCAGGAACTGCCCTTCATTCTCGTCTCCGGCGAAGAAACCGAAGAAGACCGGGCGCGGGCCATGGAAGCCGGTGTTTCTGATTTCGTCACCAAGGGCGTCGGCAGTGCGGAAATCCTGCTGCGCCTGAATCACCTGCTGGCTTTGTCGAATGCCCGGGAAAATCTCGATGCCGGGCGCGAGCACATGGTGCAGGACCCGAAGAGCGGCCTGTATACCCGGAAATTCATCGAGTTGCAGACGGCCCAGGCCTTGTCGCACACCAGTCGGCATGGTGGCGACAGCAGCCTGATGGTGCTCGGTTTCGACGGCTTTGCCAGCCTGGGTGAACGCCTGGGCGCCGATGTGGCGGAAGAGGTCGGTAACCGCTTTGCCCGCATGCTGGCCGGCAAGATACGCCAGGAAGACAGTCTGGGGCACTTTGGTGCCGGGCAATATGCGATCATCTCGCCGGGTACGGCACTGGCCTATTGCACGACCTTTGCCGACCGGGTGCGGCAGGCTGTCGAGGTGGCGCGCCTGACCGTCCAGGGGCAGACCGTGGCGGTCACCGTCAGCATTGGTCTGGCCGGCGTGCCGGTCGATCAGGTGACGGCGGCCGGGGCATTGCTTGATCTGGCCGGGGCGCGCATGCGCGAAGCGATGGACAACGGTGGCAACCGCATTGTCTCGGGCAGCGAGCTTGCGGTCAGGCCGACAATTTCGCTGCATCATGCGCTCGAATTGCTGGCTTCCAAGCGTCCCGAGGCGGTCACGCCGCATCTTGGTGTGTTGGGCAAGCAACTGCTGCCCCTGTTGCAGTTGATGTATCAGGAATTGGGTTTGGCTCTGCCGCTGGCAGAGATCGAACGCCGTTTAGCCGAGCGGGAAGTGCAAAAATAAATACCCGCCCGATTGTTTGTAGTGCAGGAAAATCTAGCTAGAGGGAGTTTTATGGCGACGTACAAGGAATTTCATCAATATTCCATCGAAAAACCTGACGAGTTCTGGACCGAGCAGGCCCAGTTGGTCGACTGGAAGGAACCGTTTACCCAGGTCTGCGATTACTCGCGCCCGCCGTTTGCCAAATGGTTCGTGGGTGGCAAGACCAACCTCTGTTACAACGCGGTGGATCGGCACGCTGCCAAGCGTCCGAACGATCGCGCCCTGATCTTCGTGTCGACCGAAACCAACGAAGAGACGGTTTATTCGTTTGCCGAACTGCAGCGTGAAATCGAGCGCATGGCGGCGATCTACCAGAGCCTCGGCGTCAAGAAGGGCGATCGCGTCCTGATCTACATGCCGATGATTGCCCAGGCAACCTTTGCCATCCTGGCGGCGACCCGCATCGGCGCCATCCACTCGGTGGTCTTTGGCGGTTTTGCTTCCGGTTCGCTGGCTACCCGCATTGACGATGCCAAGCCGGTGCTGATCGTTTCTTCCGACGCCGGCATGCGCGGCGGCAAGGCCGTGCCCTACAAGCATCTGCTCGATGAAGCCATCGAACTGGCTGAACACAAGCCGGCCAAGGTGCTGATGATCGACCGTGGCCTGGACAAGGAATTCAACAAGGTCGCTGGTCGCGATGTCGACTACGCCACCGAGCGCGCCAAGTTCATGGATGCCCAGGTGCCGTGCGAATGGCTGGAATCCTCCGAGCCGTCCTACATCCTCTACACCTCGGGCACGACCGGCAAGCCGAAGGGCGTGCAGCGCGACACCGGTGGTTACGCCGTGGCCCTGGCTTCGTCGATGAAGCACATCTACTGCGGTGGCGAGGGCGAAACCTTCTTCTCCACCTCCGACATCGGCTGGGTGGTTGGCCACTCCTACATCATCTACGGCCCGCTGATTGCCGGCATGGCCACCGTGATGTACGAAGGCACGCCGCTGCGTCCGGATGCCGGCATCTGGTGGCAGATCGTCGAGAAGTACAAGGTCACCGTGATGTTCTCGGCCCCGACCGCTGCCCGCGTCCTGAAAAAGCAGGATCCGGCGTACATGCACAAGTACGACCTGTCGTCGCTGAAGCATGTCTTCATGGCCGGCGAGCCGCTCGACCAGCCGACCCATGAGTGGTTCATGAACGAGCTGCAGAAGCCGGTCATCGACAACTACTGGCAGACCGAAACCGGCTGGCCGATGCTGGCCGCGCTGCCGGGCGTCGAAAACACGCCGATCAAGTACGGTTCGCCGTCTTTCCCGGTCTATGGCTACAACCTGCAGATTTTCCGTGAAGACGGCTCGGTCTGCGGCGCCAACGAAAAGGGTATCGCCGCCGTCATCCCGCCGCTGCCGCCCGGCTGCCTGACCACCGTCTGGGGCCAGGACGACCGCTTCGTCAGTACCTATTTCACCCTGTTCAAGGAGCCGCTGGTTTATTCCTCCTACGACTGGGCGATCAAGGACGACGACGGTTACTTCACCATCCTTGGCCGGACTGACGACGTGATCAACGTTGCCGGTCACCGTCTGGGCACCCGTGAAATCGAGGAAGCCATCCAGAACCACCCGGCGATTGCCGAAGTGGCCGTGGTTGGCGTCGAAGACAAGCTCAAGGGTCAGGTGCCGATGGCTTTTGCCGTCGTCAAGGATGCTTCGAAGGTCGCCACGCCCGAGCTGGTCAAGGCGCTGGAGAAGGAAGTCTTTGGCACGGTCGACAGCATTCTCGGCGCCATTGGTCGTCCGGCTCGCGTGCATTTCGTGACCGGTCTGCCCAAGACCCGCTCCGGCAAGATGCTGCGCCGTTCGCTGCAGGCGCTGGCCGAAGGCCGCGATCCGGGCGATCTGACGACCATCGACGATCCGTCGACGCTCGAGCAGATCAAGAACGCATTGGCCAACTAAAGGTCATTCGCCTTCTCGGAAAAGCCCGCCGGTGCAAGCCGGCGGGCTTTTTTACCTTGGTCTTGTAAGAATCCGGCCTTGGGGTGGGTGGTAGAATCGCCGCCTGTTCCATCTTTCCGGTTGTTGCTCGCTGATGATTTACGAAACCGTTGCTGCTGTTGATCTGGGTTCCAACAGCTTCCGCCTGCAGGTCGGGCGGGTCGTGGATAACCAGATCTATACGCTGGATTCGATGAAGGAGCCGGTGCGCCTGGCCTCCGGCCTGACCGCCGAGAAAAATCTGGATCTCGCCTCGCAGGCCCGGGCGCTCGATGGTCTGCGCCGTTTCGGCGAGCGGCTGCGCGGCCTCGATAGCGGGGCGGTGCGGGCGGTGGCGACCAATACATTGCGCGTTGCCAAGAATGCCATCGATTTCCTGCCGCTGGCCGAGGAGGCGCTCGGTTTTCCCATCGAAATCATCGCCGGCCGGGAAGAGGCGCGGCTGATCTACATCGGTGCCTCGCATTCGCTGCCCTCGGTGGCCCACAAGCGGCTGGTCGTCGATATTGGCGGCGGTTCCACCGAATTCATCATCGGCAAGCGGCACGAGCCGCAACTCATGGAATCGCTGTACATGGGCTGCGTCAGCTACACGCTGCGCTTTTTTCCGGATCGGCGGATCGACCGCAAGCGCCTGCGCGAGGCGCAGATCGCGGCGGCCAAGGAAATCGAGCTGATTGCCGCCGATTACCAGCGCCTGGGCTGGAAAGAGGCGGTCGGCTCATCCGGTTCGGCACGGGCGATTGCCGATGTGCTGGAACTGAACGGCCTGAACCCGAATGGCGAAAGCGGCATTACCCGTGAAGGCCTGGAAAAGCTTTGTGCGCTGCTGGTCAAGGCCGGTTCGGCCGAGGCGCTCGATCTGCCGGGCGTCAAGAGCGACCGCCTGCCGGTGCTGCCGGGCGGCGTTGCCATCATGTCGGCGATTTTCGAGGAGCTGGGCATCGAGCGCATGACCTACGCCGATGGCGCTTTGCGCCTCGGCGTGCTGTACGACCTGCTCGGCCGCTTCCATCACCACGACATGCGCGACTCGACGGTCGCCCAGTTTCGCCGCCGCTACCAGGTCGAGGCCGACCAGGCCGAGCGCGTCGAGGCGACGGCGCTGTCGGCGCTGACGCAATTGAGTGAAGGTTCGCCGGGCGAGATCGACGTGCAGTTCCTGTCCTGGGCGACGCGATTGCACGAAATCGGCATTTCGGTCGCCCATAACGCCTATCACAAGCATGGCGCCTACATCCTGACCTATGCCGACATGCCGGGATTCTCCAAAAAGGATCAGGCGCGGCTGGCCATGCTGGTGCTCGGTCACCGGGGCAAGCTCGAAAAGCTTGGCGCCATGCCGGCTACCGACAGCGCCTGGAATCTCATCTTTTGCCTGCGTCTGGCCGTGCTTTTGCATCGGACGCGTGATGATCGCCCCTTGCCGGCCTGGCGGGTCGGGCTGAACGGTACGGGGTTCCTGCTGGAACTGCCGGCCGAATGGCTGGCCGAGAATCCGTGGACGGCGGCCGCCCTGCGCGAGGAGGGCGCGGTCTGGAAACCGCTGGGCCGTGAATATCTGGTGAAGTCTGGCGCCGCAAGGAAAAGCGCGTGAATCACATCCCCAGCTTGCAGGTCGAGCCGGGGAGAGTCATGCTGGCCGGATCATGGACGCTGGCCGCCATGCTGCCGCATCTGGCTGAATTGCAGTCCGGCCTGAGCCGGCCATCCGGTGCCGTCGAAGGCTGGGATCTTTCGGGCGTGACCCGGCTCGACAGTGCTGCCGCCGTGCTGCTCTGGCGGGCCTGGGGGAATGCCTGGCCGGCGCAGCTGGAAATCGGCGAGCTGCATCGCGAAATTCTCGGGCGGGCGGCCGCCCTGCCGCGGGAAATGCCGGAGCCGCCGGAACGGCCGTTTCACCCTTTCGAATTTGTCGGTCTGCTGCTGCTCAAGGCTGGCAAGAACCTGCGCGGCATGATTGCCATTTTCGGGCAGTTGCTGCTCGATCTCGGCTTGCTGGCCCGCCATCCGGCCGATTTTCCGTGGAAGGAATTTGCCGCCAATGTTTACAAGTCCGGGGCGCAGGCGCTGCTGGTGACGGCCCTGGTCGGCTTCCTGATCGGTGTCACGATCAGTTATCTCTCGGCCTTGCAGTTGAAGGGCTTTGGCGCCGACCTGTTCATCGTCAATATTCTCGGCATTTCCATCATTCGCGAACTCGGGCCGGTACTGGTCGCCGTGCTGGTGGCCGGGCGCTCCGGCTCGGCGATGACGGCGCAGATCGGCGTGATGCGGGTGACCGAGGAAATCGACGCCTTGTCGACCATGGGCATCTCGCGCAGCATCCGCGTCGTTCTGCCCAAGATCCTCGGCCTGACGGTCGCCATGCCGCTGCTGGTGTTGTGGACCTCGGGCGTCGCGCTGTTTGGCGGCATGCTGGCGGCGATGTTGCAGCTCGATCTGTCGCTGGTCTATTTCATGGAAAACCTGCCGCGTGCGGTGCCGGTTTCGAATCTGTTGATCGGCCTCGGCAAGGGCCTGGTTTTCGGTTTTGTCATCGCGCTGCTGGCCTGCCATTTCGGCCTGCGCGTCAAACCCAATACCGAGAGCCTGTCGGCCAACACGACCAGCGCCGTGGTCACGGCGATCACCATGGTCATCCTGGTCGATGCCATCTTTGCCGTCTTTACCCGCCACGTCGGGGTGCCGCAGCTGTGAGCCCGGTGCCGGTCATCGAGCTGTCCGGAGTCAGCACCCTGTTTGGCAGTCAGGCGGTGCATCGCAATCTCGATCTGCGCATCGAGGCCGGGCAAATCGTTGGCTTGCTCGGTGGTTCTGGGAGCGGCAAGACCACGCTGCTGCGCGAAATGCTGGGTTTGCTGCGGCCGAATGCCGGTAGCGTTCGGCTGTTCGGCGTCGATCTCAATGATCCCGATGTGCTGGTTCAGCGCGCCGTGCGGCGCCGGCTCGGCATGCTGTTCCAGCATGGGGCGCTGTTCTCGGCGCTTTCGGTCTTCGACAACATTGCCTTTCCGCTGCGCGAACTGCGTTGTCTCGACGAAGACTGGATTCGCCGGCTGGTCCATCTCAAGCTGGCCATGGTCGAACTCGAGGTGGCGCACGGCAAACTGATGCCGGCCGAGCTGTCCGGCGGCATGGTCAAGCGCGTTGCCCTGGCCCGGGCCCTGGCCCTGGAGCCGGAACTGCTGCTGCTCGACGAGCCGACGGCCGGGCTTGATCCGGATCGCAGCCAGAATTTCGTCGAACTGGTCGGCTCGCTGCAACAGGCGCTGGGTCTGACGGTGCTGATGGTGACGCACGACCTGAATACCCTGGCCGGGCTGGCGACACATGTGGCCGTGCTGGCCGATCAGCGGATCATCGCCTATGGCCCGAAAGCCGAGGTGATGACCGTTGATCATCCCTTTGTCACCGGCTTCTTTGGCGCTGATCGCCGGAAACTGCTCTAATTACATCCCATGGAAAACAAGTCGCACGCCTTCGTTGCCGGAATCTTCGCCCTCGCGCTCGGGCTGGCGGCCTTGCTCGCCATTTACTGGCTGGGCGGTTCAAGCGAGGAAACCCACGATTACATCGTCGTCACCAAGCAGAACATCGGCGGCCTCAATCCGCAGGCCCAGGTGCGTTACCGTGGCATCCGGGTTGGCAAGGTCAGCGACATCCGCCTCGATCCGGATGATTACACCAATATCCTGGTGACCATTTCGGTCAATGAAGATGTGCCGCTGACCCATGGCACGATTGCCAAGCTCAATTATCAGGGGGTCACCGGCCTGGCCCACATCCTGTTGCTGGAAACCGGCAAGAACCTCGAACCAATGGTGCCGGATGACGCCAAGCCGCCACGCATCACGATGATTCCGTCCTTGCTCGACGAGCTGGGAGAAACCGGCACGGCAACGCTGCGCCAGGCACGGGAATTGATGGTCAGCGCCAATGCCATGCTCAGCGAGGAAAATCGTCGGCACCTGACGGCGACGCTGGCCAATCTTGAAGTTGCCTCGGCCAACATGAAGCCGACCCTGCAAAATCTGAATGGGACACTGGTTCAGGTCAACAAGCTGCTCGACGAGCGCAATGTCCGTAACCTGTCACAGGCGGCGGCCGAAGTCGGGCCGTTGCTGGTCGATGCGCGCACCCTGCTGGGCAAGATGCAGGCGGCGACCGACAAGCTCGATGTCGCCATCGGCGATGCCTCGGCCGGCGGTAGCTCGGCCTTGATGCCCCGGCTCAACGAGCTGGCGACGGATTTCTCGCAGACCTCGCGCCAGTTGAGCCGCGTCCTGCGCATCCTCGAAGATTCGCCGCAGGGCTTGGTCTTTGGCGCCCCGGCCCAGGCGCCAGGGCCGGGCGAGGCGGGTTTTTCGGCAGCGGAGAGCAAATGATGCGCCGGCTCGCCGCGCTGTTTTCCTGTTTTCTGCTGACGGCCTGTTTTACTGGCGGCAAGCGCGGCGGTGACACGGCCATGGCCGTCTACGATCTGGGGCCGGCTGAAACCGTTCGTTCCCCCGTGCCGCGTCCGCAACCCTTGGCGCTCGAAGTGCGGATGCCCCTGTGGTTCGATACGCAAGGCATCAATTACCGGCTGGCCTATGCCGAACCGGCCCGCCTGCGCGAATATGCGCGTGCCCGCTGGGCCGGGCCGCCGGCGCAACTGATCCAGCAACGCCTGGCGCGCGATCTGGGCCTGGTTCCGGCCGGGCAGAGCCGGGTCGCTTGCCTGCTGCGCCTCGATATCGATGAGTTCAGCCAGGTATTCGCGACGCCGGCAAGTAGTCGCGCGGTGGTTCAGGGGCGCCTGCAGTGGCTGGATCGCAGCCGTGGCCGCTTGGTCGAGCGGCCGATCAATATCGAGATGGCTGCGGCGAGCCACGACTCTCCTGGCGGCGTGGCGGCGCTAAGCGCCGCGGTGACGGAATTGACCCGCCAGATCCAGTTCTGGGAAAACGAATGGCTGGCCAGCGGCCAGCTGAAATCCTGCCAGCCCTAGATCAATGCCCTAGCCTGCGACAATGCGTTCGGCTATGCGCTGCTTGAGGGCGCCAGGGTTGTCGTCGAACGGCGCGTAATGCATCAGTGACAGGCCAAAAACGCAGGCATAGAGCAGCAGGCTGCGGCTTTTTGCCTCGGCATCCGACATGCCGGCGGCGACGAACAGCCGGCGCGTGCATTCCAGACGATACAGATCGACCGACTCAACCACCGCTGCGGCGCGCCCATCGTGCCGTGCCCAGTCGCGCACGGCCAGTTCGATGGACATCCCCTTGCGGTTGCGACTGGCGCCATAAACCTCGATGGCGAAATGCAGTTGCTCGATTTCCTTGCCCGGGGCGACGGCCGTCGTTTTCTCGATATCGCGGATGCGGCCTTCCTTCCAGCGCTCCAGTACGGCATCGAGCAGGGCCTGGCGATCCTTGAAGTGCCAGTAAAAGCTGCCCTTGGTTACGCCACAGGCCTTGGCCAGCACTTCGACGCGCAGACCGCCGACGCCTTCGCGGGCGAGCACGTCGATCGCCTTCTCGATCCAGTGATCGGGGGCGAGTTGGGTGCGCGGTACCGCCGACTTCAGACGAGGTGATTTTTTGGGGGAGGGCTTGACAGGTTTGTTTTCCATACGCTACCGTACGTCTTCCATACGACACAGTATGGTCATTGTGCGTAATGACCCGGGCTCTGTCAAACAGGCGTCAAGATGTAGTACAAAGGCGCAGCAGCAATTAACGACCGAAAAGGAGAGGCTATGAAAATTCTCGTCCCCGTGAAGCGGGTGGTTGATTACAACGTGAAAGTCCGCGTCAAGGCGGATGGTTCGGGCGTAGACCTGGCCAACGTCAAGATGAGCATGAACCCGTTCGACGAAATTGCCATCGAAGAAGCCGTGCGCCTCAAGGAAGCCGGCATCGCGACGGAAGTCATCGCTGTCTCGTGTGGCGTCGCCGCCTGCCAGGAAACCCTGCGCACTGCCATGGCGATCGGTGCCGACCGCGGCATCCTCGTCGATTGCGGCGATACCGATCTCCAGCCGCTGGCCGTCGCCAAGCTCTTGAAGGCGCTGTGCGACAAGGAAGCGCCGGGCCTCGTCATCTGTGGCAAACAGGCCATTGACGACGACGCCAACCAGACCGGCCAGATGCTCGCCGCGCTGGCCGGCTGGCCGCAAGCCACCTTCGCCTCGAAAGTCGTGATTGCCGACGGCAAGGTCGCGGTCACCCGCGAAATCGACGGTGGTCTGGAAACCCTCGAAATCTCGCTGCCGGCCGTGGTCACCACCGACCTGCGCCTCAACGAGCCGCGCTACGCGACCCTGCCCAACATCATGAAAGCCAAGAAGAAGCCGCTCGACACCGTCAAGCCGGCTGATCTCGGCGTCGATGTCGCACCGCGCCTGACCACGCTGAAAGTCGCCGAACCGGCCAAGCGCAGCGCCGGCATCAAGGTGGCCGATGTCGGCGAACTCGTGAACAAGCTTCGCAATGAAGCGAAAGTGATCTAAGGAGAAACCACCATGACCATTCTCGTCATTGCCGAACACGATCACGCCAGCCTCAAGGCCGCCACCCTCAACACCGTCAGCGCTGCCGCCAAAATCGGTGGCGACATCCACGTCCTGGTCGCCGGCAGCAATTGCGCTGCCGCCGCGCAGCAAGCCGCCGGCCTGCAGGGCGTCAGCGCCGTGAAAATGGCCGATGCCGCCCACTACGCGAGCCAGACCGCCGAAAACCTGACCGCCCTGATCCTCGCCCACGCCGCGGCCTACAGCCATATCCTGGCGCCAGCCACGACCTTCGGCAAGAACCTGCTGCCGCGCGTCGCCGCCTTGCTCGATGTCGCCCAGATTTCCGAAATCACCGCTGTCGAATCCGCTGATACCTTCGTTCGTCCGATCTACGCCGGCAATGCGCTGGCCACGGTACAAAGCGCCGACAAGCTCAAGGTCATCACCGTGCGCACCACGGCCTTCGATGCCGCCGCCAGCGGCAACGCCGCGCCGGTCGAAGCCATCGCTGCGGCCGCTGACACCCAGCAGACACAACTGACGAATCGCGAACTGACCAAATCGGCGCGTCCCGAACTCGGTGCCGCCAAGACCATCGTCTCCGGCGGGCGCGGCCTGGGCAGTGGCGAGAATTACCACAAGCTGCTCGAACCGCTGGCCGACAAGCTCAATGCGGCGCTCGGTGCCTCGCGCGCCGCGGTCGATGCCGGCTTCGTGCCCAACGATTACCAGGTCGGCCAGACCGGCAAGATCGTCGCGCCGCAGTTGTACATCGCGGTTGGCATTTCCGGGGCGATCCAGCACCTGGCGGGGATGAAAGAATCAAAAGTCATCGTCGCCATCAACAAGGACCCAGACGCACCGATCTTCCAGGTTGCCGATTACGGCCTGGTCGGTGACCTGTTTGAAGTCGTGCCACAACTGGCGGCGGCACTCGGCTAACACCAAAAAATCACGAGTGGTACTAGAATGGCCGGGTGAATCTACCGGATAACCTGTTGGGCGAAACGTGGTGCTGGATGGCTTGGCTCATCTGGCTTCCGCTTTTCGCCCGCAGTGTTTTTAAAGCCCCCTGGCGTCGTTTGAAGGATTCCGAGCAGATGAATGTCTGGCTTGGCATGATTGTCCTGCTGACCCTGTTCTGGTGTTTGAAGGCTGGCGTCAAGCCCGGGCTGAATTTTCACCTGCTCGGTGCCACCGTCTTCACCCTGTGTTTTGGACCGCATCTGGCTTTCGTCGGGCTTTGCCTGGTGCTGGCCGGGGCAACGCTGAATGGCGCCGCAGGGCCTTTTGCCTATGCGGTAAATGCCCTGTTGCTGGCCGGGGCCGGTGTCGTTGTCGCGCAGACCGTACACCGGCTGGTTTCCCGATTGCTGCCGGCGCAGTTTTTCGTATTCATATTTGTTAATTCTTTTTTTGGCGCGGCGCTGACAATCATTGTTGTTGGCTTCCTGATTACCCTCGTTCTTTCTTTTTCCGGGGCTTATGCCTGGGAATACCTTATTGACGAGTATTTTCCTTATTTCATGCTTTTGGGTTTTTCCGAGGCCTGGCTTTCAGGTATGCTGACGACCCTGTTTGTCATTTATCGCCCCGATTGGATCTCCTCGTTTGACGATTCCCGTTATCTTGCCAATAAATAACGATTACAATTCGGGTGAATTCTTGTTTTCAAGGAGTCCCTCGTTGAATCGTTTGGCTTTTAGGTGTTCGTTGCCCGTTTTTCTGCTGGCCTTGTCAGGCGCTGCTTATGCGCTTGGATTGGGTGAATTGCACGGTCAGCCCAACCTTGGCGAACGTTTGCGACTGGAAGTGGATATCCTGGGCGAAGGCAAGGCTAGCCTTGATTCTGGCTGTTTTCGACTGGTTCAGCCGGCCGGTGGCGGCGATCTGCCCTGGCTGAAAAAGGCAACACTCACTATTCGCAAGGGTTCCCCTTCGGTTCTGCAAATCAGTTCAGAAGCCCCGCTGCGCGAGCCGATTACCCAAATTGCCTTGCATGTCGGATGTGGGCACGAGTTTGGCCGGGAGTACATGCTGCTTGCTTCGCCGGTCAGCGGTGGGGGAGTCGAGCCATCGGTCATGCAACCGGTCGAGCGTCCGCCTGTCGTAAAGCCGTCGCCGGTTCGGGCGCGTCCCTCCTTCAAGCCAAGAGATTTGCCAGCCCAGGTCGATGTCCCGCAACGCCTGGCACCTCTGGCGCCGGGAAAGCGCCCGGTTTCCAACGGTCTGCCTGATCGTTTGATGCTGTCAGCCGGTGTCGATGTGGGTGAGCCTTCCCTGCGCCTGGCGACGGAGCTTCCGGGGTCTGCTACGGCGGCAACTACCGATGCGCAGCGGGATATTCTGCGCCTCGAATTCCGCATGTTGCTGGCCATGAACGAGCAGGCAACGACGCAGCTGGCGACGGCCGAGAAGTTGCGCAACATGGAAGGAACGCTGGGTGAGCTGCAGCAGCGTGCTACCGATTTTTCGCAGCGAGTCGAGAAGGGGGCAGGGGCTGCCCCGGCTGATCCGGCGGTTGCCAAGACAGAAGCCGTTTTGCCGCCAGCGGTCGCGGCGTCATCCGAGACGTCATACGCCGGTGTTTTTTACGGTCTTCTACTCGGGGCGCTGCTCGGCCTGTTGGGTTGGTTCGGTTGGCGCAAATACCAGGAATACCGGCAAGATTCCGTACGCGATGAAGACAAGGAGTCTTCACCGTATCTGATGGTCGATCCCAAGCGGGATGACGAAAGGGAAGAGCCGGGTGTGGTCGATCTGCCCGTCGAGCCGGTGGCTTCTGGTTTGCCGATGGCTGTTGATCTTGAACTCGATGGTCGCGAGGTGAGTGAGGTCAAGGCGCCTGCCGTTATGCACTCCGAATCGCTTGATTCGGTGCTCTCGGTTTCGGCAACCACGCTGGATGAGCACTTCGAGGCCAATCCGGTGATGGAACTGGCTGACATCATGTTGTCCTTCGGTCGGGTCAAGGGGGCTGCGCAGGCGCTCCAGGAATATATCGACAACAATCCGCAGGAAGCCCTGCAGCCATGGATTCGTCTCATGGATGTCTATCGCATGGCGGGCATGAGGGCTGAGTTCGAGGCAGTCTCGCGTAATCTCAATCAGAATTTCAATGTCGAGGTTCAGGAGTGGGGTCCATCCGATGCGGCTCAGTCGCTGGATCTGGTGCTCGATGAAGATGCTGGGTCGGCCCCCGTTCCTGTGGCGCCCAAGCCCGAATGCCTCGAAGACATGCCGCGGCTGATGGCTACGGTTTGCGAGTTGTGGGGAAGCGGCGATGTGGTCGGTTATCTCTATCAATTGCTGCGCGACAACCGTGGTGGTCAGCGCGTTGGTTTTTCGCTGCCCGTGGTTGAGGAAATCCTGTTCCTCATCGAGTTGAAGGAAACCGCTCATCGCATGGAAAAGGAAGCTGTCACTTCCTGAGCGGGCGCCTTGTGTCCCTCCTGCCGCGATGGCTTCTGAATCCCCCTTTTGTACTACCCTTAAGCCCGCGATTCTGTTATAGTCGCGGGCTTTTCAACCTTGCCCCACCGCAAACGCATGACGGGGGGTATTTGCCAAAAGGAGTTTGCATGCGCCATTACGAAATCTGCTTTATCGTCCATCCGGACCAAAGCGAACAAGTGCCCGGCATGGTCGAGCGCTATCGCGCCATCGTGACTGCCAAGGGCGGTACGATTCACCGTCTGGAAGACTGGGGCCGCCGTCAACTGGCTTACCCGATCCAGAAAATCCACAAGGCCCATTACGTTCTGATGAACATCGAGATCGACGGCGAAACGCTGAACGAACTCGAGCATTCATTCAAGTTCAATGATGCCGTGCTGCGCCACCTGACCGTCAAGATGAAGGCCGCCGTGACGACCCCTTCGCCGATGATGAAGGACGAAAAGTCCAAGTCCCTGCTCGGCGGTGAAGTTGCTGCACCGGCTCCGGTCGAAGCGCCGGCAGCTGCCTAAGGATATTGGTACGGGATTACGGCTGAACTGCATCGAACTCTCCGGGAATCTGGTGGAGCGCAAAGCGTTGCGCTATACCCCCGGTGGTGTTCCGGTAAGCGAAGGATGGCTGCAACACAGCGCCTCGCAAATTGAAAATGGTGCACCGCGTCTGGTAGAAGTGGAAATCGCTGTTCTGGCCCTGGGTGAAACCGCCCGCTGGCTACAGGCAGCACCCCTCGGGGGGGCGGTCAAAATTACCGGATTTCTCGCTGCCAAGAGTCGCACCAGCAAAATGCCCGTACTGCATGTGAATTCAATAGAATTTTTGGAAGGAAACGAAAATGGCTCGATTCTTCAAGAAGAAGGATGACGACAAGAAAAAGAAGCGCGGCGGTGGTTTGTTCAAGCGCCGTAAATTCTGCCGCTTCACGGCAGAAAAGGTCGAACAGATCGACTACAAGGATGTGGATGTCCTGAAGGAATTCATCCAGGAAAACGCCAAGATCATGCCGGCTCGACTGACCGGTACCAAGGCCGGCTATCAGCGCCAGCTGGGCACCGCCATCAAGCGCGCCCGCTTCCTGGCCCTGCTGCCTTTCACCGATAACCATCAATAATTTTCGAGGAGACGAAACATGCAAATCATTCTGCTCGAAAAAGTGGTGAATCTCGGTAACCTCGGCGATATCGTCAAGGTCAAGGATGGCTACGCCCGCAACTTCCTGATCCCGAAGAAGATGGCCAAGCGCGCCACGCCGGCCGCCAAGGCCGAGTTCGAAACGCGCCGCGCCGAACTGGAAAAGATCGCCGCCGAAAAGCTGGCTGCCGCGCAAGTGGTTGCCGACAAGCTGACCGGCCTGAGCGTTTCCGTTTCCCGCAAGGCAGGCCTGGATGGCCGTCTGTTCGGTTCCGTCGGCAATGCCGATATCGCCGATGCCCTGAAGGCTGCCGGTTTTGAAGTGGATCGTTCGGCAGTTCGTCTGCCGGAAGGCCCGCTCAAGACCATTGGCGAGTTCCCGATCGACGTTGCCCTGCACACCGACGTGCTGGCCAACATCACCGTGGCGGTCGTTGCCGAGTAATCTGCGGCAAGGCTTCACGACAAAAGGCTCCGCAGATGCGGAGCCTTTTTAATTTAAACTAGGCAATATGAACCAGCGCCCGCAAAAGCCAAAGAATATCGATCCGACACTCGCCCAGTTGCGGGTCCCGCCACACTCCATCGAGGCTGAGCAATCGGTACTGGGTGGTCTGCTGCTCGATAACCAGGCCTGGGACCGGATGGGTGACCTGCTCACCGAGAAAGACTTCTACCGCGACGAACATCGGCGGATTTTTCGCCATATCCGCAGCCTGCTCGAGCGCGCCAAGCCGGCCGACGTGGTCACCGTTGCAGAGGCGCTCGATGCGGCCGGCGAGGGCGAGCAGACCGGTGGCCTGGCCTATCTCGGCGAACTGGCGGCGAATACGCCATCGGCCGCCAATATCAAGCGCTATGCCGAGATTGTTCGCGAACGGGCCGTGCTCCGCCAGTTGGTGGCGACGGCCGACGAAATTGCCTCTGATGCGCTGAACCCGCTGGGCCGCGACGCCGAGACCCTGCTCGACGAAGCTGAATCAAAGATTTTCAAGATTGCCGAAGCCGGGGCAGGGCACAACGAAGGTTTCGTGCACATCAATCCGCTGCTCACCCAGGTCGTCGAGCGCATCCAGGAATTGCATGACCGCGACAATCCTTCCGACATCACCGGCGTGCCGACCG
Source organism: Azonexus sp. (assembly GCA_049294655.1). Lineage (GTDB taxonomy): Bacteria > Pseudomonadota > Gammaproteobacteria > Burkholderiales > Rhodocyclaceae > Azonexus. The sequence continues at coordinate 46,427 of JBAQDI010000045.1, forward strand.
GTTTTGTCGACCTCGACCAGAAGACCTCGGGCTTCCAGCCGGGTGACCTGATCATTGTCGCCGGCCGTCCGTCGATGGGGAAAACGGCTTTCGCACTGAATATTGCCGAAAATGTTGCCGTCGATTCCGGCTTGCCGGTTGGCGTGTTCTCCATGGAAATGGGCGGCGCCCAGCTGGCCATGCGGATGCTTGCCTCGATCGGTCGCCTGAATTCGCAGAGCCTGCGGACCGGCCGGATGAACGACGAGGAGTGGTCGAAACTCTCCTTTGCGCTCGGCAAGCTGCATGAAGCGCCGATCTACATCGACGAGACTGGCGGCCTGAGTCCGGCCAACCTGCGTGCCCGCGCCCGGCGTCTGGCCCGTCAGTACGGCGGCAAGCTCGGCCTGCTGGTCATCGACTACATCCAGCTCATGAGTGGCAATCGGCCGGGCGAGAACCGGGCGACCGAAGTCTCGGAAATCTCACGCTCGATCAAGTCGCTGGCCAAGGAATTGCAGGTGCCTATCGTCGCGCTGTCGCAGCTTTCCCGAAAGGTGGAAGAGCGTACCGACAAGCGGCCGATGATGTCCGACTTGCGCGAATCCGGCGCTATCGAACAGGATGCCGACGTGATCCTGATGATGTACCGCGAGGAGTATTACAAGCCCGATACCCCGGATCGCGGCATTGCCGAGGTGATCATCGGCAAGCAGCGTAACGGCCCGACCGGGACGGTGCGCCTCAACTTCGTCGGTGAATTCACGCGCTTCCAGAACCTGGCGAGCGGCGGTTTCGTCGATTCCCAGAACTGACGAAACCCCTTTCGCTTACAGTTCGACGCGTCGCGTGGTGATGGTGTAGGGCGTCGCCGTGCTGATCACGTCGCGGTAGCCTTCCCGCGTTTCGAGTTGCGGCAGCAACAGGAAGGGTTGGGTGGTGTTCTTGCCGGGCAGCGTGATGTCGCTGCCGACATTGAAGGCGATCCAGTTCATTTCCCAGACGCCGAACAGGATCTTGCGAAGCGAGGAGAGCTTGCTGTCACGATCCGACAGGAATTCGAGCGCGATGGCCCGCCGGACGTCGCTCGGGTCGACCGGAATCCAGCCATAGCCGGGAATGTAGAACTCGGCCCGGACATGCTGGCTGCGCGTCGCGTCGTCGCTGGTCAGTCCAAGATTGCGGAACAGGCGGGATGGAGCGACCCGCAGGCCGTAGATGCAGCGTGCCGGGATGCCGACGGCGCGGCAGATGGCGACGAACAGGCCGTTGATGTCGGTCGAGCGGCCGACATACTGGCCGTTGACCAGCATGCGCCGGACGTCACCGTTGCCACAGGGAGGCAGGGCTGGATCGTAGATCGAATTGTCGACCACCCAGTCGTAAATCGCCTTGGCCTGGGCGACCGGGTCCTTGATGCGGCCGATGATGCGTTCGCCGAGCTGGTAGGCCAGGCCTTCATTGGGGATCAGTCGCGAAGCCTGCAGGTTGCGCCGCAGGATGTCTTCACGCTCCGGTGCCACCGTGCGTTTGGTGATGTCGAAATGGCGGTCAGCCGTGGTGACCAGGGTTTTCAGCTGCAGTTTGCCATCGCTGCTGTCGCGCCATTCGCAGTGAAAGACTTCCAGGTCGCCGTCCGGCAGGCGGCGCATGGTGCTGTTGTTCTGGTTGCCTTCCCAGGAGTGGCCAAGGGTGCGTTGAAACAGCGTGTCCTGGTTGAGCGGCAGGGGCAGCCAGAGTTTGCTATGGCCGCTGTTTCTCAGGTTGAAGGTCGTCGTGATTTCATAGGTCCGCCATTCGGTTGGCGGTTCGGCGGCTCGAACCGGCGGCAGGCGGGAGGCCGTCGTACCGGCTGGCGGTTTTTCGATGACCGGATCGTCGGCCGTGTGAACAACCGGACCGGCGGGAGGTGGTGCCGCGAATTGCCGAGTCCGGCCACGACCGGGTTTGCCGGTCGATTTGCGACCGGGTTTCGCGCTGCCCTTGGCGGATGCCGACTTGGATTTGGTCGACGCAGCCTTGGCGGACGACTTTTGTGGGCTGCCGTTTTTCTTTGCCCAGGCTTCGGAGGCAAACAGGGACAGGGCGGCTAGCGAGGTGAGAAAGCTACGACGTTTCAAGAATTTCCTCCGGCAAGGACAGCCCGTGGCTGAAACGGAACGAAGTTCCAGTGCAGCTCATGTCGGGGTAGCCGACGTGAAACCGCGAAGCGGTGACCGAAACTAAAAGGCCGTGTCACTGACACGGCCCCTTTGGTTAATTGCGGCCGATTATAGCACTTCGCCCGCGTGGTCAGCCAAGCGGGAACGCTCGCCACGTTGTAACGTTATGTGACCGGAATGCGCCCAGCCCTTGAAACGGTCGACGACGTAAGTCAGGCCGGAACTGCCTTCGGTCAGGTAAGGCGTGTCGATCTGCGCGACGTTGCCGAGACAGACTACCTTGGTGCCCGGGCCGGCCCGCGTGACCAACGTCTTCATCTGCTTCGGCGTCAGATTCTGGGCTTCGTCGATGATCAGGTATTTCTTCAGGAAGGTCCGGCCGCGCATGAAATTCATCGACTTGACCTTGATCCGCGAGCGGATGATGTCATTGGTTGCCGCCTTGCCCCAGTCGCCCCCGTAGGCGCCGCTGCTCGCCTCGTCGGTGTGGGTCAGGACGTCGAGATTGTCTTCCAGCGCCCCCATCCACGGTGCCATCTTTTCCTCCTCGGTGCCGGGCAGGAAGCCGATGTCCTCGCCGACCGGCACGGTGGCGCGAGTCATGATGATTTCCGCGAACTGCTTGCTTTCGAGGACCTGGGTCAGACCGGCGGCCAGGGTGAGCAGGGTCTTGCCGGTGCCGGCCTGGCCGAGCAGGGTGACGAAGTCGATATCCGGGTTCATCAGCAGGTTCATCGCGAAATTCTGTTCGCGATTGCGCGCCGTGATGCCCCACACGGCATTCTTCGGGTGCGTGTAATCGACCAGGGTTTCCAGTACGGCGGTCTTGCCGGCGGTTTCCTTGACGATGGCGGTGAAGCCGTCCTTCTCCAGCCAGATGAATTCATTGACCAGCAGTTGCGGGCAGAGCGGGCCGGTGACCTTGTAATAGGTCTTGCTGTCCTTTTTCCAGGATTCCATGCCCTTGCCGTGCTTGTCCCAGAAATTGTCGGGCAGGGCGCGCGTGCCGGAATAGAGGATGTCGGTATCCTCGAGCACCTTGTCGTTGAAGTAATCCTCGGCCAGCAGGTTCAAGGCGCGCGACTTGATGCGCATGTTGATGTCTTTCGACACCAGGATGACCGGGCGCTTGGGGAATTTCTTCTGCAGGTGGATGACCACCGAGAGGATCTGGTTGTCGACCTTGGAGGTCGGCAGGCCCTGCGGCAGTTCGCCGCTGATTGCCTCGGTCTGCAGGAAGAGGCGGCCGCTGGCCAGCTTGCTCGACGGGGCGTAGAGATCAATGCCTTCGTCGATGTCGGTGTTCGAGGCCAGCAGCTCGTCGAGCGTGCGTGAAGTCTGACGCGCGTTGCGGGCGATTTCCGACATGCCCTTCTTGTGGTTGTCGAGTTCTTCCAGCGTCATGATCGGCAGGAAGACGTCATGTTCCTCGAAGCGGAACAGGCTGCTGGGGTCGTGCATCAGCACGTTGGTGTCGAGGACGAACAGTTTGGTAACGGCGGGCTTCTTGGTGGCTGCGGGTTTGCGCGGCATGGAATGGGCCTTTGGTTGGGTGGGGGAGGTTAAAGGGTCTGAACGAAATCGAGGACTTCCTGGGCATGGCCGGGCACCTTGACGCCGCGCCACTCGCGGCGGAGTACGCCGCTGCGGTCGATGACGAAGGTGCTGCGTTCGATGCCGCGGCACTGCTTGCCGTACATCATCTTCTGCTTGATGACGCCGAACAGGTTGCAGACGGCCTCGTCGCCATCGGAACCGAGTTCGAAAGTGAAACTCTGCTTGGCCTTGAAATTCTCGTGCGATTTCAGGCTGTCGCGCGAAACGCCAAGGATGACTGCATCCACCGCCTGAAACTGGGCATGCAGGTCGCGGAATTGCTGGCCCTCTGTAGTACAGCCGGGCGTGCTGTCCTTGGGATAAAAGTAGATGACGACGACCTTGCCGGCCTGGGCGGCGAGGCTGAAGGTCTGGCCGCCAGTGGCCGGCAGCGAAAAGTCGGGGAGCTGGGTGTCGAGCATGCATTGCCTCTTGGTCGTTGGGTTGGGCCATTGTCGGCAATGGGCAGGGATGCGGTCAAGTTGTTACACTGCGCCCTATGCACAAAACCGCAATTTATTGCCAAATGCCGCCTTTGCCGGAAATCTCCGGGGTATATGCATTTTCCGCCATAAGCTTGGGCGCAAACATGTCTGGCAGCACCTTGGGGTGGGCTGTTAAATTGTCGTCCCGCGCACCCGACCCCCTGTGCTTCACGCTGCAATGAAACCGATACCGGCCTTCCTGTTGATTCGTCTGTTGTTGCTCGCCCTGCTTGCCCTGACGGCAACTGCGGTGCGGGCCGGGCACGGCCTCGCGCAATACGGCAAGCCGGGCTATCCGGCTGGTTTTGCCCATTTCGGCTATGTCAATCCGGCGGCCCCGAAGGGCGGCACGCTGGTCCTGTCGCCCGTGCAGCAGACCGGTTTCGACAAGTTCAACCCGTTCTCGCTCAAAGGCATCCCGGCGCCCGGCGTCGGCAGTCTGCTGTTCGAGACCCTGGTCGCCCCGTCAAGCGACGAGGTGGCCAGCGCCTACGGCCTGCTCGCCGATGACATCAAGGTGGCGGCCGACAAGCTGTCCGTGTCTTTTCACCTCAATCCGCAGGCGCGTTTCGGCAATGGCTCGCCGGTACTGGCGCAGGACGTCAAGGATTCTTTCGAGACCCTGATCAGCAAGCTGGCTAGCCCGATGTATCGCTCGGTCTATGCCGATGTGGCGAAGGTGGTGGTGGTCGGCGAGCGCGACGTGCGCTTCGAGTTTCGCCAGCCGAATGCCGAGTTGCCGTTGATCGTCGGAACCATGCCGGTTTTCTCGAAAACCTGGGGGCGCCAGCCGGACGGCAGCGCCAAGACCTTCGACAAGCTCGGCTTCGACAAGCCGGTGGCGAGCGGACCCTACCTGATCGAGAAATTCGAGCCGGGCCGTTCCATCACTTATCGCAAGAACCCCGACTGGTGGGCGAGGGATCTCAATGTCCGGCGCGGCATGTACAACTTCGAGCGCGTCGTCTTCCAGATCTACAAGGACGACATGGCGCAACTCGAGGCCTTCAAGGCTGGCGATTTCGATGTCAGCTTCGAGTTTCGCGCCAAGAACTGGGCGCGTGGTTACCAGGGGCCGCGCTTTCGCAGCGGTGAGCTGATCCGCCACGAATTCGTCCATCACAACGGTGCCGACATGCAGGGCTTCGTCATGAACCTGCGCCGGCCGCTGTTTCAGGATGTGCGGGTACGCAAGGCGCTGGCCCTGGCCATCGACTTCGAGTGGATGAACCGCCAGTTGTTCTTCGGTCAATACACCCGTCTTAACAGTTTCTACACCGACACCGAACTGGCCGCGATAGACACGCCGGGTAGTCTGCCCGGGGCGGATGAACTGAAGCTGCTCAATCCGCTGCGCGGCCAGTTGCCGCCGGAAGTCTTTGAACCCATCCAGCCACCGGCCAGTACCGCGCCGCCGGCCAGTTTGCGCGACAACCTGCGCCAGGCCAGGGAACTACTTGCCGCGGCGGGCTGGACTTATCGCGACGGAGCCTTGCGCAACGAAAAAGGCGAACCCTTCGTTTTCGAGATGCTCGACAACAACGTCCTGACCCGCATCGATGTTGCCTACGAGCGCAATCTCGAGCGCCTTGGTATCCAGGTCATCCAGCGCGATGTCGATAACGCGCTGTTCCAGAAGCGCCTCGAAGAATTCGATTTCGACATGACGCACTACGGTTTTTCCGCCTCGCAGAGCCCGGGTAACGAACTGGTCGATCGCTATACCAGTCCGTCGGCCGAGGTGAAGGGCTCGGAAAACCTCATCGGCCTCAAGTCGCCGGCCATCGATACGCTGGTCCAGCAGGTCGTGCGCGCCTCGACGCGTGAGGATCTGGTGGCGGCGGGGCGGGCGCTCGATCGCGTGCTGATCAGCGGCTACTACGTCATTCCCCACTATTACAGCAAGAACCATCGGGTCGCCTACAAGCGCACGCTGGCTTTCCCGGAAAAACTGCCGCAACACTACACGGCCCAGGAATGGGTGCTGACGACCTGGTGGGCCAAGCCCTGATCGCCTATGTGGAACTATCTTCTTAAACGCCTGCTGTTGATGATCCCGACCCTGCTCGGCGTGCTCACGTTGACCTTCATCGTCATCCAGTTCGTGCCCGGCGGGCCGGTCGACCAGATGATGACCGAGTTGCGCCGTGGCCAGAGTGCCGGCGGCGAGGCCAGTGGCAGCAGCGGCAGCAGCCTCTACAAGGGTGCCCAGGGCGTCGATGCCGAGCGCCTCAAGGAAATCCAGGTGCTCTATGGCTTCGACAAGCCGCCACTCGAACGCTATGTGATGATGCTCAAACGCTTTGCGGTGTTCGATCTCGGCGAGAGCTATTTTCAGCACAAGAGCGTCTGGGAACTCATCAAATCGAAGCTGCCGGTATCGATCAGTCTCGGCCTGTGGGCCTTCCTGCTGACCTACCTGATTTCGGTGCCGCTCGGCATTGCCAAGGCGGTACGGGCCGGCAGCCGCTTCGATACGCTGAGCAGTCTGGTCGTGCTGGTCGGTTACGCAGTGCCCGGTTTCGTGCTCGGTGTCGCGCTGCTCGTGCTGTTCGGCGGTGGCAGCTTCGTGCAGTGGTTTCCGCTGCGCGGCCTGACTTCGGATAATTGGGAGCAACTCGGCTGGGCCGCCCGGATTACCGATTACCTGTGGCACCTCGTGCTGCCGATCACGGCCAGCGTCGTCGGTAGTTTCGCCGTGATCACCATGCTGACCAAGAATGCCTTCCTCGAGGAAATCCGCAAGCAATACGTGCTGACCGCGCGTGCCAAGGGACTTTCCGAGCGCACGGTGCTCTGGCGCCATGTCTTCCGCAATGCGCTGATTCCGCTGGTCACCGGCTTTCCGGCCGCCTTCATCGGTGCCTTCTTTACCGGCTCACTGCTCATCGAAACCCTGTTCTCGCTCGACGGCCTGGGGCTGCTTTCCTACGAATCGGTGATCCGTCGCGACTACCCCGTGGTACTTGGCGCGCTCTACCTGTTTACGCTGATCGGCCTGGTCACCAAGCTGATTTCCGATTTCTGCTACGTCTGGGTCGATCCCCGGATCAATTTCGATTCGCTCGATTGAGCCGCACCATGTCCGAACTATCCCATCCCTTGCCGGAATCGCCGCGCCAGCGCGCCTGGCGGCGTTTCCGCCAACATCGTCTGGGCTACTGGAGCCTGATCATCTTCATCGCGCTGATGGCCGTCAGTTTTTGCGCCGAACTGCTCTGCAACGACAAGCCGATCGTCGTCAGCTATCAGGGACAGCTCTATTTTCCGCTCTTCAAGGATTACCCGGAAAGCACCTTCGGCGGCGATTTTCCGACCCCGGCCGATTATCTCGACCCATTCATCCGCCAGCGTTTCAGTGAGCCCGGCAATTTCGCGCTCTATCCGCCCAATCACTATTCCTTCAACACCCTGAATTATTTCGCCCCGGCGCCCAATCCGGCGCCGCCCTCGGCCGAAAACTGGCTGGGTACCGACGACCGTGGCCGCGACGTGCTGGCCCGGCTGCTCTACGGCTTCCGCCTGTCGGTGCTGTTCGGCATGCTGCTGACCTTCATCGGCGTCGTCATCGGCGTGCTGAGCGGCGCGCTGATGGGCTATTTCGGCGGCAAGTTCGACCTGGTGTCGCAACGCCTCGTCGAAATCTGGAGTTCGATGCCCGAGCTCTACCTGATCATCATCTTCGCTTCGATCTTTCAGCCCAGCCTGTGGCTGCTCGTCGTGCTGCTTTCGGCTTTCGGCTGGATCGGCCTGTCCGATTACGTGCGCGCCGAGTTCTACCGCAACCGCTCGCTGGAATACGTGCGGGCGGCGCGGGCGCTCGGCCTCTCGAACCGGCTGATCATGTGGCGCCATATTCTGCCCAACAGCCTGACGCCAGTCATCACCTTTTTGCCCTTCCGCATGAGCGCCGCCATTTTGGCGCTGACCAGCCTCGATTTCCTCGGCCTCGGCGTGCCGCCCTCGGTGCCCAGCCTCGGCGAACTGCTGGCCCAGGGCAAGGGCAATCTCGATGCCTGGTGGATATCGCTGTCGACTTTCACCGTACTGGTCGTCACCTTGCTGCTCCTGACCTTCATGGGCGAAGCGCTGCGCGACGCGCTCGATACGCGCAAGGCGGATGCACGATGAGCCAGCCATTGCTTGAAATCAAGGGGCTGAATGTCGCTTTCGGCAGTCCGGAAAACAGTTTTTCGGCGGTGCGCGATGTCAGCTTCTCGATTGCCGCCGGCGAGCGTTTTGCGCTGGTCGGTGAATCCGGCTCGGGCAAGAGCGTGACTGCGCTGAGCATCCTGCGCTTGGTCGCTGATGCGCGGACCAGCGGCGAGATCCTGTGGCAGGGCGAAAACCTGCTCGCCAAGAGCGAACGGCAAATGCGCGGTATCCGTGGCGCCGATATCGCAATGATTTTCCAGGAGCCGATGACGGCCCTGAATCCGCTGTACCCGATTGGCCGGCAGATCGTCGAAGCCATCGAATTGCACGAAGGCGTGCCGCAGCAGGAAGCCGCCAAACGTGCCGTGGCCCTGCTCGAACGGACCGGGATTCCCGATGCCGGGCGCAAGTTCCACAGTTTTCCGCACCAGTTGTCCGGCGGCCAGCGGCAGCGCGCGATGATCGCCATGGCCCTGGCCTGCAAGCCCAAACTGCTGCTCGCCGACGAGCCGACGACGGCGCTCGATGTCACCATCCGTGCGCAGATTGTCGAGCTCTTGCGCGACCTGCAGGCCGAGTACGGCCTGGCCGTCATGCTGATTACCCATGACCTCAATCTCGTGCGTTCCTTCGCCAGCCGGGTTGGCGTCATGGAGCGCGGGCGGCTGGTCGAGTGCGGCGATACCGCACAGTTGTTTGAAAATCCGCAGGAAGACTATACGCGCATGCTGATTGGCAGCCGGCCAAGCCGCGAGGTCGTGCCGATGGCGGCAGAAGCGCCGATCCTGCTGGCTGCCGAGCAGGTGTCGGTCAGCTTTCCCGGTCGGACGGCCGGCTGGCGCTGGTGGCAACACCCGATGATCCCCGTCGTGCGCGCTGTCGACCTGCAATTGCGGGCCGGCGAGACGCTCGGCATTGTCGGTGAATCGGGCTCCGGCAAGACGACGCTGGCGATGGCCATGCTCGGTCTGCAAAGGACTGCGGGTGGCCGCATCGAGTTTGCCGGGCAGGCGCTCGGCGGGATGAAGAGCGAACAATTGCGCGCCTTGCGCGCACAGATTCAGGTCGTCTTCCAGGACCCCTACGGCGCCTTGTCGCCACGCATGACCATCGCCCAGATTGTCGGCGAGGGCCTGGCCCTGCATCAGCCGCAACTGAGTGTCAGCGAACGCGACCAGCGGGTACTCGAGGTGCTGGGCGAAGTCGGACTCGATGCGTCGGTGCTCGGGCGCTATCCGCATGAATTTTCTGGTGGACAGCGCCAGCGCATCGCGATTGCCCGCGTTCTCGTGCTGCGGCCGCGCGTCCTGGTCCTCGACGAGCCGACGTCGGCACTCGATGTCTCGGTGCAGAAACAGGTTCTGGAGCTGCTGGCCGGGCTGCAGCGCAAGTACGGCCTGTCCTACCTGTTCATCAGTCACGACCTGGCGGTAATCCGTGCCATGGCGCATCGCATCATGGTCATGAAGGATGGCATCGTGCTCGAGTCGGGCGAGACCGAGTCGCTGCTCGCCAATCCCGTTAACGATTACACGCGGGCCCTGTTCGCGGCGGCTGGCGAAGCGGCTGCGGCGTGACGCCGGGCCAACGCCGGCAGCGCCTGGATGCGCTGCTGCCTGAATTCCACGCGCTCTGGCATGCCCAGCCCTTTCGTGAGTTGCGTCCGGACTGGTGTGCGCGCTGGCCGGCCCTGAGTGCCGAACTGCTGGCTCTCGATGATGCCGCCACCGCCCATCTCAACAACGATGCCGGCGCGGCGCTGGCCCTTCTGGCGCGCCATTTGCCGGCAGTTGCCGAGCTCGCGGCGCTTGCCGAATTGCCGCAGCGGCCGGCGGCTGGGCCCGCGACACCCGGCGAGCGCTGGGCCTGGGAAATTCCCGGCCGCAAGCGTAGCCAGATCGAAGCTTTTGCGGCGGCGGCCCAGTCGGCCGGCGTGCCGATCATCGACTGGTGTGGTGGCAAGGGCCACCTTGGCCGCCTGCTGGCTTTGCATTGGGGCATCCCGGTGACGACGCTGGAGATCGATCCGGTACTGTGCGCCGAGGGCGAAGCGCTGGCCCGCCGGCTGTCGCTGGCGCAGGATTTTGTCGTTGCCGACGCGCTCGCTAGCGAGCCACCGGCCGGCAGTCATGCGGTCGCCTTGCATGCCTGCGGTGAACTGCACCGGCAGCTGATCGTGCAGGGCGCGATGGCTGATGTCATCCGCTTCGACGTCGCGCCGTGCTGTTATCACCGGGGTGTCGGCGACTTCTATCAGCCTCTGTCGGCGGGTTTGCAGACCCGGCTGACGCGCGATGACACGCGCCTGGCGGTGACCGAGACGGTAACGGCATCGCCGCGCCTGGCCAGGCAGCGCGACAAGGAAATGGCCTGGAAGCTCGGCTTTGCCGAATGGCAACGGCTGAACCTTGGCGTTTACCGGAGTTTCAAACCGGTGCCGGCGGCCTGGTTTCGCGGAACTTTTGGCGGGTTTCTCTCGGCCATGGCCTTGCGTTCCGGCTTGCCGACCCCCTCCGCCACGCAGGCCGGGCAGTGCGAGCAGGCCGGTTGGCAGCGGCAGCGCGAGGTGATGCGCCTTTCCATCGTACGCCACGCCTTTCGGCGCGTGCTGGAGATCTGGCTGGCCCTCGATCTTGTCGCTTATCTCGAAGAACGGAGCTATCGGGTCGAACTGGCCAGCTTCTGTGCGCGTGGCCTGACGCCGCGCAACCTGCTCATCTCGGCCTGGCGCTGAGGAAGGCGGCCAGTTCGGCCGGGTGATCGATAATCAGGTCGGCGCCCCAGGCGGTCAGTGGTCCGCTGTCGCCGAGATAGCCGTAGGTGACGGCGACGGTCAGACAGCCGGCAGCGCGGCCAGCTTCGATGTCGCGCCGGTCGTCACCAACGTACAGCGTGCGTTGTGGCGCACAAGCGAGCAACTGGCAGGCGTGCAGTACGGGCAGGGGGGAGGGCTTGGCCTCCGCCGTTGTGTCGCCGCTGACCACGCAGCGGGTACGCGGCGAAAGTTCCAGCAGTTCGACCAGCGGGTCGGTGAAGCGCATCCGCTTGTTGGTCACGATGCCCCAGCGCAGGCCCATGCCTTCCAGTGCGTCGAGCAGTTCCGGTATGCCCTCGAACAGCCGGCTGTCCTCGCAGATGCGGGCGGCGTAGAGATCGAGGAAGCGGTCGAACAGGCGCGGGTAGTCAACATGGGTCTGGTCGATGCCGAAACCCGCCTTGAGCAGGCCGCGCACGCCCTGTGAGGCATAGGGGCGCAGGTAGGCCAGCGCGGCCGGCGGCAAGCCTTCTTCCTGCAACAGCTGGTTGGCGGCACCGCCGAGGTCCGGGGCGGTATCGGCCAGCGTTCCGTCGAGGTCGAAAAGGACCGCCTCAAACATTCCTGATCGTGCGCAGCAGGTAATTGACGCTGCTGTCGCGGCCCAACGAATATTCTTGGGTCAGCGGGTTATAGCTCATGCCGATCAGTTCTTCCGGTTCGAGGCCGGCCAGCTTGCTCCAGCGAGCCAGTTCGGAGGGCTTGATGAATTTGGCGTAATCGTGCGTGCCCTTGGGCAGCATTTTCAGCACGTACTCGGCACCGATCACGGCGAACAGGTAGGACTTCGGGTTGCGGTTCAGGGTCGAGAAAAAAACCTGGCCACCCGGTTTGACCAAACGGGCACAAGCGCTGACGACGCTCGACGGGTTCGGGACATGTTCGAGCATTTCCAGGCAGGTTACGGCGTCAAAGGCGGCCGGCATTTCTTCGGCCAGTTGTTCGACAGCGATCTTGCGGTAATCGACCTTTCGGCCGCTTTCCAGCAGGTGCAGCTTGGCGACGCCGAGCGGCTTTTCGGAGAGGTCGATGCCCGTCACTTCGGCGCCCAGGGCAGCCATGCCTTCGGACAGCAGGCCACCGCCGCAACCGACGTCGAGAACGCGCTTGCCGGCCAGCTTGACATGACTGTCGATCCACTCCAGACGCAGCGGGTTGATGTCGTGCAGTGGCTTGAATTCGCTGTTCGGGTCCCACCAGCGATGGGCGAGATCACCAAATTTGTCCAGTTCGGCGGGGTCGGCGTTGAGCATGTTGTTCACAAGGCAAAGTTGAAAAGAAAAAGCCCTGCCGAAGCAGGGCTTTCATGGAAGCTCGGCAGATTACTTGGTGCCGATGACTTCGATGTCGACGCGACGATCCGGCTGCAGGCAGTCGATCAGAGCCTTGCTCTTCTTGTCGCCCTTGCAGGTAGCGCCGGTCTTCGGTTGCTTTTCGCCCTTGCCTTCGGTGTAAACACGGTTGGCTTCGATGCCCTTGGCGACCAGGTATTCCTTGACGGCAGCAGCCCGCTTTTCGGACAGCTTCTGGTTGTAGGCATCACCACCGATACGGTCGGTGTGGCCAACGGCCAGGATCACTTCGAGCTTGATGGCCTTGGACTTGGCAACGACGTCGTCGAGCTTGGCCT
>JBAQDI010000046.1:0-41289 GCA_049294655.1 Azonexus sp.
GCGCCCGCCCACCACCCTTCGGATGACATCCCCACCGAAGCCGCGCGCGGCCAGGAAACGCATCTGCCGGGCCTGCCCCGCGGCATCGGCGGCCGGCTCACCGAACTTGCGACGCCAGATCTCGCGCGCGCGCTCGAATTCGGAACCCTGCAGATCGGCCACCGCCGTGGCCACGGCTTCGGCGCTCACGCCCTTGGCCTGCAGCTCGTGCTTCACGCGCGACGCCCCGAGCCGACTGGCACGCCGGTGCAGCACCGACGCCACCACGCGCTGCTCATCGATGAAGCCCTTGGCCTGCAGCTCATCGAGTGCGCGGGCCAGTTCACCGGGCTCGGTTTCGTGGGGTTTGAGCTTGCGCTCCAGCTCGGCGCGCGAATGCTCGCGGCCGGCCAGCAGACGCAGGGCGCGGCCCTTGAGTGACGGCTGATCAAAGCCCATTTCAGCCTGCCGCTGTCGATTGGCGCGTGCGATCCACCGGGGCGCTTATTCGGCGACGGCGGCTTTCTCCGCCTTGGCGACCTTGCCACCTTTGGCCGGCGCGGCGGCTTCGTCGGTGGGCAGGAGCGGCACGCCGAGTTCGGTGCGCACCTTGTTCTCGATCTCGACACGCAGGTCGGGGTTCTCGCGCAGGAATTCGCGCGAGTTGTCGCGACCCTGGCCGATCTTCTCGCCGTTGTAGGCGTACCAGGCACCGGATTTTTCGATCACCTTGTGCAGCACGCCCAGATCCAGGATTTCGCCTTCGCGGCTGATGCCTTCACCGAACAGGATGTCGAACTCGGCGGTCTTGAACGGGGGTGCGACCTTGTTCTTCACCACCTTGACCTTGGTTTCGTTGCCGATCGAGTCCTCGCCCTTCTTGATCGTGCCGGTGCGGCGAATGTCCAGGCGGACCGAGGCGTAGAACTTGAGCGCGTTGCCGCCGGTGGTGGTCTCGGGGCTGCCGAACATGACGCCGATCTTCATGCGGATCTGGTTGATGAAGACGACCAGGGTATTGGTCTTCTTGATATTGGCGGTCAGCTTGCGCAGCGCCTGGCTCATCAGGCGGGCGTGCAGGCCGACCATCTGGTCACCCATCTCGCCTTCGATTTCGGCCCGCGGCGTCAGGGCGGCGACCGAGTCGATGACGATGATATCGACCGAGCCGGAACGGACCAGCATGTCGGAAATTTCGAGAGCCTGTTCGCCGGTATCGGGCTGCGAGATCAGCAGGTCGCCGACATTGACGCCGAGTTTTTGCGCATATTGCGGATCGAGCGCGTGTTCGGCGTCGATGAAGGCAGCAACGCCACCGAGTTTCTGCATTTCGGCGATGACCTGCAGACACAGCGTGGTCTTGCCCGAGGATTCCGGACCGTAGATCTCGACAACGCGGCCGCGCGGCAGACCGCCGACGCCCAACGCGATATCCAAGCCAAGCGAACCGGTGGACACCACCTGGATGCCTTCGTCGATTTCGGCGTCGCCCATCTTCATGATGGAGCCTTTGCCGAACTGCTTTTCAATCTGTTGCAGCGCTGCGCTGAGCGCCTTTGCCTTGTTGTCGTCCATGGTGGTACCTCGAAAATTTGAGCGGATTATGGCACAGGGGCCGAAGATGGAATAGAAATTGCTGCGCTGGCCGGATGCCAGGGCGAAGACAAACAAATATCCGTTACATGCAATAGTCGGGAAAAGCGGGGAAGGGCAGGGTATATTCGCCGGACGCCCGTTCATCGCCAGTCACGGCACTGGGTATAAATACAGTACATTCACCGCAAGCACTTGGCAAGCGGATTATTCAACTTCCATGCCAATGAAACCCATCGTCGCTCTCGTCATCGCCCTGATCGCCCTGCCCGCCTGGGCCAGCCCCGCCCCCTGGTACTGGTGGGCAAGCAAAATTGATGGCGCCCGGGTCTGCCAGCAAACCTCACCCGGCAACGGCTGGTATCGGGCTGGTGGTCCGTACCGCAATGGCCGCTGCAACGATTTCTCAAGCCGATGAGCCTCTACCTGCCCCCCGCCGATACCGGCCTGACGCCGCTTTTCGTCGACGCCACCCTGCTCGTCGTCGACAAGCCGGCCGGCCTGCTCTCCGTGCCTGGGCGCGGCGCCGACAAGGCAGATTGCCTGGCCAGCCGCATCCAGGTGCAGTTTCCCGATGCGCTGATCGTGCACCGCCTGGACATGTCCACCTCCGGCCTGCTCGTGCTGGCGCGCGGCGAAGAAATGCACCGGCTGCTCTCGAAGCTGTTCCGTGATCGCCTGGTGGACAAGCGCTACCTCGCCGTCGTCGACGGCCTGCTCGCGGCCGAGCAGGGCGAGGTCGAACTGCCGCTCATCTGCGACTGGCCGAACCGGCCGCGCCAGAAGGTCGATTTCGAGATCGGCAAGCCTTCGCTGACCCGTTTTCGCCGTCTCGAACTTGACCCGGCAAACAACGTAAGCCGCGTCGAACTCGAACCCTTTACCGGCCGTTCGCACCAGTTGCGCGTGCACATGGCCGAACTCGGCCACCCGATCCTCGGCGACGACCTCTACGCCCGCGCCGCCGAAGGCAAGGCCGAGCGCCTGTTACTGCACGCCATGGACCTGGCCTTTGTTCACCCACTGACCGGGGAAGCCCTGAGCTTTCACTGCCCGGCGCCGTTCTGAATCCGGCCAATCGCCTTATAATCCTCGCGTTTTCAATCCCTTGGCCCCATTGACTACGCGCTCATGCTGATCTGGTTCGTCGTTCTCTACCTGCTGGTTTCCATCGGCATCGGCCTGTTCGCGGCAACCCGCGTCCATAACGCCAAGGACTTCGCCGTCGCCGGCCGCCATCTGCCGCTGCCGGTCGTCACCGCCACCGTGTTCGCCACCTGGTTCGGCGCCGAAGCGGTGTTCGGCGTCTCCGCCACCTTCGTCAAGGATGGCCTGCGCGGCGTTGTCGCCGACCCCTTCGGCTCGTCGATGTGCCTGATCATTGCCGGCTTCTTTTTCGCCAACAAGCTGTACAAGCTCAACATCCTGACCCTCGGCGACTATTTCCGGATGCGCTACAACCGCACGGTCGAAGTCCTGACCACGTTGTGCATCGTCGCCTCCTACCTCGGCTGGGTGTCGGCCCAGATCAAGGCGCTCGGCCTGGTCTTCAACGTCGTCACCAACGGCTACGTCAGCCAGCCGGCCGGCATGATCCTCGGCGCCGCCATCGTCCTCACCTACACCACCTTCGGCGGCATGCTCTCGGTGGCCATCCTCGATTTCGTGCAGATGGGCGTCATCATGGGCGGCATGCTGTTCATCGCCTGGCTGGTTTCCGGCCTGACCGGCGGCGTCGAAACGGTGATCCAGCACGCTTCAAACGCCGGCAAGCTCGACTTCTTCCCGCCGCCCGATCCGTGGCAATGGCTGTCCTTCCTCGGCGCCTGGATCACCATGATGCTCGGCTCGATCCCGCAGCAGGACGTCTTCCAGCGCATCACCTCGGCCAAGAGCCAGAAAATCGCGCTGTGGGGTTCGATCCTCGGTGCCTTGATCTACTTCTGCTTCACCTTCGTGCCGATGTTCATCGCCTATTCGGCGACGCTGATCGACCCGACACTGTTCAACGGCCTGCTCGAAACCGACTCGCAACTCGTGCTGCCCACCCTGGTCCTGCAGCACACGCCGGTCTTCGCCCAGGCCATCTTTTTCGGTGCCGTGCTCTCGGCGATCATGAGCTGCTCGTCGGCCACCCTGCTCGCCCCCTCGGTTGCCTTCTCGGAAAACATCGTGCGCGGCTTCTACCCGCACATGGGCGACCACCAGTTCCTGCGCGTCATGCGCGCCGCCATCGTCGTTTTCGCCGGCATCGTGCTCGCTTTTGCGCTGTACTCCAACGCCAGCATCTTCAAGATGGTCGAGAGTGCCTACAAGGTAACCCTGGCCGGCGCCTTCGTGCCGCTCTTCTTCGGTGCCTTCTGGAAGAGGGCGACGACGCAGGGCGCACTGGCCGCCATTTTCGGCGGTCTTTCTTCCTGGCTGCTGGTCGAAGCGCTGGTCGGCAGTGGCGTCTCGAACGGCGATTACGCCTACGCGCTGGCCAATGTCGGCCAGCTCGTGCCGCCGCAACTGATCGGTCTCGCCGTCAGCATTACCGGCATGATCGCCGGCTCCCTGCTGCCACAATGGATCGGCCGGACCTCGCCGCCGGAAGACATCCACGCCGCGCTGCATCACCGCGCCGCCGCCGAAACGCACCATACGGCCGAACATCCGCATCAGCATTAATTGTTGGGACGGTGCAATAAGCGCAGCGCATTGCACCAAACTCCCTCCGGAAAGGCTGCGTCGAGGAGCAGGCAGCGTTTCCCCAAGGCGAAAACTGAGAGCGCTCACCATGACAATGTGACAGCGCCAACGCCACCACCCGGACATTGTCACAAAACTAAGGGCTGACGCGCTGCCGGATACGCCATAAAATCCCAGCATGACCCAGCACGGCCGTGGCCCCATTCTGCTTGCCCGCTACCTGGCCCTTGCCTGGTGCGGCCTGGTGATCTACGGCAGCCTGCATCCCTTCGCCGGCTGGCGCGACACCGGCATTTCACCCTTCGCCTTTCTCGAAGGCGGCTGGCCGCGTTACTGGACTTTTTTCGACCTCAGCACCAATGTCGCGGTCTACGTACCGCTCGGCTTCTTCCTGACCCTGGCGCTGTATTCCGTACCCGGCCGCTTCACCGCCGCCATCCTCGCCGTGCTGCTCGCCGCCGGCGTCAGCTGTGGCCTGGAAAGCGTGCAGACCTGGCTGCCGTCGCGCGTCCCTTCCAGTCTCGACCTCGCCTGCAACAGCCTGGGCGGGCTGCTCGGCGCGGTCTGGGCGCAATACGTCGGGCCACGCATCTTCGCCCGCATCACCGCCCTTGAACACCACCTGATCGGGCCGGTATCGCACGCCGAACTCGGCCTGACCCTGCTCGGCATCTGGCTGCTCGTGCCCCTGTCGCCGGAAACCCTGCTGTTCGGCGCCGGCGACCTGCGGCAGACGCTTGGCCTGACCAGCGCCGTACCCTTTGCCGCCGACAGTTTCGCGATCATCGAGGCGAGCATCACCGCCCTCAATGCCATTGCCGTCGGTCTGATCCTGCGCCATCTGACCGCCCGCCTGCTCTGGTCCTACCTCGTTGTGCCGCTCTTCCTGCTGCTCGGCCTGGTCGTCCGCACCCTGGCCTCGGCCATCCTGATCACGCCGGACGAAGCCCTGGCCTGGCTGACGCCGGGCGCCCAGATGGGCCTGCTGGTTGCCCTGCTCTTTCTCGCCGTCAGCCTGGCCCTGCCGGCTACCCTGCGGCTGATGCTCGCCGCCCTGGCCCTGATGTCTGCTACCGTACTGGTCAACCTCGCCCCGCCCAACCCGTATTCGATGGCCGCACTGGCCACCTGGCGGCAGGGGCACTTCCTGAACTTCAATGGCTTGACCCGACTGGTAGGTACCCTATGGCCCTTCCTGACTCTGCCGTTCCTGCTCATCACGACACGCCGCAGCTAAGCTGGCACGCCGAGGCGACGGAAGCCGTCGCCCGTCACCTGGCGGTCGACACCGGCGCCGGCCTGAGCGATGAGGAAGCCGCCAGCCGGCTGCTCAAGCACGGTCCCAACCAGCTCACCGCAGTACCCGGCCGGCCGGCCTGGAAGCGCTTCGCCGACCAGTTGCTGCAACCGCTGGTCCTCGTCCTGATCGGCGCCGGCGTGGTCACCGCCGGCCTCGGCGAAATGGTGGACTCGAGCGTCATTTTCGCCGTCGTGCTGCTCAACGCGGGCATCGGCTACTGGCAGGAAGCCAAGGCCGAAGGCGCCCTGGCGGCCCTCGCGCGCAGCGTCGCGACGCCGGTCACCGTGCGCCGCGGCGGGCACCGCCAGCAAATGGACGCCAGCCAGCTGGTGCCCGGCGATGTCGTGCTGCTTGCCGCCGGCGACCGCGTGCCGGCCGACCTACGCCTCTTCCTCGCACACGAACTGCACACTGACGAATCGATGCTGACCGGCGAATCGCAGCCGGTCGCCAAGCACTGCGCGCCGCTGGCCGCCAACACCCTGCTCGCCGAACGCCTGAACATGGCCTATGCCGGCGCCACCGTCGTCGCCGGGCAGGGCAGCGGTCTGGTCATCGCCACCGGCGACGCCACCGAAACCGGGCGCATCGCCGACCTGATCGCCAGCGCACCGGATCTGGCGACGCCGCTGACCCGCAAGATGGCGACCTTTTCCAGCTGGCTGTTGTGGGCGATCGGCGGCCTCGCCCTGCTTACCGCCGGCGTCGGCCTGCTGCGCGGCGAGTCGGCCTTCGCCATGTTCATGGCCGCCGTCGCCCTGGCCGTCGGCGCCATTCCGGAAGGCCTGCCGGCTGCCGTCACCGTCACACTGGCCATCGGCGTGGCCCGCATGGCCAAGCGCCGGGCCATCATCCGGCGTCTGGCCGCGGTCGAAACCCTGGGCAGCACGACGGTCATCTGTTCCGACAAGACCGGCACGCTGACCGAAAACGCCATGACCGTGCATGCCCTGGTCTGTGCCGGCCGGCGCTATGCGCTGAGCGGCCACGGCTACAACCCGGAAGGCGATATCCGTCTCGACGAGCAGGTGGCCCACATTGACGGCGCCTTGCGCGAAGCGCTGGTCGCCGGCGCCCTGTGCAACGATGCCAGCCTGGCGCGCAGCGGCCAGCACTGGAAAATCACCGGCGACCCGACCGAAGCCGCGCTGCTCGTCGCGGCGCGCAAGGGCCAGCTTGACGAACACACGCTGCAGGCGCTGTTCCCGCGCCAAAACGTATTGCCCTTCGACGCCACCCGCCAGTACATGGCGACGGCGCACGGCAGCGACGGCGAACAGGTGGTCTACATCAAGGGCGCCATCGAACGCCTGTTGCCGCGCTGCAGCGACCAGTTGAACCGCCAGGGCCAGCCGGCCCCCCTCGATTTGCCCGAGATCGAGGCGGCCGCCCGCGCCCTGGCCGAACAGGGCATGCGCGTCCTGCTGCTGGCCCGCCGCCTGAATCCGCCAGGCACGGCGCTGAGCGATGACAGCCTGCATGACCTCAGCCTGCTCGGCCTGGTCGGCATGATCGACCCGCCGCGTAAGGCGGCCATTTCGGCCATCCGCAACTGTCACTCGGCTGGCATCCGGGTCAAGATGATCACCGGCGACCATGCCGTCACGGCACTGGCCATCGCCGCCCAGATCGGGCTCAACGCCAAACAGGCGCTGACCGGCCGCGAGCTGGCCGAACTCGACGAAGCGGCACTCGCCGTCGCCGCCCACGAAACCGACGTCTTCGCCCGTGTCGAACCGGAACAGAAGCTGCGCCTGGTGCGCGCCCTGCAAGCGCGCGGCGAGGTCGTGGCGATGACCGGCGACGGCGTCAATGACGCGCCGGCCCTGAAACAGGCCAACATCGGCATCGCCATGGGCCTGGGCGGCACCGAAGTCGCCAAGGAAGCGGCGGCCATGGTCCTCACCGACGACAATTTCGCCAGCATCGAGGCGGCCGTCGAGGAAGGGCGGGGCGTCTGGGACAATCTCGTCAAGTTCATCACCTGGACATTGCCGACCAATTTCGGCGAAGGCCTGGTCATCGTGGCCGCCATCCTCTTCGGCTCCACCCTGCCGATCACCCCGCTGCAGATTCTCTGGATCAACATGAGCACCGCCGTGCTGCTCGGCCTGCCGCTCGCCTTCGAGCCGATCGAGCGCGGCATCATGCGCCGCACCCCACGCCGGCTCGACATGCCGGTCCTCGACGGTGCGCTGATCCGGCGCATTGTGCTCGTCTCCTTCCTGCTGCTGGCCGGCGCCTTCGGACTCTTCCTGCGCGAGCTGGAGCAGGGCCACACACTGCCCGAGGCGCGCACCGTGGCGGTCAACGTCTTCGTCATGGTCGAAATGTTCTATCTCTTCAATTGCCGCTCGCTGACCCGCAGTTTCTGGAGCCTCGGCCTGTTCTCCAATCTCTGGGTATGGGCCGGCATCGGCAGCATGACGCTGCTGCAATTGCTGCTCACCTACTGGCCGCCGCTCAACCGTGTTTTCCAGACGGCGCCGATCGGCTGGCGGGAATGGGGCGAAATATTTGCCGTCGCCATCGCCAGCTCCCTGCTCATCGGTCTCGAGAAATACTGGAGCCACAGGCGGCGTTCGCCGTGAAAGCGGCCAGTTATAATGGCCGGCCAAGGAGAAAACATGAGCTATTTTGAACACCACGTCTTCATCTGCACCAACCAGCGCGAAGCCGGCGAACAGTGCTGCAACAGCGTCGGCGGCAGCGCCATGTTCGCCTACGCCAAGGACCGCATCGGTCAACTGAAAAAGAACGGCCCGGGCAATATCCGCATCAACAAGGCGGGCTGTCTCGGGCGCTGCGAGAACGGGCCGGTCATGGTCGTCTACCCGCAGGAAACCTGGTATTCCTTCATTGACCAGAGCGATGTCGATGAAATCATCAACGAACACCTGCTGAACGGCCGCGTCGTCGAACGCCTGAAGATCTGAGCCCCATGAAAGCCCCGGAAGAAAAAATCCTGATCGCCGGCCCGGTCGGCACTATCGACACCATCATGGAACGGCCGGACGCCCCGAAGGGCATTGCGCTGATCGCCCACCCGCACCCGATGGGCGGCGGCGCCAATACCAACAAGGTTGCTTATACGCTGGCCCGCACCTTCGTCGGCCTCGGCTACGCCGCCTTCCGGCCGAATTTCCGCGGCGTTGGCGGCAGCGAAGGCGAACATGACGAAGGGCGTGGCGAAACCGACGACCTGCTTGCCGTACTCGAAGAAGCGAAGCGCCGCTGCGGCGACCTGCCGGTCGTGCTGGCCGGTTTTTCCTTCGGCGCCTACTGCCAGACCCGGGTCGCCAAGCGCCTGGTCGAAGCCGGCCATCCGGCGCAGCGCCTGGTCCTGGTCGGTACCGCCGCCGGTCACGTGGACGGCAGCCGCCAGTACGACACCGAAGCCGTGCCGCACGACACCATCGTCATCCACGGCGCCGACGACACCCTGGTACCGCCGGCCAATGTCTACGCCTGGGCCCTGCCGCTCGACCTGCCGGTGGTCATGGTGCCGGGCGCCGACCACTTCTTCCACCGGCGGCTGCACCTGATCCGCGACATCATCACGCGCGCCTGGCGGCACTAAGTGGCGGCACTTGACCCGATGGCACAGGGGAAGGCACTCAGCGTTGCCGGCCTGCGCAAGGTTTATGGCGGGACGGAAGTCGTCGCCGGCCTGTCCTTCGCCGTCGAACCCGGCATCTGTTTCGGCCTGCTCGGCCCGAACGGCGCCGGCAAGACGACGACGCTGCGCCTCTGCCTCGGCCTGACCGGCCCGGACAGCGGCGAGATCAGCCTGAACGGCTTCGCCATCCCGGTCGACGCCCAGCCGGCGCGCGCCAGGGTCGGCGTCGTACCGCAATTCGACAACCTCGACCCGGATTTCACAGCCAGCGAAAACCTGCTCGTCTTTGGCCGCTATTTCGGCCTCAAGGACGCCGACGTCAAGGCGCGCATCCCGCAACTGCTCGAATTCGCCGGCCTGACCGGCAAGGCCGACGCCCGTATATCGACCCTCTCCGGCGGCATGAAGCGCCGCCTGACGCTGGCCCGCGCGCTGGTCAACGACCCCGACATCGTCTTCCTCGACGAGCCGACCACCGGCCTCGACCCGCAAGCCCGCCACCTGATCTGGGACCGCCTGAAACAACTGAAATCAGCTGGTAAGACGCTGATCCTGACAACCCATTTCATGGACGAGGCCGAGCGCCTGTGCGACCGGCTGATGGTCATCGACCACGGCAAGAAGATCACCGAAGGCAGCCCGCGCCAGCTCATCGCCGAGCACATCGAACCGCAGGTCGTCGAAGTCTACGACGAAGCCGGCGGCAATCTGGGCGCCTTCGTCGACGCCAACCGCCAGCTCGCCGAACGCGTCGAAACGAGCGGCGAAACCGCCTTTTTCTACTGCCGCGAACCGCGCGAACTGCTTGCCCGACTGGCCACCGCCGACGGCCTGCGCTACCTGCACCGCGCCTCGAACCTCGAAGACGTCTTCATCAAGCTGACCGGCCGGGAGTTGCGCGATTGAGCACGCTTTTGGCCAATCCGGAGAGAGCATGAAGCTCAACAAGCAGGCCGGCGTCTGGGCCATCATCTATTGTCCGTCGGCCGGCAGCTTCCTGTTCGGCAAACGCTCCGAGACAGTCAACAAACCCGGCGTCTGGAATTTCTTCGGTGGCCATGTCGATCCCGGCGAAACGCCGCGCCAGGCCTTGCTGCGCGAACTCTCGGAAGAAGCCGGCATCGAACGCAGCGGTGAAGATCTGGTGCACTTCGGCGGCATCAGCGATGACGAAATCCAGGGTCTGGGTTACGTCGAAGCCCTGCGCGAACTGCATTACTACCTGCTGCTGGCCGACAGCGAATTCGAACCCCGGCTCAACCACGAACACTCCGAATTCCGCTGGCTCAAGCCGCACAACCTGCCGCACAACCTCAACCGCCCGTCGGCCATCGCCATCAATATCGGCCTGATCCAGAAAGCGCTGCAGCTGGCGGATTAACCCTCAATCCAGCAACAGCGCCGCCGGCAGCAATTATCGGGGCCTGGATTTTGTGATTTTTTTGACGTTGGCCAAAAACGCATTTGAATTGACGAAGTCAAAACATCCCCGCAACTTCATGGGGACGCCGCCCTGAGTCACGCCCGGAACGGGAGCGTTTTTGGCCAGGGTCGCGATAGCCGCATAATTTTCTACGGATAAATTGCCGTTCTCGATTGCCCCGGCGGCCCAGGCATCGGCCTCCGAGGCGAGGGGGGAACCGTCGTAGCGGTACATCACGCATGCAGCAAATGCATACTCCTTTGCTTGCGCCAAGACCGGATTGAATTTCGTACCGGCTCCAGCATGCGATGAAAACGACATGAGCGCGACGCCGAATAAACAGAGCAACTGAAGTGCTTGTCGAGGTAACAATTTCAAATTTCCCACAATGTCATCGCCTTTGTGCCTTCAATTACCGGGGTCAATGGATTGTCGCTCAAGTTCCGATAGTCATCATGGGATTCCCGGAAGTCCGAACCATCCCATAACGCCACATGGCCAGTCGCATTCGACCAGCCAGAAACATCAAAAGAAACCAATCCGCGCTTGCCTGAAAACGCTTCGCTGAACTTGTCGTAAACGTCCACAGGGGTTACCGCCAAAGCGGCGGCCAGGTAAGCCTTCATTTCGCGAACCGAGAAAATGTAAAGATTTCCGTCGCCGCCAGTCAGCGTGCGGATCTTTAGCGGCTTTGTGATATTTCCCGAGATCGGCATGCTGCCATAATTCAGGGCGCGAGACAGCCTGACTGCGCAGGTGTTGCCGTTTGCTCCAAAGCCCGGGATATCAATATTTTTGGCGAGGGCTCCGCCGATAAAGTTGTGCAGATCGCGGAGTGTCGGGTATTTCGTGTGGTCCGGAAAATTTGTCCACATCAGGTCGAAGTTTGGTAGTGCCATATTCCTTGTGACGTCCCTTATTACGTGGCTGCAAGTCGTCTGACTCACAAAGCAGTAGAAAAAATCTATGCCTATATCCTGCCGTTAACCACTTGGAATAACAAGGCTGAAAGCAATGAAACCGGCTTCTCGATAAAGTCGGAAAGCATGGCCAGGACTGCGATTCTTCATCGAGGAACAAGTCGACCACGGCCGGGCCGGCCAGGATGCGATATCCGCGGGCCTTGAACTGGCGTGCCTCGCTCGCGCAGAAGAGAACTCAGGAGAGAGGAGCAGGGCGATCATGGCTCTCAGGCGTTGATGATCTGTGATGCAAAATTTGACTGCGCTGTTGACCGACAGCGATGCTCACTGCAGCCGGCCAGACGGGAAACTGACACTCAGGCCCGGGAAACAATCCCTGAAATTCTCCGCCTATTTTTTCTCCCAATTAATAAAAACAGTGCCGGTGGTTTGGGAAATTAATGGGAAACTTTCTACAAGTACCTTGTCACCTTCCAATCTGCCAAGCAACCTGCCTTCGTCGTTTTTGTCGGCAACGATCAGAACGTAATAATCTTCAGTCTTCGGAAAGTTGCCGGAGAAATATTGTGCCATTGGATTAACCTGGCTTCCGATTTTTATTACTACGCCATCCTTGTCCAGTAGATACAGGATTGGAACAACCGATTTTTTCCGACCCAGGCAGTCACAAATTCCGACTGCAGAAATATAATATGGTCGGCCCTGGGTACCTGAAACATGGAAAATCTCATATTTTCCATGACTGCCATCAATTTCCAAACTTGGCGATGAATCGGTAATCTTGAACTTCTTCGATTCGCCATAATCAACGCTACCAAGCGGCTTGGTACTCATTCTCGCTACTGAAATATCAAAGAATTTTTTATCACCCATGTATTCTGAACGAGTACTGGCACAACCACTGATGGCAAGAAATGTGAACAACGTTAGCGCTATGGATAATATTTTCATCGGTGATTTAGAATAAAATTTCGGCGAGTTATTTTTATTTTATTTCAAATTTACTCAGGTAACATTTTGATAAAACGGATCTGAGTAAATGCTTTTATTATGGGTTAGCAATCATTGATGGTCGCGCTCTCCGCAGTTTAAGTAATGGCCCAATCTATGTTGTTCTGAGGCTAAGAATGCAGGCGTCCTCTTCAACCTCGCTTCCAAGTCGTCGCGTTCCAAGGCGACCGTCATTAATGCCTCACTTAGGCCATGTTTTTTATCTTCGCTGGCGAACTCCATTTTAAATCTAAGGTTATCCATTGCATTAGTGACATAGGCATACTTTTGAACAATATTCCGGAGTTCACTGAGTTCAGTTGCCGATCGATTGGCGCTACCACTTTGAGTCGCGTAGGTATTGAAAATGCATCTGAAGTACTCCCGATTAGGCGCAAATATGTGCCATAAGGTTGATTCCGCATCTGTGAGATCTTTTGTCGACACCTTAACAAACTCGGCATACCACTTTCCATCTTTCGAGTGGATGGTAAGTATTGCTCCCTTACGGTTCAGTTCTAATTTCTTGTTCAGGAGTCGATGGAACACGAAATACGCAATGGGAATTTCATCCATGCGTACTAATTTAATTTTCACGGACTGAATTTTCGACTGCAGATAACTTTTGTCGGGGCTATCTAGTCGCCAAGTGGATTTGCTCTCTTGAACGAACTGCCCTTCAAACACCAATGTGGCCGGAGCGTCATTTAGATCGGTCTGACGAACGGAAAAAGAGTCGATGCACCTTTTTCTTTCATTGGATAGTTCGGCTTCACTATCATCGACGTTCATGTTGTCAAACCCACATTGAACCCCAAAGCGATATGCGCGAACATTTCCCGTTTCATTAATTTTTAGAACAGGATATTCCCCTCCTGAAAGTCCATTCTCGATTGCCGAGTCGTGAGGGTGGGGAGCAATAATCCAGGTGCCCTCAAAACCTCCGCCTGGTTCTTGGGCACAAGCAATTTCTACAACGCATAGAAATGCTAAATGAACATAGAAAAAAAGACCGCGTGCGATTGACATTGTGTTCTGATTGCTACCAGTTTTCTCCATGATGCGAACAAAGGAGTCAGAATACTCCGACCCCTTTTGCTTTTATTTCAACACGCCGGTTTTGCGCAACCGCTATGCATATGCGCAGACGCCAATTGCAATTGCCCAGCCAAAGAGAGCGCCAATGAAGCCCGAGCCACTCATGGCGGTAAGCCAACCTTTGGTGGCGACATGCCAAATTGTCATAAGCAAGCCAACGGCAAAAGTCGCAGGAAAGAGATAAGCGCTGATTTTTCTAAGCCTGAAGAACAGCACGGCCGTAACTATATTGACTGCCCCCATCAGAAACGTGAATGCATGATCAAATACGGTCAGGCTGGCCAGATACTGTCGCTGCTCTTCGGGAATACTTATGGCTCCGGAATACAAGAAAAAATACGAAGCCAAGGTTGATCCCGCGGAAAAGATGTAAAAGACGAAAATAATCCAGACCCAGACAGGGCGTCCGGGAGTCATATCAGGATCGCGAACTTCCGCACTTGGTGTTGCATACGGGTTGTTTTTTGTCACTAAACTCTCCTAGAGAAGGCCCAACGTGGAAGCTCATCCGGGGACAGGCAAGCTGGGCGACGGCTGACGGCCGGCTGACATGCTTACGACTCGGAAAAATGGTGATTTGAATTTTCAATTCACTCCACCCCTTTTGTTTCCGTTTGTTGCGAGCTTTCAACTTGCGTGCTTCCGCGAGATCCAAGGTTGATTGCGGTAAGCAAGACAGGGACGCCGCAAATGGCCACCCACGCGATTGAGTCGACGTTCAGCCATACACCGGCGACCACGCCCAAGGTCAAAGCGATCAACCCTCGTGTGAGTATCCGTAACACCTTCTTGTTGGGGTCAGCCATCACCAAGACACCTAGTAACCCATGATTGCTCAAGAAGGCGATTCCGGTCTTTCGCAGTCAATGGGCGATAGAGAAACCCCTTGGATCGAATGAGGGTGGTACATGGCGTCGCTTGATCCGCAGCAAAGAGGCGACCATCGCAAACCACCAATCCTCCTTTTGCCTTTTCCCAGGTAGCACTGCGCCCCGAGTCGTTGTCGCAAGGAGTTTGAGCCTCACTCCCCGGCGTGCCACAGATCAACTCGAGGTCTGCTCGATTTGCAGTGCGTGAACTCGCTTGGAGTTGTCCGTCGTACGTGCGATATGTTGCCCAGTATTCCCATTCACCGCAGACTCGCCCCTTGTTCTGGACAAGAACATACGAGGAACAAATCTCTTCGCCCTTCCAAAGTTGGCATGTCTTCCACTCGCCTTCAAATGGATTGGTACGATCGGCATTGGCCTTTGATAAAGCGAGCCCGTTTAACCTGACCTGTTGCTCCCATGTCTGTTCCAACCGTGAAATCCGCGTTTCGTAGGACTGCACGAGACAATCTGTGTTCTTGCAACGGTTGCGCACCTTGGTAAGCCAGCGTTTTTGGTCTGCCTGAAGAAGGCTCGGGGCAGGTACAACGGTCAGCGCCACCTTGTAGGTGCGAAGTAGCACATCATCAAGCTGTGAGAGTTCTTGATCGTCGCAGATCATTTTCTCAACTTCGCCCGTTGCCTTTTCACAGTTGAAGCCGGCCGCGGAACAGTTGACGGCTATCAGTAGGCCGACAAGACAATAGATGAGTGAGAAGCGCATGGCTAACCGTTCAGCAGGCCCATGCAGGTGCCTACTTCCTGCAGGTGCGGTGTAGATATACCGGAGTCTGTTTTTGACATATTGATTAACCGTGATTCTTGTTTGTACTTTGCACCGCCCGATCCCGGTTCTACACCTTGAGGCGAGCCTTCCGTCGTCAGGTCGTGACGCAAGGCACGCAGCATATCTGCTGAATCGCAATATTCCAAATGATTGTGACGGAACGCTTGGCGCACTGCCGTCTCGCTGCCATCAGCCCCTTCAATCCAGCAACATCGCTTCCTTGAGCGCGGCCGGCAGCAGTTTCCGGTGCCAGAAATCCTCGTGGCCAAAATTGTTCTCGATGCGCAGCGCGCAGCCCTTGTCGAGGGCGAGCTGGGTGGGCTTGCCGCCTTCGCGCAATTTGGCGGCATCCATGCGTTTGCCGAGGGCGACGCCGGATAGGCCGAAGGGTTTGCCGATTTCGGTGATTTTCATCCACACGCTGCGATCGAGCGGCGTGGCGGCGGCGACGCCGATGGCGCGTTTCGAGAGGGCGTCGGCCTCGGTGTTTTCCTCGCGCGGAATCCAGCGCAGGCTGACTTGCGGGATCTGCGCCTTGAGTTCCTGCACGGTCTTGCATAGCGGCACCAGCCCGAGCGAGTTGATCAGCCACTCGCCGTTGACCTGCCTGATGACCAGCTGGCTGTCGCCATAGACGACGAGGTCCTGCACCCCGGCATCGACGGCGGCGTCGAGCACGGCCATCAGGGCGCAGTATTCGGCCTCGTTGTTGGTGCCTTCGCCGATTTCCTGGGCAATCTCGACGATCTGGCCGGCCGGCCCCTTGAGAACGGCCCCGATGCCGCGGATGCCCGGATTGCTGTGCTTCGTCGCGCCGTCGAACCAGGCGTGCCAGGTGTTGTTGTCCATACTTTCGTACTCCATTGATGGCCGAATGTGAGTGCAGTGTTGCACGCTATTCAGCACATAAAACTGCGCCTTTGCCCCCGTGGCGGCGTTGTAAATCCTCGCGATACCACTTGGTATCGCTGCGGTTTACGCCTTGCCACAAGGGCAAATGCATCAGTTTTATCACGTGCCTCATAGCATGCAACACCGCACTAACCGCTTACCGCCGTAAACGCATCCGGCGCGCCGCCGCCATGCCGTTCCTGGCGCTGTGTCAGACCGCCCGCGGCCCGCGCCGCCGGTTTGTCCCTATCCTTGAGCAGCCCGTGCAAACAGGCCGGATTGGAGCGCGCGCCGCTGGTCAGGTAATCGGCCAGCAGAAGCGGGCGGGCCGCTGCGGCGGGGTGCCCCTGGACCTGCGTCAGGTAATCGAACAGGTGGTCGACGAGAATTTCCGGGGTAAAGCCGCTGGTCCGGCCGGTGCTTTGCCAGAGCCAGTCGGCAAAAGCGCTGAAGGCGGCGAAGGGCGAGGCGGCCTGCAGCAGCAGCGGCAGGGTTTGCGGGAAGCGGCCGGAATTGGCGTAGAGATCCCAGTAGCGGGCCAGACGGCTGAAGGCCTGGACGCTGGCAGCATCGACGGCGCCGGTTTCAAGGATGGCGTAGGGTGGCCGTTCGGCGTAAACCATGGCGAATTCCGCGCCATGCCGGATGATAGTCGTGCCGCGCAGGCGCTTCAGGATGCCAAGCTGGATTTCGTGCGGCCGGTGGGCGTAGAGCCGGTCGAAGCTGGCGGCGAAACCTTCGACGCTTTCGCCTGGCAGGCCGAAAATGAGGTCGGCGTGCAGGTGGGCCGGGCTGTGTTGGGCCAGCCAGTCGAGGTTGGCGGCGGTCTGCGCGTTGTCCTGACGGCGCGAAATGCGGTGCTGGACTTCCGGATTGAAGGTCTGGATGCCGATCTCGAATTGCAGCACGCCGGGCGGGAAGCGCTGGATCATGGCCTTCAGGCGCTCCGGCAGATGATCGGGAATGACCTCGAAATGCAGGAATAGGTCGGGCGTCAGGCGCTCAAGGAAGAATTGCAGGATGCGCAGCGAACTGTCGATCTTCAGGTTGAAAGTGCGGTCGACAAACTTGAAATGGCGGGCGCCGCGCCGGTACAGGCCGTCAAGCGCCGCCAGGAAGGGCGCTTCAGCGAAGGCCAGCGCCGTCTTGTCGAGCGCACTGAGGCAAAACTCGCACTTGAACGGACAGCCGCGCGAAGCCTCGACGTAGAGCAGGCGATGCGCCATATCGGCGGCGCTGTATTCGGCGTAGGGCAGTTCGATCTGCTCGAGTGGCGGCTGTTCGCCGGCGATCACTTTCTGCAGCGGCGGCGGCCCGTCGCGCAGGGCGCGGCACAGCCTGGCGAAACTGACCTCGCCCCAGCCGGTAATGACATGGTCGGCGCGGCGGACGATTTCCTGCGTTTCCCATTCGTGGCTGACTTCCGGCCCGCCGAGCACGATTTTCAGGGCCGGCCGGGCCGCTTTAAGCTGCCGGACGAGCTCTGTCGTCGGCTCGACATTCCAGATGTAAACACCGAAGCCGATGATCTGCGGCCGGCCGGCGGTCGGCTCGCCGAGTTCGTCGAGCAGGGCGGCAACCATCTCCGGCACCGGCCGGTTGATGGTGAATTCGCGCAGCACCGCCGCCGCCCGCAAGTCTTCGCCGCCATGCCGGGCCAGGTTGGCGAGCAGGTAGCGCAGGCCGAGCGAGGCGTGGATGTAGCGGGCGTTTAGGGTGCAGAGAATGATGGCGGGCGAGGGCGACATGCCGCCATTTTGACATCATCGCCGCCGCCCGCTTGCCCCTTATCCGCCCTGATCGGCACCTCTCAAGGGGCCCGGTAAGGCGTTCATTACAAAACGCAGATTTTATTTTGGCTTTTTGGGCACTACGGTTGAGCGTGGACGCCTTTCGGGCCCCCATGAGAGGCGCTGAGCAACGCAGGCGGTCTGGGGGCTTTCGGCTTGCGTTGTCTGAGCCGCAGGCGAGTTTAGCAAGCCGCCCAGACTGCCGAGTAGCGCAAGGGACCCGAAGGGCGCCGACCCTGGGGTCGCCTTCTTCTTTGGCTACTTTCTTCTTGGCGAAGCAAGAAGAAAGTATGCCCGCGCCTCATGCGCGGAAGCTGCGCCAATTTCAGAGGCTGATCGCCCGGTGGCCGATATCCTTGCGGAACTGCATGCCGGACGGCGACTCAATTACCAAGAACGGGCGCCCATCATGTAATTGCGGGTTTCCTTGGGGATTTCGCGGGGAATTTCGGCGGCCGGAATGACGACGGGGGCAACCTCGACGAGCGTTGGCGCCACCGGCAGGACCAGGTCGCGCAGACGCAGCACCATGATCAGCAGATCTTCATCGAGCGCCGCTTCCTCGATTTCAGCCAACCGTTCGCGGGCATAGGCCGGCTCGCGGTCAAGACGCTCGAGATCGACCGTCTGGCCCAGCGTGCGCTTGACCATGAGCTTGAAGCGGGCCATCAGTTGGGCCTTTTCGAGTTTTTCGTCCATCTGCTGCTCTCCTGTTATGGTCCGGGCTGTGTCGCCCGGTTGCGAGTTGGGGTCGGGTGCTGCTGCAGTGCAGCGAAAATCGTGCCGAGTCGGAAAAATGCTGGCAGTCATCGATAAAACAATGACTTAATGACTCGACCGCAAACCCCGCCGGGGGAACCGCGCCTGAATCTGGTGCAAACGGCGCCGGCGCATGAACAGGGATGGTGCGCTGCGCAAATGACCGGCTGGCACTTCACAGTAGAATAGGCGCTCATTTTCTGCCCCGAGTCCCCCGCATGTCCCCTGGTTCGCCCAGCCTTGGCTGGTTTCCCGTCTGGCAGCGCAATTTCCTGGTCTGGCGCAAGCTCGCCCTGCCGTCCATCCTGGGCAACCTGGCCGATCCGCTGATCTACATGCTCGGCCTCGGCTATGGCCTGGGCGCCATGCTGCCGACCGTGGATGGCCAGCCCTACATCGCCTTTCTGGCGGCCGGCACGGTGTGCGCGTCGACGATGAACGCGGCGACTTTCGAGGCGCTGTATTCGTCGTTTTCGCGGATGCATGTACAGAAGACCTGGGACGCCATCCTCAACACACCGCTCGGCCTGCCCGACGTGGTGGCCGGTGAGCTGATCTGGGCGGCCACCAAGTCGCTGTTTTCCGGCGCCGCCATCCTGCTCGTTATCGCCGTCCTCGGCCTGACGCACGGCCCGCTGGCCTTCTGGGCGCTGCCGGCGATCATTTTGACTGGCCTGGCCTTTGCGGCGCTCGGCCTGATCTGGAATGCGCTGGCCCCGTCCTACGATTTCTTCATGTATTACTTCACGCTGTTCATCACGCCGATGACACTGATTTCCGGCGTTTTCTTCCCGACCGACCAGTTGCCCGTCTGGCTCGCCACTATCGGCAGCCTGCTGCCGCTGGCCCAGGGTGTCGCGCTGATCCGCCCGCTGCTCGCCGGCCAGGTGCCGGCCGATGCGCTGCTGCACATCGCCGTGCTGCTCGTTACGGCGGGAGTGGCCTACGCCATCGCACTGCGCCTGACCCGGCGCCGCCTGCTCAAGTAGAATCGCCCGATGTCCATCCTGCTCGTCCTCACCAACTGCCCCGACGAAACCAGCGCCAATGCCATCGCCCTGGCCGTGGTCGAGGCCGGACTGGCCGCCTGCGTCAATATCCTGCCGCGTGTCCAGTCCATCTATCGCTGGCAGGGCGCCGTCGAGTCGGCCAGCGAAATCCCGCTGCTCATCAAGACGACAGCAGCCAATTACCCGGCCCTGGAAAATGCCATCCGCGCCGAGCACCCCTACGAAATCCCCGAAATCATCGCGCTGCCCGTCGAGCGCGGCTTGCCGGCCTACCTGAACTGGGTGGCGGCAGAAACAGTCCAATCATGATGCGTATCCTCTTCCTGCTCTTCTCCCTATTCTTCTCGCTGGCCCAGGCCGAGGAGTTCCTCGACCCGGCCGTTGCCTTCAAGGCTTCGGCCCGCGCCCTCGATGGCCAGACCATCGAGGTCAGCTACGACATCGCCAAGGGCTACTACCTGTACCGCAACAAGTTCCGCTTTGCCGTGGACGGCGAAACCGTTGGCCTGGGCACGCCGGAGCTCCCCAAGGGCAAGGAACACAAGGACGAGAATTTCGGCCTGGTCGAGGTCTATTACAAGAACGTGGCGATCCGCCTGCCGGTCGAGCGCAATGCCTCCGGCCCACTCGCCATCAAACTGAAACTGAGCTCGCAGGGCTGTGCCGATGCCGGCGTCTGCTATCCGCCG
This sequence comes from Azonexus sp., assembly GCA_049294655.1. Taxonomy (GTDB): domain Bacteria; phylum Pseudomonadota; class Gammaproteobacteria; order Burkholderiales; family Rhodocyclaceae; genus Azonexus. The sequence continues at coordinate 20,412 of JBAQDI010000046.1, forward strand.
CAAAGCCAGACGGTCAGCGTCGAGTTGCCTGATCCTGCCAACACTCCGGCCAGCGCCCCGGCCGCCGCGCCAGCGACCAGCGACGATGCCAGCGGCAGCATCGCCGCGACGCTGAAAAACTCCGGTTTCTGGGTCAATCTCGCCTTCTTCTTCCTGGCCGGTCTCGGCCTGTCGCTGACGCCCTGCGTCTTCCCGATGATTCCCATCCTCTCCGGCATCATCGCCGGACAGGGCCACAAGATTTCGCACGCCCGCGGCTTTTTGCTCTCGCTGGTCTACGTGCTCGGCATGGCCATCACCTATGCCGCCGCCGGCGTCGCAGCCGGCCTGACCGGCACGCTGCTCGCCGCCGCGCTGCAGAATCCCTGGGTGCTCGGCAGCTTTGCGCTGGTTTTCGTGGTGCTTTCCTTCTCGATGTTCGGCTTCTACGAACTGCAGTTGCCGACGGCGCTGCAAAGCAAGCTTTCCGAAGAATCCGGCCACCTGCAGGGCGGCCGCGGTATCGGCGTTTTCCTCATGGGCGTGCTGTCGGCGCTGATCGTCGGGCCCTGCGTCGCCGCGCCGCTGGCCGGCGCACTGCTCTACATCGGCCAGACCGGCGACGCCCTGCTCGGCGGCACGGCATTGTTCGTCATGGCGCTGGGCATGGGCGTGCCGCTGCTCATCGTCGGCCTCTCGGCCGGCACCCTGCTACCGCGCGCCGGCGCCTGGATGGAAGCGGTCAAGAAGGGCTTCGGCGTGCTGCTGCTGGCCACCGCCGTCTGGCTGGTTTCGCCGGTCATCCCGGCCGTCGCCCAGATGCTGGCCTGGGCCGCGCTACTGATCATCCCCGCCATTTACCTGCACGCCCTCGACCCGCTGCCGGCCCACGCCAAGGGCTGGCACCGTTTCTGGAAGGGTATCGGCATCGTCATGCTGCTGACCGGCGCAGCGCTGCTCATCGGTGCCCTGGCCGGCGGCCGCAATCCGCTGCAGCCGCTGGCCGGTTTGCGCGGCCAGGCGATTGCCGGCGAAGAAAAGCATCTGCCTTTCCAGAACATCCGCTCGGTGAGCGAGCTCGAGGCCCGTCTGACGGCCGCCGGCCAGCCGGTCATGCTCGATTTCTACGCCGATTGGTGTGTTTCCTGCAAGGAAATGGAAAACTTCACGTTTAGCGATCCGGCCGTGCAGGCCAAGCTCAAGACCTTCACGCTGCTGAAAGCCGATGTCACGGCCAATACGCCGGAAGACAAGGCCTTGCTTGCCCGTTTCGGGCTGTTCGGGCCGCCGGGAATCATCTTTTTCGACAAGACCGGGCAGGAAAACCGGACCGCCCGCGTCATCGGCTTTCTCGATGCTCCGGCCTTCGCCAGTATTCTCGATCGGACGCGCTGAAACGCCGCCGCCAGGAACCGGCTTCTTTTTGTAAAAAGAAGGCCTTGGGCTAAAATGCGCCCACTATGAATTCCCTTGGCCTGATTCGCGAATTTCTTCAGAACCGTCTGGGCGTAACGCCCGAACGAGCCATTCCTGAAGCGCCCCTCAAAGAACTGGGGGTAGATTCATTGATGATGCTCGAACTAATGTTCGAATTCGAGGATCGCTTCGGCATCACGCTGTCCAAAGACCTGAAAAGCCCCAAGACCGTCGGCGATATGGCTGCGCTGATGGACCGGCTGCGCAGCGAACTGGATTGAAATGAAGCAGCGCCGGGTTGCGATTACTGGCCTGGGCGTGGTCAGTCCCTTTGGCGGCGACCTGGCCGACTTCTTCGCCCGCCTGCTGGCCGGCGAATCGGCCGTGCGCTTCCTGCATACCGACGATATTCCGCGACCACTGAACATTCCCTTTGTCAGTTGCACCGGCTTTGATCCCGAGGCCGTGCTCGGCCGGCCGCTGGCCGGCACCATGGACCGTTTCGCCCAGCTTGGCACGGCCGCCGCCTTCACCGCCTGGGAAGATGCCGGCCTGGCTCGCCAGGGCGCGGAAGATCGCGACAACTGGGGCGTTTCCTGGGGCACGGCGCTGGGCGGCACGCTGGCCTATGAAAAGGGCTACAAGGAATTGTGGATCAAGGGCCGCGAGCGGGTTTCGCCGCTTTCGGTGATCCTCGGCATGAACAATGGTGCCAATGCGCACATCTCGATCCAGCTCGGCCTGGGCGGCATCAGCACCAGCCATACCGTGGCCTGCGCCTCGTCGGCCATGGCTATCGGCGAAGCCTTCCGCCGCGTACGCAGCGGCGAAGCGACAGTCATGCTGACCGGTGGCTCCGATGCGCCGCAGGCCTACGGCGTCGCCCGCGCCTGGGAAGCCCTGCGGGTCATGGCCAGCGGCGACGAAACCAGCTCGCCACGCGCCTGCCGGCCGTTCAGCGACGACCGTACCGGGCTCGTGCTGGGCGAGGGCGGGGCGGCCCTGGTCCTTGAGGACTGGGCACATGCGCTGGCGCGCGGCGCCCACATCCATGGCGAAATCGTCGGCTATGGCACGACCTGCGATCACAGTCATCTGGTGCGCCCGGACGCGGCCGGCCAGGTGCGCGCCCTGCATATCGCGCTGGCCGACGCCGGCCTGAACGTCGACGAGATCGATTACATCAACGCCCACGGGACCGCCACCGCCGAAGGCGATCCGGTCGAAATCGCCGCCCTGAAGAGCGTCTTCGGCGAACGGGCCAGCCGCCTGCCGGTCAGCGCCACGAAGTCGATGCACGGTCACCAGCTCGGCGCGGCCGGCGCTGTCGAAGCCGTGATTACCGTGCTCGCCCTGCGCGAGCAGTCGATTCCGCCCACCGCCCACCTCGGCGAGCTTGATCCGGGCTGCGTTGGCGTCGATCATGTGCGCTTCGCCCGGCACGCCCAGCCACTACGCGCCGCGCTCTCCAATTCCTTTGCTTTTGGCGGCAGCAACGCGGTCCTCGCGTTTCGCGCCGTCGCTTCATAAACCACGGAAATACCGCCATGTCCCAAGATATCACCCCGGAAATCATCGACGCCCTGTTGCCGGAAGTGGCTGAACTGATCATTTCCGCGCTCAATCTCGACATGGCCGCCAGCGAGATCGAGCCGGACGCGCCGCTGTTCGGCGAAGGCCTCGGCCTCGACTCGATCGACGTCCTCGAACTGGCACTGGTCATTTCCAAGCGCTATGGCTTCCAGTTGCGCTCCGACAACGAGGACAACATCCGCATCTTTACCTCGACGCGGACCCTGGCCGCCCATATCGCCGCGCAGCGGACGAAATGACCGGATTGAGCCCGGCTGCCGTACTGCGCGGGCTGGCCGTCGGTCTGCTGGTCGTCGCCTGGGCCCTGCTGGCCCATTACGGCATTGCCGGCGATGCCCCGCTTGACCTTGCCGCCGCGCTGGCCACCGCGCCCATCGTCGCGCTCGTCGTCATCCTGCTCTGGCGCGTCGGCAACCCGCTGTGGATCGCCCTCGGCGGACTCGCCATCCTGGTGCTGCTGGCCCTGAGCTGGCCCAGCCTGCGCGACAACGTCACCCTGCTCTATTACCTGCAGCACGTCGGCACCAATCTCGCGCTCGGCGCACTGTTCGGACGCAGCCTGCTCGGCGATCAGGACTCGCTGGTCACCCAGTTTGCCAAGCTGGCGCACGACGGCGTGATTTCCCCGGCCAAGGCGCGCTACACGCGCCAGGTGACGATCGCCTGGAGCCTCTTCTTTTTCGCCTCGGCGGCCGTCTCGACGGCGCTGTTCTGGCTCGCCCCGGCCGCCGCCTGGTCGGTCTTCGCCAACCTGCTCGGCCTGCCGCTGCTCGCCCTGATGTTCATCGGCGAACACCTGATCCGCCACCGCGTGCTGGCCCCAGACGACTGCTCGAGCATCGCCGACACCATCCGCGGCTACCGCGCTTCGGCGGCCCGCCGGGCCGAGCGATGAACCGCCTCCCGCTGCTCGGCCACAGCGGCCTCGACGACATTTTTGCCTATCGGCCCGCGGGCCCGGTCCGCGTCCGCGATTTTCTGGCCGATGTCGCGGCACTCGCCGCCCTGCTGCCGCCAGGTCGCCATCTGCTCAATGTCTGCCAGGACCGCTACCGTTTCACGGTCGGCTTTGCAGCCGGCCTGATCGGCGGCCGGACCAGCCTGCAGCCCTCCTCGCAATCGGCCGAGACCCTGCGCCAGATCAAGGTCGCCTGTCCTGACGTGATCTGCCTGTGCGATGGCGATTTCGACCACCAGGATCTGCCGCGCCTCGATTTCCCCAGCCACCTGGCGGCCCACCCGGAAGCCATCAGCGAAATCCCGCTGATCCCGGCCGAGCTGGTCGCTGCCCGGCTGTTCACGTCGGGCTCGACGGGCAGCCCGGTGGCCCACGACAAGCACTGGGGCAAGCTGATCGCCAACGGCCGCGCCGAAGCCGAACGCCTCGGCCTGCTGGCCACCCGGCACAATATTGTCGGCACCGTGCCGGCCCAGCACAGCTACGGTTTCGAATCGACGGTGCTGCTCGCCCTGCACGGCAATGCGCCGTTCTGGTCGGGCAAACCCTTTTATCCGCAGGATATCGTCGCCGCGCTGGAAGCCGTGCCGGCCCCGCGCCTGCTGGTCTCGACGCCTTTCCACCTGTCTGCCCTGATCCAGGCCGGCCTTGCATTGCCGGCCGTCGACCTGCTGCTTTCGGCGACCGCGCCACTCTCGGCCAAACTGGCCGGCGAGATCGAAGCCGCCTGCCGGGCGCCGCTCTTCGAAATCTACGGCTCGACTGAAAGCAGCCAGCTGGCCAGCCGGCGCACCACCGCCGATCCGGCCTGGCAATTGCTCGACGGCGTGCACCTCGAGCAGGAAGAAGACACCAGCTTCGCCGTCGGCGGCCACGTCGAGGGCAGGGTGGGGCTGTCCGACATCATCGAGCTGCTGGCCGACGGGCGTTTCCTGCTGCACGGCCGACAGGCCGACCTGATCAACATTGCCGGCAAACGCACTTCGCTGGCCTATCTCAATTACCAGATCACGGCCATCGATGGCGTCTCCGATGCGGCCTTCTTCCTGCCTGATGAGGCATCGCCGGATGGCATCACCCGGCTGTGCGCCTTCGTCGTCGCCCCGGAATTGAACAGCCGCCAGTTGCTGGCCGCCTTGCGGCCGCGCCTCGATGCGATCTTCCTGCCGCGACCGCTGGTTTTCGTCGACGCGCTGCCGCGCAACAGCACCGGCAAGCTGCCGCGCAACGAACTGCAGGTGCTCTACGCCACCCGGGTGCAGCATGCCGAACGCTGAATTCAGCTGGCCGGTGCCAGCCGGTCACCCCGCCCTGGCCGGCCATTTTCCGGGCCGGCCGATCGTGCCCGGCGTCGTCATTCTCGACCACGCCATCCTCTGTGCCGAACAGCTGCTCGGCGCCCCGGTCGCCCACTGGCAGATTGGTAATGCCAAGTTCCTGAGTCCGGTCGGGCCCGCCGAAGTACTGATTTTCTCGTTGCAGCACAAGCCGAGCGGCGCCATCGCCTTCACCGTCAAGAGTGGCGAGCGCCATGTTGCCTCCGGCAGCCTGACGCCACCCGCGCCATGACCCAGCCCGCTACCCAGAGCTGGCTGCGCCAGCAGGAACGCAGCAACCTGGCCATCCTCCGGCTGATGGTCTGGATTTCGCTGACCCTGGGGCGCGGCATCGGCCGCCTGGTGCTCTACGGGATCGCCGCCTATTACGTGCTGTTCGCCCCCAAGGCACGGCATTTCAGCCGCGAATACCTGCATCGCGCGCTCGACCGCTGGGCCGAATGGGCGGACGGCTTCCGCCACGTGTTTTCCTTCGCCAGCACCATCCACGACCGCATCTATCTGCTCAACGACCGTTTCGACCTCTTCGACATCGAGGTCGAAGGCGCCGAAGCCCTGCACGCGGCGCTCGAAAAGCAGCCCGGCGCGCTGCTCATCGGCGCCCATTTCGGCAGTTTCGAGGTACTGCGCTCCTTCGGCCGCGGCCCGGCCGGGCTCAAGGTGGCGATGCTGATGTACGAGGAAAACGCCCGCAAGATCAACGCCACGCTGGAAGCCATCAACCCGGCCGCGACACGCGACATCATCGCGCTCGGCCGCGTCGATTCGATGCTCGAGGCGCGCGACAAGCTCGATCAGGGCTACCTCGTCGGCATGCTGGCCGACCGCAGCCTGGGCGACGATGCGACGATCGATTGCGATTTTCTCGGCGCACCGGCGCCCTTTCCGGTCGGCCCCTGGCGCATGGCGGCGATGCTGCGCCGGCCGGTCTTCTTCATGGCCGGCATTTACTTGGGCGGCAACCGCTATCGCATCCATTTCGAGCTGCTCGCCGATTTCACCGACACGCCACGCGGCGAACGCGATGCCGCAATGCGCGCCGCGCAGCAGCATTACGCCGACCGCCTGAGTCATTTTTGCCGGCAGGCCCCCTACAACTGGTTCAATTTCTACGATTTCTGGCAGAAAAAATGATCAAACGCCTCGCTTCCGGCCTGCTCCTCGCCGCCCTCACGCTGCCGGCCTGCGCCGCTTTCGATGTCGGCCAGCTGATGGACGACCTGGCCCGCCACAAGGGTGGCAAGGCGAAATTCGTCGAGAAGAAGTACATCTCGCTGCTCGACAAACCCGTCGTGTCGACCGGCGAAATGAGCTTCACGCCGCCCGACCAACTGGAAAAACGGACCCTGACCCCCAAGGTCGAGACCATGCGCCTCGACAAGGACATCATCAGCATCGAGCGGGACAAGCAGAAACTGAGCATCCGGCTGTCCAGCCAGCCCGAAGCCCTGGCCTTCATCGACAGCATCCGCGGCACATTGACCGGCAACCGGGCGGCGCTCGAGAAAAACTACCTGCTCAGTCTGGCGGGCACGACGGATAAGTGGGTACTCACCCTGCTGCCCAGCGACCAGAAAATTTCCGCCCTCGTCCTGCGCATCACGGTGAGCGGCAACAAGAACCAGATCCGCACGATCGAATATCTGCAGGCGGATGGCGACCGTTCGGTGCTCAGCATCGAACCGCTCGAAACGAGATGAGCAAAGCCGGCCGCGCCTTCCTGCTCTGGCTGCTGGCCATGCTGGCCGGGGCGGCCATTGTCTGGAACAGCCGTTTCACGGCCGACATGTCCTTTTTCCTGCCGGCCCATCCGACAGCCGAACAGCAGGTCCTCGTCGATCAGCTCAAGGAAGGCGTCGTCTCGCGCCTGCTCATGGTCGCCATTGCCGGCGGCGACGAGGCGCAACGCGCCGCGCTGTCGCGCGAACTGCGCGGCAGGCTGGGCAAAATGCCCGAATTCGTCTCGCTGCAGAACGGCGAGGCCGACAGCCAGCAGGCCGATCGCGAATTCCTCTTCCGCCACCGCTACCTGCTCAGCCCGGCTGTCGAACCCGGCCGCTTCACGGTCGCCGGCCTGCACCAGGCGATTGCCGACAGCATTGACCAGTTGGCTTCCCCGGTCGGCATGCTGCTCAAGCCCTTGCTGGCCCGCGACCCGACCGGCGAAATGCTTGCTTTGCTCAGCCAGCTCAACACCGGCAGCCAGCCCGACAGCCGGGCCGGCGTGTGGACCTCGCGCGACGGCCAGCGGGCCATGCTGCTGATCCAGACGGCCGCCCTCGGTTCCGATACCGACAGCCAGGAAACGACGATCGGGCTGATCCGCAGCGAATTCGCCGCTGCCGCGCAAGGGCAGGGCATGACCGACGCCAGACTGCTGCTGTCCGGGCCCGGCCTGTTCGCCGTCAATGCGCGGGCGACGATCAAGGACGAGGTCACCCGGCTATCGACAATCAGCGCGCTGGCCATCATCGCCGTGCTGTTCTTCGTCTATCGTTCCTTCCGCCTGCTCGGCCTGGGCCTGTTGCCGGTCCTCTCCGGCGCGCTGGCCGGCGTGGTCGCGGTCAGCCTGGCCTATGGCACGGTCTTCGGCATCACCGTCGGCTTCGGCTCGGCGCTGATCGGCGAGGCCGTCGACTATTCCATCTATTATTTCGTGCAGTCCGGGCGCGGCGGCGCAGCAGCCTGGAAACAGCGTTTCTGGCCGACCATCCGGCTCGGCGTGCTGACTTCGGTGGCCGGCTTCGGCGCGCTGCTCTTTTCCGGCTTCCCCGGCCTGGCCCAGCTCGGCCTGTATTCGCTGAGCGGCGTGCTGACCGCCGCCCTGGTCACCCGCTTCGTCCTGCCGCAACTCGGCGACGCCGGCCAGTTGCGCGATCTGGCGCCACTCGGCCGAAGCGTCCAGCGGGCCCTGCATCTGCTGCAAAAATTACGCTGGCCGGTCCTGCTCCTCGCCCTCGGCGCGGCGACCAGCCTGTTCGTCGACCGCAACCAGCTGTGGAACCCCGAGCTGTCGGCCCTGAGCCCGATCAGTCAGGCGGACCAGGCCGTCGACCTGGCCTTGCGCGCCGATATCGGCGCGCCGGATTCGCGTTACCTGGTAGTCATCGCCGCCGCCGACCAGGAAGCGGCGCTGCAAGCCGCCGAAAAAACAGCCGGCCAGCTCGATCAACTGGTCGCCAGCGGCGCCCTCGGCAGCTACGACAGCCCGACCCGTTTCCTGCCCAGCCAGGCCAGCCAGCTGGCCCGCCGCAACAGCCTGTCGAGCGGCGACGAGTTGCGCAGCCGCCTGCTCCTCGCCCAGCAGGATTCGCCACTGGCGGCCGGCAAACTGGAACCCTTCATCGCCGACATCGAGCAGGCCCGCCAGGCCCCGGACATCAGCCGCCGCACACTCGACGGCAGCAGCCTGGCCCTCGCCGTCGATTCCCTGCTGCTCCAACACGGCCAGGGCTGGAGCGTGCTCCTGCCGCTGCACCCGGGCGAGCAGGCAATCGATGCGGCCACGGTGCGCCAGGCATTGGCCGGTTCGGGTGCGCTGTTCATCGACATGAAGGGCGAATTCGACGCGCTCTACAACAACTACCTGCACGAAGCCATGCTGCTCTCGCTGGCCGGCGTGCTGGCCATCGTCGTGCTGCTCGCCGTGACCCTGCGCTCGGCCCGCCGCCTGGCCGGTGTGCTGCTGCCGCTGGTGCTGGCCGTGCTCATCGTCATTGCCAGCCTGCACCTGCTCGGCGAGCGCCTGCACCTGCTGCACCTGATCGGCATGCTGCTGATCGTTGCCGTCGGTTCGAATTACGCGCTGTTCTTCGGCCGGGCCGAGGACGGGGCGAATCTTGCCCCGGCAACCCTGGCCTCGATGCTGATCGCCAACCTGACCACGGCCATCGGCTTCGGCACGCTGGCCCTGTCGCAGGTGCCGGTGCTCTACGCCGTCGGCATCACCGTCGGGCCCGGCGCCATCCTGGCCCTGCTGCTCTCGGCCATGTTCGTTCCACGTCAGACACCGCAATGAGCCTGACACTGCGCACCGTTCAACAGATCAACGGCGCGCCGACGCTGCTCATCCTGCTGCCCGGCGCCTACATGACGGCCGCCGACTTTGCGACGGCCGGCTTCTTCACCGCGCTGGCCCGGCGCCAGCTGGCGCTCGATCTAGTCGCCGTCGATCTCGATCTGGAAAGTATTTCCAGCGGCGCCGCCTTGCCGGCCCTGCAGACCCAGGTCATCGAACCGGCCCGCCAGCAGGGCTATGCCCATGTCTGGCTGGGCGGCATCTCGCTCGGCGGCCTGCTCGCCCTGTGCCACAACGCCGATACCCCTGGGTGCATCGACGGCCTGTGCCTGCTCGCGCCTTACCCGGGCAGCCGGCTGACCACCAACGCCATCGCCCGGGCCGGCGGCATGGCCGTTTGGCAAGCCGACGCCGAACAGCTGGAAGACCCCGAATTCCGCGCCTGGCAGTGGCTGCAGAAGCCGCCGGCCGATTTCCCGGTGTTTGTCGGCTATGGCACGGAAGACCGTTTTGCGGCCGGCATGGCGCAGATCGCCGAATGCTTCCCGAACGACGCCCGCTGCGCCATCCCCGGCGGCCACGACTGGCCAGTCTGGCAGCTTTTGTGGGAACATTTTCTCGATAGCGGAAAGTTACCGACTTAACCATGAAAAAACGCTGGTCCCCAAGCCCGACCCTCAAACTGAGTTTCGCCACGCACGCCGCGGCCAGCCTCGGTGCCCTCGCCGTACCCGGCGCCTGGCCCTGGGCACTGGGTGCCGTGGCGCTGAATCAGGCGATCCTGACCGGCGCCGGTCTGCTGCCGCGCAGCGCGCTGCTCGGTCCCAACCTGACCCGTCTGCCGGCCGCCGCCGTCGCCCGCCGCGAAATCGCGCTGACCATCGACGATGGCCCGCACCCGGAAGTCACGCCGCGCGTCCTCGACCTGCTCGACGCAGCCGGCGCCAAGGCCAGCTTTTTCTGTATCGGCCATCGCGCCCGGCAATACCCGGCGCTGTGCCGCGAAATCGTCAGCCGCGGCCATCGCGTCGAAAACCATGGCGACTCGCATTCCAGCCTGTTCGCCACCTTCGGCTTTGGCCGCATGCGGGCCGATATCGCCGCCGCCCAAAGCTCGCTGTCCGACATCAGCGGCCAGGCGCCGCAGTTCTTCCGGCCCACCGCCGGCCTGCGCAATCCCTTCCTCGACCCGGTACTGACCCGGCTCGACCTGCAACTCGCGGCCTGGACCCGGCGCCCTTACGACACCCGCGAAGGCTCACCGAAGCGCATCTACCAGCGCCTGATCCGCAATCTGGCAGCCGGCGACATCCTGCTCATGCACGATGGCAATTCGGCAGCAACCGCCACTGGCACACCGGTTATCCTCGAGGTACTGCCCTGCCTGCTGCAGACCCTGACCGAACAAGGCCTGCATCCCGTCACCCTGTCTTCCGCCCTGCGCCCATGACCTCACGCTTCCTGCAAATCCTGCTCGACGATGCCAGCCGCCCCTTTCGGCCCGGTGGCCATTTCGCCTACCACTACGCGCGCGGCAAGCTGTCTTCCGACTGTATTTTTCGCGAACTGCTCAAACGCGGCATTTTCCCGGCCGAGGGCCGTTTTCTCGACCTCGGCTGCGGCCAGGGCAGCCTGTTTTCCTGGCTGCTCGCCGCCCGCGACCTGTACGAAAAAGGAAATTGGCCGAGCGACTGGGCGGCCGCCCCGAAACCGCTGAGTCTGCGCGGCTACGAACTGATGCAGAAGGATGTCGACCGCGCCGCGCGGGCCTTCGGCAAGGCGCATCCGCTCGTCGATATCCGTCAGGGCGACATGTGCAAGGTCGATTTCGGCGAGGTCGATGTCGTCACCATCCTCGATGCCCTGCATTACATCGATCATGCCCGCCAGAAAGATGTGCTCAAGCGCATCCGCGCCGCGCTGCCACCCGGCGGCCTGTTCCTGACCCGGGTTGGCGACAAGGGCGCGGGCCTGCCGTATCACCTGTGCAACTGGGTCGATCACGCCGTCACCTTCATGCGCGGCCACCGCCTGCCGACGCTGTATTGCCGGCCGCTGGCCGAATGGATCGATCTGCTGAAAAATCTCGGCTTCCAGGTCGAAACCCTGCCGATGAACGAGGGCAAGCCCTTCGCCAATATCATGTTGATCTGCCGCCTCCCGGAGAACACGACCCATGACTGAAATCCTCAGCTTCCTCGCCGGCTCGGCGCTGCTCGTCTGGCTGTCGCGCAAATCCCTGCGCACCGCGAAATCGCACGGTTTCTATCGCTTCTTCGCCTGGGAAGCGATCCTGCTGCTCGTCGTCCTCAATCACGGACCGTGGGGCGAGCAGCCGTTTTCACCGCACCAGATCACCTCCTGGATCCTCATGCTGCTCAGCATCCTGCTCGCCGGTCTCGGCCTGCTCGCCCTGCAAAGCGATGGCCAGGCCGGCGAACAGCGCGCCGACCCGGCCCTCTACAGTTTCGAGAAAACCACGGCCCTGGTCAGTAGCGGCGTCTTCAAGTACATCCGGCACCCGATGTATACCTCGCTGATCGCCCTCGCCTGGGGCGCCTATTTCCAGGATCCGAGCCTGCTCGGCGCTGCCGTGGCGGGCGCCGCCAGCTTTTTCCTGCTGCTCACGGCGCGCGCCGACGAACAGGAGTGCCAGCAATATTTCGGCGGCCAATATGTCGAATACAAGCAGCGCACCTGGATGTTCATCCCCTTCCTTCTATAAGCCGCTGATAAAATGGCGGGCTGACGAATTCGAGGCCACCGTGACCCCGCTCCTTCTTTCCAGCTACACCGCCACCACCTGCCTGGGCAGCGGCCTTGCGGCAACGCTCGCCGCCCTGCGCGACGGGCACAGCGGTCTCCAGCCCTGCCATTTCGAAAGCGTCGATCTCGCCACCTGGATCGGTGAGGTCGCCGCGGTCGACGCGCAACAACTGCCCGAAATGCTGGCCCGCTACGACTGCCGCAACAACCGCCTGACCCAGCTCGGCCTCGAAGCCGACGGTTTTGCCGACGCGGTACGCACGGCAATCGGGCGTTACGGCAGGAGCCGCGTCGGCGTCTTCCTCGGCACCAGCACCGCCGGCATCCTGCAGACCGAACTGGCCTACCGCCGGCGTGACCCGGAAACGGGCGCACTGCCGGACGACTTCATCTACCGCACGACGCACAACTCCTTCTCGCTGGCCGAATTCACGCGCGACTATTTCGGCCTCGAAGGCCCGGCCATGGCCGTCTCGACCGCCTGCTCGTCGAGCGCCAAGGTGTTCGCCGCGGCCGCCCGGCAACTGGCGCTCGGCACGATCGACGCGGCCATCGTCGGCGGTGTCGATACGCTGTGCCTGACCACGCTGTACGGCTTCGCCTCGCTGCAACTGACTTCCGATCAACCTTGCCGGCCCTACGACGCGGCCCGCAACGGCATCTCGGTCGGCGAGGGTGCCGCCTTCGCGCTGCTCGAACGCGCCCCGGCCAGCCCGGCGGCCGGCTCGGTGCTGCTGCTCGGCACCGGCGAATCGAGCGATGCCTATCACATGTCCTCGCCGCACCCGGAAGGCCTCGGCGCCAGGCTGGCCATGGAAGCCGCGCTGCGCTCGGCCGGCCTGACAGCGGACGACATCGACTACATCAACCTGCACGGCACCTCGACGCCGGCCAACGATGCCGCCGAGGGCAAGGCCGTCGTCGCGCTGTTCGGCGAGCGCGTGCCGTGCAGTTCGACCAAGGGCGCCACCGGCCACACGCTGGGCGCAGCCGGCGCGGTTGAAGCGATCATCTGCGCCCTGACGCTGACCGACGGCTTCCTGCCCGGCAGCCCGGGCACCGAAAACGTCGATCCGGCGATTCCGGTCGATTACCTTCTGAAAACCCGGGTGGGCAAAGTCAGTCGCGCCCTGACCAACTCCTTCGGCTTCGGTGGCAGCAATTGCAGCCTGATTCTGGGAGTCGCGCCATGATCCGCCCGCTGACTGCGTGGATCGAAGGCATCGGTTTCCTGGCCCCGGGTCTGCCCGACTGGCCGACCGCCCGCGGCGTTTTGCGCGGCGAAATGCCGTTGACCGCAGCCCCTTCCGTTTTGCCGGCGCCGAGCATCCTGCCGCCGGCCGAACGCCGTCGGGCCAGCCGCGTCGTCAAGCTGACGCTGGCCGTCGGCCTCGAAGCCGCCGCCCATGCCGGTGCCGATGTTGCGACGCTGGCCACCGTCTTCTCCGCCTCGGGCGCCGACGGCCACAATTGCCACGCCCTGTGCGAGCAACTGGCCACCGACGACCGCCAGATTTCGCCGACCCGATTCCACAATTCGGTGCACAACGCCGCCGCCGGTTACTGGGGCATCGCCACCGGCGCGATGGCGCCATGCCAGGTCATCTGCGCCTACGACGCGAGCTTCGGCGCCGGCCTGATCGATGCCCTGGGGCAGGTCGTTCTCGACCGCCAGCCCACACTTTTGATCGCCTACGACAGCGAATATCCCGAGCCGCTGTTTGCCAAGCGGCCAGTGCCGGACGTCGCCGGCGTCTCGCTGTTACTCACACCGGAACGCAGTGAGCGCTCGCTCGCATCGATTACCGTGACGCCCTCCAGCGCCGACGCCGAACCGCTGGCCGACGCCGCGCTGGAAGCCCTGCGCGTCTCCATCCCGGCCCTGCGCGCCTTGCCGCTACTGAAAAAACTGGCGTGCGGCGAAGCCGGTCAGGTCTGCCTCGACTACCTGCCACCCATGCAACTGCAGGTCGACATCGGGCCGTGCTAGACCAAAGCTGGATCGCCGCCCACATCCCGCATCAAGGCAGCATGTGCCTGCTCGATGCGGTAAAGGAGTGGTCCGACTCGGCGATCACCTGCGGCGCCTGCAGCCACACCGACCCGGCCAATCCGCTGCGCGCCGAAGGTCGTCTGGGCGCCGCCAACGGCATCGAATACGCCGCGCAGGCCATGGCCGTTCACGGCGCGCTGCTTGCCGGTGACGATGCCGCACCGCGCCAGGGCTACCTGACCAGCGTGCGTAGCGTCAGCCTGCATGTCGCGCGTCTCGACGACCTGCCGGGCGAACTCGATGTGTGTGCCGAGCGCCTGTCGGGCGACAGCAACAACATCCTCTACCAGTTCTCGCTCAGCCACGCCGGCCGCTGCCTACTCGAAGGCCGTGCCGCCGTGGTGCTTGATGCTGCGGCGCTGGGCTGAGACTTCTACGGTCAACCGGAAAAAATGGCCAAAAAGGAAATGTCATCCTTGAAACCCCGGTTGGACGTGGCTGATGGCGCGCCTGGGTGGGATGGCCTGCGCGAAACGACGCCGCAGCAGGCTCGTGCCTGCAAGAAGGAGCGACAAAGCCGGGCGCCCGACCAGGTGTGCCAGCGGCCACATAGCGCTATCACCCCATGGATGAGTCTCCTCGGAGGCTCGAAAGCCAGTAATTTCGCAGCAGGTCAGATATGGATAAGCGGTCAACTGAGGGTTCAAGGATGAAAAAACGTGCTCTCGTCACCGGCGGCAGCGGCGGCATCGGTGCTGCGATCTGCAAGCGCCTTGCAGCTGACGGCCATCACGTCATCGTTCATGCCAACCGCAGCCGCGAGAAGGCCGAAGCTGTCGTCGCCGAGGTCATCGCTGCCGGCGGCAGCGCCGAAGCCGTCGCCTTCGATGTCACCGAGCGCGCCGCAACGGCTGCCGCGCTGGAAAAACTGCTCGAGCCGGGGCCGATCCAGATTCTGGTCAACAACGCCGGCATCCACGCCGACGCCGTCTTCCCGGGCATGAGCGCCGAGCAGTGGCATTCGGTTCTCGACGTCTCGCTCAACGGCTTTTTCAACGTCACCCAGCCGCTGACCATGCCGATGATCCGGACGCGCTGGGGCCGCATCATCAATATTTCGTCTATTGCCGGCATCACCGGCAACCGCGGCCAGGTCAATTACTCGGCCGCCAAGGGCGCCTTGCACGCCGCCAGTAAATCGCTGGCGCTCGAACTGGCCAGCCGCGGCATCACGGTCAATGCCGTGGCGCCGGGCATCATCGCCACCGACATGATCGACGGCACCTTCGACGCCGAGGCGATCAAGAATCTGGTGCCGATGAAGCGCGCCGGCAAACCGGAAGAGGTGGCCGATCTTGTCGCTTTCCTCGCCTCGGAAAAAGCCGCCTATATTTCCGGGCAGGTCATCTCGATCAACGGCGCGATGATCTGAGGCCGGCCTTCGGGCCCCGAAAATAATTCACCTTGCATGCGCCGTCCCGATGCCGGATGATCGGATTCGATCCGTCGCCAAGGAGAATCCGCCATGCCCGATTTCTACCCTCGTCTCACCCCGAAAACCTCGCCTGAGGCCAAAGCCAAGGCTCCCCTAGATTTTTTCCAGAACCCTTTGTCGGCTTGGCAATCGTTCCAGATGCCACTGTCCGGCGACGTCACGCAGGCGATCAATCCGTGGTCATGGACCTTTGGCTCAGCCACCAGCCAGCTCGGGCTGGTCAATATCAACCTCGGGCGCAGCGCCAACCCGGAAGTCGAGCAGGAAGTGCTCGATGAAGTCGGCAGCTACGGCAAGCAGCTCGGTTGCATAGGCGATGCGCTGGCCGTGCTCATCAAGCACGTCAAGCTGGACGAACTGGCCCCGGCCGAGCGCGATGCCATCACCAAGCTGCGCTTCCAGCTCGAGGCCATCGAGCAAATCAAGGCCAGCCACCGGACGCCGAAAAAGGTCGCGAAACGCGCCTGACCGCTGTGGTGCAGGGCTAGAATAAAGCTGCCGAAACCTTGAAGGAGGTGTTCATGAATCCCCCAAATGACAGCTGCCTGAGCCTGCACGACGCGGCGCTAACCCTGGGCACCGGGCCGGACGGCCAGCACGATATTGAAGTCGCCCTGGCCCACGCCATCGAGCATGGCGAGCTACACGCCAATGTGAAGCGCTGGGCGACCGAACAATGGGAAGGGCGGCAATTGCCGGGCAATATTAACCGGCTGGAAACCTTCATCGAGCGCGCCGAACTGGATGCCTGGCAACAACGGCGCCGCCAGCCGGCCTGAACCAATCAGCCGGCGAGCAGTTCGCTGATTTCCTGAGTGCTGGTGGGCCGAACAACGCGGCCGATTTCCTGACCGTCGCGCATGAGGATCAGCGTCGGCCATAACTTGACGCGAAACGAGCGGCCCAGCCGCCGACCGGCACCATCTTCGACCTTGATGTGGCGAAGATCGGGCTGGGCGCCAAGGGCCGTTTCAATGAAGGGCTGGGCACCCTGACAATGCGGGCACCAGTCGACACCAAATTCGATCAAAAGGGCGCCGGGCAGGGCATCGATTTCAGCCCGGTCCGGTGCGGCTTCTTGGTATTTGGCCACATAGTTCATGCTTGTCTCCTCAGGCAGAACGCAGAACCAGCGATTTCAGTCGGGCCAGCTTCGGGGCGACCAGCGGCACCGTCAGCATGGTGCTGGCAACGGCCATCAACAACAAGGCCGTGAACGTCTCACTGGTGATGATCCGCTTGTCGAGCAGGATGTTGGCAAAAATGATCATGATCAGCGCCTTGGTCTGCAGCAGCCAGCCGATGATGCTGGCCTCGCCCGGCGCCCATTTGAGGATGCTACCGGCAATCCGGACGCCAATCAGCTTGCCGGCGACCGAGGCCACCAGAAGCAGGGCGGCGGCGATGAAAACGGCGGAACCGCCGACATCCCAATTGGTGCGCAGGCCGGTGGACAGGAAGAAGACCGGCATGAAGACGAGCAGCACGTGGTGGCGCAGGAGGTCCATTTTTTCCTGGTCGAACCACTCGGCTTCCATGCTCGCTCCGGCCAGGAAGGCGCCGACCATGAAGTGCAGCCCGGCCCAGTCGGCGCCAAAAGCGACCACGGCCAGCCAGATCAGCGCGACATACCAGCGGTCACGGGCCGGAATTCGCACCATCAATTTGTGGAACAACCAGGCAGCGATGGCAAAAACGAGCAGGAAGGTGACCTGCCGACCGATACGCTCCCAATCCATGAGAATCAGCGCCAGAACACCCCAGATCGCGATGTCGTCGAGACTGGCGTAGCGCAGGATGCGCTGGCCGATCGGCTGACGCAGGATTTCAAGTTTTTCCATGAACAGGATCAGGATGGGCAGGGCGGTCACCGCACAGGCCATGCCAACGCCGACGACGAATTGCCAGGTCATCGCCTTCTCGCCGATCCAGCCGTCGAAACCGAGCATCAGCAGCGCCGCAGCGCAACCGAAGGCGAGCGGCGTGCCGAGCGCAAGCCCCGCCGTGATGCCGCTCTCGCGCCGATAGGCCCAGACTTTCCGGAGATCGAGCTCGACACCGGCAATCATCACGAAAAGCATGACCGCCCACCAGGCGATGCCGTTCAGCGACTGAATGACGGCCGGATTGAAGACGAACTGGTAGTACTCGGGAAAGGCCCGGCCGAGAACGCCCGGCCCGAGCAGGATGCCGGTGATGATCTGGACGACGACGAGTGGCGCGTAATAGTCGGTGTTGCCCAGTCGCCAGATCAGGTAGGGCACGGTAAAGATGATCGCCATGGCGATCAGGAAGACTTCGGTCGTGTTCATCTCAGGCGACGCAGGATCAGCCAGGGCAGGCGTAGCACGAAGCCGATGAAGAGGCGGGTGTGCATCCACGTCAGCAGCGTGTTGTCGCGCAGGTATTTGAAGTGCGAAACGCCGCCCTCTTCGGCCCGGAAATAACGCACCGGGGCGTCGATGTTGAGCGGCTTCACGCCCGCCCAGCACAGGCGGACGACGGCTTCCGGATCAAAATCGAAACGGCGCATGAAACGGTTGGCGCGCATGATTTTGATGAGCGGCTGGATCGGATAGACGCGGAAACCGTAGAGCGAATCGCCGATGCCCATCCACAGCGTTTCAAGATTGGCCCAGCCGTTGGAGACCTTGCGGCCATTGACCCGCAGCGCCGGTGCGTCGGCGGCGAAGACCGGCTTGCCGAGTACCATTTTGTCCGGCTCAGCTTGCGAGGCGGCCATGAAGGCGGGGATCAGGTCAGCCGGGTGTTGGCCATCCGAATCCATGGTCAGGGCGTGGGTGAAGCCGGCGGCGGCGGCCAGCGTGATGCCTTCGAGTACGGCCGAGCCCTTGCCGCGATTTTCGGGCAGGACGATGACTTTCAGGCCTTCATCGCTGGCGGCCATCGCCTGCAGCTTTTCGGCGCTGCCGTCGGTGCTGCCATCGACCACGACCCACACCGGCATCCATTGCGCCCGGGCCGCCTGCACGGTGGCCAGCACCTTGGGACCGGGGTTGTAGCTGGGGATCAGGACGAGATGGGTTTTTGAAGCGACGGGCATGGTGAAAAGGGTGCGGACAGAGGTTCAGGCAGCGATTGCCACGGTCGACCGGAAATTTTGGCCAAATTCGAAATTAAAATAGGCGTCGAGCTCGGCAGTAAATGTCTGGATGTTGGCAGGTGGCGGAAAGCGGCGGCCGAGGCGGACCCGGCAGGTGAGCGGCAGTTCGGGACGACGAAAGAGTGGCCAGGCCTTGCCGAGATACGGGGTGGAAAATTCGATGAGCAGGGTCTGAACGTCGACCTTGCTGCGGTTGGCAATTAGCCCGACGCTCGGCGAGCTGGCGCCAAAGGGGAAATCGAGCGTCCGCGAGCCTTCGGGAAAAATAACCAGATGGGCGCCTTGCTGCAGCTCGTCGCGCGCCCCCAGTATCACGTCGAGTGCCGCATCGTTGCGGATGTAGCGGGCCAGTCGGGCGGCGGCCCCGAACAACAGGTTGTCCATGAGCGCCGCCTTCATGACGCAAACGGCGTTGGGCAGCCGGGAGACGATCATCACCGCATCAAGCAGGGAAGGGTGGTTGGCGGCAACGATGAGCGGCCCCTGGTCGCACAGGCGGTCGATCTCGTCGAGTTCGAAACGGCAGGCGCAGAAAGCACTCAGAATGCCCAGATAAAACCGGAAACCCCATGAAATGACGGCACGGCCAACTGTTTGCCCGAGCTTGCGGGGTAGCAGAAAATCAAGGACCAGCGCGCAGGGCAGCCAGATCAGGCAAAGCACGGCCAGCGCACCCAGGCCGACAACCATGGCCAGATACTCGTAGGCCATCCACAGGGGATTGCCTGCGCGCGGACGATCAGTCATCGACCTTGACGCGGGTCGAGGACTCCCCGAAAACCCAGGTGAAGGCTATGCCGGCGGCGAAATAGTCCTTCTGGCGAACCAGCGGGCTGTTTTCGAAGGTAGCACCGCTCAGGTTGTCGTAACGGACGAAGCCGCCGACCCAGTATTTGGGGAAGCGCTTGGACAGCGCGACGAGATACTGCACCCCGGCGTAGCCCGCCTTGGCCTCGTAGGCCGGACGGTCGGCAGTCGCATACTGCGGGGCGACCGAGTAGTAGTAGGCGTGCTGACGCTTGTCCCCGAACAGCGGGCCGGCCAGCATGCCGAGATTCCAGCCACCCATGCCGGGGATGTCGGTGATGTCCATGTTGAGCTTGGGATGGAAGACCCAGCCGATGTCCTTGGGTGAGCCTTGGACCGTGATGGCGGCGCGCAGGGGCAGCAGCAGTTTGACAAAACGAGCCCGATTCTCGGAACGCCAGAAGGTGACGTCCATTTGCGGCCCGATCTCGAAGGTTCCCTCAAGATCAGGCATGCCGGCGCGCGCCGTGATGTCGTCGCTGCTCACCGGCGGGGCAAGGGCCAGGCTGACCGTCAGGTCGAGCCGGTCGGAGTCGAAGAAACTGCCGCGGATACCCTGGCGGTCGGCCTTCAGAAAATCGCCGTGATAGGTGAAATGCGGCACCGGCATGAGGAAATTGTCGGTCTGGTCCGAGCCGCGATACGACGGAAAACTGAAGGCGGCCATGCCGGCTCCGAGCTCCCACAACGGCTGGTCACCGGCAGCCTGCGCACCGCTTGCCATGGCGACCAGCCCCAGCGCCGCCAGCGCTCCCTTGCTCAATTTTTTCGACATGGCCATCAAGCTTCCTCCAGCGAGTGTGAGGCCATCGCCTCGATTTCCAGCAATAGATCATGTCGGCAGATATCTGCCTGCATGTAGACAATTTCGGCCTTACCAATCAATGGCGCCAGCGTTTCGCGGATGACCCGGAAATCGGCAGC
This sequence comes from Azonexus sp., assembly GCA_049294655.1. Classification (GTDB taxonomy): domain Bacteria; phylum Pseudomonadota; class Gammaproteobacteria; order Burkholderiales; family Rhodocyclaceae; genus Azonexus. Next base: position 40,822 of record JBAQDI010000046.1, read on the forward strand.
CTGACGGATATAAACGCGGTAGGAAAGATCAGTCAGCGCGTATGGCGCGGTGCGGCATGACCGATTGGCCTCGGCGACGACGGCGGCGATATTGGCCATCGATTCGCGGCATTGTCCGGCCACATCGCCCGATGCCACGGTCTGATGACCGACGATACTGGCCGTGCCGGAAATGAACAGGATTTCCTGAGCCGGTGGGTAAACCAGTGCGCCGCGCGAGAAAGTCGGGCTGCGTGGACCGTAATCGGCCGGGTAGTTGTAGGCGCTGACCTGACGCGGATTTTCGAGCGGAACCGCCGGCGAGGCGCCGGCCATGAAGGCAATGCTCAGCGGGCTGCCGGCCAGACCGATGGCGCAGGCAGCCGGCACGTTGCCGGTGGCGCCGCGATGGCAGTCAAGGAAGGCATCCTGACGGCCGATGTTGAACTGGCGGTAACGTTCCAGACCATCGGTTTCCAGATTGATCGC
>JBAQDI010000047.1:0-50822 GCA_049294655.1 Azonexus sp.
CCTACTACTCGAACCAGTACCGCGACACGACGCAGAAGTCGCTGGAAATGATCCTGGTCGGCGGCAAGTGGCTGATCAATCGCGAGAGTTCGGTACCTTGTGCCGGCAATACGGTGGGTGGCTGCAACAAGTCACGCTAAATACAAAGGCCGTCGAAAGGCGGCTATGCGTGGTCAAGAAAAAGGCCGCTTTCCTGTTTCAGGAAAGCGGCCTTTTTGCTGATTCGCGTTTGTTCCGTCCGTAACTGTTGTGCCGGGAGAACTCGCTGATTTACTGCGCGTGTTCCACCCCGGCTACGAAAACGTAACCCTGCGAACGCAGCGTCTTGATATAGCTGCTGCCGTCGCTCTGCTTGCCCAGGGTGCGACGGATCTGGCTGACATGAACGTCGATGATCCGGTCATAGGGGATGTATTCGCGTTTCAGTACCCGGGAGAGATGTTCGCGCGAGAGCGGCTCGAAGGGGTGTTCAAGAAAGGCGGAGAGCAGGGCAAAGGCGGAAACGCCGAGCGGGGCCGGTTTGCCCTCGGCGTTGGTGAGTTCGCGGGAGGCCGTGTTGAGCGTCCAGTGACCGAAGTTGATGCGGCGGACTTCGTTGCGCGCGACGCCTTGTCGGCCCTGGCTGCGGCGCAGCAGACCCCGGGTGCGGGCGACCAGTTCGCGCAGGTTGCAGGGCTTGGGCAGGAAGTCATCGGCGCCAATCTCGATGCCGATGATGCGTTCGATTTCATCGGAACGCGTCGAGTGAATGAGGACGGGGATTTCGGATTGCTGACGCAGCAGTCGGAGAAGTTCCAGTCCGTCGGAATCAGGCAGGCTGAGATCGAGAATGATGACGTCTGGATTCTCGGCCAATTGACGCCACATGGCCGCACCGTTTTCGGCAAAAATGCTGTCTATGCCAGCGGTGGATAAGGTGCTGCCGAGAACATGCCGGGTTCCCGGGTCGTCTTCGACAATAAGCGCAGTTTGGCGCATGGGCTCAATGCTGGAGAGGCTGTAAAGTGCGAATTGTAATCCAATCAAATATATTGAATTGATTTACTATTTACATGTTATTGCGAGCATTTTTGTTGTGACAATACCCGCCATGAAAATTTCTCTCCGGCAGCGCGGTCGGCGCGCTGCCTTTGCCAGTCCTTGCTGATGTCCGCGCCCTCGTCCCTGAAAGGTTTCGATGTCGGTGCCGCGGTCGAGCGCATGCTCGGCCAGCCCGAGTTGTGGTGGGCAGCAGTCGGCCTTTTTGTCCAGCACTTTGCCGGCTGGGAAGGCGAGTGGCTGGCCTCGCGCGGCGATGACGTGCTGGAGTGCAAAAAGGTGCATGCCTTGCGCAGTGCCGCCGCCAATATTGGTGCCGACAAACTGTCCTGCGCGGCTGCGGTGCTTGAGGATCTGATTGTCATGCGGCTGGCCGGCAAAAACCTCGTCGTTCCGCCCAGCGTCCGCTGGTATGTCCAGGACTGTTTTCGCGAAGCCTGGCACGCGGCTTCCGAGGCCGGATTGCATCACTCAGTATCGCTTGAGAAAGTGGCATGACCGTTGCGCTCCGGCCGTCCTTGCGCCATGGCCTGCAGCGCATCAATTTTCGGGTGCTGGCGGCGGCCGTCGCCGGGGGAAGTTTGCTGCTTGTCCTGTCGCTGGCCGGGATGTTGGTCCTGGCGCAAATCCGTGAAGCCGAGCGCCATCTGCTGGCGTTGAACTCGCCTTTGGCCGCTGCCCTGCGCCAGGATGATCCGCATGTCGCGCGTCAGCTACTCGCCGCTCTGCCAGCCTGGTCGGCAGAGCCGGCTGCCCTTGAGTTGTTCCGGAACGATCGTTCGCCATTTGCCGCAGTCCATGCCGGCAAGGTCGGGGAAAGGTTTGGGCCGGGCTTGCCGGCCGGGGCTGAGGCGGGTCTGGAACCGGGTTTGGCCGGGGTCGTCTTGCTTGCGCGGGTCCTGCAGGATGGCGCGGATCTGGGCTGGGTCCGCCTTCGCCTCGATTTTGCCGAGACTTATCGCCAGTTGGCCTGGGCCCTTGTCTGCGTGCTGCTCGAGCTGGCTGTTGTGCTGGCCGCGGCCCTGTATTTTCAGGCGCGCCGGGTGGCCCGGTTGATTGAGCCCTTGCATGAGTTCAGCCGCCACATGGCCGATGTTTCCGTCGGTCAACTGGATATCCGGGCGACCGAAACCGGGGTGGCCGAACTCGATTTGCTGGCCGAAGGCTTCAATACCATGGTCGAGCAGATCAGGGAACGCGACCGCTGGCTGGCTTCGCATCTCGGTAGCCTGGAGCAGATGGTCGAGCAGCGCACCCGGGAGTTGCGTCTGGCCAAGGATGCGGCGGAGGCGGGCAGTCGGGCCAAGAGCGAATTCCTGGCGACGATGAGCCATGAAATCCGGACGCCGATGAATGGCGTACTCGGGATGACGGAGTTGTTGCTCAACACCCGGCTGGCCGCCACGCAGCGCCAGTTCGTCGAAGCTGTCGAGCGTTCCGGGCGGCATCTGCTGGGCATCATCAACGACATTCTCGACTTCTCGAAAATCGAGGCGGGGAAGCTTGAGCTCGATGCACTGGATTTCGATCTGCGTTTGTTGCTCGAAGAGTCGCTGGAGCTGTTTTCGCAACCCGCCCAGAAAAAAGGCCTGGAGCTGGTCGCCGATCTGCCGTCGGTAGACACCCTGTGCGTGCGCGGCGATGCCCTGCGTTTGCGGCAGATCATCACCAATCTGCTGAGCAATGCGGTCAAGTTCACCGAGCGCGGCGAAATCGTTCTCGGGCTGGTCATTGTCGATAGCAATGAAACCGATGTCCGTTTTGTCCTGAGCGTCCGGGATACCGGTATCGGTATTCCGGCCGAGGCTCAGGGCAGGGTTTTTGAACATTTTCTGCAGGCCGATGGTTCGACGACTCGCAAGTACGGCGGCACCGGACTGGGCTTGGCCATTTGTCGCAGCCTGACCGAAATGATGGGGGGGCACCTGGCGCTGGAAAGCGCTCCGGAGCACGGCTCAACTTTTCATGTCGAACTCTGCCTGCCGGTCGGCAAGTCTGTCGTGCGGGCCGGTCTGGCCAAGCCCGGGCCGCACGGGGGGCGCCTGCTACTGGCCGATGACAGCCAGACGACGCGGGATATCATGCTCGCCCAGGCCCGCAGCCGGGGCTTTGCCGCCGAGGCTGCCGGTTCCGGGCTGGAAGCCCTCGCGCTGCTGCGCGAAGCGGCAGATGCCGGCGAACCGTTTGCCGTCCTTCTGCTTGACCTGCATATGCCGGGGCTGCCCGGCTTGCAGCTCGTCAGCACGATTCGCGGCGATGCCCGGCTGAAGGCGACGCGCATCATCCTGCTGGTTTCTTCGGTCGGCCTGGTGGCACCGGAAGATTGTGTTCGGCTCGACATTTCAGCCTGTCTGCTCAAGCCGGTACGTCAGATCGAGCTTTTCGACACCCTGGCCAGCGTGCTCGATCAGCGCAGCGGGGGCGACAGCAAGCCGGCCATCCCCCCCCGCCACCGCCTGCGCGGCCATGTCTTGCTGGCGGAGGATAACGAAAGCAACCTGATCGTCGCCCGGGCCCATCTGGAGCGCGCCGGCGTGCAGGTTTCCGCAGTCAGCGATGGGCAGCAGGCTCTGGACATGCTGGCCAACGAAACTTTCGATCTGGTACTCATGGATTGCCAGATGCCGGTCATCGACGGTTTTCAGGCGACGCAGATTCTGCGTCAGCGCGAGGCCGGCAGCGGGCTGCATCTGCCAGTGGTGGCACTGACGGCCAATGCCATGCCGGGTGATCGCGAGCGCTGCCTGATGGCCGGGATGGACGACTATCTGCCCAAACCCTATACCGGCGAAGAAGTGATGCTCATTCTTCAGCGCTGGTTGCCGGCTGAGCGGCGCCAGGAGAAGGCATCGGCGGCCGGCCAGAAGACCGATGGACATGTCCTGCCGCCCGCCCTTGATCCGGCCGCACTCGACAAGATTCGCGCCTTGTCGCCCGAGCAGGCCGAAGTGCTGGTCCTGCAGTTGCTCCGGGCCTACCAGAAGGCCGCGACCCAGGACATGGTGCGTCTCGAGCATGCCCTGTTGTCCGAGGATGCCGGGCAGGTGGCGCGGGCCGCCCACGGTCTCAAGTCGAGTTCGTTCAATGTCGGCGCCAACCGCTTCGGCGAACTCCTGCGCGATCTCGAGAGCGCCGGGCGGGCCGGCGACTTGCTGGCCATCCGGCGGGGCAGCGATATGCTGTACGACGAATGGGAGCGGGTCAGGCTGGCGGTCGATGCGCTCCTCGAAAAACTGCCGGCATGAGCCAGCCCGGTTGCCGTGTTCTGGTCGCTGATGACGATCCCACCGTCGGGTTGTTGATGCAGGCTGCACTGGTCGCTCCGGGCTTTGCCGTAAGCGTGGTCGATAACGGTGCCGCGGCATGGGCCGCCTTCAATGCTGCTGTTTTCGATCTGGTGTTGCTTGATGTTGAAATGCCGGAAATGGATGGTTTCGAGGTTTGTGCCGCGATACGGCAAAGCCGGGGCGAGCACATGCCGGTTGTCCTGATCAGCGGGCGGTGCGATGCGCAGTTTGTCGAGCGCGCCATGATCCTGAAGGCGGAGACGCTGGCCAAGCCGGTTGACTGGTCGTCGCTGGCGACCTGGCTGGAGGATTTGCTGCGCCGGCAGGCGGCGCACCGTTCTTGCTGATTTTGCCTGCTGATCGACCGACTCCGCCGGTCGGAACGGTGCGTCGAACGGGGGCTGCGGGTATCATCCGGCATCAGGGGCCGCCAGCCAGCGGCCTGATCAAAAACAAGGGGGGGGGATGGGATATTTCAAGTCTGGCATGGGGCGCTTCCTCATGCTCGCTCTGCTGATACTGGCGCCAGCTATCCAGGCTGAGGAGTCCCGTTCGCCGCTCAAGGGGCAGACGCTCTATTTGCCGATCTATTCGCACATGCTTTACGGCAACCTGGGCAAGAGCGGCAAGGCTTCCTACGTGCTCCTCTCTGCCCTGGTCAGCATTCGCAACACGGATGCCCGGCGCCCCTTGCGCGTGCTCTCGGCGAAATATTTCGATACCCACGGCAAGCTGCTCGGCGAGCGTGTGCCAGTCCCCGTGCTGCTGCCCCCGCTCGGTACGCTGGAGTTGTTCGTCGAACTCAACGATGCCTCCGGTGGCTCGGGCGCCAATTTCGTCGTCAAGTGGGAAGCCGATTCGCTGGTCAACCCGCCGCTGGTCGATGCCCTGCACGCCAATATGGACGGAGGCAAGGCGGTGATTTTCATGACCCAGTCCGTCCCGGTCGTCGAATAGATGGGGCGCGCGTGAGTTCTGCCGTCAAAGCCTCGCAGGTCAGCTACATCTTTCGCCTGCTGTATGTCGCGCTGAGCGCCTTGCTGGCGGTGCATCTCTTCGGCACCGTCGGCTACATGGTGCTGACCGACGGCCAGTATTCCTGGTTCGATTGCTTCTACATGACCTTCATTACCGTGGCGACGATTGGTTTCGGGGAAATCATCGACATGTCGAGCAATCAGCCGGCGCGGGTGCTGACGGTCATTATCGGCATCCTCGGGGCCGGCAACCTGTCGATGCTGTTTTCGGTAGTCACGGTGGCCTTGCTGGAAACCGACCTTAATGGAACGCTTCAGAGAAAACGCATGGAAAAGACAATCAGGAAACTCAAGGGCCATTACATCCTCTGCGGTTTTGGCCGGGTGGGCCGCAACATCGCACACGAGCTGGAGGCGACCAATCGCCACTACGTCGCCATCGACGAAGACAGCCTGCGCCTGCAGGAGTACAAGGAAAAAAATCCCGGCCTGCTCTACCTGCATGGTGATGCCAGTGATGATGATGTGTTGATTGCTGCCGACCTGGAGGATGCGAAAGGCGTGTTCGCGGTGACCGGTGACGACTCGCGCAACCTGATGATCGTCATCACCGCCAAGCAGCTGAAACCCAATGTGCGCATCGTGGCGCGCTGCATGGAAACGCGCAACATGGAGAAAATGCGCAAGGCCGGCGCCGATGCCATCGTCTCGCCGGATTTTACCGGCGGCATGCGCATTGCCTCGGCGATGATTCGGCCGCACGTTGTTTCCTTTCTCGACGAGATGCTCAAGTCGGAAAAGAACCTGCGTGTCGAGGAAGTGCCGGTGCCGGCCGGTTTCATTCCGAAACCGATTGCCTCGCTCAAGCTGCGCAGCGCCAATTACGTGTTGCTCGCCGTTCGCGAACGCAATGGCGAATGGCAGTTCAACCCGGACAAGGATTTCCTGATCAAGCCGGGATTCATGCTGATTGCCATGGCCAGTCCGATCGGCCGTCTGGAAATCGAGACCCTGCTCATTGAAGTCGCCGGCTGATCGACCGGCCCGATTCGCGGCAGTACTGTGAGCCGCTGTTGCCAGGCTGGAAGGCGCGCTCAACTCGGGTTAGACTGCTTCCAAGAATTCAACGAGTTGGTAATTATCAGGAGGGAACCATGAAATACGGCATCACGCTTTTTTGCCTTTTCGGCCTGTTGTCAGGCAATGTTGCAGCATCGGATGAACTTGCCAAGGCCAAGAACTGCATGACCTGCCACGCCTTCGACAAGAAAATTGTCGGGCCGGCCTACAAGGACGTGATCGCCAAGCGTTCCGGGCAAAAGGGCGCCGAGGCGGCGATGGCGGCCAAGATCAAGGGCGGCAGCCAGAACGAGTGGGGCACTGTCCCAATGCCGCCGAATAACGTTACGGATGCCGAGGCGGCAACCTTGGCCAAGTGGGTTCTTTCCCACAAGTAAGACTGCCCGTTTGAGCGCCCCACCGGGGGCGCTGGCGACGGCTGACGGATTTGCCATGTTCCCGCCGAATGGCGCATGTCGGTACAAATATTTGCATATATTCCCTGTTCGTCATGTGGATAATGCCCCTAAAATAGGCCCCTGGGATTCGTAGTGTCTGACAGGTGTGTTTTGGGAGGCAGCAATGGGTTTCTTCGGCTGGGTTCGGAATGTTTTTCAGAAGTCTGAGGTGCCGGCGGCGCCGCGGCAGATTGACGTCAGGGTTCAGCCCGCACCGGCACCTGCTCTGGTGCCCGAAGTCGTCGTCGAACCCGAGTTCCTGCGCCAGGATGAGCGTCGGCAGCATGAGCGGACCAATGTCCGGCCCGGCACACGTGCCCTGATCATCGATGACTCGCCGACGGTCATTGCCGTCTTTCGCAAGATACTGCGCTCGGCCGGCTATGAGGTGCTTGAGGCGCTGACAGCTGAAGAGGGCATCGAAATCGCCCGCAGCCAGCGGCCGGACCTGATCTTTCTTGATATCGTCCTGCCCGGCATGAACGGCTTTGCCGCCCTGCGCACCATGCGCAAGGATCCCCTGACCTGGCAGATTCCGATCATCATGATCAGCGGCAATGAGCAGGCCACCGAGCAGTTCTACGCCGACCGGATCGGGGCCGACGATTTCATGAAAAAGCCATTTTCGCGCAATGAGGTCTTTGCCCGGATAGAACACTTGCTCGATGCTGACGGTCATCTGAAGAGCAAGCGTACCCTGCGTTCGGTCGCCTCCCAGGCGGGCCCGCAGCAGGCCGCCTGATTTTGCCCCGCCGGGGTGCGGCGGGCGCTCTGGCGCCGTTCAATGAGTTGTTGTTATTGCGTTTGCCGGCTTGTGTTGCTCATGTTAATTAGCGTATGCTTATATACATGAAAGACAAACTGCTCCTCTGCCTGTTCTCGGCGCTGGCCTTTGCGGCTCAAGCGCAGAGCCTGCCGACCATTACCGTGCAACCGCATGCCGTCGACCTTGGTTTTCCGGCCGAGTCGCTGGTCGAGGCCGTGCAGCAGGCAACGGTAGGCGCCCAGGTGGCCGGGCGGGTTATCGAAGTCAAGGTCGATGCCGGGCAGGTCGTCAAAAAAGGCCAGTTGCTGATGCGCATCGATGCCCGCGAGGCGGATGAAGCGGCCCGCGCTGCCGAGGCGCAGTATGTCAATGCCCGACTCAATTTCGAGCGGCACAAGAGCCTCAAGGAGCAGAAATTCGTCAGCCAGGCTGCTGTCGACAAGGCGAAAGCCGATTTCGATGCGGCCGCCGCCAATCGCTCGGCCAGTTCTGCCAGCCAGAGTCATGCCGCCATCGTGGCGCCGATCAGTGGTGTCGTTGCGCGTCGCCTGACCGAACTTGGTGACATGGCGACGCCCGGCAAGCCGCTGTTCCTGATCTACGAACCGGGCAGCCTGCGCGTTACGGCCAGCGTGCCGCAATACCGACTGGGCGAGATGCGCAATGTAAAAACGGCGCGCGTCGAATTCCCCGAGCTCGGCAAATGGGTCGAGGCGACGGCGGTGACGCTGCTGCCGACGGCCGATGCCAGTACCCACGTTTCGCAAGTGCGCGTCAGCTTGCCGGCAATGCCGGAAGCCATGCCGGGCATGTTCGCCCGCGTCCATTTCGTCGTCGGCAAGGCCGAAAAAATGACCGTGCCGGCGGCTGCCGTATTGCGCCGCGGCGAGGTCGCTGCCGTCTATGTGCGCATGCCCGATGGTCGCCTGAGCCTGCGCCAGTTGCGTCTCGGCGATCTGGTCGGGCAGGGCGAGATTGAAGTACTGGCCGGTCTGGTGGCCGGTGACAAGGTGGTGACCGACCCGGTGAAGGCCGGTATCGCCCTCAAGCAGAATTCCGGCAAATAAGCGGCAGCAATACAAAAGTCGCATTGCCTTTCACCACCGTCAGGAGCGAGACATCCATGGCACACATCATCATCGTAGGGAGTGGTCTGGGCGGCATGACCATGGCGTTCGAAATGCGCGCCGATGCCCGTCCGGGCGACCGCATCACCGTCGTATCGAACAATCCGAAATTCCATTTCGTGCCGTCCAACCCATGGGTGGCGGTCGATTGGCGCAAGCGCGAGGACATCGAGGTCGATGCCGGGCCGGTGCTCGAGAAGCGCAACATCAACTTCATCCCGGTCGGCGCCAAGCGCCTGCACCCGGAGCGCAACCAGCTCGAACTCGATGATGGCCGCCTCCTCGATTACGACTTCGTGATCCTGTCGACCGGGCCGAAGCTGGCTTTCGACGAAATCGAGGGCCTCGGACCGAACGGCCATACCGAGTCGATCTGCCACGTTGATCACGCGGTGACGGCGGAGAAAAGCTGGCAGGATTTTGTCGCCGATCCCGGGCCGATCGTCGTCGGGGCGGTGCAGGGCGCTTCCTGCTTCGGGCCGGCCTACGAATTCACCATGATCATGGAAACCGACCTGCGCCGGCGCAAGCTGCGCGACCAAGTGCCGATGACCTTCGTCACCTCCGAGCCCTATATCGGCCACCTCGGCCTGGGCGGCGTTGGCGATTCGAAGGGATTGATGGAGTCGATGTTCCGCAGCAAGCACATCAAGGCCATCTGCAATGCCAAGGTGAGCAAGGTCGAAGCCGGCCAGATGTTCGTCACCGAGCATGATGAGGAGGGCAAGCCGAAGAAGGAGCATGTGCTGCCTTTCAAATACTCGATGATGCTGCCGGCCTTCAAGGGCATCGACGCATTGTTCGGCATCGAGGGCCTGACCAATCCGCGCGGCTTCGTGCTGATCGACCAGTTCCAGCGCAATCCGAAATATCCGAACGTGTACGCCATCGGCGTCTGCGTTGCCATTCCGCCGGTCGAAGTGACGCCGGTGCCGACCGGTACGCCGAAGACCGGTTACATGATCGAATCGATGGTCACGGCGACCTCGAAGAATGTCCGGGCGGCGCTCGATGGCCGTCAGCCGACCGAAAAGGCCACCTGGAACGCCATCTGCCTCGCCGACTTCGGCGATGGTGGCGCCGCTTTCGTTGCCCTGCCGCAGATTCCGCCGCGCAACGTCAATTGGTTCGGTGAGGGCAAGTGGGTGCATGTCGCCAAGATCGGCTTCGAGAAATATTTCATGCACAAGATCAAGAAGGGCAATAGTGAGACCTTCTACGAAAAATTCATTCTTGATGCCATGGGTATCATGAAACTGAAAGGAAAATAGCTTTTGATGGGACTCTCGGGACGCATCGCCGCCGCCTTCCAGGATTCGCGCATGACGCCGTTGCTGGCGTTGATCGCTTTCCTGTTGGGCCTGTTCGCCACGCTGGTCACGCCGCGCGAGGAGGAGCCGCAGATCGATGTGACGATGGCCGATGTCATGGTCGTCTTCCCGGGCGCCTCGGCCAAGGACGTCGAAAATCTCGTCGCCCGGCCGGCCGAGCAGGTGCTGTCGCGCATGCATGGCGTCGAGCATGTCTATTCCATGTCGCGCCCCGGCATGGCGGTGATCACCGTGCAGTTCGACGTCGGCGTCAAATACAACGACGCCGTCGTTCGCCTGTACGATACCGTGCATTCGCACCGCGACTGGCTGCCGCCCAATCTCGGGGTCATGGAACCGGTCATCAAGCCGCGCGGCATCGACGATGTGCCGATCGTCGGCCTGACCTTCTGGAGCAAGGACCCGGCCCATTCGGCCTTCGACCTGCAGCAGGTGGCGCGTGCCGTCGAAATCGAGCTGAAGCGCATCAAGGGGACGCGCGACGTATCGACCATCGGTGGCCCCGACCACGCGATTCGCGTCCTCATGGATGCCGACCGCATGACCGCCTATGGCGTCACACCGCAGGATATCTCCGGCGCGTTGAAGATGTCGAACGCCCAGCAGACCTCGGGCAGCCTGACCGCCGGCAATCGCGAAATCCTGGTCCAGACCGGCACCTACCTCGAATCCGCCGCCGACGTGAAGCAACTGGTGATCTCGGTGCGCGACGGCAAACCGGTGTTCATGAGCGACGTCGCCAAGGTCGAGGACGGCCCGGATCAGCCCAAGGCCTATGCCTGGTTCGGCAGCAAGGAGGGCGAATTTCCGGCGGTGACGATGCAGATTTCCAAGCAGCCCGGCGTCAATGCGGCCGATGTCGCGACGGGGGCGATCAAGCGCATCGAGGATCTGAAAAACACGGTCATTCCCGATGGCGTTGAAGTCACGGTAACGCGCAACTACGGCGAGACGGCGACCGAGAAGGCGCAGAAACTCATCGGCAAGCTGATCTTCGCCACGGCCTTCGTCGTGTTGCTGGTCTTCTTCGCCCTCGGCCGGCGCGAGGCGGTGATTGTTGGCGTTGCCGTGACATTAACCCTCGCCGCGACGCTGTTCGCGTCCTGGGCCTGGGGCTTCACGCTGAATCGCGTCTCGCTGTTTGCACTGATTTTCTCGATCGGCATCCTGGTGGACGACGCCATTGTCGTCGTCGAAAACATCCACCGCTGGCAGGGCCTCTATCCGGACAAGAAACTGCTTGAGATCATTCCGCCGGCCGTGGACGAAGTCGGCGGGCCGACCATCCTGGCGACGCTGACGGTGATCGCCGCACTATTGCCGATGGCTTTCGTGACCGGCCTGATGGGGCCGTACATGAGCCCGATTCCGATCAATTCGTCGATGGGCATGGCCATTTCGCTGGCCGTCGCCTTCGTCGTGACGCCCTGGCTGGCCGCCAAGCTCATGAAGTCGCACGCGGGTGGCCACACGCCGCCGGTCTCGAAACTCGATGCCAAACTGGATTCGACTTTCCGCAAGCTGCTGACCCCGTTCCTCGATCCGGTCAGGGGCGGCGCGATGCGCGTCAAGCTGACGATTGCCATAGTGCTGCTCATTCTCGGCTCGGTGTCGCTCGCTTATTTCCAGCTCGTCGTCCTGAAAATGCTGCCCTTCGACAACAAGAGCGAATTCCAGGTCGTGCTCGACATGCCGGTCGGCACGCCGCTCGAGGAAACGGCGCGCGTGCTGCATGAAATCGGCAGCGAACTGGCCAAGGAGGCCGACGTCACCAATTACCAGGCCTATGCCGGCACCGCCAGCCCGATCAATTTCAACGGTCTGGTGCGCCAGTACTACCTGCGCGCCGTGCCGGAAAAGGGCGACATCCAGGTCAATCTGGCCGACAAGCACCATCGTTCGCGGCAGAGCCACGAGATTGCCAGCTCGGTGCGCGAGCGCATCGAGGCCATCGGCAAGAAGAATGGCGGCGTCGCCAAGGTCGTCGAAGTGCCGCCCGGGCCGCCCGTCATGTCGCCCATCCTCGCCGAAATCTACGGCCCGGATTACAAGGGCCAGATGAGCGTCGGCAAGCAGGTGCGCGCCGTATTCGAAAAGACGGCCGACATCGTTGCCGTCGACGATTACATCGAGGCCGATGCGCGTAAGGCCGTGCTGCATGTGCTGCAAAGCAAGGCGGCGCTGCTCGGCGTGGCGCAGAGCGACATCATCGAAGTGGTCAGCACCGGTCTCGCCGGTCTCGACGTGACGCCGGCCCACAACGCCGACAGCAAGTTCGAAATCCCGGTGCGCGTCACCCTGCCGGCCGAAAAGCAGTCGAATCTCGATGCCCTGCTCAAGCTGCGCGTTCGTTCGCGCAGCGGCCAACTGGTGCCGATCTCGGAAGTCGTCGAAGTGCGCGATGTGGGGCGCGAGAAGGCCATTTATCACAAGGATCTGCTGCCCGTGGTGTACGTCGTCGGCGACATGGGCGGCAAGCTCGATTCGCCGCTTTACGGCATGTTCGACATCCGCTCGCAGATCAACGGCATGGAACTCAAGGAAGGCGGCACGCTGGGTGAATGGTTCATCCGCCAGCCCACCGATCCCTATGCTGGCTACAGCGTCAAGTGGGATGGCGAATGGAAGGTGACCTACGAAACCTTCCGCGACATGGGCCTGGCCTATGGTGTCGGCCTGATCCTGATCTACCTGCTGGTCGTCGCCCATTTCGGCAGCTACCTCGTGCCGCTGATCATCATGGCGCCGATTCCGCTGACCATCATCGGCGTCATGCCGGGCCATGCGCTGTTCGGCTCGCAATTCACCGCCACCTCGATGATCGGCATGATCGCGCTGGCCGGCATCATCGTGCGCAACTCCATCCTGCTCGTCGATTTCATCAGGCTGCAGGTCGCCGCCGGCATGCCCTTCCACGATGCGGTGATCCAGTCGGCCGCCGTGCGTGCCAAGCCAATCGCCCTGACGGCGCTGGCCGCCATGCTCGGCGCCCTGTTCATCCTCGACGATCCGATCTTCAACGGTCTGGCGCTGGCGCTGATCTTCGGCATCCTGGTGTCGACACTGCTGACGCTGGTCGTCATTCCCGTCCTCTATTTCTCGGCTTTCCGCAAGGAACATCAATCATGACCATCGAACGCATCATCCGCATCATGGCGGGCTTTTTCGTCCTGCTTTCCCTGGCCCTCGGTTATCACGGCAGCCCGATTTTCGTCTCCGAGTGGTTCCTGGCGTTTACCGCCTTCGTCGGTTTCAATCTGCTGCAAAGCGGCTTTACGGGCTTCTGTCCACCGGAAAAGCTGTTGCGGAAGTTGGGCGTCAAGGGCGGTTCCTGTTCGGCGAATTAAGGGGCGTTTGCTGATGCCGGATTGATCCGGCAGGTCTAGGACAAGCGGCTATAATCGGTCGCTTCCCAACGCCTTCCGGAGTTCTTTCATGCGTCCTCCTGCCAGTTTCCGTCTTCGTTCCACCGGTCCCGCTGCCTGCTTGCTGGCGGCCTTGCTGAGCAGCGCTTCGCCGCTTGCCCTGGCCCAGGAGACGACGGCCAACGCAGCGCTTCCGCTAGCCGCTTCGAGTCCGAAAGCCGGCGCCGTGGCGCCCATCGTCGGGGTCGTGCTCTATCCCGGCAGCGCGCTGATTGAACGTGTCGCCAACCTGCGAACCGGCGACAGCAAGCTGGAGATCCCTGGCATCCCGGCCAATTTCGATGTCCAGACCCTGCGTGTCGAAGCCGAGAGTGGCATCGATATCGGCGAGATCACCTTGCGTGAAAGTACGCGCAGCGGGCCGCTGAATGCCGAGGAGGAACGCCTGGAAAACGAGGTGCGTCGGCTCAGCGAACGCATTGCCGCGCTTGATGTCGATCGCAAGGCGGCCGAACTCGAACTCAAGTATCTCGACAGCCTGCCTTCGGCGGGCGAGACCTCCCATCCGGCCAACCTGTCGCCGGTTCTCGCCTCGCTGCGCCAGGGCAGCAGCCAGGCGCAGCAGCGCATCCTTGCCGCCGATGGGCAGAAGGTGCAACTGGAGCGCGATCTGCAGGCCCGGCAGAGCGACCTCGAGCGGGTCCGCCCGGCGGTCAGTGAGGTGCGCAACCTGCAGGTGCATGTGAACGCGAGACGTGACGGCAAGCTGCACATTTATTACCAACTGGCCGAAGCCGGCTGGCGGCCGGCCTATCGCGCCGCGCTCAATGCCGAAACCGCCCAGGTCGACATGGAGCGTACGGCGCAGATCGCCCAGCGCAGCGGCGAGGACTGGAGCCGGGTCAATCTGCGCTTGTCCACCGGCCAGCCCCGGCAGAAGGTCAGTGGGCCGGAGCCGCAGACCTGGGGCGTTTCGCTGCGTCCCGAACGGCGCGCCGAATCCTACGAGTCGATGGCGATGCCTGCCATGGCCGCCGCGCCGGCCCCGATGCGCCTGGCCAAATCGGCGGTCGCCAAACCTGAACCGCAAGCCGAACCGCTGTTCCAGGCCGCCGAGATCCAGAGCGAATATGCCACCGAATACGCCATTTCAGCGCCCTTGTCGGTGCCCTCCGATGGCCGCAAGATCAATGTGACGCTGAGCAAGACGCAGCTGCCGGTCAAATTGCAGGTCCAGGTTTCGCCACGCCAGGAAAAGGCGGCCTACCTCATGGCGCGCGGCGATCTGCCGGAAGGCGTCTGGCCGGCCGGCGAGATGCAGCTCTACCGCAACGGCGCCTATGTCGGGACCCAGCCGTGGGACGCCAGCCAGCGCAAGGGGCTCGAATTGCCCTTCGGGCGCGACGAACTGGTCAAGGTGGCCAGTCATTCGGTGGTGGCCAAAAACGCCAGCAGCGGTTTCGTCGGCCAGCGCGCCGAGCGCCATGTCGGCGATGTCTATACGGTCAGCAATCTGCACAAGCGGCCGGTCGAGCTGCTCGTGCTCGAAGCCAGCCCGGTCAGCCGCGACGAGAAAATCGAGGTCGTCGCCACCTACAATCCGCCCATCAGTCAGACGGATTGGGACGACCGGCAGGGCGTTGTCGCCTGGGAACAGTCGCTCGCCGCCGGCGCCAGCCAGAAGTTCAGTGTCGATTACCGGATCACCTGGCCCAAGGAGCGCTCGGTCATCGGTCTGCCCTGATTATCTTGCCCCAATTGCGTGGCGGGGCGCCTAGCCCCTAGAATCGGGTCATTCCCGATTTGGAGTCACGCATGAACATCGCTTTCCTCGGCCTCGGCATCATGGGGCGCCCGATGGCCCTCAATCTGCTCAAGGGGGGTCATGTCGTCACCGTCTGGGCGCGCCGCGCCGAATCGATGATGCCGCTGCTGGCGGCCGGGGCGGTCGCTGCGGCCAGTACGGTTGCGGCGGCGCGCGGCCAGGATCTGGTGATTTCCATGGTCGCCGACGCGCCGGATGTCGCCGAAGTCATGCGCGCCGTGGCCCAGGGGGCGGAACCCGGCCTGGTTGCCGTCGATATGAGTACGATTGCTCCGGCCGCTGCCCGCAAGATCGGTGAGGAACTGGCCGCGGCCGGCATCGATTTCGTCGACGCACCGGTCTCGGGCGGCGAGGTCGGTGCCATTGCCGGCACGCTGTCGATCATGGCTGGCGGCTCGGTGGCGGCCTTTGCTCGCGCCAAACCGGCTTTCGACTGCCTGGGCAAAAATGTCGTGCATGTCGGGGCGAGCGGTGCCGGGCAGGTCACCAAGGCGGCCAACCAGATCGTTACCGGCATGGGCGTGCTTGCCGTGGCCGAGGCCTTCGCTTTCGCCAGCAAGAACGGTGTCGATGTCGGCAAGGTGCGCGAAGCCTTGCTCGGCGGTTTCGCCTCCTCGAAAATTCTTGAAAATCACGGTCAGCGCATGTTGGACCGCAATTTCAAACCGGGCTTCAAGAGCTGGATGCACGAAAAGGATCTGAATATCGTCATGCAGACGGCGCACGAACTCGGCCTGTGCCTGCCGGGCTCGGCGGCGACGGCGCAGATGTTCAATGCCATGGTCGGTTCCGGGCTGGGCGAGGAAGATTCGATCGCCGTGCTCAAGCTGCTCGAACAGCTATCCGGTCAGGCATGAAAGTCGGTTTCATCGGTCTCGGCGTCATGGGGCGCCCGATGGCCCTGCATCTGCAAAAAGCCGGGCACGAACTGTTCGTCTGGGCGCGTCGCCCGGAAAGCGCCGCCGGTCTGCCGGCCACCCTGTGCGCCACGCCCGCCGAACTCGGGCGCTACTGCGAAGTCGTGTTTACGGTGATTACCTCAAGTGCCGATGTCGAAGCTGTCGCGCTTGGCGAGGACGGCCTCATTGAAGGCCTGGCGCCGGGGGCGGTGCTGGTCGATTGTTCGACCATCGCGCCCGATGCCGCCCGCCGGGTCGCCGCCCGACTGGGCGAAAAAGGCATCCATATGCTCGACGCCCCGGTTTCCGGCGGCGCTCAGGGGGCGATCGATGCGACGCTGGCGATCATGGCCGGCGGTGAGGCCGAGGTGCTGGAGCGTGTCCGCCCGTTGCTCGAATGTCTGGGTAAACGCATTGTCCATATCGGCCCGAACGGCGCCGGCCAGGTTGCCAAGGCCTGCAACCAGATGATCATGGTGGCGGCCATCCAGGCCGTGGCTGAGGCCATGCATCTGGCCACGGCGGCCGGCGTCGAGGCCGCCAAGGTCAAGGAGGCGCTGGCTGGCGGTTCGGCTGCCTCACGCGTGCTCGAGGTGATGGGCGAGCGCATGGTCCAGGGCGATTACGCGGCCGGCATCGAGGCCCGCCTGCATCACAAGGATTTTGGCCTGGTTCTGGCAGCGGCACGACAGAGCGCGGTGCCCGTGCCGCTGACTGCCGTTGTCGCCCAGCAACTCAATGCCCTGATGGCCCGGGGCTGGGGGCGTGACGATACGGCTTCTCTGCGGCGCGTCCTGCAAGTACACTGCTGAGCCCATGAGTCAGCTTGCCCAACTTTCCGAAGCTGAAATCGAAGAACGATTTCACATTACCGGCCGGACCGCCATCCAGTTCATGCTGGCCGGCTTTGTCCGCAGTCGTGACGCCTTTTCCGTGCAATTCGGCGGGGCGCATGACCTCTTCCTGTCCACGATGCTGGCCGTCGAACCGGAGCGCCTGATTTTCGACTGCAGCGGCAGCCCGGAAACCAATCAGCTTTTTCTCAAGAGCAGGCGCAATGTTTTTGTCGGTCGTCCCGGCGGTATCCAGGTGCATTTCTCGACGGGGGCGGCGAGCGAGATTGATTTTGAAGGCGGCAAGGCTTTTGCCGTCGAGTTGCCCAAGGTGCTGATGCGTTTGCAGCGCCGCGATAATTTCCGCATCGAGACACCGCGTGTCCGGCCCCTGGAGTTTTTCGCCCGTCTGCCGGATGGCGGCCTGCTGAGCTTGCCGGTGCACGATATTTCGGTGTGCGGCATCGGTCTGACGGCAACGGCCTCGCCGCCTGGTCTGGCGCCGGGCAGCCTGCTGGCCAACTGCCATTTCAGCCTGCCGGAAGAAACCAGCGACCTGTTCTTCTCGGCCACGCTGCGCCACCTTAGCGAACTCGAAGGGCGGGCCGGCCAACGCCAGTGGCGTCTCGGGCTGCAGTTCAACGACTTGCCGGCCAACGATGCCAAGCGTATCCAGCGCTACATTATCCGCATCGAGCACGAGCGGCACGAGCTTGCCTGACCGGCGGTCGGCACAGGATTTTTTCGACAGCCACCGGCTCGATGCGGCCGGTCTCAATCTGCAGGCCATTTTCAACATCGCCGACCTGCCGCTGGAAATTGTCGGGCGGCTCGGTGCCGTCGGGGATTTTCGCCAGTTGATCCTGATCGGTCATGGCGGCCGGCGGCTGTGGGATGCCGTCCGGGCTTCAGGTATCGTCTCGGCCGATCCGATCGACGATTTCACGGTGCGCACCCTGGAATCCTGGTGTGCCGAACAGTTGCCCGGGCGGTGCCATGCCGTCGTCTATCCTGGCAGCCAGAGCATCGGTTTGCAGGCGCTTGGCGAGTTGGCCGGCTGGCATCATGCCTCGCCCTTCATGGTTGGCATCAATGCCACCTGGGGCAGCTGGTATGCCTACCGGGCCGTGCTCCTGGCCGATTCTTCCTTTGCGCCGCGGCGAGCCGACGCGGAGATTTCGCCGTGCATCGGCTGTGTCAGCCGGGCCTGCGTCAGCGCCTGTCCGGGCGGAGCGCTGGGCGGTGCCGTTTTCTCGCTGGAAAAATGCCTGGCCTGGCGCCAGCAGCCCGGCTCATCCTGCCGAACCAGCTGCCTGGCCCGGCTGGCCTGCCCGGTGGGCAGCGAGCATCGCTACGCTACCGAACAGATGAGCCACAGCTATGGCATTTCGCTGCGCATGATCGAACAAGGCTACTGAGCGGGACACTCGTCACAGAGGTGAATCTCGACGGTGGCGTGCACGATTTCCTGATGGATGCCAAGCTGTTCCCGGATGTAAAGCGGCGTCAGCCCGGTATCGTGGGTCAGCAGACTCAGCGCACAGGCATAGGCGCCGTTGCCGACGCGCCAGACATGCAGGTCGGTCAGCGTGGTCTGGCTGCTGCCCGGCAACTGGCCGATGACGGCGCGGATTTCTTCGACCACCGGGGCGTCCATCTCGCGGTCGAGCAGGACGCGGCCGGTCTGGGCCAGCAGTTTCTTCGACCATAGCCCGACCAGCACCGCGCCGAGCAGGCCGCTCAGCGGGTCGAGCCAGTCCCAGCCGTAGAACCAGCCACCGGCCAGCGCCGCGATGGCGAGTACCGAGGTCGCAGCATCGGTGATGACATGGATGTAGGCCGCTTTGAGGTTGAGGTCGTCGTGCCGATGGTCGGGCCCGTGTTCGTGGGCATGGGCGTGCTCATGGTGGTGATGTTCGTGGGCCTGGCCGAGAATTAGCGCGCAGACCAGATTGACCACCAGGCCGAGCACGGCGACCGCCATGGCTTCCGGGTAATGGATGCTCTGCGGCGCCCACAGGCGCTCCAGCGAACCGAAGACCATGGCGGCGGCGACGCCGAGCAGACCGATGGCGCTGGTGTAGCCCGCCAGGACCTCGATTTTCCAGGTGCCGAAGGCGAAACTCGGGTCCTCGCTGTAACGTCGGGCGGCGGCGTAGGCAAAGGCCGAGAGGCCGATGGCCAGCGCGTGCGAGCTCATGTGAAAGCCATCGGCCAGCACGGCCATCGAGTTGTACCACCAGCCGGCACCGATCTCGAGCAGCATGGTGGCAATGGTGATCCACATGACGGCCCGCGTGCCGCGCTCGGCGGCGGCATTGCCGGTCGAGTAGTGGTGCTGGTGCGCCCAGCGCGAGGTGTCGTGGTCGGCCATGGCTTACTGCTGGCCGTAGCCGGCGAATTTCTCCAGTACGGCGGCCATTTCGGCCTGCGACAGCACGACCGGCTGGCCGAGCTGGCAGGCGCGCCAATACTGTTCGCAGAGTTCTTCGAGTTCGATGGCGAGGGCCAGCACTTCCTCGAGATCGCGGCCGGCCACCAGCAGGCCATGGTTGGCGAGCAGGCAGGCTTTTCTGTTTTGCATCGCGGCCAGCGCCGCAGCCGACAGTTCCGCCGAGCCGAAAATGGCGTAATCGGCGCAGCGGATGCTGTCGCCACCAAAGCGCGCAATCATGTAATGAAAGGACGGGATCTCGTAGCGCAGGCAGGCCAGGCTGACGGCAAAGGGCGAATGAGCGTGCAGCACGGCGCCGACTTGCGGCCGGCTGGCATAGAGGTCGCGGTGGAAACGCCATTCGGACGAGGGCTTGCGGCTGCCCTGATGCGTGCCGTCGAGGGCCATCAGGGGAATATCCGCCGCCGTCAGTGCGGTGTAGGGCATGCCGGTCGGCGTGATGAAAAAGCCGTCGCCGCTGCGCACGCTGACATTGCCGGCCGTGCCGCGATTCAGGCTGGCCGGCTGCATGGCGCGGGCCGTGGCGATCAGGTCGAGGCGCAGATCAGTCATGGGCTTGCTCCGGGTACAGGGCGAGCAGCCCCGCCCGGCTGGCCGGGCAGTTGCCGCGTTCGGTGATGATGGCGGTCACCAGCCGGGCCGGCGTGACGTCGAACGCCGGATTGGCGACCGCTTCCTTGCTCGGTAATTGCTGCAGGGCGGACGGCTGGGCATGCCGGTCGAGGCCATGCACGAGGCGGAATTCGTCGCCCTCGCGTTCCTCGATCGGGATGGCGGCGCCGTCCGGGCAGGCAAAATCGAGCGTCGAACGCGGTGCCGCGACGTAGAAGGGAATGGCGTTGTCGGCACAGGCCAGGGCCTTGAGGTAAGTGCCCACTTTGTTGGCAACGTCGCCGTTGCTGGCAATGCGGTCGGCGCCAACGATGACCGCATCGACCCGGCCCTGGCGCATCAACAGGCCGGCCGCGTTGTCGGCGATCAGGCTGTGCGGCACCCCGTGCTGGGCGAGCTCCCAGGCGGTGAGCAGGCCCTGGTTGCGCGGCCGGGTTTCGGACACCCAGACATGTACGGCCTGCCCGGCATCGTGCGCGGCATAGACCGGCGACAGGGCGGTGCCCCAATCGACGGTGGCCAGCCAGCCGGCATTGCAGTGGGTCATGATGTTCAGGGTTGTGCCCTGGCGCGGCTTGAGTTGACGGAACAGGCCGCGGCCGTGCTGGCCGATGGCAGCGTTCTGGGCAACGTCTTCCTCGGCGATGGCCAGGGCTTCCTGCCAGGCGGCGGTGCCGCGCTGGTCGCTTGGTAACGGCGCCAGCACGGCCTGCATGCGGGCCAGCGCCCAGTGCAGATTGACAGCCGTCGGCCGGGTTGAGCCGAGCACGGCGATGGCGTGTTGCAGGCGCTCGTCGCTGGCTTCGTCGTTAAGGGCAATGGCCAGACCGTAGGCGGCGGTGGCGCCGATCAGCGGTGCGCCGCGCACCTGCATGGCACGAATGGCATGCGCCGCTTCGTCGAGAGTGGCAACGCGGACCCAGTGCAGCGCATGCGGCAGCCGGGTCTGGTCGATGATGTCGATATGGCGCTGCGCCGGGTGGGCGCGCAGGGTACGGGTGGGGATGCCGTCAATGTTCATGCCGACATTGTGGCATAGTGAGCCATTCCCGAACTACCCGCTGCTGCCATGGAAACGCCTGTCCAAATCGATTCCCGCTTCCCGCACATGGGCACCACCATCTTCACGGTGATGTCGAAAATGGCCGCCGAGTGCGGCGCCGTCAACCTGTCGCAGGGTTTCCCCGATTTTCAGGCCGAACCGGCCCTGTTCGATGCCATGCACCGGCACATGCTGGCCGGGCGCAACCAGTACGCGCCGATGAGCGGCCTGCCCGAATTGCGCCAGGCCATCGTGGACAAGGTCGCGGCACTCTATGGCACACCTTTCGACGTCGAGGCGGAAGTCACCGTGACAGCCGGCGCCACCCAGGCGATCTTCACGGCGATTGCCGCCTTCGTCCGGCCGGGTGACGAGGTCATCGTCTTCGAGCCAGTTTACGACTCCTACGTGCCGGCCATCGAAACGGTTGGCGGCAAGGCGGTGTTCGCGCAACTGAAGTTTCCGGATTACGCGCCGGACTGGAATCAGGTGAAAAAGCTGATCTCGCCGCGCACCCGGATGATCATCATCAATTCGCCGCATAACCCGACCGGCAGCCTGCTGACCGCCGCCGATCTCGACCGGCTGGCCGAACTGCTGCGCGGCAGCGACATCGTGCTGCTTTCCGACGAGGTCTATGAGCACATCCTGTTCGACGGCGAACGCCACGCCAGCGCCTGCGGCCATCCCGAGCTGGCGCCACGCAGTATCGTCGTTTCGAGCTTCGGCAAGACGTATCACATCACCGGCTGGAAAATCGGCTACGTCGTCGGCCCGGCCGCACTGATGGCCGAATTTCGCAAGGTGCACCAGTTCAACGTGTTCACCGTGCACGCGCCGTCGCAACTGGCGCTGGCCGAATACATGCAGGATGCTTCTCGCCATCTCGGCCTGGCCGCCTTCTACGAGGAAAAGCGCGATTTCTTCCGGGCCCTCATGGCGCAAACGCCGTTCCGCTTGCTGCCCTGTCGCGGCACCTATTTCCAGCTGGCGAGCTATGCCGGGCTTTCCGAACTGCCGGATCGCGCCTTTGCCGAGTGGCTGACACGCGAAGTTGGCGTCGCGGTGATTCCGGTTTCGGTGTTTTATGCCGATGGTCGTGACGACAAGGTCGTCCGTTTCTGTTTCGCCAAGCGCGAGGAAACCCTGCTGGCCGCGGCTGAGCGGCTTTGTAAGGCTTTTGTGAAAAAGGTTTAAATTATGCATTGCCGCTTGACGCTGTTCCGGTCAGGCGCGAATAATCCGCCGGTCAATGATTATCGAGAGGGGAAATAACATGGGAATGATTCAGGAATTCAAGGAATTCGCCGTCAAGGGCAACGCCATGGACCTCGCGGTCGGCGTCATCATCGGCGGTGCTTTCGGCAAGATCGTCGATTCCATCGTCGGCGACCTGATCATGCCGTTGATCAGCCGCATCGTCGGCAAGCTCGATTTCTCCAACCTGCTGATCGTGCTCGGCGACAACCCGAACAACCTGAGCACGCTGGCCGATCTCAAGAAGGCCGGCATCGCCGTCTTCGCCTACGGTTCCTTCCTGACCATCCTGGTCAATTTCATCATCCTGGCCTTCATCATCTTCCTGATGATCAAGCAGATGAACCGCCTGCGTCCGAAAGAAGTACCGGCGCCCGCCCCGGAAGCCCCGCCGACACCGGAAGATGTCCTGTTGCTGCGCGAGATTCGCGATTCGCTGAAAAAATAAGCGGGCCGGGCCGCCAGATGCGGCCCTCGCCTTGCCGGTCGACGTAAAAATGGCGCCCTGCTCGGCGCCATTTTTTACGTTTGGATTCACAGCATATCGGCGTTGCGGTACTTCTCGAACAGCAGTACCGGCTTGCCTTTGCCGGATTCGACGGAGCCCCCGCCGGGGATCAGGGCATCGGCATTCGGGTCGTTACTCGGGTTCATCACCCAGCTTTCGCTGATCGCCTTGTGAAACACCCAGTCGTGCAGTTTCGGGGCGTATCTGAAGGTGACGTACCAGCTCCAGTGCTGGCCGCAGGCGACGCTGTTCTGGACGGTGAAATAATGATCCTTGATGACCAGGCCGTCGTCGCCATCCTCGAATGGATCGCACTGGCCGCCCTCGTCGATTTTCAGCACGACATGGTCGTTACGCCGGGCCAACTGGTAGCTGCCATCCGGCTTCCGGGTAAATATCAGCAGCGGGCGGGCCGGCGCCTGCGCTTTTCTGGCCAGGGCTTCTTCATTTTTCCGGCGGATGACGACGAGAAAGTCATTGAGCTTGTCGTCGTCGAGTTGACCTTGCGCGGTCGACAGGATTTCGTAACCCGGCGGCAACTGCGCCAGGATATTTTTCGGCAGGGCGCCGGCCGCAGCGAAGGTTTGGGTAGCAGCGGCGAGCAGGGCGGCGAAAAGCGGGATTTTGAATTTCATTGAAAAACTGGATTTCGTGAATTTTTACTTGCTTGGGCTTGGTGGGCGGTCGGAGCTTGTTCAGCGCTCGCTCAGCGTCATCAGAATATCGGCGTACCAGGCGCAGTTGAGGCCGAGGGCTTCGTCGATCTTGAGGTCGCGGGTGCCGACGTCGAGGCGGGCGGAGTGTACGCCGAGCAGCAGCCAGGGCAGGTTGCCGCGGCCGCCTTCCTGGTCGGGCAGGCGCATGACCACGGGGGCGCCGCTGGTGCCGCGGTGGGTACGGGCGTCGGTCAGGAAATAGCCTTCGCCCTGGAAGCGCATGCCGAAGGACGAGGCGACGGCGGCCTGGCGGACGACCGGCATGTGATGCAGGGCATCGTGAAAGCCGAGCGGGAAACCGACCACCAGCAGCGAGCTGCCGACCTCGACCTGATCTTCGGTGGCGAGCAGGTGTTCGGGGGTGAAGGCGCGATAGACGGCGGTCTTCGGCAGCGCGCTGCGTTCGATCTCGATCATGGCGACGTCGATGGCGCCGGCCGTGTCGCTGCCCTGGCGCCAGATGCTCTGCCGGTTGCGGTACAGGGGAATCGAGAAGCCGGTCGATTTCGACATGTTGACTGCGTCGGTATGCAGCTCGATTTCGAGGCGGTCGGGAAAGTGCTTGCTCGGGTCATCCTTGACGACATGCCGGCTGGTGACCAGAAACAGGCGTTCGTCGCGGGCGAAGAAGAAGCCGCTGGCGTTGGTCAGCAGGCGCTCGCCCTCGAAGGTGCAGATGCGGGCGGCGGTGAGCAGCAGGGCTTCGATCATTGGTTACTCCTTTTTGCGGCGCCAAACGCCTGGCCGGCCGATGCTACCCCGATCTTCCGCTTATTCGCCGAAAACCTTCTGCCACAGGTGGTCGACCGCCACAATATGTTTCTCGACGCTGTCGCGCTCGACGCGGGCCTTCGGGTTTGCCGAGAGGCGGCGGGCGTGTTGCAGGCGGCGATATTCGCGGTAGGCATTGCCGACGGCCTGGGCCTGGCCGGCGTCGATCAGGCCGAGTTCGCCGGCGATGCGCAGCAATGCGATGTTGCCGAGATTGCCGGTGAGCTGCCGGTGCTGGCCGGCGTAACCGAGGATCAGATACTGGACGATGAATTCGACATCGATGATGCCGCCCTTGTCCTGTTTGAGATCGAATTCGGCCTCGCTCTTCGATGCGTGCGCTTCGAGCATTTTCTGGCGCATGGCGACGACTTCCTCGCGTAGCTTGGCGAGATCGCGGCTCTGGCACAGGATTTCCTCGCGGATCGCCTCGAAACGGGCGCCGACCGCCGGGTCGCCGGCGCAGAAACGGGCCCGGGTCAGGGCCTGGTGTTCCCAGACCCAGGCGTTCTTGAGCTGGTAGTCGCGGAAGGATTCGACGGACACGGCGAGCAGGCCGGAATCGCCGTTCGGCCGCAGGCGGAGGTCGGTTTCGAACAGGATGCCGGCCGAAGTCTGGCTCGACAGCCAGGTATTCAGGCGCTGGCCGAGGCGGGCGTAGTTTTCCTCGGCTTCCTGGGCATCGTCCTCGAACAGGTAAACGAGGTCGAGGTCGGAGGCATAGCCGAGTTCCTTGCCGCCCATCTTGCCGTAGCCGATGACGGCGAATTTCGGCACCGGGCAATGGCGCTTCTTGATGGTCTGCCAGCACAGGGCCAGGGTTTCCTCGACGATGCTGTCGGCCAGCGCCGTCAGGTGGTCGGAGAGGCGCTCGACGGTCTGCAGGCCGGCCAGATCCTGGGCCAGCAGGCGGAAGATCTGGGCGTGGTGCATCTCGCGCAGGATGTCCATCTCGCGCTCGGTGTCGCCGACATTTTCTTCGAGGCTGCGCTTGAGGTTGTCGCGGAAATTGTCGAGGTCGGTGGCAATGTCGTAGAGCCGCGGGTCGAGTAGTTCATCGAGGAGCAGCGGGTGGCGGTTGAGGTATTCCGCTGCCCACGACGAGGCGCAGATCATGTCGGCGACGCGCCGCAAGGCCATCGGGAACTGTTGCAACAGCGCCAGGTAGGCGCCGCGCCGGGCAATGCCTTCGAGGAAATTGAGGCCGAGGCTGAGCGTCGTGTCGGGGGCGGTGGTGGCGCCGGCTGCTTCGATCAGGCGCGGGCCGACGGCGTCGAGGCGGGTCCGGTTGCTGGCCGGCAATTGCTGGTAGCGGCCGGAGGCGCGCAAATCGGCGAGACGGCTGATGGCTGCCCTGGGGTGACGGAAGCCGAGTTCGCCGAAGGCTTCGATGGCCGTTTCTTCATCCGTCTGGCCCATCCACAGGCCGGTCAGCGGGTGCTCGCCGGCTTCCGGGTCGGAGAAGATGGCTTCGAAATGCTTGCTGACGCTGTCGCGGTGGGCATTGAGCACGAGCAGCATGGCCGACCAGTCCGGGAAATCCATGCTGCGGGCGACGCTGGCGCGCGCCGCACTGTCGGCGGGCAGCATGTGCGTCTGCTGGTCCTCGACATATTGCAGGCGGTGTTCGAGGCGGCGCAGGAAGACGTAGGCGGCGTTCAGCTCGTGCTCGGTTTCGGCCGGGATCAGCTGGCGTTCGACGAGCAACTTGAGAACGGAAAGGGTCGGGCGAATCTGCAGCGCCGTGTCGCGGCCGCCGCGAATGAGCTGGAAGACCTGGGCCATGAACTCGATTTCACGGATGCCTCCGGGGCCGAGTTTGACATGGTCGACCATGTCCTTGCGCGCCACCTCGCGGCGGATCTGGGCGTGCAGGTCGCGCATCGCGTTGATCGCGCCGAAATCGAGATACTTGCGGAAGACGAAGGGACGGGCGATTTTCTGCATCGCGGTGACCCATTCCGGCTGCAGGTTGGGGCCGGCGTTCATCGTCCGGCCCTTGATCCAGGCATAGCGTTCCCACTCGCGGCCCTGGGTGATGAAGTAGTTCTCCAGAGAATCGAGCGAGCAGACCAGCGGCCCGGAATCGCCGTTCGGGCGCAGGCGCATGTCGACGCGGAAAACCTGGCCATCGGCCGTGATTTCGCCGAGGGCGGCAATGATACGTTTGCCCAGGCGGTTGAAGAAGTCGTAGTTCTCGATGCTTTTCGGGCCGGCGGTGTCGCCTTCTTCGGGGTATACGAAGATGTAGTCCACGTCCGACGAGACATTGAGTTCGCGGCCGCCCAGCTTGCCCATGCCGATGATCAGCAGGCGTTGCGGCTGACCGGCCTTGTCGAGCGGTTCGCCGTAGGTGGCGGCGAGCTGGCGATGGTAGTGGTCGAGTGCGAAATTGGTCGTCACGTCGGCGAGCAGCGTCATGCACTCGACGATTTCGGCCAGCGGTGCCAGACCGCCCAAGTCGCGCAGCGCCAGGTGGGCCATGGTGCGTTGGCGCAGGCGGCGCAGCGTCGCCTTGACCGTCTCGTCGTCCGGGAATGCGCGGCGCAGCGGCGCCTGCAGCATTTCCTCGCTGAGCGGCTGCTGCCAGGTGGCGAGCAGTTCCGGTACGAGCTCCGGGTGGGCGGCGAGCTGGTTGGCCAGATAGTGGCTGTGGTCAACGGCGCTATGCCAGGCGGGGGGGAGGGTGGTGTCCATGATGATTCAGTCGGCGCAAATACCGAAAAGGTTAGAATGCCTGCTTTTGGTGACTTTCGATTGTAGTGATCTATTCCCTTTTCTGGCAAAACGGTTTGACGCGTGAGTAGCCCGGATTCCCGACAGGAAGTCCGGGCCGCCGTCTATCATCGGCTGTACTGGCTGTGGCCGGTCCTGTTCCGGCCGGCCGTCGGGCGCGCCCTGCGCCTGCTTGGCTGGAGCCTGTTCGGTTTGTGGCTGGCCTTCGCCGTGCTGCTGCTGGTCCTGCGCTATGGCGTGTTGCCGCAGGTCGGCGCCTATCAGGCGGAAATCGAGCAGGCGGCGTCGAATGCCGTCGGTCAGCCGGTGCGCATCGGCCGCATCGAGGCGCGCTGGCAGGGGCTGAACCCGGATCTTGTGCTGAGCGATGTGCAGATTGCCGACCGCCAGGGGGGGCCGGGCTTGCAACTGGCTCGCGTCGAAAGCGTGCTGTCCTGGCAGACCCTGTGGCGCCTGCGCCCGACGCTGGCGCTGCTGGCTTTTGATGGTCCGGTGTTGCAGGTCAGGCGCGAGAGCGACGGCAAGATCAGCATCGCCGGCATGCAGACCGAGGGCGAGAGCGATCCGGCCTTCGCCCAGTGGCTGCTCGATCAGAAGCATATCCGCGTGCGCAATGCGAGCATCGTCTGGGATGACCGTCTGCGCAATGCGCCGCCGCTCAAGCTCGAAGACCTGCAATTCAGCCTCGACAACAGCGGTCGCCGCCATCGCTTCGGCTTGTCGGCCGTGCCGCCGACCGGCCTGGCATCGCGCATCGAAATGCGCGGCGAAGTCAGGGGCGATGTTGGCGAGGTGCTGGAAAAGCTGTCCGGCAAGCTCTTTGTCGAGCTCGATTACGCCGATCTGGCTGGCTGGCGGAGCTGGGTTGATTACCCGATCCATCTGCCGCAGGGGCGCGGCGCCCTGCGTCTGTGGGGCGATCTGCAGGACGGCACTGGCAAGCTGGTGACCGATTTTGCCCTGGAAGACGTCCGTATCCGTCTCGGCCGCAATTTGCCGGAACTCGACCTGGCCAGCATGCGCGGCCGGCTCGAAGGGACTTACAAGCCCGACCAGTGGTCGGTGCTCGGGCAAAAGGTCGAATTGCTGACGCGCGACGGCATTCGTGTGGCACCCACCGATTTCCAGGCGGGCTGGCGGCAGAATCCGGAAACGGGCCTCGTCAGCGGCAACGCCAGCGCCACCTTCCTTGATCTCGGGGCGCTCGGCAATCTGGCGGCCTACGTGCCGCTCGATGCGCGCAGCCGCAGCCTGTTGCAGAAACATCGACCGCAGGGGCGGATTACCGAGTTGCGGGCGAACTGGGAAATCAGCGGCGAGGAATTGCAGCGCTATGCGCTGAAGGCCGGGTTCAGGGGGCTTGGCCTGGAGGCCGGCGGTTACTTCCCGGGGGCCAGCGGTTTGAGCGGGCGGATTGATCTCAACGAAAAAAGCGGCGATCTGACGCTCGATTCGGCGGGTTCCGGCCTGTCCTTGCCGGCGGTCTTTCCGGAGCCGGATATCGCGCTCGACAGCCTGAAGGCAAAAGTCAGCTGGCGGGTCGATCAGGCCATCGACATCCGCCTTGAGAAACTCGAGTTCGCCGGTCCGGATGCGGCCGGTTCGGCGCGCGGCACCTATCGCCATACCGGCCAGGGGCCGGGCGAGATCGATTTGCAGGCCAGCGTTGATCGGGCCGATGGCCGGGCTGTCTGGCGCTACATGCCGCATGCCGTGAATGCCGATGCCCGGGCCTGGATCCGCCGCGGCATCGTCGCCGGCCGCGGTTACGACGGCAAGCTGGTGTTGCAGGGCAATCTCAAGGATTTCCCCTTCCGCGACGGCAAGAGCGGCAAGTTCCTGGTCACCGCCAAGGCGGCCGATGCCCGGGTTGATTACGCGCCGGGCTGGCCGGTCATCGACAATATCAGCGCCGACATGAGCTTCGGCATCGGCATGAAGATCAATGCCAGTCAGGGCGCGATATTCGGCGCCAAGCTGGCTGGCGTGACGGTCGAAATTCCGGATTTCGAGTCGCACGAGGAGCTCTTGCTGGTGCGTGGCGTGGCCCAGGGGCCGACTGCCGAATTCCTGCGTTTCATCGACCAGAGCCCGGTCGCCGAGCAGATCGATCGCTTTACCGACGGCATGAAGGCGGTCGGCAATGGCCGCCTCGATCTTGAACTCGACATTCCGCTGCGTCACGCGCTCGATACCCACCTGCGCGGTACCTATCATTTCCAGAACAACCAGTTGCAGCCCATCCCCGAGTTGCCGCCGCTGAGTCAGGTCAATGGTCGCCTGCAACTGACCGAGAGCAGCATCATCGTCCAGGATGTGAGCGGCCGCCTGTTCGGCGGGCCGTTCAAGGTGCAGGTCAAGAGCATTGCCGACAAGGTCAGCGTACAGGCGACGGGGACGGCCAATATTGCTGACGTCAGCCAGCATTTTGCTTTTCCGCTGACCAATCATCTGGCCGGCAAGGCCGGCTGGAAGGCCGATATCAATATCCGCAAGCGCAACGCCGATGTCGTCGTCGATTCCGACCTGCTGGGCGTGACTTCGCCCTTGCCCGAGCCGTTCAACAAGAGCGCCAGCACACCGCTGCCTTTCCACCTCGAGCGCAGCGCACCGGATGCGACGCGCGAGCAGTGGCGGGTCAGCCTGGGCAAGGTGGCGCAGGGGCTGTTCGTGCGTCGCCAGGGCAGTCTCGAACGCGGTGTCCTGGTTGTCGGCGAGGCTGACCTGCGCTTGCCGGACAAGGGCCTGGCGGTGCGCATCGCGGTGCCGCAGATCGATGCCGATGCCTGGAAAAACTACCTGCCCGACGGGGCTGGCAATGGTGCCGGCAATGGGGCAGAGAGCAACGCCAGCAGCGGCATGGCGCTCAATTTTGTGTCCCTGAAAACGGCCAGGCTGCATCTCATGGGCCGCGACTACAACCAGCTCGAAACAGTCCTGCGGCCGCGCGATGGCGGCTGGCAGATCGGCCTCAATACCCGCGAGGCCGTTGGCGACGTGTTCTGGCGCAGTGCCGGCGAGGGTTGGGTCGAAGGCAATTTCAAGCGCCTGGTCATCAAGCCGGCGGCTGAAGCCAGCGAGGGGACAACGACCCTGCTCAATTCCTTGCCCGGCATGAGCCTGGTGGTCGAAGATTTCCAGATGGGCGACAAGGCGCTCGGCAAGCTCGAACTCAAGGCGCGCAACGACAAGGGCGCCTGGCGGCTCGACCTGCTCAGCCTGCAAAACCCGGATGGCGGGCTGAAGGGCAAGGCGACCTGGAGCAATGTCGGCGTGCACCAGACCCACCTCGATTTTGAACTCAATGCGCGTGACCTCGGCAAACTGCTCGATCGCCTGGGTTATGCCGACACGGTACGCCGCGGTACGGCGAAACTGGGCGGCGAGCTGCAGTGGAACGGGCCGCTGACCGGCATCCATTACCCGTCGCTGACCGGGCAACTGACGGTGAATGCCGAGAAGGGCCAGTTCAACAAGCTCGAACCCGGCGTCGGCAAGCTGCTTGGCCTGATTTCGCTGCAATCGCTGCCGCGCCGCCTGACCCTCGATTTCCGCGATATTTTCAGCGATGGCCTGGCCTTCGACAGCATCAATTCGGTGCTCTCGGTGAAGAAGGGCATCATGCGGACCGTCGAGCCCTTGCGCATCAAGGGGCCGGCGGCGCACATCGAGATGCAGGGCGAAACCGATCTCAAGGCCGAGACGCAGGATCTGCAGGTGGTCGTCCGTCCGGAAATCGGCAATGCCGCGGTGGTCGGCGTCGCCCTGGTCAATCCGGTGGTCGGGGCGGCCGCGCTGCTCGCCAATACCATGCTGCCGAATCCGCTTAACCGGCTGTTCAGCTATCGTTACCATGTGACCGGCAGCTGGAGCGACCCGAAGGTCGAGAAGGCCGGCGAGAGTGCCGCGCCGGCACCGGAAGACAAAGCCAAAGAGGACAACCCGCCTTGAGCAAGAAGAATTGCCGTATTGCCGCCCTGCAGATGGTCTCCGGGCCGCGCGTCGGGGACAATCTGGAAACTGCCGGGCGACTGGTCGCCGAGGCCGTCGAGCAGGGCGCCCAGATGGTGGTGCTGCCCGAATACTTCCCGATCATCGGCGCGGCCGATGCCGATCGGGTGCGGGCCCGCGAACAATATGGCAACGGCCCGGTCCAGGACTGGCTGGCGGCGACGGCGGCGCGCCACGACGTGTGGATCGTCGCCGGTTCGATCCCGCTGGCCACCACCCAGCCGCATCTGATGCGCAACAGCTGTCTGGTCTTCAACGACGGCGGCGACTGCGTGGCACGCTACGACAAGATCCACCTGTTCGGCTTCAAGAAGGGCGAGGAGTCCTACAACGAGGCGGCCTTCATCGAGCCGGGCGACACGCCAGTCGCCGTCGACACGCCGTTTGGCCGCATCGCCCTGTCGATCTGCTACGACCTGCGTTTTCCTGAGCTCTACCGCTCGCTCGGCCAGGTCGACCTGATCCTGGTGCCGGCCGCCTTCACCGACACCACCGGTCGTGCCCACTGGGAAATCCTGCTCCGGGCGCGGGCCATCGAGAACCAATGCTACCTGCTCGCGGTCGGACAGGGCGGGCGCCATGAAAATGGTCGCGTCACGCACGGCAACAGCATGATCATCGACCCCTGGGGTGAGATCCTCGACCGCAAGCTCAAGGGGCCGGGCGTCGTCATTGCCGACCTCGACCACGTCCGTATCGCCGAAATCCGCGAGAGCCTGCCGGCCCTCGCCCACCGTATTCTTTGACGGAGTTTCAATGAACAACACCAGCGCCCTGGCCCAGGCCGAATCGCTCCTCCTTGCCCCGTTCTCGCTGACCGAGGGCGATCTGTCGCGCACCTTTGGCCAGATCCTGACGCACCAGGTCGATTACGCCGACCTCTACTTCCAGTATTCACGCTCCGAGGCCTGGAGCCTCGACGAGGGCATTGTCAAGTCGGGCAGCTTCAATATCGACCAGGGCGTTGGTGTGCGCGCCCTGTCCGGCGAAAAGACCTCTTTTGCCTATTCCGACGATATCAGTTCGCAGGCCCTGAGCGATGCGGCAACGGCCGTGCGCGCCATCGCCGCGGCCGGCCAGAACGGCACGCTGCCAGCCCTCAAGCATCGTGCCGCGGCGCGCAATCTGTATGTGCCGCAGGATCCGATTGCCTCGCTGCCGGCCGAGGCCAAGGTCAAGTTGCTCGAACGCCTGGAAGGCTTTGCCAAGGCGCTCGATCCGCGCGTCGTGCAGGTCATGGCCTCGCTGGCCGGCGAGTATGAAGTGATCCTGGTGGCCGGTTCCGATGGTCGTCTGGCGGCCGATATCCGGCCGCTGGTGCGCTGCTCGATCTCAGTCATCGTCGAGGAAAACGGCAAGCGCGAGCAGGGCGGTTCGGGCGGCGGCGGGCGTTTCGACTTCGGCTATTTCGATGACGAGATTCTCCAGCGTTATGCCAAGGAAGCGGTGCATCAGGCCGTCACCAACCTGCATGCTGAAGCTGCCCCGGCCGGGCAGATGACGGTCGTGCTCGGCGCCGGCTGGCCCGGCATCCTCCTGCACGAAGCGGTCGGGCATGGTCTGGAAGGCGACTTCAACCGGAAGGGCAGCTCGACCTTCAGTGGCCGGGTCGGCCAGCGCGTCGCCGCCAAGGGCGTCACCGTGATCGACGACGGCACGATTGCCGACCGGCGCGGTTCGCTGAATATCGACGACGAAGGCAATACCACGCAGCGCACCGTGCTGATCGAGGACGGCATTCTCAAGGGCTACCTGCAGGACAGCCTGAACGCCCGCCTCATGGGCGTCGCGCCGACCGGCAACGGGCGCCGCGAATCCTTCGCCCACCTGCCCATTCCGCGCATGACCAACACCATGATGCTGGCCGGCCAACATGATCCGCAGGAAATCATCAAGTCGGTGAAAAAAGGCATTTACGCCGCCAATTTCGGTGGTGGTCAGGTCGATATCACGAGCGGCAAGTTCGTCTTCTCGATGAGCGAGGCCTACCTCATCGAGGACGGCAAGGTGACCCGGCCGATCAAGGGGGCGACGCTGATCGGCAACGGGCCGGACGCGATGACCCGCGTTTCGATGATCGGCAACGACCTCAAACTCGACCCCGGCGTCGGCACCTGCGGCAAGGATGGACAGAGCGTGCCGGTCGGCGTCGGTCAGCCAACCTTGCGGATAGATGGACTGACGGTGGGCGGAACGGCATAATTACAGCTTCTCAGGGGGGATGACGTGATGCGGGCCTTGATTCTTGCAGCAGCTTTGATGGTGGCAGGCGGTGGCGTGCTGGCGCAGCCGGCGGTTCAGGAAAAACTGAAGGCGATCCAGGCTGATCCCGTAGCCCTGCGAGCCGCCGTTGATGCCGGGAAGAAAGTGACTTTCTTCTGTGCCAATTGCCATGGTGAAGACGGTATCAGCAAGATGCCCGAGGTGCCCAACCTGGCCGGTCAGAACCCGGCCTACCTGCTTGAGCAGATTCGCAAGTTCGGGGCCGGCGAGCGCAAGGACCCGTTCATGCAGGGCCTGATCAAGGTGCTCAAGGACGACGAGCGCCTGCAGGCGGCTTCCTACTACTCGAGCATGACGGTGCCGCCATCGCGGGCGGAAGCGGCGCAAGCTACCCGCGGCAAGGAGCTCTTCGCCAAACTGTGCGTGCGCTGCCACGGCGAACAGGCGCGCGGCAACGAGGCCATTCCCCGGCTGGCCGGGCAGAAACTGCCCTACCTGCAACTGACGATTACCCGCTATCGCGACAAGACCGGCATCCGCAACAGCCAGCTCATGGCGATAGCCACCTCCAGCCTGAAAAACGAGGAAATCGTCGCCCTCGCCAACTATCTGACTCAGTTGCCCTGAACGTCGCCCGGGCAGCCAGTTCGCTGAGAGCGACTGGCTGATCCGGGTATTTTTTCGGTCCTTGCCTGCTGTCTGCCGGTTTGTCGCGGGTGGTCGGTGTCAGGAAGTCAATGCAGCCTCGCTCGATCGGCCTGAGCAGCATCCTGCGGCCCAGTGCCACAGTCAGGGCCATGCTCCTGCTGCCCCTGCTGATGATCCTGGTGACCGTGGTCGCCACCAGCATCCTGCTGCTCGATTTGCGCGAGCGCGAGCTCGACCACGCCCAAGGTGAAATTGGCAGCCTGAACCGGGTGCTGGCCGAGCAGACCACGCGAACCTTCGAAGGCGTCGCGCTGATGCTCCGCGGCGCCCAGGAACGCCTGTCCGACGACGTCGGACAGCGCTTGAACCTGGCCAGCCTGCCCGTACAATTTCTTCTGCGGACGCGGGTTTCCGGCTTGCCCCAGGTCAAGTCGATGTTCGTCGTCAATCATGATGGCTTCGGCGTCAACTCTTCCCGCCCCGACTTCATTCACGGGCTCGACATGAAGCAGCGCCAGTTTTTCCGGCATTTTGCCGATGGCGCCAGGGATGAGTTGTTCATTTCGGCCCCGGAAAAGGCCCGGGTCGATCAGGAGTGGACCTTCTATGTCAGTACCCGGCTGGTTGATCCGGCCGGGCAGTTTCGCGGCGTGCTGGTGGCAGCGATGAATATCGAGTATTTCGAGCTGCTCTACGAGAGCATCAGCCTGGACTCGGTGAGCCGCATTCTGCTGCTCAACAATGACGGCATGCTGCTGGCCGGCAAGCCGCAAGGACAGGCCGGTTTCAAACAGGGCGGCATGGCGTCGGGCGATCTGTCCGCCTTGCGCAACAGCAGCGATGGTGTGCTGGCAACCCGCGAGGGAACGCGTTTTGTCGCCTATCGCCAGGTCGCGAAATATCCGCTGATGATCGGCGCGGCGGTCGAGGAAGACGAAGCCCTTATCCCGTGGCGGCGGATTGCCCAGCCGATCATTGCCGGGGTCGCCGTGGTCATCGTCTTCGTGCTGCTGTCCACCTTTTTCATGGTGCGCAACCTGTTGCGGCGCGAGGCGGCCGAGTTCGCGCTGAAAGAGCGCGACGAACAGCTCCGCCACATGGTGCAGTCGGTGCACGACGCTATCGTCATCATCGGTAGCGAGCGAAGACTGGTGCTGTTCAACCAGGCAGCCGAGAAAATGTTCGGGATGTCGTCCGGCGCGGCGCTCGGCTGTACCGTCGATGACTGGTTGATGCGTTGTCGCTGCCTGCCGCCGGGCCGTGCCCTGCAAAACTATCTCGCCGATGCCCTGACGGCGCCGCCGGGCATGCTGATGTTCGGCATGCTTGAACTGCTCGGCGATGAGCAGGAGTTTCCGGTCGAGCTGAGCCTGTCGACGACAGCGGTGCGCGGCCAGATTCTGGTCACCGCAGTCTTTCGGGATCTGGCCGAGCGGCGGCGGGCCGAACGCGAGCTGTTGGCGACCAATCGCCAGCTCCAGGAGCTTTCGGCATCCTTGCAGAAGGTTCGGGAAGAGGAGCGGGCGCGCATCGCCCGCGAACTGCATGACGAGCTCGGTCAGTTGCTGACCGGGATGCGCATGGAGGTTTCCTGGCTCGGCGGTCGTCTGCCGCCGGAAGTGCCGCAGTTGGGCAACAAGGTCGGGGTGATCAAGGGACTGATCGACCAGACCATCGTCTCGGTCCGGCGGATCGCTTCGGAATTGCGCCCGCTGGTGCTCGATGACCTGGGTTTTGTCGCCGCCGCGACCTGGTATGTCGATCAGTTTTCCGGTCGGACCGGTCTGCCGGTCAGCCTCGATCTGCCGGCTGACGATCCTCGCCTGGACGAGGCGGTGGCGACCGCGCTGTTCCGCATTTTGCAGGAATCGCTGACCAACGTCGCCCGGCATGCCCGGGCGAGCAGGGTCGACGTTGGCCTGGCCCGGCGGGGTGACGAATGGGTCCTGTCGATCCGCGATGATGGCGAGGGCCTGACGCCGGCGGCGGGCAGGAATGCCGGAATAGGCTTGATCGGTATGCGCGAACGGGTCAATATTCTCGGCGGGCGCTTTTCGGCAGGCCCTGCCCCGGGCGGGGGAACCCTGGTCGAAGCCGCGATTCCCCAAGACAGGACGAAAAAATAGGCATGGAAAAATACAAGGTATTGCTGGCTGACGATCACGCGATCATCCGCGACGGGCTGAAACAGATCCTGGCCGATACGGACGATCTCGAAGTGCTCGGCGAAGCGGCCAATGGTGTCGATCTCCTGCACCTGATTCGCCAGAAAAAATGGGACGTGCTGGTCCTCGATATCTCGATGCCCGGGCGCAACGGTCTGGACCTGATCCACCTCGTCAAGGCCGAGCAGGCCGACTTGCCGATCCTCATCCTGAGCATGCATCACGAGGAGCAGTACGCGGTCCGCGCCCTGCATGCCGGTGCCTCGGGCTACATCACCAAGGAAAGCGACAGCGAGCTGCTGGTGGCCGCCATCCGGCGCGTAGCGGCCGGCGGCGTGCATGTCAGCGACCGGGTGGCTGAACTGATGGTACGCGGCATGCGCTCCAGCACCGACACCCTGCCGCATACCCTGCTCTCGGACCGCGAGTTCCAGATCTTCAACATGCTGGTCAGTGGTGCCGGCCTGACCGAAATCGGCGTCGAGCTGTCGCTCAGCGTGAAGACCATCAGTACTCACAAAACCCACATCCTGCACAAGATGAACATGGTCAACGTGGCCGAACTGATCCGTTACGCCATCGCGCATGAGCTGACCGAGCCCAGCAACTTCTAGGGCCTGCGGAACACCGGACTCATGATCCGGATTTATTCAGGTGCGTCCCTGGGGTGATTTCCCGGAAAGCCCGCCGGGCAAGGATCGCTCGCTAACAGCTCATGCCTTCCAGGCAACTAGCAGCCAAGCGCTGAATAGGATCTTTCCTATGTCAGCATTAATCCCCTTCCGATAGGGGCCCGCTGCGGCCTTCTTTACACTCCTTTACACCAAAGCCGGCGCCACAAGGCGCTGGCACTAAATCGCAGGGGCACTGTCCCCCTGCTGGGTCCAGGAGGGTAAAAAAATGAAATTCCCGCATTGCCGCAAGCTGTTGCTTGCCGCCACCGCCGTCGCTGCTCTTGTCTCGACGCCCACTTTTGGCTTCGACGAAGAAGCCGCCCGGGCGCTGGCCAAGAAAAACGACTGCTTCAAGTGCCACGCCGTCGACAAGACCAAGAAGGGGCCGTCCTACAAGAAGATCGCCGCCAAGTACCGGGGCAAGGAAGCCGAAGGCGAACAGAAGATGCTGAAGAACATCACGACGGGCCCGAAGGTCAAGCTCGAGGATGGTTCGGAAGAGGATCACAAGATCATCGATAGCAAGGACCAGGGTGAATTGAAAAACCTGATCCAGTGGATCCTTTCGCTGTAGGCCGCACAGCCGGCAATACGCACGTTTTTGCAGGGAAAACCGGGGGATGGACATGAAACAGTGGCAAAGAGTTTTGGCGACGGGCGCGACGATATTGGGCCTGAGCCTGTGGGTGCCAGCCCACGCCGAGGTGGACCGCTCACTGAAAGGTGACAAGGTCTGTACCGAGTGTCATGACGAAAACGACAACAAGGCGGTACTCGCCATTTACAAGGGCAAACACGGGGTCAAGGCCGATGGCCGGACGCCTGGCTGCCAGAGCTGTCACGGCGCCAGTGAGGCGCACGTCAAGACCGGTCCGAAAAAGGATGAGGTCGGCGGCAAGCGTGCCGCGGTGGACATCACCTTTGGTGCCCGCTCGAAACTGTCGAGCCGCGAGCAAAGCGAGGTTTGCGCCAGCTGCCACAAGGGCGACAAGCGGACCCACTGGAATGCCAGCCAGCATGACAGCGCCGATGTTTCCTGCGTCAGCTGCCATACCAACCACACCCATCAGGACAAGGTCCTGAAAAAGGCCACTCAGCCCCAGGTCTGCTACACCTGCCACCAGGAACAACGGGCAGAAGGTCGCAAACTGTCGCATCACCCGGTTGGCGAAGGCAAGGTTGCCTGTTCCGATTGCCACAATCCGCATGGTTCGGCCGGACCGAAGCTGCTGAAGAAAAATACCCTGAACGAAACCTGTTTTACCTGTCACGCCGAAAAGCGCGGCCCCTTCCTCTGGGAGCACCAGCCGGTCAGCGAAGATTGCAGCAGTTGCCATACGCCGCACGGTTCCAATATCTCGCCGCTGCTCAAGTCGCGGGCCCCGTTCATGTGTACCGAATGTCACGATGGTCCGCACAACAGCAAGGTGCCGGTGGCCGGCAATGCCGGTGGCACGCAAAACGGCTTCACGGGTGTGCCGAGCGAGAACTATACAGGTCGGGCCTGCATGAATTGCCACAGCATGGTTCACGGTTCGAACCATCCTGCCGGCGCTCTTCTGCACCGCTAATCGGAATTCGGGGACTATGACCATGAAAACGCATAACGAGAAATTGCAGCTCAGTGTGCTGAGCCTTGCCGTGCAGGGCGCCCTGGTGGCGATGCTGGCTGCGCCGGCCTTGGCGCTGGCTGTCGATGACGAAGTCGCCGCTCTGACGCGGCCGACTGCTTCGCTTGAGGTCGGTGCTGCGCACGTGTCGGAAAAATCCGCAAAATTTGGCGAATACAATGGCCTGCCGGATTCGGGCGCCGTGTTCATCGGCAATTTCAGCCTGGGTGGCGGCAGTGCCTATGATGCCTACGACGGCGGTAACGGTACCTTGCGCTGGAACGTCAATGGCCGGGATCTGGGGACGACCTCGCGTGAAGTCGGCGGCTCAGTCAGCGATCAGGGGCGATGGGATCTGAATTTCGGCTACGATGAGTTGCGCCACAACATCTCGGACAGCTATCAGACGCCGCAGCAAGGGAGTATGGGCGGCAACCGTTTCACCATGCCGGCAAATTTCGGCACCGTGAATGCCCAGACCGGCTTGAGCACGCGATCCCTCGATGCGCTCCAGCGCGCCGCCTTCCATACCGAGGATGTCGGGAGTACCCGGCGGAATACCTCTTTTGGCGCCGGCTTCCATTTCAGTCGCCAGTTGAGTATCCGCTTCGACTACAACCATCTTGACCAGACCGGCGCCAAGCTCATTGGCACCGGGGCGCAAGGTTTGCAGGCGACGCCTTACGGTGGCACGACAAATACCTGGCGTGCCGAGGCCAATAACATCCTGATGAATCCGACCAAGTACACGACGGATACCTTCAACATGGCCATCAACTGGGTGGGAGAAAAGGGCTTCCTGACCGGCGGCTACTTTGGCTCGATCTTCCGCGACAGCTACAACAGCCTGAGTTGGGAAAATGCGCTGGTCAGCAGCAATACCACGCTGTGTCCGTCCGGCGGTTCGTGTACCTATCAAACCAATACGATGAGTACGGCACCGAGCAACAGTTTCCATCAATTGAACCTGTCGGGCGGCTATGCCTTTTCGCCCAGCACGAAACTGGCCGGCGGCTTGTCCTACGGTCATGGCTCGCAGGATTCGAGCTATCTCAACGACCTGATGCAGGCCGGTTTGCCACAGACCTCTCTTGATGGTTCGGTGGTCACCACGCACGCCAACCTCAAGCTGAGCAACCAGACCAGCAAGGATCTGTTGCTCAGTGCCGGGGTCAAGTACAACGAGCGCGATAACCGGACTTCGTCAAATACCTATAACTACCTGGCGCAAAATGGTGCCGCCTACACCGGCGTCAATACGCCTTACAGCAACCGCAAGACGCAGTTCGAAGTGGCTGCCGATTACCGCTTGAGCAAGGCGCAGAACCTGCGTCTGGCTTACGAGCATGAAGCCATCAAGCGCTGGTGCAACAACGTCGTGGGCGGCGCCCAATGCGTTGCCAGTCCTTCCAGCGACGAGGACCGGCTGGGCCTGAATTACCGCCTGAAGCTGGGTGACACGGTCAAATTGAATGCCGGCTATACCTTCGCCAAGCGCAATGCCGAGTTTGACCACAATTATCTGGCCAATACCGGCAATTACGCGGTGACCGTGCCCGTCGTGCTGGCCGGCAATAACCACACGGCCCTGAACGGCGGCGATTACACCGGATTCGTGGCCTATCCCTACGCCTCGCGCGAGCAGAATATTGTCAAAGCCGGGGTCAGTTGGCAGGCGACCGACAAGCTTGAACTGGGTCTCGCCGGCCGTTTCTCCAAAGACCGCTACGATGCGGATCTTGGTGTGCAGAACGGGCAGAGCGCCAGTGTCAATCTTGATGCCACCTACAGCTACACCGAGAATGCCAGCGTCTCGGCCTATCTGAGCTGGCAGCAGTCGGACCGGGATCTGCGGGCCCAGGCGGCAAGTCTGGCGACCAATATCTGGACCAACAAGCTCAACAACGACAGCAGCAGCATCGGGCTGAACACCCGGCATGCGCTGCTCGGTGGCAAGCTCGAACTGCTCGGCGATCTGGCCTACTCGCTGGACAAGTCGCGCTACTCGACGCAGGTGCCCTATCTGGCGACCTGCGGGGCGACCGGGACGCTGACCTGCGGCGATACGCCGGATATCAAGAGCGAACTGGTGACACTGAAACTGACCGGCTCGTACAAGCTCGACAAGCACTCCCGGGTGGCCGTCGTCTATCTCTACCAGAATCTGAAAACCAGCGATTATTACTACAACGG
This sequence comes from Azonexus sp., assembly GCA_049294655.1. Lineage (GTDB taxonomy): Bacteria > Pseudomonadota > Gammaproteobacteria > Burkholderiales > Rhodocyclaceae > Azonexus. The sequence goes on from JBAQDI010000047.1 coordinate 40,587, forward strand.
TTACCAGTACGGCTTTACGCCGAACCGGGTGATGCCGACCAACGAACAGGCACCCAATTACAACGTGAACTTCCTGGGCGTCTCCTACGCCTACAGTTTCCAGTAATGGTGGCAGATCTGAAATGAGGCTGACCGAGGGGGGCGCTGGCAGCCCCCCTTTGCCTTGTCCGCGCGGCAGGCGCGAGATGGAAGGCCGGGCATGAAACGGCGAGTATTTCGCCAACTGGATACAAAAATGGAAATGCAAAATATCGTTCGGCTGTTGCTGGTGTGCCTGGCCGGTTTGTTGTTGCCAAGCCTGGGGCACGCCGAGGTGTTGAACAATACGGCCTGTCTGAGCTGCCACGAAACCGGCAAGCACAAAATCGACATTGCTACCGATGACGGCAAGCGGAGCCTGGCTGCGGTCAGCAAGAGCAAATTCGGCAGTAGTGTGCATGGCAAGATGGACTGCATCAGCTGCCATACCGACATCGTCGATGCCCGGGAGAAACATGTCAGGGCGGCCAATGTCATGCCGCCGGATTGTGCCACCTGCCACGAAGCATTGTGGAACGAGGCCAGGACCAGTCCGGCCGGCAAGGAACGTCTCGGGGTGGTGGCCGAGAATATCGCGGCCTACCGGAGTTCCTTCCACGCCCGGCCGGACGCCGACAATCCTGGCCGCCCCAAGGCAAATTGCGCCGATTGCCACGCCACCCACGATTTCGCCGTGCCGGCCAAGGGCACGCCGGAACGCGAACAGTGGCGCCTGGGCATCCCGCAGACCTGCGGCGAGAAATGCCACGAAGACCAGCTCGAGGATTACGAAGGCTCGGCGCACGGCGCCCTGGTCATGGGCAAGGAAGACCCGAAGGGGGCGGTCTGCATCGATTGCCACACGACGCATGAAATCCGCGGCGCTTCGTCCGACCCGTTCAAGCTGAGCAATGTCGAGGCCTGCGGTGACTGCCACAAGGCCGAGCTGCACAGCTATCGCGACACCTATCACGGTCAGGTCAACAAGCTCGGTTTCACCTATACCGCCAAGTGTTCCGACTGCCACGGCAGCCACGGCATCAAGGGGGCGGACGATCCGGCCTCGAAGGTGCACGTCAAGAATCGTCTGAAAACCTGCCAGCAATGCCATAACGACAAGAAGCCGGGGATGACGCTGGCCACCGAAGGTTTCGTGACCTTCGGGCCGCACGCCAACAGTCATGATTTCGCGAAGTACCCGCAGATGTGGATCGCCACGAAGTTCATGGTGGCGCTGCTGATCGGCGTCTTTGCCTTCTTCTGGCTGCATTGCGGCTTGTGGTATTACCGCGAATGGCAGGAGCGCGGCGGCCATCTGACGACGCCGCATGTCGATACGGCGGCCCTCGGCCTGCAGCCGGAGAAACACTTCCGGCGCTTCTCGTGGGGCTGGCGTCTGGCTCACCTGGTCTTTGCCCTGGTGACGATGACCCTGGTCCTGACCGGCACGTCGGCGATGTTCTCGGGCAGCAGCTGGGCGCCGGTGGTGGCGGCGGCGGTCGGTGGGCCGAAGATGCTTGGCCTCATCCACCGGGTGGCGGCGGGGCTGTTCGTCGGCATCTTCCTGATCCACTTCGTCTATGTCATGCAACGCCTGTTGCGCGACAAGAGCTTCCGCTGGTTCGGGCCGGATTCGCTGATTCCGAACTGGAAGGACTTCGCCGATTGCTGGGGCATGTTCAAGTGGTTCTTCGGTCTCGGTCCGAAGCCGCAATTCGAGCGCTGGGCCTATTTCGAGAAATTCGACTACTGGGCGGTCTTCTGGGGGGTGAACATCATCGGCTGGAGCGGCCTGATGCTGGCCTTCCCGCATGTCACGGCGACCTACCTGCCGGGCTGGGTGTTCAACGTGGCGACCCTGGTGCATGGAGAAGAAGCCTTCCTGGCCGCCGTCTTCCTCTTCACGGTGCATTTCTTCAACAATCACTTCCGGCCGGACAAGCTGCCGCCGCCCGATGTCGTGATGTTTACCGGCACCCAGTCGATCGGCGAGTTCCGCGCCGATCACCCGGCGCACTACCAGCGCATGGTGGAAACCGGCGAACTCGAGAAGTACCTGGTCGATGCGCCGTCGCGCCAGATGCATCTGGGTTCGGTGATTCTCGGCATCACGCTGATCAGCTTCGGCCTGATCCTGCTGGTACTGGTGACCATCGGCTTCTTCGGCAAATAAGCGGAAATTCCGGTTTCCGGGGGGAGGGAAGCTTTCCTCCCCCTTTTTTTCGTCTATCCAGGCGCTTGGGCGGCGCGGTGCATCCGGTAGAATGTCATTTTTCAGGCATATTCTGGATGGGCCCGGGCATGACGCAGCACAGCACGCAAGCAAGCAAACCGAACACCGATGACCTGCGGATCAGGGAAATCAAGGAACTGGTGCCACCGGCCCACGTCTTTCGCGAATACCCGGTTTCCAACCGCGCCGCGCAGACCACCTACACCGCCCGCCAGGCCATCCACCGCATCCTGCACGGCGCCGACGATCGCCTGCTGGTGGTTATCGGTCCCTGCTCGATCCACGACTACGACGCCGCGCTGGAATATGCGAAGAAGCTCGCCAAGCAAGCCGAAAAATATCAGGACGATCTCGTCATCCTGATGCGCGTCTATTTCGAAAAGCCGCGCACGACGGTCGGCTGGAAGGGCCTGATCAACGATCCGCGCCTCGACAACACCTTCCGCATCAATGAAGGCATCCGTCTGGCGCGCAAGATCCTGCTCGAAATCAACGAGCTCGATCTGCCGTGTGCCACCGAGTTCCTCGATACCATCACGCCGCAATACACCGCCGACCTCATCGCCTGGGGCGCCATCGGCGCGCGCACCACCGAATCGCAGGTGCATCGCGAACTGGCGTCCGGCCTGTCCTGCCCGGTCGGTTTCAAGAACGGCACCGACGGCAACATGCGCATCGCCGTCGATGCCATCCGCTCGGCCAATTCGCCGCACCATTTCCTGTCGGTCACCAAGTCCGGCCACACCGCCATCGTGTCCACCATGGGCAACGAGGATTGCCACGTCATCCTGCGCGGCGGCAAGGAACCCAATTACGATGCAGCCAGCGTCGACGCGGCGTGCACCGATATTGCCAAGGCCGGTCTGGCGGCCCGCCTGATGATCGATTTCTCGCACGGCAATAGCCGCAAGCAGTACCAGTTGCAGATGGAAGTCAGCGACAGCGTTGCCGCCCAGCTGGCGGCCGGCGAGGAGCGCATCGTCGGCGTCATGGTCGAATCCCATCTCGTCGAAGGCCGCCAGGACATCGTCCCGGACAAGCCGCTGACCTATGGCCAGAGCGTCACCGATGCCTGCATCAACTGGGACGACAGCCTCAAGGTGCTCGACCAGTTGGCTGCCGCCGTGCGTGCCAGGCGAGTGGCCGAGGCCGCTGAATAAGTGTTCCGATGGCCGGTGGTACCGGCCATTTTTTTATCCGGGCTCCTGAAAGGATCTGCCATGAATTACAAAACCCCTCTGCTCGCCGGTCTGTTCGCCCTGACCCTGTCCGCCTGTATCGGCGGCGGCCTGACCCGTGGTGAAACAGCTGGCTGGCTCGATGCCAAGGCCGGCACCGTGAGCACCAATGTCGGCGGCAAATGGACCTCGGCCGGCGGACCCGGCGCCGACTGGGGCGAGGCCGTGCTGGTTCAGGACGGTTCGCGTTTCTATGGCACGCTGGGTGCCTACAGTGTCGATGGCGCAATCAATCGCGAGCATATCTATCTGGTGCTGATCGCCGACAAGAGTGTCCGTTATACCGCCAACCTGCGTCGTGCTGCCGATGGCAATTACGCCGGCAAGGTCGTCGAGAACGGCATCGTCGATCACCCGGCCTATCCGGACGTCAGCTTTTCGCTGATGAACCTGCGCCGCGTCGGTAACTGACTTGAAGTATCGCCGGCCTGGCCTGGCTGGCGAGCAGAAAGCTTGCGTCAGACGGTGCCTGGTTACTCCGCGTAGCTGATCAGATCGACCTCGGCGGCTGCGCTGCGCAGTGGGATCAGTGCCTGGTAGGCGGCCGACTGGTACCAGCCAGCAATCGCTGCCGGGTCGGGAAAGCGGATGACGACGGTGTCGGTATGCCGGTGCTGACCGGCCAGCAATTTCTCGACAGCGCCGCGAAAGACCAGTTCGGCGCCCCAGGGGGCCAGCGTCGCCGGCACCTGGGCGCGATACTCGGCCCATTTGTCGGCATCGCGCACCGTGATGTGGCCGATGACCAGCGCGCTCATGCGGCGTTCTTGCCTTTTTGCCAGAGCACATCGCCGCGCCCGCCGGCCCGGTTCAGCGTGCGGCCGAGGATGAACAGCAGGTCGGAAAGCCGGTTGATGTAGCGGCGCGCCGCTTCGGACAGGGGCTCGCTGCTGTGCAGGCGGACCATGGCGCGTTCGGCGCGCCGACAGACGGTACGGCTCAGGTGGGTCAGCGCCGCAGCACGGGTGCCGCCGGGCAGGATGAACTCCTTGAGCATCGGCAGGTCGCGGTTGAATTGCTCGGCCAGTTCTTCGAGGCGGCCGACCTGGGCATCCTTGATGATGCTCATGCCGGGCAGGCAGAGTTCGCCGCCGAGGTCGAACAGGTCGTGCTGGATGTCGAGCAGTGCGGCGCGCACCGGGTCCGGCAGGTCTTCGCAGAGCAGCACGCCGAGACCGGAATTCAGTTCGTCGATTTCGCCGATGGCGTCGATACGCAGACCATCCTTGGTCGTCCGGCTGCCGTCGCCGAGGCCGGTGGTGCCGGCATCGCCGGTGCGGGTGACGATCTTCGACAGGCGGTTGCCCTGGCGTTCGCTATTGTTGGATTTGTCGCTCACGGTGTCTCTCCTTGTGGTGCCGCAGATTATACTTTTGGCTCACCGCAAAGACTGTCTTCACATGCCAAAGTTCGCCGCCAACCTGAGTTTTTTGTTTGCCGATGTTCCCTTCCCTGAGCGCTTCGGGAAGGCGGCCGCGGCCGGTTTCAAGGGCGTCGAGTATCTGTTTCCCTACGAGCATGCCCCGCACGATATCGCCGAGTGGTTGCGCGCCAACGATCTCGAGCAGGTGCTGTTCAACCTGCCGCCCGGCGACTGGGCGGCCGGCGAGCGTGGCCTGGCCTGCCTGCCACAGCGGCGGGGCGAGTTCGCCGAGAGTGTCGAGCGGGTACTCGAATACGCGGTGGTGCTCGATTGCCCACGGGTGCATTGCATGGCCGGCCTTTCCCCCAAGGGCTTCAGCGAGGCAGAACTGGAAGAATGCTATATCGGCAATCTGCGCTACGCCGCCGATCGCCTGGCGACGGTTGGCGTCACGGTGATGGTCGAGCCGATCAACAGCCGCATCGACATGCCGGGCTACTGGCTGGATGATATTAACAAGGGCCTGCGCCTGCTTGAGCTTATTGACCGGTCGAACGTCAAGCTGCAGTACGACATCTACCACGCCCAGATCATCGCCGGCGATCTGGCGCGGACCATTGAAGCCAACCTCGGGCGCATCGGCCACATCCAGATTGCCGACAATCCCGGTCGCCACGAGCCGGGGACGGGCGAGATCAATTTTCCCTATCTGTTCGGGCAGCTTGATCGCCTTGGCTACGCCGGCTGGGTGGGCTGCGAGTACAAGCCTTTGACGAGCACCGAAGCCGGGTTGGGCTGGTTGCCCGGCTAGGCCTTATACCACCCGGTTGCGGCCGCGCCGTTTGGCCGCATAGAGCTTGCCGTCGCACTCGGCGATGACGTCGCGGACCAGTGCCGTATCGACTACGGCATAGGAGGCCGGGGCGATTTCGGTAACGCCGAAACTGGCGCTGATGGGGATCGGCGGCTCGCCCGGCAGCGGGTTGTCCTGCAGGCGCTGGCGCAGTTTCTCGGCGAGCAGGTGGGCCTGGATATTGCTGGTTGATGGGGCGACGAGCAGGAATTCCTCGCCGCCGTAACGGAAGACCAGGTCGGACTGGCGCAAGGTTTCGCGGACGATGGTCGCGATGTGTTCGAGCGCCCGGTCGCCAGTATTGTGGCCGTGCTTGTCGTTGAGTTTCTTGAAGTGGTCGATGTCGAACATGATGACGCTGAAGGCCGACTCGGTGGCCTTGGCGATTTCCATCTGGTTGATCAGCACGCGGTCGAGGAAGCGCCGGTTAAGGAAGCCGGTCAGCGGGTCCTTGTTATAGACGCTCATGATGACGATGCTATTGAGCAGCGAAATCTCGTTGCCCAGTTCCAGCGAATAGGTTTCGGCCTTTTTCAGCAGGGCGTAGGTGGGGCCGCTGGCGCGGCGGTGTGACATGATTTCGCCGACTTCACTGACGACATGGTGCAGCGCTTCGTGCAGTTTCCGGATCTGGCTGATATGGCTCTTGTCGCGGATCAGCTTGGCGCCGTCCCCGTTCAGCCAGCTGCCGAACTGGCAGCGGCTGGGGTCGAGTTCCGGCATGCCTGCCGGATCGCGGGCACTGACCGATTCGACCAGGCGCGCCACCCATTCAAGATGGCTTTCGAAATAGGAGAGCAGGTTCTTGTCGCTGAGCGCCTGGATATGGCTGAGGCGCAGGTGGTTGCGCGTGCCCAGGCGGTTCAGGAAGACCCGCAGATAGACGGCGGCAAACTCCTCCTCCAGCTCCTCGAACAGCGCAACGATGGTCTTGGCTTCTTCCAGGTTCCGCTTCTCGAGCACCAGATGGATGATCAGGTTGCGCAGGACGCCAAACTGGTGGGAGAAGAGCATGAAGGGGGTGCCTTCGCCGGCCAGTTCCTCGATCATGTCGTGGCAGCGCAGCTGTTGGTCGCCCTCAAGCGCCCTGGCCAGGCAGTCCTTGATCCGTGGCCAGGCGACGTTGACGCTTTCGACGACGACCGCCTCGTCGGGCGGCGCACTGGCCAGTTGGCTGTCAAGATCCAACAGCAGCTGGGCGAGCAGGGACCGGGTGCCAGGATCGTTCCAGAGGTTCATCGACCATCTCTCTTTCGATTCGCGTTGCGGGCAGCGGCTTTCGGGGGCGGGGGCGCTAACTGACTGATGCAGCAGCCGTTTCCATGCCGGCAACAAAGGCGACGATTATAGTTTGGGCCGGCCCGGAAGCTGGTAAAAAAGTGTATTCCGGAGGGAGTGTTTTCCGGGCTGATGCCATTGGCAAGTCGGGCGGTTTTTTGCGCTACCCGGTCTGCCGGGTATCTTTTTTTCTCCCCCCTTGTGGCTGCCATCGTCGGTTTAGAATGTGCAGATGGTGACTGCCGAAACCTCTTTCCAGACTGATCGTGCCGCGCTCGTGGCACGTCTGAAAGCTTGCCTGCCGGCCCACTGCCTGCTGGTCGACGAAGAAGATCTGCGTCCCTATGAATGCGACGGCCTGACCGCCTATCGCGAATTGCCCATGGCGGTCTGCCTGCCGGAAAACGAGGGGCAGGTTGTCGATATCCTGCGCACCTGTTGCCAGCTCGGCGTACCGGTCGTGGCGCGTGGCGCCGGCACCGGTCTGTCGGGTGGCGCCATGCCGCATGCCCAGGGCGTCGTGCTCTCGCTGGCCCGCTTCAACAAGATTCTGCGCCTTGATCCGCTGGCCCGGCTGGCCGTCGTTCAGCCCGGCGTGCGCAACCTGGCCGTGTCGGAAGCGGCGGCGCCGCATGGCCTGTATTACGCGCCCGATCCCTCGTCGCAGATCGCCTGCACGCTGGGCGGCAATGTCGCCGAGAACTCGGGTGGCGTGCATTGCCTGAAATACGGCCTGACAGTGCACAACATCCTGCGCCTGCGGGTGGTCAGCATCGAGGGCGAAGTTTTCGAGATCGGCTCGGCGGCGCCCGATGCGCCGGGTTACGACCTGCTGGCGCTGCTCATCGGTTCCGAAGGCATGCTCGGCGTGGTCACCGAGGTCACCGTCAAGCTGGTGCCCAAGCCGGCGCTGGCCCGGGTCGTCATGGCCTCCTTCGACGAGGTTGGCCAGGCCGGCGATGCCGTGGCGGCAATCATTGCGGCCGGCATCATCCCGGCCGGCCTGGAAATGATGGACCAGCCGGCGACCGCCGCCGTCGAGCCCTATGTCAAGGCCGGCTATGACCTGGAAGCTGCCGCCATCCTGCTCTGCGAGTCGGACGGCACACCGGAGGAAGTGGCCGAGGAAATCGGGCGCGTCACGGCCGTGCTGACGGCGGCCGGGGCGCGCGACATCCGCGTTTCGCAGTCGGAAGGCGAGCGCCTGCGTTTCTGGGCCGGGCGCAAGGCGGCCTTTCCGGCCATCGGCCGCATCTCGCCGGATTATTACTGCATGGACGGCACCATTCCGCGCAAGCGCCTGGCCGAGATGCTGGGCGCCATTGTCGGCCTGGAGGCCAAATACGGCCTGCGCTGCGCCAATGTCTTCCATGCCGGCGACGGCAACCTGCATCCGCTGATCATGTACGATGCCGCGCAGGCCGGCGAATGGGCGCGGGCCGAGGCGTTTGGTGCCGAAATCCTCGAACTTTCGGTGCGTCTGGGCGGCTCGATCACCGGCGAACACGGCGTCGGTATCGAGAAAATCAACCAGATGTGCGTGCAGTACAAGTCGCCGGAATTGCAGGCCTTCCACCGCATCAAGGCGGCTTTCGACGAAAACGGCCTGCTCAATCCCGGCAAGGCCGTGCCCAGCCTGCACCGCTGCGCCGAATACGGCCAGATGCACGTGCATCACGGGGCGCTCAAATTCCCCGAGCTGGAGCGTTTCTGATGCGCCTCGACGATCTGCGCGGCGTCATCCGGGCGGCCCACGACAGTGGCACCGCCTTGCGTCTGCGCGGCGCGGGCAGCAAGGATTTTTACGGCGGCATGCTGGCCGGCGAAGTGTTCGATGTCGCAGGCTATAGCGGCATCGTGGCCTACGAGCCGAGCGAGTTGTACATCACGGCGCGCTGCGGTACGCCTCTCGCGGAAATCGAGGCCGTGCTGGCCGAGCAAGGGCAGATGCTGGCTTTCGAGCCGCCGCATTTTGCCGGGGCGACCGTGGGCGGCTGTGTCGCCGCCGGGCTGGCCGGGCCGCGCCGGCAGCAGGCGGGTGCCGTGCGTGATTTCGTGCTCGGCGCCAAGCTCATCGACGGGACGGGCCAGGTCCTCGATTTTGGCGGCCAGGTCATGAAAAATGTTGCCGGCTACGATGTCTCGCGCCTGCTGGCCGGCAGTCTCGGTACGCTCGGCCTGCTCGCCCAGGTCACCCTGAAGGTGCTGCCCCGGCCGGTTGCCGAGGCGACGCTGTGCTTTGCGCTGGACGAGGCCGAGGCTTACGCGCGCCTGAATGTCTGGGGTGGCCAGCCGCTGCCCATTTCCGCGACGTTCTGGGCGGCCGGGCAATTGTTCCTGCGCCTTTCCGGTGCCCGGGCCGCCGTCGAAGCGGCCGCTGAGCGGCTGCAAGGCGACGCGCTGGAGGCGGCCGGGGCATTCTGGCAGGCGGTGCGCGAGCAGACGCATCCAGCCTTTGCCGGCGAGCGCCTGTGGCGGCTCGCCCTGCCGACGACGGCTCCGCCGCTCGACAGCGCGGGCCTGCGCGCCTGCGAATGGGGGGGCGGCCTGCGCTGGTACGCCGGCGATTTGAGTCCGGCCGTTTTGCGCGAGCTGGCGCAGCGGGCCGGCGGCCATGCCGTGCTTTATCGTGCCCCGGAATCGCAGCGCTGCCTGGAGGGTGCCTTTGCGCCCCTGTCACCGGCCCTGCTTGCCCTGCACCGGCGCCTCAAAAAGGCTTTTGATCCCCAGGGGGTACTCAACCCCGGCCGCCTCTACGCGGAGCTCTGATGGATACCCGGCTTGCCGATTTCATCCGCCACAGTCGTGCCGGCCAGCAGGCCGAGGCAATCCTGCGGACTTGCGTGCACTGCGGTTTCTGTACGGCAACCTGTCCGACCTACCAGTTGCTGGGCGATGAACTCGATGGGCCGCGCGGCCGCATCTACCTGATCAAGGCCTTGCTCGAGGGCCGGGAAGTCACTGAAAAGACGCGCCAGCATCTCGATCGCTGCCTGACTTGTCGTTCCTGTGAAACGACCTGCCCGTCGGGCGTCCAGTACGTCCATTTGCTCGATATCGGGCGCCAGGTGCTGGAAGAAAAATTGCCGCGCCGACGCCAGGATGCGCTGCGCCGGCGCCTGCTGCGCGAGGCGTTGAGCCGTCCGGCCATTTTCGGCCCGGCCATCCGCCTGGGCCGGATGTTGCGCCCGCTGCTGCCTTCGGCGCTGGCCGACAAGCTGCCGCGCCCGGCGCCCGGCGAACACCGGGAGGG
>JBAQDI010000048.1:0-28789 GCA_049294655.1 Azonexus sp.
TGGCTTCGGAGGCGTCGAGCAGTTCGTAGTAGCGGACCAGGCGGGCCTTGTCGAGGCGCTTGACTTCGTTGTAGGTGGCGAAGCCGTCGAACAGCATCTGGTTCAGGCTCAGGCCGTAGTTGCTGCGGGTGTAGTCGTTGGTATTGGTGGCCGGCGGTTGTTTCAGGCTTTCCCGGCCGACCCCGGCGGTCGCGTCAATGCGCGGAAAAAAGCCGCCACGGGCAACGCCGATTTCTTCTTCTGCAGCCTTGTAGTTGTGCCACTTCGAGGTCACTTCCGGGCTGTTCAGGACGGCCTGCTGGGCCACTTCCTTCAGGCTGACCGGGGCGCCGGCGGGAGCCGCCGTGGCGAGCAGGGGAAAGGAGGCGAGCAGGGCAAGCAGAATGGCGTTTGGTTTCATGATATTCAACTAAGTACCGCTAAGAATCAACCCGCAAAACCCTGTCAAACCAGGGGCTTATCAGCGGGACCGAATATTCCGTGAGCATACTCGCCCACCCAAGATGCAGCGATTATAGCGAAGCAAAATAGCCATTATGTAAGTTTTTGTAAACCGTCAGGCCTGTGGCAGCAGGACTTCCACGGCCAGGCCACCACCCAACCGGTTTTCCGCCCGGATTTTGCCGTTGAGCATCGTGACCACTCGCTTGGCAATGGCCAGTCCCAGGCCGTGGCCACTGTCTGCCGGCTGCCCGCCACCGCGAAAAAATGGCTGAAAAATATTCTCCAGATCCACCGCCGGCACGCCCGGGCCTTGATCGAGCACGGCCAGGCGAAAGCCTTTACCCACCGTCCCGGCTTCGACGCGGACCGTTGCGCCATCCGGCGAAAGACGTACGGCATTACGCACGATATTGTCTATGGCGCGATGCAGCAGTTCCGCGTTGGCACGAATCTCCGGCAGTTCTCCGGTCTGCAGATCGATCTGCAGATGGCGCGCCGCGCCCTCGAAGCGGGCATCCTCAATAATATTGGCGAGTAATTCACCGATGTCGACGGTTTCCTGATGGCCGATAACACCGGCATCCAGGCGCGACAGCGTCAGCAATTCGCCGACCAGCAAATTCATGCGCTCGCTTTCCCGCTCGATTCTCTCCAGCGAGTCCGCCATCCGCACCGGCTGCTGGCGGGCCAGGCCGATGGCGGCCTGCAAGCGAGCCAGCGGCGAGCGCATTTCGTGGGAAACATCGTGGAGCAGATGCCGTTGCGCATTGACCAAGGCTTCCAGTCGCTCCGTCATGCGATCGAAATCGCGGCCAAGATCGGCCAGTTCATCTTCCCGACCGCCCATGCCCGGCCCGATGCGCACCTCGAGTTTGCCTTCTGCCGCCGCCTCGAAAGCCTGGCGCAAACGTCCGATTGGCTTGGCCACATACCACGCCAGGGCGATGGCGCAGGCCAGGCTGGCCAGCAAGGCGCCAATGAACGGCAAAAGCGGCAGATGCAGGCCGGGCTCCGGCGGGGGGAATCTCTGACCGTGATGGCCTTCAGGAAAAGGCGGGGGAAGACCGGGCTGCGGGGGAGGTCTCGCAAAAGGCCTACCTTCGTCGTGCGGCGGCACGCCCCTGGCCTCCACCTGGCGATGCTCCAGCCAGAAAACGGCGCCGACCCCGAGCATGGCGGCGACCTGCGCGAGCCAGATGAACAGGAAGAACTTCCAGAACAGGCGGCCCATTTATTCGCGAATCAGCTGGTAGCCCTGACGAAAAACCGTCTGGATGCAGGAACGCCCGTCGGACAGGCAACCGAGCTTGTGCCGGATACTCGACAAATGCACATCGATACTCCGATCGAAGCGGGCCAGCGGCCGCCCCAGGGCCTGCTCCGACAAATCCGCCTTGCTGACCGGACGCCCGGCATTGCGCGCCAGAAGCTCCAGCAAGTTGAACTCGGTACTGGTCAGTTCAACCGCCCGGGCATTCCACTCGACGCGACGCTGCTCGGGAAATACGCTTAATTGGCCGACCAGCAGAGGCACCCCACTGGCTGCCTCGACCGCTTGCAGGGTGCGGCGCAGAATGGCCCGCAGACGAGCCACCAGCTCGCGCGGCAAACAGGGTTTGGGGACATAGTCATCGGCGCCCAGCTCAAGGCCGACGATGCGGTCCATCTCGTCGCCCTTGGCCGTCAGCATCAGGACCGGCACGCTGCTGCCGGCGCGGATGCGGCGCAGGGCATCGATACCGCCGAGACGCGGCATCATGACATCGAGCACGACAACGGCGTAGTTGCCGGACAGCGCCTCGCGCACCCCGGCCTCGCCATCATGAACCGCCGTCGCCACAAATCCTTCCTGAGCCAGGTAATCGCGCAACATCTCGGAGAGCTCGACATCATCGTCGACCAGCAGGATTTGAATGGCTGAATTCATGAAAGGCCCAAGGAAACCAATGCCCCATGATAACGAAGCCGGTGCGATACACGGCGGCATGGCAAGCGAATTTACAGACTTTTACCCCACTCCGCCAAAGCCCCCTGGGCAACCGCAACCCGGCTAGACCAGACTGGCGGCCGGCAATCACCGGACAGCCGCCGAACATGCAATAAAATATCTATTTATCAACAAGATATGAATGCCGGCAAAATTTGCCGGCGGTGAAATTCTTGCCCTTTTATGCGCCAACCGGTCATTTTTCACTACACGTACTGAAAAGACACAGAATTCCTTAACAAAGCTTTACCCCGATTAACAGAAAACGCCGCCAATTTTCTCGCCCCCGGGCCGATAACTTGCTGAAGGAGGAATGCCCGGCGAGACGCAGGGCTTTTCAACTTCAAACATCATTATCCGGAGGTCATCATGGTCAGCAATATCAGCAGTTCCGTTTCATCCTGGGCGAGCACGCTGTTTTCCCAGCTGGACAGCAGCAACAAGGGCTACATCAGCGAAAGCGACCTGAGCACGGCATTCAGCACCCTGAGCAGCACCAGCAAGGACAGTTCGAGTTCGGCCAGCAACTTGTTCAATTCGATGGATAGCGACCAGGACGGCAAGATCACCAAGGACGAACTGGCCAGCACGCTTCAATCACTCGCCGACCAGTTGAATAGCCAGCACGATGCAAGCCGGATGGCCAGCGCCATGGGCCAGGGCATGCCCCCGCCGCCGCCACCGGCAGACAGCGCGGGGAGCGACAGCGGCCTGACCGAGGAGCAGGTGACTTCGCTTGCCAGCTCAACCGATGACGGCAAACTGGCCAGCCTGCTGGACAAGGTAGCCAGCAATTTCAGCGCCGCCGACACCGATGGTGACGGCAAGGTCACGCGCCAGGAAGCCATGGCTTACCAGGAATCGACGCGAAGCAGCACGGAGACGAGCGGCACAATGAGCGGCCAGACGACGGCAGGCACCAGCGACGAGTTGATTACCAAGCGCATCCTGGAACTGTTGCAGGCCTATAGCAGCAGCCTGGGCAGCGCATCCTCGACGGTTTCGCTGAGCGCCTGACGGGCGGCGCAATCACAGGACAGAGGGCTTCTTCCGCCGGGTTTCAGCCTTCGTGGCCGGGCTAAAACCGGGCCACGAAAGCCCTCGCTTTATTGTTCCTTGAAGGACTTGTGGCAAGTCCGACAGGTCTGATGCACCACTTCGTAGGCTACCGCCACTTTCTTCTCGTCACGACTTTCAGCCGCCAGCAGCAGTTCGCCGCTGGCCGCCAGGAAAGCCTGGCGCTCCTTGTCAAACTCGGCCGGCTCACTCCAGACCTTGGCAGTGGCATGGGTCGGCGGGTAATTCGTATCAGGACCGAAATACTGCCACGGCCCTTCCTTGACACTGGCCAACTCTTTGGCCCGCGCCAGGAAGGCGTCCGGCTTGTACTGCCCGGCCCGCAACTGAACGCCCATCGGTTCAAAGGCATGCAGGATTTTCTCGAAAGCCGCCCGACGATGCGTTACCGGTTGCCCCGGATGGGTGTCGGCCGGCTCACCACAGGCGGCAAGCAGGGAGCAGATGGCAACAATAAGTATTTTGTAGAGGTGGGGCATGAGTCGTTTCAGTCAGTTGGCGAGGACGAATTATGGGGCCTTTTGGGTGGACCAGAACATCCGGGCACCCGCCCTAAGCTTGGCGCAAGCCCTGCATCTTTCGGTACAAGGTCCGCTGACTGACGCCCAATTGCCTGGCCATCCCGGCAAAGTCATCGGCCAGCCGACTTTCCAGCCAAACCAGGTAGCGCGCCTCCAGCGCCTCCAGATCGACAACTTCGAACAACTGGAAGGCAGTCGGATCAATGATTGGCACGGCAGGCAAGGCGTCGGCCATTTCCGTGAGGTTCTGTCGGGTAATCGTATCGCCATCAGCCAGCAGGCTGGCCCGCTCGATCAGGTTGCGCAGCTCGCGAATGTTGCCGCTGTAGCGCCGTGCCGTCAGCCAGGCCAGGGCATCCGGAGAGAATAGTCGCCCGGGCTTGCAATCGACCCGCTCAAGCAGCGAAATGGCCAGCAGGGGGATGTCGCTGGCCCGTTCGTGCAGGGCCGGCGTGCGTATGGGAAAGGTATTGATGCGGAAATACAGGTCGCGGCGAAATGTCTCGGCATTGACCATCGCCCCCAGATCACGGTGGGTCGCCGCGATCAGGCGAAAATCGGCCGGCAGCCAATCCAGGCCGCCAACCCGCCGATAGGTCCCGGTTTCCAGCAGACGCAACAGCTTGACCTGCAGCGACAGCGGCAGTTCGCCGATTTCATCGAGAAACAAGGTCCCGCCATTGGCCGCTTCAACCAGCCCCTGCTTGCGGTGGGCGGCACCGGTAAATGCCCCCTTTTCATAGCCGAAGAGTTCGCTCTCGAACAGCGTTTCGGTCATTCCCGCACAGTCGACGGCAACGAAAGGGCCGTCTTCACGCCGACTGGCCTCATGAATGGCGTGCGCCACCAACTCCTTGCCGGTCCCGGTTTCGCCAAGCAGCAAGACCGCGGCATTCGATTTGGCGACCCGCATCACCTTTTCCAGCATCGCAACGAAAGCCGGCGAGCGCCCGACCAGACCCTGGGCCGCGGCCCGGCCGCTGGCCTGGCGCACGACACGCATGGTTTCGACGAAATAGACAATCTGTCCCTGCTCATCGCGAATCGGCGTTGTCTCGACATCGACGTGCTCTTCGCCACGCGGCGTATGGTGCAGATGCAGGACCCGCTGCGGCACGCCGTCCGCCAGACTTTGCCGCAGCGGGCAGGATTCGCCGGCCTGGTCACAAGGCGTGCTGAAATGATGCGAAACCTCATAACAGCAACGCCCAACGATGCTCCGACCGTCACCGAATTCCTTCAGATAGGAAGCATTGGCGGCGATGATGCGGTATTCTGCATCCATGATGATGCGTGGCTCTGGCAAACCATCCAGAAAGGAAATCAGCTCGCTGAGAAAATGCTCGGCCATGACACACCCGCCAGTATTGACATTAATATTCGCCAATATTGACACAAAACTATGCCGAACGTCAGAGCAACACACATAAGCATTTGATTTTGCAACAACCCGACCAACTCAGGTGGCAGGCACGCATCTTGTTAATAGCCTCCCCTGGAAACCGGCAATATCCGCACACCAAAGCACCGCCAGCGGTCGCCAAAGCTGTGGAGTGGCAAAGCTGGCTGAGTCTTCATTTGTTCGCCCCGCAGGCTTGCTTTGACCAGCCAACGATCGCCACCGGTAGCGCCGGTTTCCGACCCGATTTATCTCTTTCATGAAAGCCGCAATGAAACAGCCCGCCGAAAACCAGGAAGAACTTAAACCCCAGGGAGTTTCCTTCTACGAGAAACGCAAAAAAATCTTCGCCAAGGGCGTGCGCGGTTACTTCGACAACTGGCGTATCGCCCTCGTCATTCTGACCCAGGTCATTTTTTACGGCGGCCTGTGGCTCGAATGGAATGATCGCCAGGCTTTGTTGCTGCACCTGGTTGAGCGCAAGTTCTACATTTTCGGCACGGTGTTCTGGCCGCAGGATGTCATCTATCTGTCGGCCCTGCTGATCGTTTCGGCCTACGGCCTGTTCCTCGTCACGGCCATTGCCGGGCGCCTGTTCTGCGGCTACGCCTGCCCGCAAACGGTCTATACGCAAATTTTCATGTGGATAGAAAACAAGGTCGAAGGCGAACGCAATGCCCGCATCAAGCTCGACAAGGAACCGCTGAGCCTCCGCAAACTGCGCATCCGCGCCACCAAACACGGACTGTGGCTGCTCTTCTCGCTATGGACCGGATTTACGCTGGTCGGCTACTTCACCCCAGTCAAGGAGCTGATCGAGAACATCCGGACCAACAATCTCGGCTCCTGGGAAATTTTCTGGATCTTCTTCTACGGCGGCTTTACCTATCTGATGGCCGGCTTCATGCGCGAACAGGTGTGCAAGCACATGTGCCCCTACGCCCGCTTCCAGAGCGTGATGTTCGATGCCGACACGATGATCATCACCTACGATCCGGAACGCGGCGAACCGCGCGGCGCCCGCAAGAAAGGTGATGCCAACGTCGCCCAGCAGGGCGACTGCATCGATTGCGGCCTCTGCGTCCAGGTCTGCCCGACCGGCATCGACATCCGCAAGGGCCTGCAGTACGAGTGCATCGGCTGCGCCGCCTGTATCGACGTCTGCGACCCGGTGATGGACAAAATCGGTGCGCCACGCGGTCTGATCCGCTACTCGACCGAAAATGCGCTGGCCCATCACATGACGCGCCAGGAAATCTTCAAGCACATCATTCGTCCGCGCATCCTGCTCTACATGGCGATCCTGCTCTTCATCACCATCCTGACCAGCTGGTTCCTGGCCCACCGCATTCCGCTCAAGGTGGACATCATCCGCGACCGTTCGACGCTGGCCCGCGAAGCCGACGATGGCCAGATCGAAAATATCTTCACGCTGCAGATCATGAACACCGAGGAGCGCCCGCATCGCTACAAGGTAGCCGTGGATGGCCTGCCGGGCGTCGAGATCGCCGGCACGCACGAAGTCGAAGTGCCTGCCGCAACGCTCCAGTCCTTCATGGCCATCGTCCGCGCCCAGCCGGATGCCGGCGACAAGGGAGCGAACCCGATCCACTTCGAGATCGTCGCCGAGGAAAACCCGGATATCAAGGTCCGCGAAAAGGCTTCTTTCATGTTGCCGTAATCGACTGCTGAAGATGCATGAAACGGGAGCTGGTCTCCCGTTTTTTTTGCCCAAACCGCCAGAAAAGCCGCCGCAAACCAAGCGCCACAAGGCGACTTATCGATCAGACACCCACGCGCCCTCGACATTCGTGTAGACTGCGCGCCGATGCAATTTGAATAACCACCGACGCATGCACACGACCAGCAACCGCCGCCAGCAAATTGACCGCCGCCAGGACGAAATCGGTCCGCCCGCCGGTTGGAAAGACCGACGCAAAACCACGGAAAGGCGCATTCCGGCCATTGAGGAATGCGAAGTCTCGGAATCCGAATGGCTGATGTTCTTTGGCAAGAGCCCGGCCCCGGCAGCGCCACCTGACCGCACGTCAGTCACGGCTTATTCGGCAATCAATTCCAGCGTTTCACCGGCGAAATCGACGCGCTGACCGGGCCGCAACTTGGCCCGCTTGCGCGTCTCGACGGCGCCATCAACTTTGACCCGCCCTTCAGCAATGGCCGCGTGAGCCGAACCACCGGAATCGGAGAGGCCGGTGGCCTTGAGCAACTGGTCGAGCTGGATGTACTCGCCGCGCACGGCAAAAGTGGTCGTCATGGATTTTCTCCGGTCAGGATCAGATGTACCCGGCAGGGCCCGTGGGCGCCGAGCACGATTGTTTGTTCGATATCGCCGGTCCGTGACGGGCCGGAGATGAAATTGATGGCGCGCGGTATGCTGCCGCGCTCGGCGCGCAACAGCGCAAAGGCGTCTTCCATGGTGGCCACGATACGCGATTCGGCGACCAGGGCGATATGTGTTTCCGGCAACAGGCTCACCGTCGCCGCCGAGCCCGGTCCGGAAAGCAGCATCAGGGTGCCGCTTTCGGCAATCGCGCAAAAACACCCCGAAATACCCACCTGATCTGCATCTTGCGCTGGCCGCACGGCCACCTCAAGGCCGCAGGCCGACCAGTCCAGTCCGGCCAGATCGGCGGTCAATACCGCCTGAGACCCCAGCCCACCGATAGTCAGAAAACGAGCAACAGCCGCTGGCACGGCTGCCGGATCGGCGACTCGCTCGACACTGCTGGCCAGGCTGAGCGCTTTTTCCTGAAAGCGCCCCACCAGATCGGCACCGATCTCCGGTTGCGGCCCGCGGGTCGGCGCCGCCAGCAGATTTTCCAGCCGCGCCCGACGCCCGGCCAAATCAGCCTGGCCAACACCCGCCCGGACCCGCTGGAGGATTTCGGTTCGCGCGCTCATGCGACACGGTTCCGCGGAGCGCCAGCGACGAAAGCTTCGATATTGCCGATCAACTGATCGGCCAACACCTGCATGGCCGGGCGACTGGCCCAGGCAACATGCGGCGTCAGCAGGAAATTGGGCAAGGCCAGCAACTCGGGGTCAAGCATGGGGTGCCCGGCGGGCGGCGGCTCGACTGTGATCACATCGAAGCCCGCGCCGGCTATCCAGCCTTCGCGCAAGGCCTGAACCAGAGCCATTTCATCGACCAGGCCGCCACGCCCGGTATTGATCAGCAAGGCCGACGGTTTCATTGCCCGCAACTCGGGCGCCCCGATCAGATGCGTCGTTTCGGCCGTCAACGGGCAATGCAGCGTCACCGCGTCGGCTTCCTGCAAGACTGTTTCAAAGGCCGTGTATCCGGGCCGCAGCGTCGTCGCCTCGCGCTGCTCGGCGCGCAGCACCCGCATGCCGAAAGCCTCGGCCAGGCGCGCCACGCCACGCCCCAGACTGCCACTGCCGACCAAACCAAGCGTTGCGCCGTACAAATCGCGGATCGGGTGATCGAACAGGCAGAACTGGCGGGATTTCTGCCAGGCCCCGGCCTGCACCGTTTCCCGCCAGGCAATCAGATTGCGCGACAAGGCGAGCAACAGGGCAAATACATGCTCCGGCACCGTATGTTCGGCATAACCGCGGATATTTGAAACGACGATGCCGCGCTCGCGGCAGGCAGCGAGATCGACATTATTGGTCCCGGTCGCCGAGACGGCGACCATCCGCAGTTCGGGCAAAGCCTCGAGCACCGAACGCGGCAGGGGCACCTTGTTGCTGATTGCGATGCTTGCCCCGCGCAGGCGCTCGAGTACCTGCGTCGGCATCGTCGCCGGGTATTCCGTCCACTGGTGCGCAAAGCCCGGCCGCCGGACATCGGCGATCAGCGATTCGCTTTCCAGCTGAACGATGTGCTGCATCACTGGCCCTGCATCAGGCAGGGCATGCCGGCCGCCCCGGCAATCGCCCCGACCTTGGCACCCAATTCGGCATGACCGGCATAGACCAGACGATCGATAGCCGCCGCGCACAGCCCCTCGATCGCTGCCGCATCACCCTGCAGCAGGTTGAGCACACCACCCGGCCATTCGGCGCGGGCCGACAACTCGCACAGCGCATAAACAGCGGACGGCGCTTTCGGGCTGGGTTTGACAACCACGGTGGCCCCTGCCAGCAGCGCCGGCGCGATGGCTTCGGCACAGGCAGCCAGCGGCCGCCCGGCATCGATGACCAGACCAAAAACGCCGGTTTCACCGACGGTTGCCGTACGCAGCGCAGCGACTGCCGCGGCCACTTCGGCCGCCATCTGTTCTGCATCGCCGGCCACCTCCTGGCCGAGCAACTTGGCAAAATGCCCGGCATAGCCTTCCAGTGCATCGGCCAGCCGGCCGAGACAGATACGCCGGGCCTGCATGCCCATCTCGGCCCACAAGGGCTGAGCGGTGCGCGCCGCGGCCACCGCCTCGGCGGCCTCGGCCGCCCCGCACAAGGGAACACGGCGAACTGCCTCGCCAGTCGCCGGATTGGTCACTTCAAAGAAGCTGTCGCTGACGGTCAACAAGGCGCGGCCGTTAACCCACAGGGGAATGGCCATCGGGCCTTCAGGGGAGAAATCCATGTTCAAGCTCTCTTTCGTGCTGCGTATAGTTCGTGAAAAGTTTTGCCAACTGGCGCGCCGAGATCGCGTCCGGCACTCCAGCCCGGCACCAGACCGAGTCGCCGGATCCGGCCATTGGCATCGCCCAGCCGGTTCAGATAACGCGCCGCCCGGCGCATCAGCCAGCGATACAGAAGGGGCTTTCCGGCCAGCCAGCCCCAGGCCTTGAGTGTCAGGCTTTCGCGCCAGGGACGCAGGCCGCGCTCGACCTGCGCTTCGCGCAGGCCTTGCATCAAACCGGGCAAGGGAATACCGACCGGGCAGACGGCGCCGCACTGATTGCAGCCTGTCGAGGCATGCGGCAGATCGAGGGCATTTTCGATCCCGGTGTACAGTGGGGTCAGCACCGAGCCCATCGGCCCGGGATAGACCCAGCCATAGGCGTGACCACCCAGCGAGAAATACACCGGGCAGTGATTCATGCAGGCACCGCAGCGGATGCAGCGCAACATGTCCTGGTAGGCCGAGCCGAGCAGATTGGCCCGGCCGTTGTCGACCAGGATGAAGACCGTCTTTTCCGGGCCATCGCTGTCGCCCGGCTGTTTCGTACCGGTCAGCAGGGAAACGTAGTTCGAGATGCTCTGACCGGTCGCCGAGCGCGGCAACAGGCGCATCAGGGTCGCAAAATCCTCCAGGGTCGGGACGATTTTCTCGATGCCGGTAATCACCACATGGACTTTCGGCAAGGTCGTCACCATGCGGCCGTTACCCTCGTTGGTGACGAGCGCCGCACTGCCGGTTTCGGCGATCAGGAAATTGGCGCCGGAAATGCCCATTTCGGCACTCAGGAAATGCTGCCGCAGCACTTGCCGCGCCTCGCGCGCCATGGCCGGAATATCGGCCGAGGTTCGGGTTTCAAGCGGCCGGCCGTGCTCCTTCGCAAACAGCGCCTCGACCTCCTCGATGCTCTTGTGCACGGCCGGCGCGATGATGTGCGACGGCGTTTCGCCAGCCAGCTGGACGATGTACTCGCCGAGATCGGTTTCGACCGGACGGATGCCGGCGGCGGCCAGCGCCGCGTTGAGCTGGGCCTCTTCGGAAAGCATCGATTTCGACTTGGTGACCTTGCGCACGCCATGGCGGCGCGCCACGTCGACCACCAGCTTGCCAATTTCCTCGCCATCACGCGCCCACAACACCTCGGCACCACTCGCTGTGGCGCGTGCCTCAAAAATTTCGAGCCAGACATCGAGATCGTCCAGCACGCGCTGGCGGATATCGGCACAGGCATCGCGCAGCTTCGCGAATTCCAGCCCGTCAGCGGCCAGCCCCGCCATGCCCTTGGCGCGCTTGCCAACAAACAGCGGCTTGGCCTTCTGCAAGGCTTTCTGCAGCCCCTTGTCACGAATCTTCTGCCCGGCCCGGGCGTGAAAATGCATGGCCTGCGAATGCTGCGCGGCACCGGTCATGGGGCATTCCCGGCCAACACCTCGGCAATGTGCAGCACCTGTGTCGTCGCATCACCCCGCCGGCGCAAACGCCCCTCGATATTGAGCAGACATCCGAGATCGCCACCAACCACCGCATTGGCGCCGACCTCGGCAATCGCGTCGCATTTGCGCTCGACGATCTGCGTCGACACTTCGGCAAACTTGATCGAGAAGGCGCCGCCAAAACCGCAACACTCCTCGCAACCGGCCATTTCCTTGAGACTCAGGCCGCGCACCTTGAGCAGCAATTCGCGTGGCTGATGCTTGATACCCAGGGCCCGCAGCCCCTTGCAGGAATCGTGATAGCTCACGCTGCCATTGAAATCGGCGAGCGGCACGCAGACATGCAATACATCGACGAGAAAGCTGCTCAATTCAAAAACCCGCCCGGCCAGCCGCTGCGCCCGCTTAGCCCATGCAGGGTCGTCGGCCAGCAGTTGCGGATAGATATTGCGTAGTTGATCCGTGCAGGAACCGGAGGGAATCACCACATATTCGTAAGCTTCCAGCTCGCTGATTGTCTTCTTCGCCAGATCACCAGCCAGTGAGCGATGACCTGCACTCCAGGCCGGCTGGCCGCAGCAGGTCTGGCCCGGCGGCACGACCACATCACAGCCGGCAGCCTCAAGCAGACGCAGGCTCGCCATGCCCACGGCAGGGCGCATCAGGTCGACCAGACAGGTAACGTAGAGGGCTACGCGCATGCTAATATTGCGCCGCACAAGAATACAAAGTGGCCAATGCTACTCAAACAGCACCAATAAAGGAATCCAGTTGTCGGAAGTTGCCCAAGGGCCCGCCAAAAATCCCGGCTCCATTCAGGTCATCGAGCGCATGATGTCGCTGCTCGACGCCCTGGCTGACGCGCCTGACGCGGCCAGCCTGAAGCAACTGGCGGCAGAAACCGAGTTGCATCCGTCGACCGCGCATCGCATCCTCGCCGCCATGTGCAACGCCCGCTTTGTTGAACGTCAGGACGCCGGCACCTACCGTCTCGGCATCCGCCTGCTGGAACTCGGCGCCATCGTCAAATCGCGCATCAGTCTGCGCGAAGTCGCCCTGCCCCACATGCAGCAACTGCACGAGATGATTGGCGAAGCGATCAATCTCGGCGCCCGCAGCGATGATGAAATCGTCTACCTCGAACGCACCTCGTCCGGCCGTTCGCTGGTCCGCGTCGTCTATCTGGTCGGCGGCCGCGCACCGCTACACCTGACTTCGCTGGGCAAGTTGTTCCTCGCCGCCGACGGCCCGCAAAAAATCCGCGAATACGCCAAACGCACTGGCTTGCCGGGCAAGACGCCGCACTCGCTGACCTCGCTCGTCACGCTGGAAAAGGAACTCGACAAGGTGCGGCGGCACGATATCGCCTACGATGACGAAGAGGCCGAACTGGGCCTGAAATGTGTCGCCGCCCCGATCCGCGACGACGAGGGCAACATCATCGCGGCATTGTCCGTTTCCGCCCCGGCTGATCGCCACGACCCGGACTGGGCACGGCAAGTCAAGAATGCCGCCGATGCGGTCTCCCAGGCGCTGGGCTACAGCCGCCCCTGAGCACCCCATAGACGTAAAAAAGGCCGACGCGATGTCGGCCTTTTTTGTTGCCCGCGAAAAAGTTCAGGAAGAGCGCTTTCCGAAATCGAGGCTGGCGCTTTCCATCCAGCGCTTGATCCGGTTGGCATCACCCACCCGGGTCATCTTGCCGACCGAGTCGAGCAGCACGATGACCACCGGCTTGTCGGCAACCCGGGCCTGCATCACCAGACAACGTCCGGCTTCGGAGATATAGCCGGTCTTCGATAGACCGATTTCCCAGTTTTCGCTGCGCACCAGCGCATTCGTGTTGTGAAAGTCGCTGATGCGCCCGTTCAATTCAACCTTGGCTTCGCCGGTTGTCGAATAGGACCGGATTTCCGGATAGCGCGCGGCGGCAGCAACCATCCGTGCCAGATCGTGCGCCGTCGAAACATTATTGCTCGACAACCCGGTCGGTTCTTCAAAACGCGAATTCGACATTCCCAGGGCGTATGCCTTGCGGTTCATGGCTGCCACAAAGGCCTGCATGCCGCCCGGATAGTGCCGGCCAAGAGCATGCGCCGCACGGTTTTCCGAAGACATCAGGGCCAGCAACATGGCCGTTTCACGAGTCATCGTGGTACCGACCGGCAAGCGCGAGCGCGTTCCCTTCAGGCCGTCTACATCCTCGTCGCCGATGGCGATGACTTCATTCAGGTCAAGCTTGGCATCAAGCACCACCATGGCCGTCATCAGCTTGGAAATCGAGGCGATTGGAGTGACGGCGTCCGAGTGCTTTTCGAGCAGGGTACGACCGGTATTCTGATCAATGACCAGCGCCGAGGAAGAGTACAGCGCCAGCTTGCCGGGATCGACATCGGCCATGGAAACACGACGGATCGGTTGCTTGCTGACATAGGCGACGGCATGCGCCGCTTTGCCAGACTTGCCCGACGTGGCCTTGGCCGACTTGAGGGGCTTTTTGGCTTGAGAATTCTTGGCGAGCCCGGAACGACTCGGCGTCACCGACTTGTTTGCTGCACGCACTTTATTGGCAGCGGCCGACTCGCCTTTTTTCGCAGCGAGATGCGTCGGCTTCTTGGCCGGCGCTGCCTGTAGCGGAGCGTTCAACCCCAGGCCCGCGAGGGCCCCAAGCAACAGGGCTGTCCTAAATTTATGTTTCATTCACTATCTCCTGCCAACACCGGGAAATTGTAGCCCAGTTTAGCAACAGATAGTGAATTTCCAATAAAAATAAACAGATACAACAACAACTTAAAGCAATATTCAAACCGCATCAACCACCGTTAACGCTGTCATATTGACGATGCGCCGAACCGTTGCCGTCGGGGTCAGAATATTGACTGGTTTTGCCGCGCCAAGCAGGATCGGCCCGACTGTCAGGTTATCGCCAGCCGCCACCTTGAGCAAATTGAAGGAAATGTTCGCAGCATCGAGCGTCGGCATGATCAGGAGGTTGGCCTGCCCTTTGAGACGCGAATTCGGGAAGGCGGCCCGACGTATCTGCTCGTCGAGCGCCGCATCGCCGTGCATTTCACCATCGACCTCAAGTTCGGGCGCCCGCTGGTTGAGCTGGGCCAGCACCTCGCGCATCTTGAGCGAGGTCGGCGTATCCTGCGTACCAAAAGTGGAGTGCGAGAGCAGCGCCACTTTCGGCTGGATGCCGAAATTGCGGATTTCTTCGGCGGCCAGCAGGGTCATGTCGGTCAATTGCTCGGCCGTCGGATCGTAATTGACGTAGGTATCTCCGATGAAAACCGTGCGCTCCGGCAGCATCAGCAGATTCATTGCGTAATAGCGATCATGGTCGGCGCGGGTACCGATGACGCTCTGCACGTATTCGCGATGCGTTTCGTGGCGCCCGAAGGTGCCGCAGATCAGACCGTCGGCGTAACCCAGACGAACCATCAGCGAAGCGTAAAGCGTATTGCGCCGGCGCACTTCGCGCCTGGCGTAATCGGGAGAAATGCCCTTGCGCTCCATCAAGCCATGGTAGGTCTGCCAGAATTCCTCGTAATGCTCGTCGAAGAACGGGCAATTATCCGAATGCACCACCTCGAAATCGTCGCCAGCGCGAATACGCAGACCGGCTTCTTCGATCCGGCGGCTGATCTCGGCAGGCCGACCGATCAGGATGGGCTTGGCGATGCCTTCATCACGAATGACCTGAATGGCACGCAACACGCGCTCATCCTCGCCTTCGGCAAAGACGATGCGTTTGGGCGCCATCTTGGCCTGCGAAAACACCGGTTTCATGATCATGCCGGAGTGGTAGACGAATTCATTGAGGCCCTGGAGGTAGGCATCCCAGTCCGTGATCGGCCGCGTCGCCACACCGGAATCCATGCCGGCCCTGGCCACAGCCGGCGCGATCTTGACGATCAGGCGCGGATCGAACGGATTGGGAATCAGGTATTCCGGACCAAAGCTGGCGACCTTCTCACCGTAAGCCCGGGCCGCCACTTCCGACTGCTCGGCGCGGGCCAGTTCGGCGATGGCTCTTACTGCCGCCATCTTCATTTCTTCGGTAATGGTCGTTGCGCCGACATCAAGCGCACCACGGAAGATGAAGGGGAAACACAGCACGTTATTGACCTGGTTCGGATAATCCGAACGACCGGTACACATGATGGCATCGTCCCGCACGCTCTTGACCAGTTCCGGCGTGATTTCCGGGGTCGGATTGGCGAGTGCCATGATCAGGGGCTTGGCGGCCATTTTGGCAACCATTTCCGGCTTCAGCACACCACCGGCCGAAAGACCGAGGAAGACATCGGCCCCCTCAATGACTTCACCCAGCGTCCGGGCGTCGGTCTTCTTGATATAGCGCGCCTTGATCTCGTCCATTTCCTCGACGCGACCTTCATAGACCAGGCCCTTGATGTCGGTCACCCAGATATTGCTCGGTGGCGCGCCGAGCATGACCAGCAGGTCGAGACAGGCCAGCGCCGCGGCTCCGGCGCCGGAGGTGACTATCTTGACCGTGGACAGATCCTTGCCGATCAGGTGCAGGCCATTCAGGATGGCGGCGCCGACGACGATGGCAGTGCCATGCTGGTCATCGTGAAAGACGGGAATCTTCATGCGCTCGCGCAGTTTCTTCTCGATGTAGAAGCATTCCGGAGCCTTGATGTCTTCCAGATTGATGCCACCGAAGGTCGGCTCCAGCGAGGCGATGATATCGATCAGTTTGTCCGGGTCGCGCTCTTCGATCTCGAGGTCGAAGACGTCAATGTTGGCGAATTTTTTGAACAGCACGCCCTTGCCTTCCATGACCGGCTTGGCGGCGAGCGGACCGATCGGCCCAAGGCCGAGCACAGCCGTGCCGTTGGTAATGACGCCAACGAGGTTGGCGCGCGAGGTCAGGGTACTGACTTCACGCGGATCGGCGACGATTTCCTCGCAGGCAAAAGCGACGCCGGGCGAGTAAGCCATCGACAAATCGTATTGATTGGTCAGCTGTTTGATCGGGGTTACCGCAATTTTGCCCGGCTTGGGGTGGCGGTGGTAATAGAGCGCGGCTTCGCGCAATTGTCTCGGATTCATGTCTGCCTCCATTTTATATGATGAAACGCCATCTCGAATCGCGGAAGATCATATCACGCCCAACGATGGCTTTCACCCGTGGAAATCACGTAGAACGGCACCGTCAAGTGGATGTTTACCCTGAGTTGATGCATAATTACGGGCTTCCCAGCCGACGGCCTTCAGCCGCTTTCAGTCTTGGTGGCAGCTCCCGGCGACTGGCGTGAAACCTAGCTATTTCAGTAATTTAGAGAGAGAGACATCGCCATGACCGCACCGCTGAATGCACCTGCTTACGTCAAACATGAAGGCCTGAAAAAATGGGTCGCCGAAATCGCCGAGCTGACCCAGCCCGACCAAATCTACTGGGCTGACGGCTCGCAGGAAGAGTATGACCGCCTGTGCGGTGAAATGGTAGAGGCTGGCATCTTCGTCAAACTGAACGATGCCAAGCGCCCGAATTCCTACCTCGCCTGCTCCGACCCGTCCGACGTCGCTCGTGTCGAAGACCGCACCTACATCTGCTCGGCCAAGAAGGAAGATGCCGGCCCGACCAACAACTGGGAAGACCCCGCCGTCATGCGCACCACCCTGAACGGCGTGTTCAAGGGCTGCATGAAGGGCCGTACCATGTACGTGATTCCCTTCTCGATGGGCCCGCTCGGTTCGCCGATCGCCCACATCGGTTTCGAGATCACCGACTCCGCCTACGTCGTCACCAACATGCGCACGATGACCCGCATGGGCAAGGCCGTCTTCGACGTGCTCGGCAGCGATGGCGAATTCGTGCCCTGCATCCACACCGTCGGCGCCCCGCTCGAACCGGGCCAGCAAGACAGCAAGTGGCCGTGCAACCCGACCGTCAAGTACATCGTGCATTACCCGGAAACCCGCGAAATCTGGTCCTACGGTTCCGGCTACGGCGGCAACGCCCTGCTCGGCAAGAAGTGCTTCGCCCTGCGCATCGCCTCCAACATGGCGCGCGATCAAGGCTGGCTGGCCGAACACATGCTGATCCTCGGTGTTGAATCGCCGCAAGGTGAAAAATCCTACGTCGCAGCCGCCTTCCCGTCGGCCTGCGGCAAGACAAACTTCGCCATGCTGATTCCGCCGAAGACGCTGGATGGCTGGAAGATCACCACCATCGGCGACGACATCGCCTGGATCAAGCCGCGCGTCGACAAGGATGGCGTCACCCGCTTCTACGCCATCAACCCGGAAGCCGGCTTCTTCGGAGTCGCCCCGGGCACCTCGGAAAAGACCAATTTCAACGCCCTGGCCACGTTGAAGGAAAACATCATCTTCACCAACGTCGCGCTGACCGACGATGGCGACGTGTGGTGGGAAGGCCTGACCAAGCAGGCCCCGGATCACCTGATCGACTGGCAAGGCAACGACTGGACGCCGGCCGACGGCAAGGCCGGCAAGAAGGCCGCCCACGCCAATTCCCGCTTCACCGCCCCGGCCAGCCAGTGCCCGTCCGTCGACAGCGCCTGGGAAGATCCGGCCGGCGTGCCGATTTCCGCCTTCATCTTCGGCGGCCGTCGTGCCACTACCGTGCCGCTGGTGTACCAGGCCTTCAACTGGAACTACGGCGTCTACATGGCCGCCACGCTCGGTTCGGAAACCACCGCTGCTGCCTTCGGCCAGCAGGGCGTTGTCCGTCGTGACCCGTTCGCCATGCTGCCGTTCTGCGGCTACCACATGGGTGACTACTTCAACCATTGGCTGAAGATGGGCAAGACCGTCGATGCCACGCCGAAGATCTTCTGCGTAAACTGGTTCCGCATGAACGAAAAGGGCGAATTCATGTGGCCGGGCTTCGGCGACAACATGCGCGTCCTGAAGTGGATCGTGCAACGCTGCAAGGGCACCGTCGGCGCCAAGGAAACCACGCTGGGCTGGATGCCGAAGTTCGAGGACATCGACTGGACCGGCCTGGAAATCAACAAGGCCGATTTCGAAGCCCTCAGCCAGATCGACCCGGAAGCCTGGAAGTCGGAACTGGTCGGCCACAAGGAATGGTTCGACAAGATGGGCGAAAAAATGCCGCGCGAACTGGTCCTCAAGCGTGAGCTGTTCGAGATGGGCATCTTCAAGGACGCCGAATAATCGCCACTGCGCGATAATCGAACGGCCACCTGCGGGTGGCCGTTTTTCTTTGGAGTAGCCCATGTACCGTCCCGCCGCCCGCCTTGCCGAGATCGAGCCCTTCCACGTCGTTGAACTGCTGACCCGCGCCCGCCAGCTCGAAGCCGAAGGCCGCGACATCATCCACATGGAAGTCGGCGAGCCGGATTTCCCGACGCCAGCCCCGATTGCCGCCGCCGCCATCGCGGCCATTCAGAATGGCAAGACGCTGTACACCCAGGCGCTTGGCCTGCCCGAACTGCGCCAGGCGATATCCGCCTTCTATCAGGAACGCTACGGCGTTGCCGTACCGGCCAGCCGCATCGCCATCACCAATGGCGCCTCAGGCGCCCTCAACCTGGCCTTCGCCTGCCTGGCCGATCCGGGCAGCGAATGGCTGCTGGCCGATCCCGGCTATCCGTGCAATCGGCACATTTTGCGCACCTACGAAGGGCGGCCGCTCAGCATCCCGGTCGGCCCGGAAAGCAACTTCCAGCCGACGCCGGAATTGTTGCGGCAACACTGGACCGAGCGCACCGCAGGCCTGCTCGTCGCCTCGCCGGCCAACCCGACCGGCACGCTGCTGACAGCTGACGAAATTGCCGCACTCGCCGTCGTTTGCCGGGAAAAGGGCGGCCATTTCCTGGTCGACGAGATCTACCAGGGCTTGACGTATGCAAGCGAAATGGCGTCCGCAAGGGATAGCATCCCCGGCGTCGCCGGAGACATAACCGCCTGCGCCGCCGGTGACGACATCTGGGTCATCAACAGTTTCTCGAAATATTTCCAGATGACCGGCTGGCGCCTTGGCTGGATGGTCATTCCCGAAGCCTATGTCCGCGACATCGAGAAACTTGCCCAGAATCTCGTGCTCTGCCCGTCAACGCCGGCCCAATACGGTGCACTGGCCGCCTTCGAACCGGCCACCATTGCCATCCTTGAAGCGCGCCGCAGCGAATTCAGGAAGCGCCGCGATTTCCTGAGCCCTGCCCTGGAAGCCATCGGCTTTCGCGTTACCGCCCGTCCGGAAGGTGCCTTCTACCTGTATTGCGACTGCTCGGCACTGAGCGACGACAGCTTTGCACTGGCCCGCGACCTGCTGGAAAAGACCGGCGTCGCCGCGACGCCCGGCCTCGATTTCGGCAGTAATCAGCCGGAGAAACACATCCGCTTTGCCTACACCACGGGCATCGAGCGTCTGGCCGAAGCCGTCGAACGACTAAGCCGCTACTTCGGGCGGTAAGTCGAGCAGCGGATAGCGGGCCCGCACTGCGGCCCAGTCGAAATACGGCCCCGGATCGGTTTTCCGGCCGGGCGCCACGTCGCTGTGCCCGGCAATGGCGGCAATCGGGTAATGTTCCCGCAAGGCATCAAGCAGTTGCCACAGCGCAACATATTGCTCAGCCGTAAATGGCTGAGTGTCCGAACCTTCAAGTTCAACACCAACCGAGTAGTCATTGCAGTTGTCGCGCCCGCCCCAGCACGAATTACCTGCATGCCAGGCACGCTGGTCACAACCGACGAACTGGATAACCCGACCATCGCGCCGGACATAGAAATGCGCCGAAACCCGCAGCTCGGCAATACTGGCGAAATACGGATGTGCCGCGGGATCGAGCTGATTGAGGAAAAATGCCTCGACCCAGTCGCCGCCAAATTCATCCGGAGGCAGGCTGATGTTGTGGATGACAACCAGGGCAACCTCGCCGGTCGGCCGCTCGCCGAAATTGGGCGAGACCAGCCACTCAACCCCCGCCAGCCAGCCCCCGACCTGCCAGGACATTACTCGATACCCAGCCGTTCCAGCCGGTAGCGCATGGAACGGAAAGTCACACCGAGCAGTCGGGCCGCCGCCGTGCGGTTGCCTTCAGTTTTCTGCAAGGCTTCGAGAATCGCCTGCCGTTCAAGACGATTGAGGTAATCGTCCAGGGTTTCACTGCCCCGGCCGATCGCCTCATCAGCCATTTCCTCGGGCTCCAGGTGCAGATCCCCGGCCTCGATACCCTCTCCCGAACTGAGCGCCGTCGCCCGCTCGAGAATATTCTCGAGTTCGCGCACATTGCCGGGAAAGGAATACAGCTCAAGCGCCTTCAGGGCCGCGGTAGCCAACTGCGGATGGACGTCCCCGGACAGGCGACGCAGGATCGACTCAACAAGCGGCGCAATGTCTTCGACCCGCTCGCGCAGGGGCGGCATGCGCAATTCGATGACGTTGAGGCGGTAATACAAATCCTGACGGAAACTGCCCTTATCCACGCAATCGCGCAGGTTGCGGTGCGTCGCACAGATGATGCGCACATCAACCGCCTCCTCGGTCACACAACCGACTTTGCGCACCTTCTTTTCCTGGATGGCGCGCAGCAGCTTGACCTGCATCAACAAGGGCAGATCAGCCACTTCATCGAGAAACAGGGTGCCACCGCTGGCCGCCTGAAAGAAGCCTTCGCGATCGCCATCGGCGCCGGTAAAAGCCCCTTTCCGGTAACCGAAAAACTCACTCTCCATGAGATTTTCCGGAATCGCCCCGCAATTGACCGGCACGAACGGGCTGGCACTGCGCGCGCTGCGCGTATGGATCAGGCGGGCCGCCAGTTCCTTGCCACTACCGGACTCGCCGGAAATATAGATCGGCGCCTGGCTGCGCGCCAATTTCTCGATCATCGCCCGCACCTGCTGCATGGCGGACGAATCGCCGATCAGCGACTGCAGGGGATCGCTCGCCTCGTCGCCTTCCGGCAAACGCAGGGCCGCCTTGACCAGGGCCCGCAACTGCTCGAGCCCGACCGGCTTGGCCAGATAGTCAAAAGCCCCGGCCTTGAGTGCGGCAACCGCGTTTTCCGCGCTGCCAAATGCCGTAATCACCGCCACCGGCGTCTGCGCATGCTGTTCGGTAATGCAACGCACCACTTCCAGCCCGTCGCCGTCCGGCAAGCGCATATCGGTCAGACAAAGCTGAAAGTGCTCATCCGCCAGCACCCGCTTCGCCTCGGCCACACTGCCAACGCATTCTGCCGCTAAGCCCATTCGGGCCAGCGTCAGATCAATCAGCTCGCGAATATCCGGCTCATCGTCAACTACCAGAACCCTGGCCAGTTGGCCGCGTGGACGCCGTTCGCTCTTGGCTAATGACACGTATCGTTTCTCCCGAAAACCACAAAATGGCCATGCGCCAGTTCCGGCGCCAACTCCAGCCCGGCCCCGTTGGCCGAGCACAACTCGCGGGCAATGAACAAGCCCAGTCCGGTCCCCAGGGTATGGGTCGTGAAGAATGGCTCGAACACCTGCTCGCGCACAGCCTCCGGCACCCCCGGACCATCGTCGATGACATGCAATTCTACCCGGCCGGCGGCCACGCCGGAACGAATTACCAGACGCACGGCACCAGCGTCCCGGGAGGAGTGGCGTAAAGCATTGCCCAGCAGATTCCATAGCACCTGATGCAGATGCGCCCGATCAAAACAAAGCGTCGCTCCGGGTTCGACCACCACGTCCAGCACACCAGGATCCAGGCTTTCTGCGGCAAACAGATGCTCGACGAAAGCGACGCAAAACTCTTCAAGTTGCAACAGCTCGACTTCGGCCCGATTCTGGCGGCCCAATTCCAGCACATCATTAACAATACGGTCGAGACGGACCACATTGTCATTCAGGATGCGCAGCAGGCGATCCTGAATCTCGCCACGCCGCTCTTCGCGCAGCAATTCGCCAGCATGGCTGATCGCCGACAGCGGATTGCGGATCTCGTGGGCGATGCTCGCCGTCAGTCGTCCCAGCGAAGCGAGCTTCAACTGCTGGGCGCGCTCCTTGATCCGACCGACATCCTCGAGAAAGATCAGCGCTTCGCCATCCGAACTGGCCGTCATTTCAAAGCGGGCCCGCAACTCGCGACCATCTGGTCCGGCAAACTGGATCGTACCGCTCGCATTATCGGCATGCCAGGCAACCAAGGCCGTATTCAGCAGCGGCACATGCTCGGCAAGCACGATCAGCGCATCTGCCGGCAGGCCGAGCATGGCTACCGCCACCGGATTGTGGCGGATGATCAAGCCATCGGAACTGACCACGAGCACGCCATCGAGCATCCGCTCGACCACCCGCTGACTGATCCGGCTCTGGTTCTCAAGCGCCACCCCGCGCCGACGCGCCAGATCCTCATTGATCATGACGCGCTGACCAAGCAGGCGGGCCAGAACGGCCGTGGCGAAAAAGCCGACCGACAATATGCCGGCCTGGAAAATCGTCGCCATTTCGAAACCCTTTGCGAAGACACCATAAATCTGGCTGGCCAATACCGCCAGCGTTGCCGCCGCGGCATAGAACAACACCAGGCGTCCTCGGCCGACCAGGCTGGCCGCCGCCAACGATACCAGCAGAAGCACGCCAATGCCGCTGCCCAGTCCGCCAGCTGCATACATGAAGATACTGACCACCAGCACATCGACCAGCACCTGGGTCGACAGCTGAAAATTGAAGCGGTGCTGCCAATGGATGGAGAGAAACAGCCCGGCAAGAATCGCCGCCAGATACGCCACGACCAGGAAGATCAGCGCACTACTCGGCACCAGTTCAAGCCGCGCAGACCACTCGTGCGGCAGCAGAATGGCCAGAAAAAACAGGCCGGCCATGACCAGTCGATACAGATTGAAATACTGGAACGGCCGCCAGTTGGCCTCCCAGGTTGAGGACAGCCAGTCCGCCATCACTTTCCGGCCGACGCAGCCGCCTGGCGGTGCGCCTCGCTGCAATAGAAACGGGAGCCGTCCTTGACCGCATCGCTCTCCGGCAAGTGCACCGAGCAGTAAGCGCAAAGGACCATGCGCTCGACCGGCGGACTGGCAGCCGGCGGCGGCTTCAGCGATCCGTCCTGGCGTTTCTTCCACACCCGCCAGAGCACATAGAGAACGGCAACAAGCAGCAGATATTTCATCACGGCCTCAAGAACGCAATCAAACGCCAGACCAGAAAAGCAAAAAGCCCTGAATAATCAGGGCATTTGCTTTTTCTTTGCAGATGTATTGGTCGGAGTGACAGGATTCGAACTTGCGACCCCTGCGTCCCGAACGCAGTGCTCTACCAGGCTGAGCTACACTCCGACATCTTGCAAAACCCGTTTAATGATTTCGCTCAACTGCAAAGAGCGTCAATTGTAGCAGAGCTTTTTTATAATTTGAAGCCCCCAAGCACGAAATTGCTTCTCTCGCGAGTTCGCCTTCGCGAGCTGCACGGGCCCGGGCATGCCCGAGGGCACCGCTATTGTGGATCGCCTCAAGCACGGCCGGGAAATCTTCGCGCCCACCGCCTTCGATGGCCTTGCGCACGCAGGCGGCCTGCGCCGGTGTTCCATGCTGCATCACATAGATCAGCGGCAGGGTCGGCTTACCCTCGGCCAGGTCGTCACCGAGATGCTTGCCGGTATCCGCTTCCTGTCCCGAATAATCGAGCACATCGTCGATCAGCTGGAAAGCCGTTCCCAGATGCATACCGTAAGCCGCCAGTGCCTGCTCTACCTCAGGCGTCGACTGGCCGAGAATGGCCCCCAATTGTGCCGCCGCCTCGAACAACTTGGCCGTCTTGTAGTGAATCACCTGCATGTAACGGGCTTCGTCGACATCGGCATCGTGACAGTTCATCAGCTGCAGGACTTCGCCCTCGGCAATGACATTGGTCGCATCGGACAAGACCTGCATGACTCGCATGTTGTCGACGGCCACCATCATCTGGAAAGCACGCGAATAGAGAAAGTCGCCGACCAGAACGCTGGCCGCGTTACCGAACATGGCATTGGCCGTATCGCGGCCGCGCCGCAAGGCAGACTCATCAACCACATCGTCGTGCAGCAAGGTCGCCGTGTGGATGAACTCGACGACAGCCGCCATGTCGTGATGCTGCGTTCCTTGATAACCGAGCGCCCCGGCCGACAACAACACCAAAGCCGGACGCATGCGCTTGCCGCCACTGTTGATGATGTATTCGGCAACCTGCCGGACCAGTACGACTTCGGAGTGCAAACGGTCGCGAATGACCGCATCAACGGCATTCATGTCGGGCCCGATCAGGGCATATAGCTGTTCCAGTGTCACAGTAGGCAATTCTCTGGCGAAGCGCGGAATCTTAGGGGGCGATGACGGCCCCGTCAAGGCCGGGAAATCGGCCGACACACTCGGGTTTGAGCGGACTTTCGGCTAAACTCGGCGAATCAGAAACAAAACGGGGAGAGGGGCATGGATGTCCAGTCGATCAGAGCGCCAGTCATACACGATCGCGAGGCTTTGGAAGAGTTTGCCGACGTCCTGACAGATCGTGCCCCGGAAGTCGAACGCGATGTTGCCCGCCTGAAAAAACAACCGGCCGACCGCGAGATCATTGCCGATCTGTTTCGGGCCATTCACAACATCAAGGGTGATGCTTCGCTCTGCAAGTTCGAACTGGGTGTCGTCGTCACTCACCCGATCGAAACCATGATGTCGCGCTTCCGCGACGGCGAAATTCCATTCTCCGACTTGCTGGCCGAGATGATCCTGCTTGCCGTCGATCGCCTCGAACTGGCTACCGATGCGCTGCTCTCCAACAAGTCGCTGGAAAACCTGCGCTTGCTGGCCTTGGTCGAAGGCCTGGAGAAACTCTCCGTTTCTTCCGTGCAGGATATCGATGTGCGCTGTGCCGAACTGATTGAAGCCGTCACTGGCTTTTCGCCGGTCATCGGCGACATCTCCAGTCGGGCACCACGCCTGGGCAAACCAGACACTGAGAATGCCAGCAATGATCTGCAGTTCTTTCGCTCGCTGTCGCAGCAACTGGAAAATCGCTCGCCGCTGTTCAAGGGCCGCACCATGCGCATCCTGCGCCTGGCGCTGGAAACCAACAAGGCGGGGGGCAATGCCGTCGACCCGATACAGCTTGAGGCGGCCGTTTACGTACACGATGTCGGGATGATGCTGATTCCTGAGGCAATCTGGCTCAAGGTTGGCAAGATGAGCGATGAGGACAAGCTTGTGCTGCGTAACCACCCCGGTTTTGCCGCCGGTTTGCTGCAACGCATTCCCGGCTGGAAGGCCGCTGCCGAGATGGTTGCACAGCACCACGAAATGCCGGAAGGCGGGGGCTATCCGAAGGGCTTACGTGCCCAGGAAATCAGCCCGGGCGCCAAGATACTGGCTATCGTTGATGCCTTCGAAGCGGTCATGCTCAAGCACATCCATCGCGGCAAGAACCGCTCGGTGCTGCGCGCCATTGCCGAAGTCAACGCCTGCGACAAGCAGTTCGCACCGGAATGGATTGCCCCCTTCAATGCGGTCATTCGCAAGACGATTGAAGCCTGATGGCGGCTGATCTGGAACGCCGTTTCGGTGGCGTCGCCCGCTTGTACGGCCCAGATGGCGCCGAACGCCTGCTTCAGGCCCATGTTTGCATCGTCGGGATCGGCGGCGTCGGCTCATGGAGCGCCGAGGCGCTGGCCCGCACCGGCGTCGGCCGGATTACGCTGATCGACCTCGACATGGTCGCCGAGTCGAATACCAACCGGCAGATTCATGCCCTAGGCGATATCTACGGCAAGGCCAAGGTTGATGCCATGGCCGAACGCATCCTCGCCATCAACCCGGCTTGCAGGGTGAACTGCATCGAGGATTTCGTCACCCCGGACAACGTTGCGCAGCTTTTCGACCAGGATTTTTCGTTGGTCATCGACGCCATTGACCAGGTACGCGCCAAGGCGGCGATGATCGCTTTTTGCCGGCGGCGCAAACTCCCCATCATTGTCGGCGGCGCAGCTGGCGGCCAGATTGACCCGACGCAGATTCGCCTCAGCGATCTCAGTCAGACCATCCAGGATCCGCTACTCGCCAAGGTCCGCGCCCTGCTGCGCAAGGAATACGGCTTCGCGCGTGATGGCAAAAAGAAATTCGGCGTGCCAGCCGTTTTCTCGACCGAACCCTTGCGGTATCCGGAGAAAAACAACAGTTGTTCGACCGATACCGGCCCGGCCGGACTCAATTGTGCCGGCTTTGGCTCTTCGGTCTGCGTCACTTCTGTTTTCGGCATGGCCGCTGCAGCCGCGGCCATCAATCTGCTGATCGAAAAACCCGGCGGGGAAGACTTCTAGGCTTTCGCGCTGTCCAGCCAGACCTCGAGTCCCTGGGCATTCAGTTCAAGGTCAGTTTCCCAGAGATCAAGCAAGACAGACTCCGGCAACTGGCAGCCGTGAGCGCGTATCTGCGCCAGCAAATAGGCCGTCATTGCCACCTTGAGTCGGGCATGACGCTCGCCACCGGCCGACTTTCCCGCAAGTGCCAGGGCAACCAGCTGATCCAGATGGCGCAGCAATTCGGAGCCCTGCCGTTGAACATCCCCGACTTGCCCATAATGCGTCAGATACATTGCCTCCGGAGCCAAGTCGAGCAAACGGAGAATCGACTGGCGCATCTCCTCGGGCTCGAACTGGGTCGGTGTTGTCGTCGGAAAAATGAACTGCCGACCATCAACATCCAGTTCCCGGTACGAGAGCCCGAACATGTCCCCGGTAAATATGCCGCCAGTCTTCCCGTCAACAACGCAGATATGGTGCCGGGCATGCCCCGCCGTTTCCAGACAACGCAGTTCCCGACCGGCCAGCGACAGCACCAGACCATCCGGGGCCTCAATGATGCGCTCAGGGGCAATCGGCAGTATTTCGCCATACACCCGCTGCACATATTCGGCGCCGTAAACGGCAGTAACGCCAGCCACCAGTTTGGAAGGCTCTGCCATATGGCGAGCCCCGCGCGGATGCACCACCAGCCGAGCATTCGGAAAAGCCGCCATCATGCTGCCGGCGCCGCCAGCATGATCGAGATGAATATGCGTCAGGATCACATATTCGACTGCATCGGCATTTAATCCCAATTTTTCCAGGGCCGCCAAGGCATTGGGCTGGGAGTCATTCGAGCCGGTATCAATGAAAGCAACCCTGCCTTCCTCGATCACCAGATGGATAGCCGCCAGAACCGGCCGCACATAACCGGCATCAAAGGCAATTATCCCGTTGCCGTAGTCTCTCCAATCGAACATTTCCGTACTCCTGCGTATTGGTCGCCAGATTATACTTGGCCGTCCTCAACACGCATTTCTGCCATGTCCCACTTTTTTGCCGACGACGGTGCCAAGATACATCTCAAGATTTCCGGTAAAGGTTCGCCGGTAGTCATGCTGCACGGCTGGACATCCAGCCATCAGGAGTGGTTTCCCTTTCTCGGTGAACTGGAAAAGCACCATCAGGTCTTTCGCTGGGATGCTCGAGGCCACGGCGGACACTCACTGGATGACGGCGAGGCACCGACCGCTGAACGCATGGCAAAGGACCTGGCCAACCTGCTTGACCATTACGAACTGAAAACGGTGTCTGCCGTCGGACACTCAATGGGCGCCCTGACGCTATGGCAGTACATCCGCGACTTTGGAACAGGGAAGCTTTCGCGCCTCTGTTTTATCGATCAGTCGCCAAAGCTGATGACTGATGCCAGCTGGGATCATGGCATTTACGGCAACTTTGACGGCGACAAGGCAGATGAAATGATGTCCTGGTTACGTGAGGATTTTGCCGAAGCCGTACTAAAGCTTACAGCCTTCGGGCTCAACGAAAGGGCCAGGGAGAAATACGTTGCTGGCGCCAGCGGCTGGGAGCGCTCACGCATCAGTTTGCGGGCCCAGAATCCCCAACCACTCATCGACTGCTGGGCCAGCCTGACGGCAGCCGATTACCGGGATGTACTAAGCCGGATTGATGTCCCAGCACTGCTTGTTTACGGCGGCGAGAGCAATTTTTACCGAAACGAGACCGCCCGTTATGTCGCCAGCCAGATCCCGAACGCCATCCTGCATATCTACGAAGGCACCGATCACTCCCCCCATCAATGGCAACGCGAACGCTTCGTTCGCGAATTGATCGAGTTCATCAATCAGTAATCCCGTCAGGCGCCGCCAGCAGGATGATTGAGGTTTTCGGCGGGGCCCATCAACCGTAAACGGCAAAGCCCCGTTAGCTTTTGCTAACGGGGCTTTGAATGGGGAGCCTGGCGGTGACCTACTTTCGCGAGCGGAAGCTCACTATCATCGGCGCTTTGCTGTTTCACGGTCCTGTTCGGGAAGGGA